>NZ_JBHTGN010000001.1:0-648782 GCF_042666755.1 Rossellomorea sp. GCM10028870 | reverse complement strand
AGCCCCTGGAGCTGGACATATCGAAAAGCGGAAGGGGCTCGCCCTGGGGCGACAAGCATAAGACGAGTAACCCGGAAAGGCGCTTTTTGCCTTTTTGGGTTGCTTGGCTTATGACCTCGAGCCCCAAGCCCCTGGAGCTGGACATATCGAAAAGCGGAAGGGGCTCGCCCTGGGGCGACAAGCATAAGACGAACCTGCCGGAAATGCGCTTTTTGCCTTTTTGATAGGTTTGACTTATGACCTCGAGCCTCTAGCCGCCGGAGCTGGACACATCGAAAAGCGGAGGCGGCTTGGGCAGGCCGAGAAGAAATCACAACAACCATCTCAAAAACAAAAAACACTTCCAGGAATCAACCTAAAAGTGCAAAACTTTACCTATTTATCCTATAAATCATAGTAAACCATATATCTAAAGGGGGTGAAGATTCAGTACCACATACCACGATCAAAAATAAAACAGAATTTTTTCAATGGAATCCTTTTTTAAAACAGCACGGCCATATTCCATCAGGATATGTTTCGTAGTCTTTGAGTGCTGGCCATATTCAGCGCAAATGGCCTCCAAAATAAAGCTATCGCATTCAAGTAGGTTTTCTATAAGTAAGTAATACTTATTATCATAATAATAAATACTTAACTGTATAAGACGATTGTTCACTTTGCTCAATTCGTTGATGCGTTTAAGGAGGTTCAGTACATCCTCGAAATCATCAAAGTAGACGAGCACATCATGATCATTCATGGACTTTATGATTCCATTTTCGTCTTCCCAATCAGAAAAGTCATCTTCTGACTCTAACGTGAGGATCATACAAATTTCCTGATCATCGAATGACTCAATCTCCACGGTGATTTCCATTTGCGTTTCAATGCCGAACTTCCCTTGAACTTCGTCCAGCATATCTTCAAAAAGATCATGCCACATATAGGAATCTTTCCATTGGTCTTGTTCAAATAAACCTTTTTGCTCTAACTCTTCCACACTAATGGAAAATTTTATTTTGTTGTCAGAAATTCTTTCGAGCTTCATCTTCGTACCCCCTAGAGTGTGACGATTTATCACCATACTATGTAAAGGGCAGAAAACAGTGCATAATCCACTTATAATTTACTTTTCAGCCATAGTTCCCAATCGGATTTGGATTGTCCGACGATGTGTTCCTGGAATTGCTCTTTCTTATCTCCTGGGAGGTTGTCTACAGCAAACCCGCCAATCCCGATTTCCAGGTCTTCACGCTCATCTTTTAATGTAGTGACTAGAGACAGCAGGTTGTCTGCATTTTCTCGTAAGGTACAGGAGAAGAATAAAAACTTAGGATTTACTTCGTCAAGAACAATGTCTATATCATTTTCTTTTATACTGGAACCTAAATAGATTACTTCAAAGCCCTTTCTTCTTACATAGAGAGTAAAGATTAATAATCCTAATTCATGCCATTCTCCAGGTCCGCAAACTGCCACTACTTTAGGTAAGATGCCGTTGTGTGGAAACGAGTGCATGATGATGCCGATTCGAGATCTGAGTATCGATGTGGCAAAATGCTCGTGTGCAGTCGTGATTTTCCCGTTCTCCCACAGGTCTCCGATTCTCACCAGTAAACTGCCCAGGATATCAATCACTACTTTATCGATCGTGTAAACAGCAAACGACTGGTTGATTAACTCATGTGCTTTTGTTTCATCAAAGCTTAAGAGTGCTTTTAACAGATCATCTGAGATGCTTTGAGTACGATCCTTTTGTTCAGATGAGGTGATCTCATTTTCTTCCAGCTCTTGTTTGTCAAGCAGTGCAACAGCCTGACTAATGGTAAATCCCTGATTGACCTTTTCAACCAGCCATTTTAATATATTTAAATGCTGTTCAGTGTATAAACGGTGACCCGATTCATTTCGTACAGGAGCAATAATCTGATATCTTCTCTCCCATGCCCTTAATGTACCTGGTTGTATTCCTAAAATTGTGGACACAGCTTTTATATTGTATTTGCCTTCTAACTTCTTATCATTGCTCATAAATAGTCCCCCAAGTAATTCTCTTCTCTCTGAAATTATAATCGAGAAACCCTTTTGTGTAAAATTTGTATAGGTAATGAATAACAAATGTTCATTTCATTCTTTTTCGATTATCATCAAATGGGTTTCTGCCGGAGCTCCCAAGCGTAATGGAAGTGCAGTGGTCCCATAACCGTTACTTACTAATAGGGTGGTCTGCGGGAGTTTTTCAAGTCTTCCTTTTTTATACAGTCCCCAGCCGAACAAGCGAATTTGTCCACCGTGTGTATGACCGCTTAACATCAAGTCAATACCTTCTTCTTTTCGTACCTCTCTCACAAGTCCCGGGTCATGACTCACTAAAAGATTAAATTCATCTGGTCTTGTCCTTTTAAGAGCAGATGTGTAGGAAGCTCTTTGCGTACTCGCATCGTCTACTCCAATCATGTTTATCATTCCGTTATGGATCGGCACTTTAACTGAATCATTTACGATTTCAATGATTCCCTTTTGTTTGAATATTTCCTTCAGCCGATTTGTATCCACTTCATAATCATTATTGCCCCAGACAAAATATATCTTACCTAGAGTCAGCAGTTTATCTAAATTTCGTTCAACTCTTGAAAATGGGACTCCTTTTTCTAGAAGATCCCCGCCAATAATGACAAGATCGGTTTTTCCCTTCACTTCTTCAATAATTTCATCTGAAACTTCCCGCTTATGTATATCTGATATAAAAAAGAGGGAAATCGGCTTCGTATCATCAGGAAAGTCCGTAAGCTTCACCTTTTCCATTTTAACAACATTTCGACGTGCTTCATATGACATAAAAAAGAGGAGCATGACTCCCCCTGCTAATAACAAAATAATAAATTCAAGCATTGTGGCCTCCTTGGCGGCGAAAATCTATAGAAATAATACCATAAAAAATGGATAAAAAGGAAAAAATCATTGTTTGCCACATCCCAAAACAACTTAATAAATAGATGATGACTATATGAAAAGGAATGATGAGTAATTCTTTATGTAGTTTACCATTTAATAATCTCAGAATAGAATACAATTCAAATTTAAGTAAATTCCCTTGAACCATCAGTCCCACCATAAAAGCCATCATTGCCGCAAAGAATGGTACAGGATTTAAGACTAACTCAACAATGAACTCTGAGCTGTTAAGCAATTCTGCTGCTGGAAACCATTTAATGTATAGATACCCTAAAAGAAACGTGATAAGCAGTTTAGCAATATGATTGATCAAAAAAATCCCTCCCATAAATCTTATGAGAGGGATTTTTTTTCATACAGGGTTTCCGTCAATTATTCATCTTCTTGAATATCCAGGATACGGAACCCTGATTTCTCTAACTTATGAAGGAATTTATCCATATTATCCTTCTTTTCTACCTTTAGTACGATACGTCGCAATAATTTATCGGTTTCATCAAAGGTTACAAGGGATATGACCGATTCCGAGTACTGCTGAATGATATCCCCAAGGCGGGCAATCCTTCCTTCTGTTTCTACAGAAGAAAAGGCGATGCGGACTCCCTTCTGGTCCATCCCGAATGCACTTCTGAATTGATCGAGTACATCAAAGCGGGTAATCAGGCCAAGGAATTTTTTATTTGCCCCTACGACAGGGAGAATCGGGGAATCCTTTAATTCGACCAAAGCATTTTCAAATACATCTTTTTCTGTTATATATTTGTCGGAATCTGCAATAATATCACGCACCTTTCTCTCCTTGAGAAAGGCTTCTTTATCCATTCCTGAAAGAAAGAAGCTCTGATAGATATTGTAACGAGTTGCTACCCCTTTATATTCATCATTCGCCAGGACCGGTACTCCATCAATTTTATGATGCTCCAGTACTGTTAGGGTCTTTTCGATTGAATCATTTTCATCTACCACGTAGCATTTGTGTTTCGGTATCATGGCACTTTTAACAAACATTTGACCACCTCATTATTAATATCCTACCTTTTTAGTATTCAACATTTTCAAAGGATTTCCCTTCATAATTATGAATTTTAATTATTTAACATGTTCTATTTATTTATTTCATATGTTGTTACGAAGGATTTACTTTAAAGGAGGGATTATCATGCATGAATTTTATAAAGCTTATTATCCATATGTAAGTCCATTCGATCCATGTAAGCCGATCACCCGTAAGGTTTATTCAACTCCTCCAAACCTTTACTTAGGTTTTCAGCCTCCCAACTTGGAGCAATATTCACCAAAAGAAGCGCTACAAAAAGGCACTCTTTGGAAAGTGTTTTATGATCCCTACTATAGTCCCTATGAAAAGATGAAGGGAGAGTAAACTGACATGAAACAGCTTCCCCCCCATTATTATGAAGTGCTGGAAGAGTTACAAGCGGTTGATTTCGTGATTCTCGATCTTACGCTATATCTCGATACACACCCAGAAGATTATGATGCAATCTCTCAATATAATATGTACATTAAAACCCGAAAACAAATTAAAAAGAAATTTGAAAAGGAATTTGGTCCTCTGACCAACTATGGATATAGCTATTCCAATTACCCTTGGGACTGGAAGGACGCTCCGTGGCCATGGCAAGTATAAAAAAATAAGGAGGTGCATGACAATGTGGGTTTATGAGAAAAAGCTTCAATATCCTGTTAGAGTGAGTACATGCAATCCTAAATTGGCTAAATTTCTGATTGAGCAATATGGTGGTGCAGATGGAGAACTTGCCGCTGCCCTGAGGTATCTCAATCAACGCTATACCATCCCGGACAAAGTCATCGGATTGTTAACGGATATTGGGACGGAGGAATTTGCTCACTTGGAAATGATCGCCACAATGGTTTATAAATTAATCAAAGATGCAACTCCCCAGCAGATGAAGGACGCTGGACTTGACCCTCATTATGTCAATCATGATGGAGCGATCTTCTATCACAATGCTGCGGGTGTGCCGTTTACTACATCGTATATAGCGGCTAAAGGTGATCCGATCGCTGATTTATATGAGGATATCGCAGCTGAAGAGAAAGCAAGGGCTACCTATCAGTGGATCATTAATATGAGTGACGATCCGGATTTAAATGATGGCTTGCGGTTTTTAAGGGAGCGTGAAATCGTACACTCCCAACGCTTCCGTGAAGCAGTTGAAATACTTAAGGACGAAAGAGATAAAAAGGTGTTCTTTTAATGAATGGGAATGTAGAGTTGGCTCATTTCATCGAGCAAAGGGAGAATGGGCCAATCCTATAAAACTAAGCACCAAAAAACGAGTATCCCATGGACTCGTTTTTTAGTGCTTGCATTTTATCTCACTTACTTCCATGAAATAAGTTAATATCCCATTCTTTTTTCATTTTTTCATACACTTGATGCCTTTTTTTCCACGCTTCTTCTTTCCATAAATCTTTACTTCGATCAATGATTTCACACCTTAATGCATGATATTCTTTTTCTTTTTTCTCTTTTTTTTCATATAAGATTTTCGTAGCACCCCAGAGTCCAACCAACAGCATGGTAATAAATAAATGAAAAGAGCTGGACACAAATACAGAAAACATCTCTGCAAATGAATAAGAATAAGGTCCAAGAACAAATTTCGTCACATAATAGAGAAAAAAGAAGGAAGCAAACAGTGCTGCCCATAAGCTATAGAGGTGTATCACTTTGGCTTTATCTAACTTTTGTTTTTTGTCTATTAAATTATGTAGCATCTGCCCGGTGGCATGATCCGTCCATTCGCCAAAATCGTTTCCAGCATGATTCATTACCATCCTCTCCTTCCCTTCCCTATAGTTTATGAACTTGTCCATATAGATAGAATAGTAGAATAAAAAAAGGACCTTTTTCAGATCCCTTACACATCTATAAGAAAGGACGAATTGTATCTTCACCCAAACATTTGTCTCTGATTGCGGTAAAAGATTATTTCACGGAATTCCACAATGAGTTGATCAAAGATGGTATCCCAGGATTGTTCTTCAGCTATTTGAAGAGCTTTTCGTTTCATATCGGGTAGGCGGTCTTCTTGTAATATTTCCTCGATATGGTGAATAAATGAAGGATATTGATGAGCTTCAGCTATTCTTCCTGTTTGATCATGATCAACGATATTCGTCACTCCCCCTTTATCAGCCACTACAGCTGGTAAACCGGATGCGAGCGCTTCCAATACCACATTACCAAACGTCTCTGAAGCAGAGGGGAAAACGAACAGGTCAGAGGATGCATACACTTCCGCCAATTCATCTCCTGTTACATAACCCGTAAAAACTACATCTTCCAGTTTAGTTTTTTCCATAAGTTCATTTTTCATGGGTCCATCTCCTACAATAACCCACTGAACCTGATCTTTTAATTTTTGGGGAAGATGCTGAATGGTTTTCTCAAGTGTATCTAAGTCCTTTTCAGGCGCCAACCTGCCAACATACAGGAGGATGTATTTCTTGTCAATATTGTATTTCTTCCTTAGTTCAGAACTGCGCCTTTCAGGGGAATAGGTTTGACAATCGACTCCCCTGCCCCATATGGATAAGTCGGTAAAACCCTGCTTTTCTAAATGAAGTTTCGTTTCATTAGAGGGTACAAAAATGCGATCTGCCTGTGAATAAAACCATTTCATGTATTTCCACAATAATGGGTTCACCCACATCATTTTGTAATAATTCAGATACAGATCAAAATGGGTGTGATAAGAGGCTGCAAGGGGAAGATTCATTTTCTTTGCCCCACGGACCCCATACAGGCCCATAGTAAGAGGTGTGGTTACATGAATCAGGGTGGGGGAAAAATCTTTCAATTGCTTTTCAATCGTTTTAGGATTGGCGATAGCTGTTCTGCATTCGGGGTAAAAGAAAAAAGGAAAACTTGTGAAGGAGTGTACATTTGGGTAGGATCCCTTTTTCTCTTGAGGATCGGGAACAAAAACTTTGTATTCAATCCCTCTTTTCTCATAATGATTCGTCAACCTTTTCAACGTTCTTGCTACTCCGTTCACTTGAGGATGATAAGTATCAGAAAACAATGCAACTCGCATGTACACTTCCCCCTTTGTAATTGCCGTGCAATCTGTAAAGTCTATGGGTTTATCAGATAAACAATAGAACCATTAAAGTGGTAGCAAATGCAAGGAATGCTCCTGCCAGTACATCTGAAGGATAATGGACCCCCAGAACTACTCTTGAATATCCAACCAACCAACTTAATGGAAATAGGATCAGAATCGTTGCCGGATACTGAATCATAAAAGGAATCGAAATGGCAAAAATTGCGGTTGAGTGACCAGACGGAAATGAATGGTCTTTAAATTCATAGCCGTGAACCATCGCATTTGGTAATGATAGATAAGGACGGATTCTTTTTACCAATTTCTTAATGATGGTCATAAAAATATGACTGATACATAATGAGATCATTGCGACCGTTACGGTTTTCTTCATAGATGTATAGTACTGGCTCAAGAAAAACAGGATCAGAATGGAGGCTACCGTAAGCCTCGCTCCTCCCAAATGAGTAACAATACCGAAGAATGAACGATACAGCTGTTTACTGCCATTAATTCTGTAAAACAACAAATCATCTACTTTTCGAAATCGCGTAATCATTCTGTCCACCAGACCAACCCCTTCTTTGTCTTAAAAGTACTGTCAACTTTATTATATTTTCAGTTTGTAACCCTTCTAATAAATCAATGTAAATATTATTAAAAATTGTTGCAAAGGAATTGTAAATGATAAACGAAGACAAAAAAGGCACTCACCCCAACTGATGTGGGGAGAGTGCTTTTTTATTGGTCTAACGGAATTTCTAATACTTGTCCTGTCTGAATTTCATTATCTTGAATATGATTCCACTCTTTGATACGGTCAACTCCTGATTGTGAATTGTAGTATTTCATCGCAATTCGGAAGAGTGTTTCCTGAGGTTGTACCGTGTGATATACGATCTTGTACATTGGCTGTTCTTCCTTTGTTTCCTCTTTTACTTCTACTTCCGGCTTTTCCTCTACCGTTTCTTGATTAGCGGGTGGAGAAGATGGGGCTTGTTGTTCCTTACCTGCATTAGAAGAAGCAGCCTCTTTAGCCGGTTCTTGTTTATTGTCACCTGTAGAAGGCTCATCTTCTTTTTTGGGATCAGACTCTGTGTCACTCTCTTCGTTATCACTATCTGCCTGATCGTAGCGAACCTCTTCCACGTCATCCACATCTTCAGACATGACCACCAGGGGACCATTTCTATTATCGAAATAAGAATAAATGCTGAACACAGTCAATGGCAAAAGAATAAAAAATAAGAGCAGCATACTAATCAATGGATACTTCATTTTCAATTTGTTCTTATTCTTCTTTTTCTCTCTATGCAGCTCACTTCTGGCTGGGAGAGTCTCTCTTTTTTTGTCTGGCACTTCCGCTGGGACTCGTTCAATTTTTTGCTTTAATCTCGCTGCCTGATCTCGATATGGGTCTTTACTCATGAGACATCCCTTCTTTACTCCCTTGTCTTCCTTTCTTACGCATGTGTAAACCTAGTAAGAAATCGATAACAAAGTGCATAATGATTGTTACCAATAAATTCTCTGTTTGTTCATAAATGAAACCGATCCAAAAGCTAAGCAGGACTATATTAACAATTAAAAACCAGTGAGCCCAATACCTGAAATGAATGAGAGCAAATATAATGCTTGAAATAATTAAGCCAAAGTGAAATTGCAGTACACCTCTGAATAATATTTCTTCACTTATGCTAATGAAAAAAGCCAGTAAAGCAATTTCTCCAATACTTCTATTCGTAAATATTCGTGCATTCACCCCGCCATCATCGTAGTATCTACTCGGTAAATGCTTCATTAATATGATGTCGATGGCCACAATAATTAAGCCGCTTGTTAGTCCAATTGTTAAAATAGATGAGGACATATAGAACTGTTTCCAAAATTCAGACCATGTATCAAATAAAAATATACCTAATCCCAAGGCAATCGTTAATAGTAAAATTTGAGTAAAATACAAATGAAATGTTAACTGCTTCTTGGTAAGCTGTTGTATGATTTCCCCTTGTTTCTGCATCGTTACCACTTATCCTAATAATAATTTTTCCAACCTTTTTTCCCATGATGTTTCTATTGGGGCGACAGCGGTAAAAGGTTGACTCTTGAAATCCTTAAGAGTATAACCGCATTGATCGCAGCAGAAACTATTCTCCTTTTGAAGCACTTCGTCGAAATAATGAAGGAGTCTCTCTCTTCTGCAAGAGCTGACCTGTATCCACTCGATCATTGAAATCAGTTTGTCCTTCTTGTATTGTAAACGATTGTTCCGTATTTGTTTCATTTTTTCTATCAATCTATCATCATTAAGTGCCTGTCCTTGAGTCAGCTCATCTGCATAATAAGTAAGAAATCGATATTGAACCTCTGACAGTTGCAACAGATCGACTATCTCTTTTGTCTGACCCTGTCTGCCTTCCTTTACATATCCTTGTATCTGTGCGTCTTCAGGTAATTCACTTTGAATAAGCTGCAAAGGGATCGAAAGGTCTTGTTCAGAGTATAACACGACAGACACACTACCTTCTCCATCCCGTCCAGCTCTTCCGATTTCTTGTAGAAACGCTTCTATACTTGAAGAGAAATGAAAATGAATGACAAATCGGATATTTTCTTTATTTACACCCATTCCAAAGGCTGAAGTGGCACATATGATCCTTAGCTTGTTGGATAGAAATTGCTGCTGAATTAAAATCCGATCTTCCTGCTCCATCCCACCATGATAATGAGCGACACCTGTTACACCGTTCTCCCCTAGCCAAAAAGAAACGTCTTCTGCCATTCGTTTACTTGAAAAATAGATTATTCCCGGTCCATCCCATTTTGTAATGCATTCTAGAAGGGAATCCAGCTTTTCGTTATGATTCGTGACCTTCTCGACAAACAAACCTATATTTTCACGATCTACTGAGTAGACTTTTTCTACTGCTTCATCCATTTGAAGCACTTCTCTAATGTCCTTCCTTACTTCTTCAGTAGCAGTGGCCGTTAACGCCAATGTGGTTGGATTCCCAAGCTTGTCTTTAAGCTCTCCCAGCTTCAAGTAATCCGGCCTGAAATCAGGACCCCATTGCGAAATACAATGAGCTTCATCCGTGACGAACAGGGATATATCTAATCTTTGAAGGGATGAGATGATACCGGGATTCATGACCATTTCTGGTGATATGAAGATGAACTTGTATAGATGTAATTGCTCAAGAGCCGCTTTTCTCTCCATATAGGGTAAAAATGAATTAAGTGCGATCACCCTTTTTTCTCCCATTATTTTCATCTGTTCCACTTGATCCTGCATTAATGACAGAAGAGGAGAAACGATTAACACTTGTCCCCTCATTAGATATCCGGGCAATTGATAGCACAGAGACTTACCGGTTCCTGTAGGGAGCATCGCCACCGTATCTCGTCTATCCAGGACGGATTGAATGATTTCCTTCTGTCCTTTTCTAAAAGAAGAATAGCCAAATCTCTTTTTAAGCTCTTGTTGCAACTTCACGGTTCTCACCTGCCTTTGCGATCGCTACCCGAATTTGAAAATAAGATAAATGAGGAAGCTTTTCTTTAATCGGTTTCAGCCTTTTGGTTTTCGCGTCTTTCATCACCATCAATACATTCTGATATTCTTCTTGAGAAATAAACGGCTCAATGGTAAATTCTTTCTGTGTTAAAATTAATTCGATCACGTGATCTTCAATGGTGTTTATTTTTAAATCACGTATACGTGAGATCTCTTCGATTGTATGCCCTTTTTGATACAACTCATATGTTTTACTTGTAGAAATTGTCAGGTTTTGCTGTTGATCACTTTTTAAGCCGATGGAATATAGTATAGGGTAAGTTGAACATTCCTTTTCTAATTCTGATAACATACCGTGTACTAAATTAAGAAATTTAAAACGGAATTCTTCTTGATGCATATTTAATTTCTCCGAAACCTGCAGTTCTGTCCATCCATAATCCTTGTATCCAGTTAAGCGGAAAACAAGGATGTTGGGATCCAAGGTTTGGGATAGCCTGGTTAACAGGCTGTGCAGCTCCTTATATAGAGCGGAAGATAAATTATCGATATTAGGGTTCGCTTTTAGGCAGCCCTTCACCCAATCTTGAACATTTTTGTTGCGTTGCACAGGAAAATAGAGCGTTTCCTGCTGTTTCCCGTTCGAAAGAACTTGAACAAGGAGGCTTAATCTTTTCCAAAACAGAACCGTTTGATCACCGTAAACGAGTCCATTCATATTTGATGGAAATGAGTCACCTTGAAAATCATTTTTGACAGAAATCATACCATCAGTGGTCACAGTCGCTTTCCCACTTTCGTCGACAATGACATACCCCACTTTCTCTAATTCCTTTACCTTCTGATTAAAGTACGCTCGTTTAAGCTTAGGTAAAGAAAGGAAAAACGGCTGCAAATAAAAGATATGGGCATCCTGGATCGACTGGGAGGATTTTTTTCCTTTTAAGATATGAAAAACAGAGTAAATTGAACGCTCTCCATTTATTTGCAAGAGACAATATAAAATCACATAATTAAGATAGGTCAATTCTCTACTCCTTAACATGTAGGTTATTGTCAAATATTGTACCATGAATTTGTTGTTTAACCATGTTTTGTTTTTCATATATAGGATAAAAATAAAAAGAAACCACCTAACTATTGAAAAGTTATACAATCCTCTATAAAATAAACATTAAGTGATTTTTCACAAACTTACATTGTGTATAATGATGAATTATATAGAATTATTTACTCGGGAGGTTTTTTCTTTGCCAAAATATACGATCGTTGACAAGGATACATGCATTGCATGTGGAGCGTGCGGGGCTGCTGCTCCAGATATTTACGACTATGATGATGAAGGTATTGCATTTGTAACATTAGACGATAACCAAGGAACGGTTGAAGTTCCTGACGTATTGGAAGATGATATGATTGATGCATTTGAAGGTTGTCCTACTGATTCCATTAAAGTAGCTGACGAACCTTTTGATGGAGACGCACTTAAGTTTGAATAGTAATCACAAAAGCTAAGGAGAAATTCTCCTTAGCTTTTTCTTTTTACATTGAAAATATTAGAAAAACCCCTCAATTGTGATTGAGGGGTTTACGATTTATATTAGCTCTATGCCGCTTTGTTCAGGGCTACCTGTCTTGATAACCAGCCTTGAAGGCGGACAAATAGTAAGATGAAGACCGTTGTTACTAAAATTCCTTTTAAAATGTTGAATGGGACAATTCCTGTAATGATTATTTCAGCTGGAAGCTCAAAATTCATAAAGTATTTATAAGCAGGCAGGAACACAAAATAATTAAGAATCCCCATGCTAATACTCATGACCACAGTACCTGTGATGAGACCAATCAACAGTCCTTTTTTAGATTGAAAGCGTGAATAAATATAATATGTCGGTAGAATTAAAAGTACTCCCGCCATAAAATTGGCTACATGACCAATTGGGACGCCGGTATCGCTTCCTGTCATAATGTAGTCAATTACATTTTTAAATAATTCAACTAATATCCCTGCCAGAGGACCTAATGTCACAGTTGCAATTAACGCAGGAACGTCACTAAAATCTACCATTAAAAACTTTGGAAATGGTGGAATCGGGAAGTTAAACAACATCAACACATAGGATATGGCACTTAACATACCAACCGTTACAAACATGCGCGTATTCATTTTTCTCATAAAACCTCTCTCCTTTAGGAGATTCATCTCATATCGAAGATAGCTCAAGCCAAAGGTAGCATTAAAAAACCCCTAGATACGTATATCTAGGAGAATGATAAGGCATACCCGAATAAACGTCTAGCTTCCCTTTTTCTAAACGTTTTGGCATAAACCCTCATCTTCTCCCATCCAGACTATACTGTCGGCTTTGGAATCGCACCAAATCCTGCCCCAAAAGGCTCGCGGGCTTAGAAACAAATGTTTCATCACCGCCGGTAGGGAATTTCACCCTGCCCCGAAGACGAATCTTTATTTTTTTATACATTCTCATTATACATAAGGATGGGGATTATGTGAAGGAAAAAGTTCGAATTCGAAATAAATTTGATTAACCTGATTCTATAAAGTTTACACATCTATTATTGCAGCTTTAAAACTTGCTGCGGATAGATAGGCGTCTTAAGATCCAATCCGTTCCAAGCCACCAATTCATTCACATCAATTCCTTGTGCGACTGAAATGGAGTATAAGGTGTCTCCTTGTTTCACTACATACCTACTCCCTGCTGATTGAGGGATGTCTAAAGACTGGTTAACCACCAAATTGGTGTCATTTAACTCATTGGCACTCTTAATATCCTCCACAGATATATTGTATTGCTGAGAAATCCCCCAGAGGGTCTCCCCTTTATGTACGATATGACTTACCTGTTTTTCATTAGATTGAACTTCTTCTGCAGAGCTTACACCATGGGTGCTTTCAGGTGTTCCGGAAACATCCACTGCCTGAAAAGGATCTTTCTCCTGAGCAAACACAAGCTGCCCAACCTGACCTTGTCCAAATACCATATAGGGATCGATTGCATTCTCCTTATCGATCGTCCATTTCCCCCTATGCACTTCAAAATGCAAGTGGGCTCCTGTCGACCTGCCTGTGTTTCCTAAACTTCCAAGCTGTTCACCTTGACCCACCTCTTGATTTTCTTCTACAAACCGGTTTTCAAGATGAGCATAAACGGTTTCGTATCCGTTATCGTGCCTAATAAATACTACATGGCCGTAGCTTGCAGAAAGATAGGATTTAGTGACTTTACCTTTAGCTACTGAATAAACAGGAGAACCGATATCTCCTCCTATGTCCATACCTTTATGTGTACCTGACCTTGTCCCATACGAGTCGGTTATCACCCCTTCAACTGGAAATGTCCAGGATACCGTTTCTTCCGCGATCTCATTCGTCTCTGCTTTCGCTATCTTTCCAGTAAAGAACATAAAGCTCACACACAACGCTAACAGAAATACGATTAATAACCTTCTAACATAATCCAAAACCATGCTTGTCCTCCTTACCCATTTGACGCAATACCTTTATTTCTTCCCGACTGAAGCGACACTACCGCTACCTTTTCACGCATTAAACCATTCTTGCCTTCTCACCTTCATTTCATGCACTCCCCACTATATGTACATGCCCCCTTCAATATTCATAACAGAATGAGATAATTTTCCTTTGAGTAGTTTGTCTAAGTTTGAGATAAATATACACGGAAATGCGGAGCCGACTGATCAGGCCCGACAAGCACTTTGGGAAAATGGCAAAAGGCGTACTTTGCCTTATGCCATTTTTCCAAAGTGACCTCGAGGGACTAGGAGGCGCAGCTAGACATCCCAAAAGCGGAGGCGGCTTGGTCAGCCCCGACAAGCATAAGATGAATTGGCCTGGAAGGCGTCCTTTGCCTTCTTGGCCAATTTAGCATATGACCTCGAGGGGCTGGCCGCCGGAGCTGGATGACACAAATGCGGAGGCGGCTTGGTCAGAGGCGACAAGCATAAGTCGAACATGCCGAAAAGGCGTCCTTTGCCTTTTTGGCATGTTTGACTTATGACCTCGAGCCTCTAGTCGCCGGAGTTACACATAAAAAAAGACCAGAAACGGATTACTTCCCCGCTTCCAGTCTTTCCATCACATCTAATTTTCTAAGCTTTTCTTATTCGGGCTGATCGGTGTCTCAATTGGTTCGTTGAACTCGAATCCATTCCAGCTTTCCTGCTTAATATTTTCAAATAGAACCCTTTCATAACCGGAGCTTTTGCTTGTCAGCAATAAACCTTCTATCATCTCCAGAGCTGTGTCCTTATCTAAGGTTTCAATATCCAATTCATTTAAGAAGTTAATGGTTAAATAGTCATCTGAATCTGAAACACTAATATTGATGTTTTTCGGAATCACACTTTGGAAAAGGTTTTTGTCGGATCTTTTCATTGCTTGAATGGACTCTTTGACATTTCCTCTGTTTATGTTATCCGGCACAAGGAAGCGCTCTCTACCATTTGGTGAATATAGAAAATATGCCGTATGAACCTCTTCTGTTAGATCGACTTTTGAGAATTCCCCGGTAGAACTGAATTGCGGAACTGACCCGTCTTGTTCTTGAAGAACCACTTCGTTTAAATCCTGATGTTGAAATGAGTAAAGTAGAGAATGATAAAAAGCGTATTCCACCGAACTACTCCCACTATACGAATGATCTGCATCCAGAGTGAAGATGACTTTGCGGTCTTCAAGGGTGAATTTTCCTTTCAGGGGAAGAAAGTCTTCCATTCCCCAGCTTCCTTCAGGTAATACACCGGCAAGTTGTTCGTGTCGGGCCAACCAGCTTTCTTCATCTTCTGCCGGGTCGTCGACTACCGAGACGGGAACAGGTACCGCTTCGGGAGAAACAAGTCCATAGGAATAGTAGTCCTTTCCTTCCAAGTCTTCTTCATATAGAGATAATCTGTCTTCTGTAAGCGGTTTAAGGCTTTTTTCAGACTCAGCCATACTTAGCTGATTATTCTCGTTTTCAGTCGTAATTTGCTCCTTGTCAGAGTCTTGAACCATTTCGGAACTTCCCTCTGATTCTTCTGCCTTTTTCACTGTTATGTCCCTGCCAGATGATTCGGATTTCATTTCAGACTTTCCCATACTATTTTCATTGAATTGATTTAATACGGTTGGAGCAAGCATAACCATAATGAATATGGCTGCCAGCGCAGCGACTGTTGGAATTAAACGGTTTAAAGCAAAGAATCTCTTTTTGTTCTGACGCTCCATCCTTGCGTAAATTGATTGAGGAGTTCGATCATCTTTGATTCGAGGAAGCTTTTTGACAAGGTCCTCTATATCACGATCTTTCCATTCTGACTGCTTCAATGTCTCTTTCCCCCTTTTGTAGCCGTTGATTCATTTCAATTCTTAACCATTTGATGGCTCGATGCTGGGTCGTTTTCACTTTACTTTCAGTCCAGCCTAAAACTTCAGATGTTTCAGCGATTGAAAGTTCTTGTAAATATCGCATAATAATCACCATTCGATAATCCGTCGAACATTGTTTTAAGCACTCGTACAATACTTTAATTTCTTCCTTCGCAACGGCAATTTCTTCCGGGAGTGCCACGTCGTCTGTCACATCGTTTCGGCTCCAATCGAATTTATCCAATATTCGATTCTTCCAATTCTTTTGTTTTCTAAAATGATCAATGGCTACATTTTTTGCAATCGAAAAAAGCCATGTTCTTTCTGAGCTTTTGCCTTCAAAACGCTCATGAGATTTAAGCACCCGGATATATACTTCCTGCACCAGGTCTTCAGCCTGCTGCTTATTCTGTACCATATATATTAGAAATTGAAATACATCTTGATGATAATCAGAGTATAATTTCTCAAAAACGGAGTCCACTTGTTCCCCTCCCCGTCAATTTATTAGTCGTTTTTTATGTGAAAAAGTTACACACTATCAATATAGTATTTAACCGGTAAAAAGGAAAGACTTTATTCACAAGATTCTCTACAAATAAAAAGCCAACAGGGTGCTTTTCCCCCTGTTGACTTCTCCAGTTATTCCTATTTATTTTTATCACTTTTTCAACAACGTTTTCTACGAGCAGCCAAAAAATAAAGAATGTTTCCCATGTAACAAGAAAAATCGTCAAGTTTCTATGGATACCATCGATTCTTGGCTAAATAGGAAGAAAGAAAGTGAAGGTTGTCCCTTGATCGACTTTACTTTGCACTTGAATATGACCTTTATGGGACTCAATAATGTTCTTCGCGATTGCTAAGCCAAGACCTGTGCCTGACTTCCCTCTTGTCCTGGCTTTATCTGCTTTATAGAAGCGCTCAAATACAAAAGGAAGATCTTCTTCAGGAATTCCTGAACCCGTGTCTTTTACGTGAAACAAATAACCGCCCTTGCTTTCCGTCAGGGATACCGTTACTTCCCCGCCTGTAGGAGTATGTCTTAAAGCATTATCAATAAGATTGGTTAATACTTGTTCGATTCTGTCCGGGTCCATATGAATTTCATTTTTGATCCCTACATCACTTTCAAAGAATATGGAGACCTTTTTTTCTTTGGCCAGTCCAATAAATTTATTGGTCACTCTTTCGGTGAAAGGCATGATACCTATTACGTCTTTATTAAGAGTGATATGCCCCGCCTCCATACGAGCCAAATCCAGAAGGTCATTGACCAAACGGCCCATGCGCAATGATTCATCATAAATAATTCGGGCTATCTCTTTCTTTTCTTCTTCAGTTTCAGCAATATCATCAACGATCGCTTCGCTATATCCTTGAAGCATAGAGATTGGCGTACGGAGTTCATGGGATACATTTGCAATAAAATCTTTCCGAAGCTTATCCAATCTTCGCTCTTCTGTCATATCGCGGACGACCGCCACTGCTCCTCTGATGTTGTTGTTGTTGTAAAGAGGACTGATAATCACCACATACGAACGTCCTTGCAGACTCAGTTCACCGGTCTGTTCCATTTCTGTCACGACCACGCTTTGTAATAATTCTTTTACAGTAGTAGGGATGGCTTCCTCACTGCTTTCGCTTTGCTCATAATACCAATGCTGCAGGAATCTATCCGCCGGCGGATTGGTAATTAAGATCGTGCCGTCCCGATTAAAGGTGATGACGCCATCAGCCATACTGCTTAATATCGAGGAAAGCTGCTCTTTCTCCTGGCTCAGTGCGTTAATGTGAAACTTTAACTGCCTACCCATTTGGTTAAACCCTGTTGCAAGTTCACCGATTTCATCCTTCGTCAAAATCGGAACCTTTGTATCAAATTTACCCTTTGCTACCTCAAAGGCTGCTTCCCGCATTTTCCTTAATGGTGCGGTGATACGCGTAGAAAGGAAGAAAGCAAAAATGGTTGTTAAAATAATGGCAATCCCGGCAGCAAGCAAAATCAGTTTCGTTGTTTGACGAGTAGTATCTTTAATAACACCAAGGGACTGATAGAGATACACAGCTCCATCTTCTTCATTGATATGCAAGGGCGTCCCGACAATAATGACGTTTTCATAACGGTTCGATGACATTTCCGAGGATAATTCAATCTCTTTCTTGACGGTAATTTCTTTTGTTTTCACTGATTGAAGTTGTTCATCTTCTGAAATATAGTCGTGAATATTCTTTTGAAATTCTGTAGAATCCTGTGAATAAAGTGACTCATTTTGATCTAAGGAGATAATGATGTTTATCGGGTCATCAATGATTTCTTTACCCAGTTCCATCCCGAGCTCCAAGTCTTTATGATTCTGAATGACCCTCGCCACTTTTTCAGCCGTATGGGTTAATTCTTTTTCAACCACATCGACGTGATAGTTTTGAAAGAATTCCAGTAAAAGAATCGTAAGGATAAATAACACAAAGGAAACTAAGAGCAGGATCGTTAGCCATAGCTTTCCTACAACACTACGCCAGAGCCTCATTCATTGGTTACCTCGAATTTGTATCCTACTCCCCATACGGTCACAATCATTTTTGCAGCCATCTCAGAAACTTTATTCAGTTTTTCTCTTAATCGCTTTACATGAGTATCAACTGTGCGCAGGTCTCCGAAAAATTCATAATGCCATACTTCCTTGAGCAGGTGCTCACGGTCAAACACTTTGTCTGGAGCTTTGGCAAGGAAATATAACAATTCGTATTCCTTCGGTGTCAGGTTCACATCTTTTCCATCAGCAGTTACCCGGTGGGCATCATTATCGATGGTAAGATGAGGATAAACGATCAGGTCCTTCGTCTTCGCGTCTGTTTGAATAAAGCTCGTCTTTGAAGAACGTCTTAATAGCGCTTTCACTCTCAAAACCACTTCGCGAGGAGAAAAAGGTTTCACTATGTAGTCGTCTGTTCCAACTTCGAACCCTTGCACTCTGTTCACTTCTTCTCCTTTAGCAGTGAGCATGATCACGGGAGTCGCTTTCTTTTCACGAAGATGCTGACATACTTCGATCCCATCCATCCCCGGCATCATGATATCCAGTAAGATACAGTCGTAATTATTCTCGAGAGAAAGCGCTAATGCTTCTTCTCCATTCTCTGCTTCATCAATTTCATAGTTTTCTCTTTCAAGATACATTTTTAAAAGTCTACGAATCCGGTCTTCATCATCAACAACTAAAATTCTAATGTTTTCCTCCATGGGTAATATCCCCCTTTTGTCTAATTAAACCATATTATCCTATATTTTATATGAAAAAAGAAGCTGACTCAAAGAGAATATCATTCTCACTATCGTCAGCTCCCTCCCGTTCATTATTTAAGCATATGAATGCAACCCTGCGATAATAAGGTTAACGGCCACCAGGTTGAAAAGAATAATGGCAACCCCGATCACGGCTAACCACGCGGATTTCTCACCGTGCCATCCTTTAGATAGGCGTAGGTGCAGAAAGGCTGCATAAAATAAGAATGTAATTAATGCCCACACTTCTTTAGGGTCCCAACCCCAGAATCGCGTCCAGGCAATTTGCGCCCAAATCATGGCGAAGATGAGTCCGCCAAGTGTAAAGACTGGAAAACCGATTAAAACGGAGCGATAACCAATTTCGTCCATTAGATCCAGATTCACATTTTTCACCAATGGCTGTAATTTTGCAGCAATACGCTTTCTGAAGATTAAACGTAATAGTAGATAAATACCTGTTCCAATCAGAAACGACCAAATAACGGTATTTAGTTTCTTAGCGTTAATAAGGGCTGGCATTTCTACAAGCGGCTCCATTACGTTGTCGGTTAATAGTCGGCCTTCATTCGGTCCGACAAGAGCCGGGAGTGTGTATTCAGAAACCGCTTCTGTCCCTTCTTGATTTACATATTGAAAGTTCGCTTCGTAATTCCCCAGGGTAAAGGCAGTTGATGCCACTACAAACCCTAATACGACAACTAAAGAATACATGACGGTTTCAAGCCAAAACGATTGCTTGCTTCCTTTTGTATGTTGCACTGATTTCAATAAGTAGATTAACCCTGCCACAAAACTGATGGATAAAATCGCTTCCCCTGCTGAAACAGTTGTGACGTGGATTTTCAACCAATCACTTTGAAGAGCAGGAATCAATGGGCTAATGTCTTTAGGAAACATACTGGCATAGGCGATCACCAAAAGTGCAAATGGTAACGCAATGACACCAAGTATCGTTGTCTTATACATAAAGTAAAGAATGATAAAGGCTCCGACAAGCATCATTCCGAAAAAGGTTGTAAATTCAAACAAATTACTTACCGGAGCGTGTCCTGCTGCTCCCCATCTTAAAAAGAAGTAACCTATTTGAGCGGCAAATCCAATAAGGGTTAAAACTATCCCAATTAATCCCCACTTTTGTTGATTCGTTTCAGTTGTATTTTTTTGGCGAATGCTCCCACCAAAAAACAACGTAGCAATCAAATACATCATGAAGGATACATAGAGTAAATTACTACTCCACGCTGCCATTGTTAGCGTTGACATCTTCATTCCTCCTTGCTTCGTCCTTTTGTTGTTGATCTTCAGGTTCCTGTATTCCAGTACCTTCCAAAACGAAGTTGATTTCATTTTTTAATCCATGCCAGTTTTTATTCGTATGGCCGGCTACGATGACTCCATCTTCACTCCGCCTGATCCAGATTCTTCGGTGGTGCCAATAAGCACCTTGTACGACACCTATCATAAAGATGGCTCCACCAACGGCTAAGATCCAAAGAGTGAGGTCCTTATGAACGGTTAAAGCAGATACATCTCTTGTCTCCACACCTGCAAATGACAATTTATATTCATTGTCACCAAGCGGTTCCAGGTTTTGCTGGATCCCTACAAAGCTCACTTCACCATCGGGCTTCTCAGGCGAGAACAATTTGAAAAGGAATGCAGGATTATTCGGTAAAGGAGACTTGGTTTGCGGCTCCCCTTGTTCATTAAATCCAGAGAAATCAGGATAATATCCCATCAATTCTACTTTATAACCTTCTTCAAATGCGTAGGTATCTTGAGGATCGAATAGATCGACGGTGAATTTGCCGAAGCTCTCCCCAGACCCTTTATTATCAAATGTAAAGGACATTGATTTAAATTCATCCAGCTTGTAGCTTGTTTGGTATACGGCAAAGTTTCCAAATTTCAAAGGATGATTTACTTTGATCGAATCCTCTTTTTCCACTTCCCGGTCAGCCGTTTGTCCTGGAAGTTTATCTCCGGATTCTTTATACAGTACCACGTCAGACTGGAAATTCTTGGCGATGGTTCCATTCTTATCAATGGCTTCCCCAAACACTTCTTTGTCTTTTTCTTTATCGTATGTCTCTAACGTAAACCCTTTATTTTCTAAGTAATATTCTTGTTTCGTACCAGGAACGGCTCTCGTCTCACCTTCACGGATCCACACGGTTTCATCAATATACATTCCAGGAACGAATCTTAACATACCCCCGAATAGGAAGATGATGAGACCGATATGATTCACATAGGGACCCCATCTAGAAAAACGATTTTTCTCTGCAAGGATGTTGCCGTCCTCTTCACGGATCTTATATTTTTTTTGTGTTAATTTTTCTTTTATTTTACTTATAGAGTCATTGATGTCGACCAATTCTGTTTTCCCATAGATTCGTTGGCGCTTCAGGAAACCAACATGTCTGGAAACACGTTGATTCTTGAGGGCACGATAGAGGGGAATTACCCGGTCAAGACTACAAATCACGAGGGAAACTCCAATCGATGCGATTAATAGTAGATACCACCATGAACTATATAAATCATGGAAACCTAACGTGTAATATAACTCTCCAAAAAAGCCGTATACATCTTCATAGTACTCATTTGCTGGCTGTCCATTCGGAATATATTGTTCCTGGGGCAAAATCGTGCCGACTGCAGAGGCGATAAGTGTGATGACAATTAACCATACGCCAACCTTAACAGATGAAAAGAAATTCCAAATCTTGTCGATAATCGATCTGTTATACGTTTGGGAACGCCTTGCACTACCCTCATAACGCATGTCATGAAGCTTCTCATTCTTCGCTTCATCCGTTAAAGCCCGTCCACAGGATTCGCATAAAACGGTACCGTTAGGATTTACATGACCGCATTCACATTTGATTTCTTTCATGTTAAAACTCCTTATATCAAGTTAAACTGCTGAGCTAAGGCTTGATGCTCTCTAAATCTTCTATGATATCGTTTTCTGACATCGTACCTGTAATGATTTTTTCAATTTCACCTTGAGGGTTAATGAGGAATGTAGTCGGTAACGGATCTATACCGTACGCATTTTGAACTTCCTCTTCTTGGTCTACTAAAATAGGGAACTCCAACCCGTGTTTAGACACGAATCGATTGATAAGGAAATCTGATTCTCCCACATTGACTGCCAATATGTGTACACCTTGATCTTTATATTTTTCATATTGATTATTCATATATGGCATCTCTCTTTCACATGGTTTGCACCATGTTCCCCAGAAATTCAGGAATACCCCTTGGCCCTCATAGTCGGACAAACGATGTTTATTCCCTTCCATATCTTGTAATACAAAGTCAGGCGCTTGATCTCCCACCTTTAACCTCCCTCTTTCATCCTTCGTAAAGTTTGCATACAGAGTATATGCAACCGCAGAAGTCAGCACAATGAGAATAATTGTCCGGATGAGTAATCTGCGTTTTTTCTTATTCATGTACGTGTGCCTCCCATATTGAAATCGTTCTCAAGAATGGAAATGATTTTTCTCTCTTTACAGTAGCAAAGGGCCTGATGTCATAAGAATACCCTTATGAGATCAGTCCCTGCCATAATGTAATGTCCATTCCTTCATAATAAGCAGGGAAATATCCCTTGGATTTCAGGGTAAAATTCCTTTCCCATTATATCATTTATCACTTTAGAGATAGTGTAAATTATATGAAGGATATGTGACACTTTCCAACCTATTCTTTATCGGATATTTCCTGTTTCAGCCAGTGTTCTCAGCTGTTTCACTTCATGCGGAGTAAGTTCTCTTCCTTCTCCTGCGTTCAAGCCATGGAGAGACAGGAATGCATATCTTTCCCGTTTCAGCTTTTGTACCGGATACCCAATCGCTTCGAACATCCTGCGCACTTGACGGTTTCTGCCCTCATGAATGGTGATTTCTACGATGGATTTCCCTTGTTTCTTATCAATACTTAACACTTTCACTTTTGCAGGAGCAGTCATGCCGTCCTCCAGTTTAATCCCTTTTTCAAGTTCTCTGATTTTAAATTTAGGCGGGATGCCTTTTAATCTTGCTACGTATGTTTTTTCAATTTCGTTACTTGGATGCATCAGGGAGTTAGCGAAGTCTCCGTCATTGGTTAAAAGAAGAATACCTGACGTCTCATAGTCCAGTCTTCCTACAGGATAGATTCTTTCTTGGATTTCAGGGAAGAAGTCCGTTACAACTTGACGCTCTTTGTCGTCAGCCACAGCCGAAATTACCCCTCTTGGCTTGTAAAGCATATAATATACTTTGTTTTCTCTTTCAATCTGAATCCCTGTCACTTCAACTCTATCTGAATTAGAGACCTTTGTTCCCAATTCCTTCACTACTACACCATTGACCTTTACTTTACCCTCTATAATTAATTGCTCAGCTTTTCGTCGAGACGCTACTCCACTATGAGCAATAACCTTTTGTAATCGTTCCACGGTATTTCACCTCATTTAATTTTCAATACATTTGTCTTCATGAATTATTACACAATCCAGGCAAAATAGAAAGGTATAAAGAAAAATCGACCTTTTCAGTCGATTTCTTTATACCTCATTGTTTCCATTATTAATAGATGCCAATCCTTAAAACATAATCGTGACGATGAAGATGGCGGCTACGATTCCGACGACGTCGGCTAGTAATCCGACCTTCAGCGCGTCTCCCATCTTACGTATCCCTACTGCCCCGAAGTACACGGTCAATACGTAAAGGGTCGTATCGGTACTTCCCTGTAAGGTTGATGCAAGTCTTCCGATAAAGGAATCTGGCCCGTGGGTAGCGACAATATCACTCATCATACCAAGGGCAGCTGTTCCTGAAATGGGCCTGATAATGGCAAGTGGCACAATTTCAGGCGGTATACCAAGTGCAAGCAATCCCGGACGGATGAGATTCACAAAGAACTCAAGTGCTCCTGATTCTCTAAAAATGGTAATCGCTACAAGCATTCCAATGAGGAAAGGAATGATCGATACGGCAATTTTAATGCCTTCTTTTCCCCCATCTACAAACACTTCATACGTTGGTACCTTTTTAAGGGTGCCATAGATCAATATGAAGCCAATCATAATAGGGATTAACCATAATGAAATGGTGGATATCCATTGCATCTATTTCACCTCACGACGAGTACGTCTGTAATGAAAATAACGGTCTATCAGTATGGCTCCGATGGTCGATAGCATTGTGGCAATTAAGGTTGGTCCTACAATTTCAGTTGGAGAAGCTGAATCATATTTCATCCGGATCGCAATGACCGTTGTGGGAATGATGGTAAGACTTGACGTATTGATCGCTAAGAATGTAATCATCGACCTGCTGGCATAGTCTTTTCCTCCATTAAGGTCCTTTAATTGCTCCATCGCTTTGATCCCGAGAGGTGTTGCTGCGTTTCCAAGGCCAAACATATTGGCCATCATATTTGATAATATATATCCCATAGCAGGATGATTATCCGGCACTTCAGGAAACAACCTGGTGACAAAGGGTCTGAACAGCCTGGCCAGTTTATCCAATAAACCCGCTTCTTGAGCAATCCTCATGATTCCCAACCAAAACACCAATACGCTGACCAATCCTATACAGAGGGTAACGGCTTCATTGGCAGATGTGAAAATGGCTTCGTTTACTTCTTCCATTTTCCCATTTATAATGGCGAATACTAAACCGATGATGGTCATCCCGACCCAAATGAGATTAACCATGATCCCGGACTCCTATAAAGGACTCGAAGGAGTATGCCCAGAACTTCCACCAGCTTTTTTCTTCTTCTGTTTTACCCTTTGTTTTAAAGAAAATGGGAAGAGTGTCTACTTCTACGTCTTCTAAATACACGACAGCCTTTCCTACTACTTCAGGTACATTTTTATTCTTTAACCATTCCTCTTTAGGCTTTAACATTTTATACTCTACCTTCACATCATCCACTTCACCATCTTGAAGGGTAAGGACGGATTCACGTTTAAGATAGGCATGATCTTTGTATATTTCGTCATCCATTTTATCAATCGTTCCTTTTTCCAGGACGATTCTATAATCATATTGCTTAAACCCGAATTCAAACATTCCAATATGATCATTCCAATCATCGGGACCATTGAGTGTAACGGCAATGAGATTCTCTCCATCCTTAGAAGCTGTGGACACAAGCGTTCTTTTGGCTCGTTTTGTGTAACCGGTTTTCCCACCCGTACTATGTTTATATAATTCTGTTAATAATCTATTTTTGTTCTTCCACTTACGATCCCATTTTTCTTCTGGATTTGGCGCAGTATGAACCTTAGTTCCTGCAATCTTCTTGTATAATTCGTTCTCCATTGAATATCTCGTTAGTACTGCCATATCATACGCAGTTGAATAGTGGTCCTCATGATCATCAAGACCATGGGGATTGGAAAAATGAGTATTTTCCATTCCGATTTCATTCGCCTTTTCATTCATCATATAAACAAATCCGTCCAGACTTCCGCCCACATATTCTGCTATGGCAACCGCTGCATCATTCCCGGATCTTAGCATAAGCCCATACACCAGATCTTCCAGCTTTATCTTCTCCCCCGCTTTTAAGTATAGCGAAGACCCTTCCGTACCAGCTGCATTCGAAGAAACCGTTACTTCCTTACCCATCTTTCCGGATTCGACTGCCAGAATTGCTGTCATAATCTTTGTAATACTGGCAATTCGACTTTGACTGTGAGCATCCTTTTCATAAAGAATCCTCCCCGTCTCCTGATCCATTAAAATTGCCCGCTGTGAACTGACAGAAGGTGCGGCCTGAACTTCATTGGAAACGACTACAAACAATAAAGTAAAGATAAGGAAATAATTTATGTAAAATTTCACTTTCTTTAGATTCACACCCATCTACTCCTTTGGTTCTAACGTGTTTGTACAAGTTTATGCAGGACAAGGGGTAATATGAATGAAAATCTGGAAATGCCAACACAGTACAACTTGAAAAAACTGAAACACACAAAAACACAGCTGAGTCTTTCAGCTGTGTTTTCCATGTTCTATTCTTTGGATTGCAGCTTTTGGTTTCGATACTCGACCTCGAATTCGATTAATTCCTCCCGAATGCTATGAAACTCTCCTTCCACACCTCTTAATAAGGTAGCGAAGCAGCCGGGAGGTTCTTGTCGAAACCGGATTGCACTGCGATCGGGATAGGTAATACGACGATCTTCAAACCATAGATTATATCGCGGGGAATAATATTCCTCTATGCATTTATGATAGATTTTATAAAGGATTCTTTCGGCAACCAGCTTCTGGAAGGGTTCAGTTTGAACAATGATTGTACAAGCATCCAGTCCTTCTTCACAATAGACAAGAAGTCTTCTTAAATTTGAAAGCAGCCCTTCGTAATAAGCTTTATCTCCATGTTTCCCCTCTAATAGATCTTGTATGGTAACGGTATTTAAATAGCCTTCAAATTTAATAATCGTATTTTCAAGAAAGGGTTGTATGTCTTGCACCTGAGTTTTCACAATAAAATCGTTCATCTATTCCCCTCCATATTTCCCCTGCTAGTTCCATTTTATCAATCCATCGTTCTGAAAATTCTATTTCGTCAAAATTTTCAGAACAATGGACTCATGAAAACAGGCAGGACCTCCAATTATATAGCCGAGTTCCTGCCTATTCACTATCTACATATGATTTTATCCTATTCTTTCGAATCCATCGTTTCCTGAAATTTCTCAAAGAATAAATCCGCTTCATCCTGCATGAATTCGTCTTCTATATTCTCAGGCAAGGGTGGAAGTTCATCTATTCTCTTTAGTCCGAAATAGTCCAGAAATTCTTTCGTCGTACCAAACAAATAGGCACGACCCGTACCTTCTGCCCTACCAACTTCCTTGACCAGCCCTTTTGACGTCAGGGTCTGAATGGGACGTTCGGTTTTAACACCTCTGATTTGTTCGATCTCCATCCTGGTGATAGGCTGCTTATAAGCAACAATCGCCAGTGTTTCAAGAGCTGCTTGAGATAAAAAGCTTACATTTGGTGACTCAACCAATTTCTTTAAATAATCGGCGTTGCTTTTTTTGGTAACTAATTGAAAGGTATCAGCTATCTCAATCATATAAATTCCACGATTGACATCCTTTTCATAATCCATCTTTAACTCTTCAATGACATCCATCGCTTCCTGCTCCCCGATTTCCAATACGGAACAGACTTGCTTGAGTGAAAGACCTTCATCTCCGGCTGCAAACAATAAGCTTTCCAGTATCCCCTTCCAATTACTGCTATTCAACAAGTCCTACCTCCTCTCCTGCTTCAACAAATATTTCTGTGAAGTTTTTTTCTTGATTGACAATGATTTGCTTCCGTTTCATTAATTCCAGCACAGCAAGGAAAGTAACTACGAGATGTTCTTTATTATCGGTTGGGAAAAGACTCGTAAATGATGTACGCACTTTGATATTCCGTAAACTATGAAGAATGTCATTCATTCTTTTCTCAATGGATATTTCCTGTCTGGTAATTCTGGTTTGAACGGGTCTTTGCAGCTTCTTACGCCTCAATAATTTATGAAAAGCTCCTAACATATCATATAAAGACACTTGAACTTCACTATTCTTCAAATCAACTTCTTCAGTGAATTCCGAAAGATCACTTGGAGGCTTCGTATACACTTGTCCCCGTTCTTCCTCACGATGCTTCAGCTCATTTGCCGCTTCTTTAAATTTACGATATTCAATCAATCGTTCAACTAATTCGTCACGTGGATCTTCCTCTTCAAATTCAATCTCATCGTTTAGAAGTCCTTCATCATGTTTCGGTAGAAGCATTTTACTTTTAATGGCTAATAACGTAGCAGCCATTACTAAGTATTCACTGGCAACATCAAGCTGCAAATTCTTCATCGTATGTACATATAACATATATTGCTCAGTAATTTGAGCCATAGGAATATCATATATATCAATTTCCAACGAGTTAATCAGATGCAAAAGAAGGTCTAGTGGACCTTCAAAAGCGTCAATTTTCACATTGTATTCCACTTTATCACCAAATTTCTAATTACAGTCATTCCTGATAGCTACTTAATAGTATAGTAGATTGACCACTATTCTCCAATAGAAAGTTTTTGTTTATATAGTATGTACCTGTCGTTTTAGCAAAGACGTAGAATGTGCTACACTTTAAATACTCAGACACTCAAAATATGAAAGGAGGTATCACATGGTTTATCCTAAACCTTATATAGAATTCTTAATGTATTTCCACGGAAATCGTGATTACTTCGAATGTCATGAAGTGTTAGAAGAATATTGGAAAGAAGTGGACCCTAAGAACCGCTCTTCCCACTGGGTGGGGTTAATCCAGATAGCTGTAGGTTTTTACCATTACAGAAGAGGTAATCTTCCTGGAGCAGCCCGAACATTTAAGAAAGCCATCCAAAATATTGAGGTGAATCAGGAACAACTCTCTCACTTAGGAATCCATGCAGCTGAACTCCAAGACATGCTTGTTGATACCGGCCATGAACTAAGTACAAATCAGCCCTATAAGAGCATAAATATTCCCCTCACGGAGACTTCTCTCCTTAAGCAAGTTCAATCACTGTGTAAGGACAATGGGTACTCATGGTGTTCTCCAAGTGATTTAACGAATAATGATCTCATTCATCGTCATTCCTTACGAGACCGTACAGAAGTGATTTTGGAGCGTAAAAATGCATTAGAACGAAAAAAAAGAGGCTGACCACCTATTAAGCAAGGTGGCCGTCCTCTTTATTGCTTCTCGTCCTTTACTTCTTCTTCAATCTCATCACACTTCTCAAAAAATGAAGCGGTGTCTGAATTCGGCTTCACTTCATACTCTGAATGCATGTCTCTTAACTGCTTCACCATTGATTTCCCAATTCCTTCATGGCGATGGGATGGGTTTACTGATATATGCTGAATCTCTAATGTACTATCTGTCTTGAAGACTCCAATCAAGCCTACTATGTCCTCTTCTTTCCATAAAAAGAGCTGCCAATTGTCTTCAGTTTCGTATTGCTTCATCGTCTGTTGAAGCTTCTTCAAATCCTTTTCATTTGGCATGAAAGATAATAATCCCATTGCGATCTTTTCAAACGCCTTTTTATACCGAATTAACATATTTACCCCTCGTTATGTTTTATGCCTAATCTATTTATTTCCTATTTTAGACAAAAACTAGAAATTTAATTGATATGAATGTTTATATATCTTACTAAATTTACTTTTATTAATCAACTTTAACCAATCAATTCCCAGCCAGGAACATCCAGTAGATGACGCCCCACACTATGCCGGCTACTAATAAAAACAAAAACAACCCCTTATTGCTGATCTTCATAAATGACTCCTTTGTCTATACTATATTCACCTTTATATATCATTGTTATTGTATAGTAAAATCAATATTTGTTAAAGTATGTTATTCAGTATATAAAAAAGTAGTCTTTAAGTACGATATACTTAAAGACTACTTTTCTAGCTTATTTAAACGTTACATCAAGTGAAATCATATCCCCATACGTCTCTCTTTGAACGGCTAACCTGGCTTCTCCATTCTCTACAAACACGACAGCCGGACGGGGAATACGATTATAGTTATTCGCCATGGAATATCCATAAGCACCTGTACAGAACACGGCAAGAATGTCACCGGCTTCTGAATCAGGAAGGGGTAAATCCCAGATCAACATATCACCTGATTCACAGCATTTACCAGCGATCGATACAATTTCTTCCGGGGTTTGGTCTGCTTTATTCGCAATCAAGGCTTCATATTTCGCCTTATAGAGAGCGGGTCTGATATTGTCACTCATTCCTCCATCAATCGCTAAGTACTTCCGGATGTTTGGTACTTCTTTTCTTGAACCCAATTTATAAAGGCTGGTGCCTGCATCGCCCACAAGGGAACGACCTGGTTCAATCCAGATTTCCGGCATTTCGAGATTGTATCTTTTAACTTCCTCTTTTACAGCAGAAATCATTTCCTTCACATATAGAGCAGGCGGGAGCGGGTCATCATCCTTCGTATATCGAATACCAAAGCCACCGCCTAAATTGATTACTTTAGGGTCAAAATCATATTGTGATTTCCATTGAGCTACCTTCTCAATAATTTTCTTAGCAGCAAGAATGAAGCCTGTTGTTTCGAATATTTGGGATCCAATATGACAATGCAACCCCAACAATTCAATCCCATCATGGCTCATCGCCTTTTTCATAGCTTCCTCAGCTTGGCCATTACCCAAATCGAATCCGAATTTGGAATCCTCTTGTCCGGTTAGTATATAATCATGAGTATGGGCTTCAATCCCAGGCGTCACTCTTAACAAAACCTTTGTCATTTGTTCAGAGGAGAGTGAAATTTCATTCACAAGTTCCAGTTCGTAAAAATTATCAACGACAATACAGCCTATTTTGTTTTCAATGGCCATCATCAGTTCTTCCCTAGACTTATTGTTCCCATTAAAATGGATGCGTTCAGGAGGAAATTCTGCCTTTAACGCAGTGTATAACTCCCCCCCTGAAACCACATCCAGTGATAATCCCTCTTCTTTCATTAATTGAAAGACCGCGATACATGAAAATGCCTTACTTGCGTAGGCAACTTCTGCCTTCACTCCAAGGGAATCAAACGTCTCTTTAAATCCTCTTGCCCGTTCTCTAATAAGTGCTGTGTCATAAACGTAAAGGGGAGTACCATATTGTTCTGCTAACTTTGTGGTACTCACCCCGCCTATGGTAAGATGACCGTTTTGTATTTCTGCTGATCCATGAAGATACATGAAACGTCTCATTCCCCTCTTTAATGCTCTTCTAATTAAACGTAATTTACCACAGAATGAGAGTTGTTGCAATATTTCTAAGATTTCGCAGGTTGCTTATACTTATTTCTCGGCTGCACAATGCTAGGTCTGATTTTTGCTCCCGGCATAGAGCGGCGAATCAGGATTTGCATGAATGCTTTAGGACTGAATGGCATCAACGGCCACAGATAAGGTGTATTCAAAGATTTTATATTTGTAACGAATAAGATAAAAAGTGTTGTACCCACCATCAAGCCAGGGATATGGAAGAAGGCAACTGCAATTAGAAGGAACAGTCTGGCCATCTTGTTCGCAGCACTCAATTCATAACTTGGTGTAGCAAACGTTCCAATGGATGCAACGGCTACATACAGGATGACTTCAGGTTGAAATAACCCTACATCAATGGCTATTTGTCCAATTAAGACAGCCGCTATCAGACCCATTGCAGTGGATAATGGGGTTGGAGTATGAATGGCGGCCACCCTGAACATTTCAACCCCGAAATCCGCTATGAACAACTGTACAATAACAGGAATATTCGTTTGCTCATTTGGCCCTACGAATTTAATCACTTCAGGTAAGAGGGAAGGATCCAATACAAATAGGTACCATAACGGGAGTAAAAACAGTGATGCTAATATCCCTAGGAATCTGGTCCATCTGACAAAGGTCCCGACAGCCGGTGATTGTCTATATTCCTCCGCATGCTGGAGGTGATGGAAATATGTCGTTGGTGTAATGATGACACTCGGCGAAGTATCAACAAAAATAAGAACATGTCCTTCTAATAAGTGAGTGGCTGCGACGTCTGCTCTTTCAGTGTATCGAACGAGAGGATATGGATTATACCCTTGCTTCACAAGGAACTCTTCAACCGTTTTATCCGCCATCGTTAATCCGTCGATCTTAATACTCTTCAATTCTTTCTTGATGACTTCAATTAAGCTCGGATTTGCAACATCATTTATATAAGCAATGGAAATGTCAGTTTTAGATCGTTCCCCGATACGAAATATTTCAAACCTCAATCGTGGATCCCGGATTCTTCGTCTTGTTAAAGCGGTATTCACAATAATATTCTCTACATAACCATCTCGGGAACCACGTACTACCTTTTCAGTATCAGGCTCTGAAGGCTGTCGCCCGGGATAACTACGAACATCAACAATGATTGCCTCGTCGTACCCTTCGACAAAGACTGCTATTAATCCTGATAGCACTTCGTCAACTGCTTCTTCAATCGTTTTAACCGGCTCAACCGATTGATGAACAAGGCGATTATGTACAATCTCATATAATCGGCTCGTTGCACGCTCATGATCATTGATCTCAACGAGTTCCTCCACTATTTGAATAATGTAGGAAGCATCAGTCAACCCGTTAATATAATAGATGTGCACTCCTTTTTTCAAAATCATGAGTTTACGGACACCTAAATCAAAGCTTTTGTTTAATCCTACATGATTCTTCATGTACTCTTCTATAACAGCTAAATCTTTTGATATTGGTATTTCTTTCGTTTTCTCAGGCATGATATCCGCTCCTTTCCAAGATGATTTCAACAGCCTTTTTCGTAATGGGCGAACCTTGTGAGTAGTGATCCCTTTTGGCCATTTTGCCTATGTCACCAATCCCGACGATAACGGGAACATCCAGCTCATCAAGGCAATAAACCGTATCTCCCGTTAATCTTCCCAAATCCATTTCAGGTACACCAAATTTATCTACCCCATATGGAGTCAATTCACCAAATTTATCAATGCATACATCCACTCTTGTCCATTCTGCCTGCCTGGTTTTACTGGCTACCGCAATAATGCCGAGCACGTCTATGCCAGGGTGGTTCGCAACATACTTTAGTGCCCTTTCGCCTGCACCTTCTCCAATAAATCCACTATCATCAAACATCACAAAGACGGGGTCATTCTTTGCACTTCTGATTAATTTCACAACCTCTGGTCCTGATAATACAGAAGGATTTCCTTTAGAGCTTGAGATACATCGTCCTCCATACTCCTTTGCCACGCACTCGATTGCCCGCTTGGCATATTCATCTCCATCTGTAATCAGGATCACTTTTCTTTTGTCGTCCATATGAACCCCTGCCTCTTGCTGTTTATTGATGAACCAAGTAGAGCCAATGAAAAAGTGAGCCGACAATTTTCCCAAATACAATCGCCATAATGAGAATGACGATTTGACCTTCAATCCCAATCCGCTTTGCGAGGATCGGGAACACATTCAATACCTCTGTTAATGCAGCCGCCAACAGCCCGATGAACACTCCGCTCGCTAAACCGATGGGCATAAGAACGAATGGGGAAAAGTGCAGCGTATAATTATTTAAGCTGACAAATCCTCCTGCCAGTGCACCTGTAATGACGGCCAGTTCATAGTGGTGAATCATTTTCATTGTTTTTGTTAACTGAGTTAACCTTGGGATGATTCCTAATACGGTTAGAAAAGCTACGAACCCGGAACCGACTGCCAGTCCACCAGCAAAACCAATAAATACTGTAATCAATACGCTAATGGTCATCTAATTTTTTCTGACTTTCTTTATTTTCATGCATGATGACATATTGATCTAAATCCTGCTGGTAATTAAACATTTCAACTTCTAGTGGACTCGGCTCTTCATTAAGTCTTTTTCGAAACACATGGTTGAAAAATAAGATCATCCCAAGGCCTAAACCGAATGAATAGGGAACTTGAAATAATAATGGATGCGGATCCTCATCCCCAGTTACAAAATGATACAGCCTCTGATGAACCTCCCTCATACTTACATCTTCATGAAAATTCATAATTGCTAGGGCTGCACCGATGAATAATAGTAACCAAACGCCAATGAAGAGCGGAAGAGAGATTTTCTTTTTCTCATAGATCACTTCAATAATACTTTGTGTGGGTCCAATCGTTTGAATATCAAGATCTGAGAAGTCCTTGCATATTTCTCTTATCACCCTCATCACATCGACCACAATGATATTCTTATCAGATGCCGTCACTTGATGGATCGGGATTTGCTTTAATTCTTCTAGAATATTTTCAGGTGCTATGATTTGAGCAAGCTGTCCAAGCTTGACTGTACTCTCTTCCCTTACCTGCACTCGATGACGTAAGCGTATATACAAAATACCTTCCATGCAGTTCACTTCCTGAAAACATGATTTTCTCTTCGTACCAATAGTATGGATTAACGGATATAATTTATGTAATGGCTGCAAGTGGCCAGTTGAGATGCATGGAGGAGGAAGTGAGAAACAGTATAGATTTTGTAGGTTCGGAGCTTTTGAAAATGGCAACAATTTCAAAGGGAGATTGTGGGGTCAATATATATTCAAATGTTGTATTCACTTCACAAATTAAAAATAACCTTGTCGTTTCAACATGATTCTTTGAAACAACAAGGTTATTTTGCCTAAGATTCTGTATGCATATGATCTTTCATTGTTTGTAATATCTTCTTCTCCAGTCTCGATACCTGGACCTGGGATATACCCAGTCGATCTGCTACTTCCGATTGGGTTTGGTCTTTGTAATACCTTAAATACACAATCAGCCGTTCCCGATCATCCAGTTCCCTTATGGCTTCTTTTAAGGCGATTTTGTCAAACCATTTATTATCGCTATTATCCGCAATCTGATCCAAAAGGGTAATGGGATCTCCATCATTTTCATAAACGGTTTCATGAATCGAAGAAGGGGCCCTGCTTGCTTCCTGAGCCATGATCACCTCTTCAACCGAATACTCCAGATGTTCGGCAAGCTCACTCACCGTCGGAACCCTCCCAAATTTCTTGGAAAGTTCATCCTTGGCTTTACGAATCTTGTTTCCCATCTCCTTCAGAGAACGACTTACCTTTACAGTTCCGTCATCCCGGATGAACCGCTGGATTTCCCCGATGATCATCGGTACAGCATAAGTTGAAAACTTGACGTCGTAGCTTAAATCAAACTTATCCACTGATTTCAGCAACCCGATACTGCCTATTTGAAAGAGATCATCAGGTTCATATCCCCGATTGAGGAAGCGCTGGACGACAGACCAAACCAAGCGCATATTCTTTTGGACAATTAAGTCCCTGGCACTTTGGTCACCGTCCTGACTCTGCTTTATGAGCTCTTTCACCTCATGATCCTTCAAGAAGGTCTGTTCCTTTTCATTTTTAACTTCGACATCCATGGGCACGACTCCTTAATTGCATAGCGCTTTACTATTGGTCAAGTGCTTCTTTAGTCTTACCGTGGTGCCTGTACCTGGGTGTGATGACACTTCTATTTCATCCATGAAATTCTCCATAATGGTAAAGCCCATGCCAGAACGCTCAAGCTCTGGCTTGGACGTGAACAATGGTTGACGGGCTTCCTCTACGTCACCAATCCCGATTCCCTCATCGCGAATGGTCATATCTATGAAGCCATCCTCTTCCATAATGACAGAAATATAAACGGTACCATTTGGTCTGTTTTCATATCCGTGGATGATGGCATTTGTCACGGCCTCCGATACGACTGTCTTAATTTCAGTCAATTCATCCATAGTCGGATCTAACTGTGCAATAAACGAAGCAACGGTAACTCTGGCAAAGGACTCATTTTGGCTTAAAGAACTGAATTGTATGTTCATTTCATTTCTCATGTTATGCGACCCCCAATCTTTGTAATGCGTTTTCTTCAGACGGCTCAAGACGGATAATCTTAAACAACCCTGACATTTCAAATAATCGGTTTACAGAAGGGGAAATCGCACACACAACCATCTCTCCGTGCTTTTGTTTGATCTGCTTGTATCGGCCTAAAATCACACCTAAACCTGAACTATCCATAAAGCTTAATTCCTCTAAATTCAAAATGATATGCTTCACATTCTCACTTTCAATCAGATTCGAAGCTTTTTCCCTAAGCTCATCAGCAGTATGATGATCCAACTCACCACTTAAACGGACACACAAAACATCTTTTTTGACTTCTAAGTTAATAGCAAGACTCACTATCAGAAAGCCTCCTTCTCTGTCGTATAGTGAGTCATTTCGCTATTCTTTTAATAAATTCCTTCTCCATGACAAAACTAGAAGGAATTCGTCATAATTAGAGGTTATTTTTATCAGGAGTCGTGGATTTACTTTCCGACTTTAGTGAAAAGTCCAAAGGATTTTTTGTATAACTCCCACCAGCTTGCATCTTTCACACTTTTCTTTGCAACGAGAGTGCTTTCCAATACTTTTTCCCCTTTGTTCATGATGACAAGGGTCCCGACTTTATCTCCTTTTTTGATAGGGGCCTTAAGGTCTTTAGAAAGTGTTATCTTCTGTTCCACTTTATCCAGTTTTTCACCTTTTTGGGTTAACAGGGAGATCGGCTCTTCCGTCACTGCATCCACTCTGTTTTGTTTCCCTTTCGATACTTTCACTTGTGCCAGGGAGTCCCCCTTTTTGAAGAGAGGTTTGGTTGAATACTGATTGAAGGCATAATCCAGCATTTTACTTACCTCGTTGTTTCGCTCTTTAGGAGTCGGTGCTCCGAACACAACAGCAATGACTCTCATATTATCTTTCTTTGCCGTTGCCGTTAAACAGTATTTCGCTTCATTTGTGAATCCCGTTTTCAGCCCGTCTACTCCGTCATAAAAACGAACCAATTTATTCGTATTCACCAACCAGAATTTTTTATCCGTATCTTCACGCAAGTACGATTCATAGCTGCCTGTAAACTTGGTGATTCCTTCATATTTTAGAAGTTCTTTGGCCATCATGGACATGTCATGTGCCGAACTATAATGATCTTTGGACGGTAAGCCTGTCGGGTTTTTGAAATGAGTGTCTTTTAACCCAAGCTCTTGTAACTTTTTGTTCATCTTCTCGACAAAGGCTTCTTCACTTCCTGAAATATGCTCGGCCATGGCTACTGATGCATCATTGGCAGATCCAATCGCAATTCCCTTAAGCATTTCTTCAACAGACATGCTCTCACCGGGCTCCAGGAAGATTTGTGATCCACCCATCGAAGCGGCATATTCACTTGCACGAACCTGGTCTTCCCACTTTATTTGACCTTTTTCAAGGGCTTCCATGATCAACATCATTGTCATAATCTTGGTCATGGATGCTGGTGCCAGCTTTTCATGACTATTCTTCTCATATAGCACCGTTCCAGTATCCCGCTCAATCAAAATAGCTGATTTCGCTACTTCAGCTAATTCCGATTTCTTCTCCTGGGCAAACCCCATTGAAGGAAATAAAAAAGCTGCTAAAACAAATGTCACTACTATATACGCAAAACGTTTCATCCAACTGTCCTCCAATCAAATCTCGTTTTTAATCAATACTCATAGACCCATTTTTTCCAACTGCATCATTTTTATACAAACATTGGTAAAAAAGTGGGGTTGGTTCATGGATGATAGGTTGTAAGTGGTTGAAAGATGGCTAAATTCAAAGGGGGATTCTTCAAATAAAGGATGAAACATCAAGATCACTGAGATGCAGCATTTTTGTCTGGTGAAATCAGCTCTTTTGAGTTCGAGAGTGTGCTATTGAAAGTTCGATGCGTCATTTTCACGAATAATTGCGTCAAAATTCGATTTATTGCGTCTGTTTGGGGTGGAATTGCGTCAATCTGGACGTTAATTGCGTCTTCCACACTTGCAATTGCTGATTTGTCCATAATACGGTATTCGCATTTCCTTACAAATTCTTAAAAAAAAGCCCCTGCCAAAGAGAAATAATCCTCTTGGCAAAGGCCTCGATCAAAATTAAAAATCAACCCGTGATTTCTGTATGAATCAACGTAGGTGCTTTCACATTTTCAGATGTAACTTTTATGCTTTCATATAATTTGTCTTTTACATTGTCAATGTTCTCTTCATTGCTGTAGATGGTCACAAGGGAATCTCCCGCTTTGACCGAATCGCCAATTTTCTTGCGAAGTTCAAGACCAACCGCTAAATCGATAACAGAATCTTTCGTCGCACGGCCAGCCCCTAACCACATAGCAGCCGTTCCTACTGCATCTGCAACAATTTCAGATACATAGCCATCTTCTTTCGCTTCAAGCTCAATCTTGTACTGAGCTTGTGGAAGCTTTGAAGGATCATCCACAACGGATGGATCTCCACCTTGTGATTCAAGGAATACTTTGAAATTCTCAAGAGCTGATCCATTTTCAATTGCTTTCTGCAATAGCTCTCTCGCTTCTTCCAATGTTGATGCTTTTTCAGCCAGGTATACCATATGACTTCCAAGCGTTAAGCATAACTCTGTTAAGTCTTCTGGACCTTCACCTTTTAACGTATCGATCGCTTCTTTTACTTCAAGTGCGTTTCCGATCGCGAAGCCCAGTGGCTGACTCATATCCGAAATGACCGCCATTGTTTTTCTGCCGACGTTGTTTCCGATATTCACCATTGCTTTGGCAAGGTCTTTTGAATCGTCCAGTGTTTTCATGAAAGCTCCGGCACCCGTTTTTACGTCAAGTACGATAGCATCCGCACCAGCAGCTATTTTTTTACTCATGATGGAACTTGCGATGAGAGGAATGCTATTGACCGTTGCCGTCACATCACGTAGTGAATAAAGCTTTTTATCAGCCGGTGTCAAATTACCACTTTGTCCGATAACGGCTAACTTATTCTTGTTCACTAATCGGATAAATTCATCGTTTTCAATTTCCACATGGAAGCCTTCGACGGATTCAAGCTTATCGATTGTTCCTCCAGTGTGTCCAAGACCTCTTCCACTCATCTTCGCTACTGGTACGCCAACGGAAGCAACCAGTGGTCCGAGAACGAGGGTGGTTGTATCACCCACACCGCCTGTGGAGTGTTTATCTACTTTAATTCCTTCAATCGCCGACAGATCGATTTGATCTCCTGATTCGACCATTGCCATTGTCAGGTCGGCTCTTTCTCTATCGCTCATATCTTTAAAGAAGATGGCCATTGTCAGGGCACTTACCTGATAATCAGGGATGCTTCCATCTGTATATCCTTCAACGATAAATTTAATTTCTTCTGTAGAAAGTTCTTTACCTTCACGCTTCTTCTCTATTAAGTCAACCATTCTCATTGTATTCACCCGCTCTTATAGTATTAGCCAAAGGGGCCTCCCCTTTAGTTAGTTATCATTTTGAACCTTCCATCGCTTAGATAGACGTCACAATTTCTTTCACATATGCTAAGAAGTTTGCACGTACCATTTCAGTTGTCTCCATCACCTCATCATGTGAAAGAGGTTGATCAAGGATACCTGCAGCCATATTTGAAATGCAAGATATACCGAGAACTTTGATTCCTCCATGACGAGCGACAATCACCTCAGGTACAGTCGACATTCCAACCGCGTCTCCACCAAGCGTACGAGCAAGGCGAACTTCAGCAGGCGTTTCGTATGTAGGGCCTGTATTCCCCACGTAGACACCTTCCTGAACTTCAATAGAAAGCTTCTCCGCGATTTCTTTCGCTTTTTGACGCAGTACTTTACAATAGGCTTCTGACATATCCGGGAATCTTGGTCCTAAGCGTGAATCGTTTGCCCCAATTAGTGGATTGCCACCCATATTATTAATATGATCAGAAATCAGCATCAAATCTCCTGCCTTAAAGCTTTCATTTACTCCGCCGGCAGCATTTGTCACGATCAAAACTTCGACGCCCAGTTCTTTCATAACGCGGACGGGGAATGTGACTTTATCGAATCCATACCCTTCATAATAATGAAAGCGCCCTTGCATGGCGACAACTTCTTTTCCTGCCAGTTGACCAAAAACAAGCTGGCCGGCATGACCTGCCACTGTAGAAACAGGAAAGTCAGGGATTTCTTTGTACGGTATTTTTACTGAGTTTTGGATTTCATCGGCTAAGACGCCTAATCCCGATCCCAGGATGAGTCCAATTTTCGGTTGCCCAGTGTATTGATTTTTTAAGTGATTTGCTGCATTTTGGATGTTTTCGTAATTCATGTTCATTACTCCTTTTATTATCATTCAAAGTAAAGAGGAGGAATTGGGCTGATGTTCCTGCACCTCCATCCCTCTCCCTTTCAATATTTTTTCACTCGGAATATTTATTTCAATTGTGATAAGAAGCTTCGACCAAACTTAGGCATGGTCACATTAAAGTTGTCTGCCACGGTAGCGCCAATGTCTGCGAATGTTTCAGAGATAGGTAGCTCTTTCCCTCCGTCAAAGCGTTTTGAATAAACGAGAAGTGGAACGTATTCTCTCGTGTGGTCTGTTCCTGGAGCCGTTGGATCGTTCCCGTGATCGGCTGTAATGATAAGAAGATCGTCTTCTGTCATTTTCTCGAATACTTCAGGCAGGCGGGCATCAAATTCCTCTAACGCTTTTCCATATCCTACTGGATCACGACGATGTCCGTATAAAGCATCGAAATCGACAAGATTCAGGAAGCTTAAGCCTGTGAAGTCTTGGTCGAAAGATTTAATGAGTCCGTCCATTCCGTGCATATTATGCTTCGTACGAATAGATTCGGTCACTCCTTCGCCATTGAAAATATCTGATATTTTACCAATGGCGACCACGTCAAACCCGGAATCCTTCAGTTCATTCATTACGGTACGGTTAAAAGGTTTCAATGCGTAGTCGTGACGATTGGATGTACGTTTGAACTCGCCTGGTTCACCTACGAATGGACGAGCGATTACACGACCTACAAGGTATTCCTCTTCTTTCGTGATTTCACGGGCGATTTCGCAAATTTTATACTGCTCTTCAATCGGAATGATCTCTTCATGAGCTGCAATTTGAAGGACAGGGTCAGCGGAAGTGTAGACAATAAGAGCTCCAGTTTCCATGTGCTCTTTTCCTAATTCTTCAATAATCTCAGTTCCACTTGCAGGCTTATTTCCAATGATCGTTCTGCCTGTCTCTGCTTCAAGCTTTTGAATCAATTTTTCCGGGAACCCATCTGGATACGTTTTGAACGGTTTATCAATATTTAGACCCATTATCTCCCAGTGCCCAGTCATCGTGTCTTTTCCGACAGAAGCTTCCTGCATTTTCGTGAAGTATGCTAACGGCTTGTCAGCTTTTTCAATTCCCTTCACTTCTTTTATATTGGAAAGCCCTAGTTTTCCCATATTGGGCATGTTCAGTCCATTCATATGTTCAGCAATATGTCCAATCGTATCCGTTCCTTTATCATTGAATAATTCAGCATCAGGCGCTTCACCAATTCCTACTGAATCCATGACGATTAAATGAACTCTTTTGTATGTATAGTTACTCATTCAAGTAAACCTCCTATATGTGTTCCTTATTTAAAAAAGCGGTTACATTTTTGATCTATAATCGTATCTTACCCTTATCTGCATTATAGCAATCGACAGGATTTAACGTCAGAAGTCTGACATCTATATTCTACTTTTCCCTTTCCAAAAAAACAAGAGAGATCCCTTAAAGAATTCTATTTTCTTTAAGATCTCTCTCTTCATCATTTAAGCTCGAGGATGGAATTGTGAGTATACATCCTTTAAGCGTGTTTTCGTTACATGTGTATAGATTTGTGTGGTGGAAATGTCTGCATGACCGAGCATTTCTTGAACTGCCCTTAGGTCTGCCCCATTCTCCAATAAATGGGTCGCGAATGAGTGCCTGAGTGTATGAGGAGTCAGATCCTTTTCAATATTGGCTTTTTTCGCAAGAGCTTTTAAGTTCTTCCAGAAACCTTGTCTTGTCAGGCCTTTACCATGATGATTCAAAAACAGGTGATCATCGCGGTGCTTCTTGCTTCTTAATTTCAACCGGGCATCTTCCAGGTACTTCTCAAGAACATTCATTGCCGTCTGTCCGATGGGGATAATCCGCTCTTTGTTCCCTTTCCCGATACATCGTACAAATCCCATGGTCAAATGGACGTCATCCAATTTTAGTTGAATGAGTTCACTTACCCTGATACCAGTCGCATAAAGGATTTCAAGCATTGCTTTATCTCTCATCCCAAGTGGTGTAGATTCCTCAGGGGCTTCGAGTAAAGCTTCCACTTCGACGATGCTTAATATCTTTGGAAGCGTCCGCTCTGTTTTCGGTGTCTCGATATGCACAGTCGGATCTTGTTCCGTCGCTTTCTCTCTTAACAAAAATTGATGGAAGGATCGGATTGATGCAACATGACGTGCAACTGTCTTTGAAGATTTCCCCTGACTCTTTAAGTGGCCTAGAAATTGGACTATGTTCATTCTCGAAACGGCGTTCAGTTCCGATATTTCTTCCACCTTCGCTAAGTATAGTGCATAATTCTTTAAGTCACGCTGGTACGACTCTATCGTATTTTTGGCCAGTCCTTTTTCTACTATTAAAAAGTGCATGAAATCTTGAATATGGTCTTCCACACTACATTACTCCCCGTTCATATAAAAAAATAATAGCCGATCATACCAATGGCTTTCTTCATCCGTCACAGAAGAATACACCTTGACTGCTGCTCCCTCTGGTTCATCATATCTGTGATAGCCTTCGTATTCTTCACTGATCCACATAATACCATAGTAAAACAAAATCGTTGATCCGGTAAACAAAATAAACACTTTAATGGTCTGCCATACCATTTGAATTCCTTTTATCATCCTGTCGTCCTCCATATACATCGGTACTAACTCCTATTAATACAAGCTATGACGTTTTTAAACTGTTTTATACCTTATGGAGTTATAAACTGTAAAAAATTCTGTTCGAGTATGTAAAAAAGCCTTAAAGAGTATGTATGGGATGTTTCAAAAGAGAAACAACGACAGGAGTCTTTAAGGCTTTCAGGCATCATATTATTCTTCTGGGTCCTCTTCTTTATCCTGGCATCTCGAACAAATGCCATGAAAGGTAAGGCGGTGATCTTTTATTTTAAACTTCCAATCTCGTTCAACAATCGTTTCCACGTCTTCTAAGAGATCTTCTTGAATTTCATCGACCGCTCCGCATTCAATGCATACTAAATGATGATGAAAGTGGGCTGCCCCTTCTTGTCTGAGATCATAACGGGATACACCATCGCCAAAATTGATTTTATCCACAATTTTCAGTTCAGATAGCAATTCCAACGTACGATATACGGTTGCCAGTCCAATTTCCGGAGATTTTTCCTTAACGAGGAGGTATACATCTTCGGCGCTTAGGTGATCTTCTTCATGTTCTAATAACACGCGTACCGTTGCTTCGCGCTGTGGCGTAAGCTTGTAGCTGGCAGAATGAAGTTGTTTTTTTATTCGTTCAATACGGCTTTCCATGGTCCTCTCCTCCCTCGTCAATGTCTTTACTATTATATCAAAAAGGGAGGAATAAGCAAAATAAAATTATTATAATTAAACAAATAAAACGATTCTTATATAAGAATCGTTTTATTTTATTTTCGAAATAACCGCTTCCATTAAATTCGGGGAAAGATAAGCCTCAATACTGGCTGCAATTGTGACAATTCCGATTGCTACCACTAAGAAAATCACGTATCTGGATAAAAACGGAATCATTTGAAACTGCATGGATGAAGTCTGCCTCATGAAAATCTTTCGAATCAACGTTAGGGAGAAACTTGCGCTGATCGCTCCGATGAAAATAAACGCCGGAATAATGATGATATTTTGCGGTAAGACGCTTACAAAGGATAATAAAAATCCGCTCCACCCCATTTGATTCACCAAAAAACCTACCGAAAATCCGACCACTACACCCTTCATAAATAATAGAACGAAGATGAGGGGGAGTCCAATAATAGAGATTCCCAGTAACCACATCAACCCAAGGTACTTTACATTATGAAGGAAACTCTGACGGAACAGTTCTTCTGCTGATGTCATACTCCCATCTTCCATTTCACTAAAGAACTTACTTAAATAGAAATAGAGGTCTTCCTTTTGGGCAAAAGACAATGAATTAACCACGATTGCTCCAAAAATAATCCCCATTAAAAACAACGTAATGATAAATAAATAGATTGAGGAATGTGCTTGTACATGTTGGACGAGTGGATTTGAATTTGATATTTTTTTGCGCATCACAGTGCTCCTCCTAGATATCGATTACTAATCTATATGTGGGGAGGGACACGTTTATTCTCCTCTCTTCTATTCTATTGAAGTTCCATGGAGATAAACGTATAATCATAGAAACCTTATTATGGAAGTGGAGGGACATATTTTGGACAAAACAAGTTTAATCGAGTTTCCTGATAGGATTGAAACACCCCGCCTCTACATTAGACCATGCATGCCCGGGGACGGTCCTGACGTCTTTAATGCCATCCAGGAATCCAGAAACGAATTGAAGCAGTGGCTTCCCTTCGCCCGGAAAGCACAAACCCTTGAAGAGGTGGAGGCCGGGGTCCGGGATTCCTATGCAGAATTCATAAAGAAGACCGACATTCGACTACATATTTATCTCAAAGATACTGATGGATTCATTGGGTCTACAGGGTTTCACCGCATCGACTGGGACGTGCCAAAAGTGGAGATCGGATATTGGCTTCACACGAAGCACACAAAAAAAGGGTATATCGTTGAAGCGGTAAACGCGTTGACACATTTCGCCTTAAACGAACTCTCCTGCAAGCGGGTGGAAATTCGCTGCGATGATAGAAATGCAGGTTCCAAAAGAGTACCTGAAAAACTGGGATTTACGCTAGAAGGCATTATTCGTCATGATCATCTTGATGAAAATGGGACAGACGCACGTGATACATGTGTTTATTCTCTGATTCCAGCAGACCTCAATTAAGATTTGATATTCTTGGAGATTGATTGGGTTACAAAGCTTATGAATTCATGAACATTCCACTACTGAATAACGAATCGTATGGCAGTTCAGTCATTATTAGTCCATTTAGAGAGTGAAATATGATCTCAAAACTGGGGATTGGCGCTTCGAAAACTGGAAGTGATGGCCGATTGCGCCAATTTGCTATTTATTGCGTCGAAATCCGGGGTAATTGCGTCACAATCAGTCGTAATTGCGTCAATTTTTCATTATATGCGTATTTTACCAGAATTTATCAAAAAATAAGGAAGCTGGCCTCCTTCTCCTTAGGAGTCCAGCTTCCTTCACCTTAACTCTTATTTTGCAGTTGCAGATATTGAACGGCATAAGCCGTTTTTGCATCGTAAATCCGCTGTTCTTTTATAAGCTGCGCCGCTTCCTCGACTGTTACTTCAATCAACTCTACAAATTCATCTTCATCCGTTTCTTTCGATTCCTGAATGGGATAAAGGTCGTGAGCGATATACAAGTGAACCAGCTCATCTGCAAATCCTGGAGACGTGTAAAACGAAATCAAATGCTCCAGGTTCCCACATCCGTAGCCCGTTTCCTCTTCCAATTCACGAAGGGCTGTTTTACCGGGCTCTTCCCCAGGCTCTAGCTTCCCTGCAGGAATTTCGATGATGGATTTCTCCAACGCTTTGCGATATTGCTCTACCATGACAAGCTTCCCCTCTGGTGTTAACGCAATAACAGCAACAGCCCCAGGATGCTTAATCAGTTCTCTCTTGGAAGTCTTTCCATTGGGAAGCTCTACTTCATCCACCTGAAGATCAATGATTTTCCCTTGATAGATGGTTTCCGTTTTAATCGTCTTTTCTTCAAATTTTTTCATCCGCTCAACTCTCCTTGTTCTGTCGTTGACCTTGTCCTCATACATTTTACCATATCCCATTCGAGGATCGAGGTGAAACCCCTTGAAGGTGATTGCTGAAAAAGACCGGATCATCCTGGTAGGTAAAGCATGGGAAATCAGGGAGAAGCTGAAGCAATATAATCAAACCTACTCCACGGTGAAGGAATGGATCGAAGCCAATCGTTGAAACCAGCCGTATCTTTTGTTTATTCGTCCCCACTTTCGTTAATATAATAGAGAGTACTAATGTCGAAAGGACGGATACAATGGAAAAAAGACAAATAGGAAACTCCGATTTATTTGTATCAAAGATGGGACTCGGTTGTATGTCACTTGGAACCGAAGAGACAGCTGCCAAGGAAATTGTACAACACGCTTTAGAGAATGGGATCAATTATCTTGATACCGCTGATTTATATGACTTTGGTCAAAATGAAGAAATTGTGGGTAAAGCCATCCACGGGGTCCGAGACGACATTATTCTTGCCACAAAGGTAGGAAATCGCTGGGATGACGTGGAAGATGGCTGGCGCTGGGATCCTTCCAAATCCTATATCAAGTCTGCCGTCAAGGATAGCTTATCCCGCCTGAAAGTGGACTATATCGATCTTTATCAGCTTCATGGCGGGACCATTGAAGATCATTTTGATGAAACGATCGAAGCATTTGAAGAATTAAAGAGTGATGGTTTGATCCGCCATTATGGAATCTCCTCCATCCGCCCGAATGTCATTAAGCGATTCCTGAAGAGTTCTTCCATAGAGAGCGTGATGATGCAGTACAGCTTACTGGATCGCCGGCCGGAAGAATGGATGGACCTATTGAATGAGAATAAGGTGAATATCGTGGTTCGGGGGCCTTTGGCAAAAGGACTTCTTTCTGAGAAAATGCTTTCCAAAGCTTCTTCGAAAATGAAAGAGAGTGGGTATCTGGACTATTCTTATCAAGAGCTTCAAGAAACGATCGAATCCATTCATAGCAAAATGGGAGACCAGCGCAAAATGAATGAGCTTGCCCTCCAATATATTCTTTCCCACCAATCGGTTGCAGCCGTGGTTCCGGGAGCCAGTTCTGTTCAGCAGCTTCAGGAGAATATTGATGCTGTCAATGCGAGCCCTCTATCTACTGAGGCGCTGGAAATGCTTAAACACTTAACTAAATTATCACGGTATGAGCAACATAGGGATTGAGTGAACAAAAAAATAAGCGGGTCAGGGTTCTTAATTCCCTTCCCGCTTATTTTTTTTATACCAATTTACCGCCATTTTTTCCAAGTCCTTCACAAATTGATCTTTCCCTTGAATGTAGCCTTCCATATCATGTGGGAATTTTTTTGCAAGCCTTGATTTTAGTTCACCATATTGTCGGGCTTCCGTTTCGTGTTCTCTTAAATAATCACGAAACGCTAAGTGTCTGATCACATGATCGATTCCATAAGGGAAAATATGAAGATGTACGGCTCTCTCATTCCCTTCTCCCTTATAAAAGTAGCGACGGTTCGGGATACCATTCTCCCCTTTTCCCACAAAATCCAGTTGGCTGAATTCTTCTTTCCTGTCATCAATGCTCTCAAGGTCAGGGACTTCTATTAGGATATCGATAATCGGTTTAGCCGCTAAGCCAGGCACCGACGTCGAGCCGATATGATGGATGGTTGAATCCGGGAGAATCTTTTCCAGTGATCGCTTTTCTGTTTCGAATTTTTCTTTCCAGTCTGATTGATGAGGTACTACTTTTACATCCCTCATCAATCCTTGTAACTCTTCCAATCCATGCTGCTTTCATTCAGCAGCTCTTCAAAGCTCTTATTCTTTTCCCGCTGCTTTTTCTCTTCTATTTTTTTAAGACGCTCTTCTTCCTTTTTCACAGATTCTACTTTTTCAAGCTCTTTCTTCTTCTGCTTTAATTGTTCGAATAGATCCTGGTTGATCGAATTCTTTAAGGTCATTTCTGCTTCCTGTTTCTTTTTCTTGGACATGTACTGATTCCCCCTATCTGTCATAGTTATAAATCTTTTTATGATTTTAGTCAAAAGTCAGGCTCAAAAAAAGCCGGTCAAAAGGGGTACTCGCCCCTTCTAACCAGCTCTGTCTACTCAATAGGCTTCCAATTTCACATCTTCCCCTACGATCAATGTCGCATCTGTTGATGATTGGATATCTTCCACGGAGAAGCCGTTCGCTACTTCACGAAGCAGTAACCCTTCATCCGTGACATCCATCACAGCGCGATCCGTGATGATGCGGTGCACGACGCCTTTTCCTGTCAGAGGCAAGGTGCATTCTTTCAGGATTTTGCTCTCTCCTGCTTTATTGACATGCTCCATGATGACGATGATGCGCTGGGCTCCGTGAACGAGATCCATCGCTCCGCCCATTCCTTTGATCATCTTCCCTGGGATCATCCAGTTGGCAAGGTCCCCGTTTTCGGCAACTTCCATTCCACCGAGGATGGCGATATTGATATGCCCTCCGCGAATCATTCCGAATGACTCCGAACTATCAAAATATGAGGAGCCTGGAATCGCCGTAACGGTCTCTTTTCCTGCATTGATGAGGTCAGCGTCGACTTCATCTTCAACTGGATAAGGTCCGATTCCAAGTAATCCATTTTCAGATTGAAGAACAACCTGTTTGTTTTCTGTAATGTAGTTGGCTACCAGTGTAGGCATCCCGATTCCTAAGTTGACATAGAAACCATCTTCAATTTCCTTTTCCGCTCTTCTTGCTATTCTTTCACGCATTTTGGCACGATCCATCCCGTTCCACTCTCCCTTCTATGATTGTTTCACTGTTCTTCTTTCAATGCGTTTTTCCTGCTCTGCTTGAATCAGTCGCTGCACGTATATGCTTGGTGTATGCACTTCATTCGGGTTGATTTCCCCAATTTCAACAAGCTCTTCTACTTCAGCAATCGTCACTTTCCCAGCAGCCGCAATCATCGGGTTAAAGTTTTGCGCCGTTTTGTTGTAGATCAGATTTCCCATCTTGTCGGCCTTCCACGCACGAACCAGGGAAAAGTCTGCAGTATAAGCTTCTTCCAGCAAATATTCTTTTCCATTAAACGTGCGTGTTTCTTTCCCTTCGGCTACCGGTGTTCCGACTCCTGCCGGCGTGTAGAATGCAGGAATTCCTGCTCCCCCGGCACGGATCTTCTCAGCAAGCGTACCTTGAGGAACCAATTCAACCTCCAGCTCACCAGATAGAACCTGCCTTTCAAATTCTTTGTTTTCCCCTACATAAGAACCAATCATTTTATCAATCTGCTTATTTTTGAGCAGTAAGCCGAGACCCCAGTCATCTACACCGCAGTTATTTGAAATGACGGTAAGATTTTTAACACCTTTTTCTACAAGGGCCAGAATGAGTTTTTCAGGGATTCCGCATAAACCGAATCCTCCAACCATTAAAGTGGCTCCATCATGGATGTCTGCCACCGCTTCGTCATATGAAGTGTATACCTCTTTCATTGTATTCCCTCCTCGAATCTAGTTTTCGCGGTCTTTATTTATTTGTGGAGCTCAACGACAGTCGCAACGCCCTGTCCACCACCGATGCAAAGTGTAGCCAAACCGTTCTGAACGTCTCTCTTCTTCATCTCATGAATCAGTGTAACTAGGATACGCGTTCCACTTGCTCCAATCGGGTGACCCAATGCAATGGCTCCCCCATTCACATTCAGGGCATCCTTCTTAAATTGAAGTTCTTTATCTACTGCTAATGATTGGGCAGCAAATGCTTCATTTGCTTCAATCAAGTCCATATCTTCAATTGTCAGCTTTGTTTTTTCCAACACTTTTTTCACTGCTGCAACAGGTCCGATTCCCATGACGCTCGGATCTACACCTGCATTGGCATTCCCTTTAATCGTCACTAGAGGGGTAATGCCCATTTCGTCGGCTTTCTTCTTCGACATGACGACCACTGCAGCGGCTCCATCATTGATACCTGATGCATTACCTGCTGTCACGCTGCCATCTTTTTTGAAGGCTGACCGTAGACCGGATAACTTCTCGGCAGTCGACCCTTTACGGGGGAATTCATCCTGTTTGAATACAATAGGGTCTCCTTTTCGCTGCGGGATAGAAACGGGGACGATTTCATCTTCAAAACGGCCGGATTCAATCGCAGAAGCTGCCTTTTGCTGGCTCCAGGCCGCAAATTCGTCCTGTTCTTCACGTGTAAGGGAGTAGCGGTCACAAAGATTCTCTGCCGTTACACCCATATGATAATCATTAAAGGCACACCATAAGCCGTCGGAAATCATGCTGTCGACTACTTTCTGGTCTCCCATTTTGTATCCTTCTCTTGCTCCTTTTAGTAAATATGGAGCTTGACTCATATTTTCCATTCCACCTGCAACAATAATATCCGCGTCTCCTGCAAGGATTGCCTGGGTTGCCAGGTGAACCGTTTTTAATCCTGATCCACACACTTTGTTAATGGTCATAGCAGGTACTTGCTCAGGCAGTCCCGCTTTAATGGATGCTTGGCGAGCCGGATTTTGACCTAACCCTGCCTGCAATACATTCCCCATGATCACTTCATCTACATCACTTGCATTCAGTCCAGCCTTCTCTAAGGCATCTTTAATCACAATAGCTCCAAGTTCCGGAGCTGAAATACCTTTTAAAGATCCGTTAAAGCTTCCGATGGCTGTTCGGACAGCACTCACAATGACGACTTCATTTGACATCTTTCTTCCTCCCTTTCTCTTCTGACTGATTAGTCTGCATGTTACTTACCTTTAAAAACAGTTCCACTTTAACTCATTCTATGTAAGCGGTTAAATCCCTCTAAATTCGTCAAAAAATTTTTATATTGATTTATCTGTCGAAATTTTCTTAAAATGAAAGAGGGAGGGAAATTATGAATTTACCTAAAAATGCAACGATTATTGAAGTTGGCCCTAGAGATGGGTTGCAAAATGAGAAGAACTTTGTTCCGACTGATGTAAAGAAGGATTTTATTTTCCGACTGAAGCAATCAGGAATCAAGGAAATGGAGCTGACTTCGTTCGTTTCTCCAAAATGGGTTCCGCAAATGCAGGATGCCAGTGAAATCGTCGACTCCTGCATGACAATCGATTCCAGGGATTTTGTCCTTGCTCCTAATCAAAGAGGGATTGAACGAGTCTATGAAACAGGCTGCCGATCCGTGGCAGTATTCGTAGGCGTGAGTAACACCTTTAATCAGAAAAACATTAACAAGACAACGAATGAAGCCCTTGTAGGACTGGCTCCTCTTATATCAGAGCTAAAAGAGCGGGGCTACTTCGTAAGAGCCTGTATCTCTACCGCTTTCTACTGTCCATATGAAGGAAAAATCTTACCGGAGGACACCCTCTCTCTATGTAAGAAATTTGTTTCTTTAGGGGTGGACGAATTAAGCGTCGCTGATACGATTGGTCGGGCTAACCCTTTAGAAGCCCATGAACTGTTTGCTTTGCTGAAGCAGGAATTGCCTCATACGTTACTTACTGCACATTTTCATGATACACGGAAGATGGCCCTGGCTAATATCTTTGCCGCATTACAAGCGGGAGTTGACCGCTTTGACACTTCCGCCGGCGGACTTGGGGGCTGTCCTTTTGCTCCTGGTGCAACTGGGAATGTAGCGACTGAGGATGTTGTGTATATGTTAGAAGAAATGGGAATCTCCACAGGAATTGATTTAGGGAAGCTGGCTCTTGCCATCCAGCTGGTGAAGCCCCATGTCAGCCGCCCCATTGAAAGCGGTTACTACCGTCTGCATGAATTGAATCAATCATGAATACCACCTTTCTCCTTCGAGCATTCTAAAGTAGATAATACTTGAAGGAGATGAGTTCATGAGTCAAAAACGCGATAAAGGCTTCAGCCAAAAGGGCAAACCTAACTCAGATACGGTTTCTAACCCGATGGCTAAGGAAGAACTTGAAAAAGCCATTCATCCTACTAAAGGTCAAAATGCTAAATCGTAAGTAGCCATTCATGAAAGTGTCTCTTCTTAAGGGACACTTTTTCTTTGTATTCCCCTGTTCAAAAATTCCTCTTTTTTCCTCCTTTTGCTACAATATGAGTATGAATGATTTTGCTTGAGGTGATGAAGATGAGAAAGAAACTTGCCATCCTTGGCGGTACCCTTTCGTCCATAGGGCTGCTTGGGATTTACATTACGAATCGTTTTATGTACTTACCGAAAAAGGGAGATGACTTTATCCGGTCTCGTGAAACAGGATCGACCAGGCTGATAGAAGAGGATTATGCCTCACTTCCTAAAGAAGAGGTGCTGATCCCTTCACAATACGGATATGACATTAAAGCGATTTTTGTGAAGCCTCACCCCCATAAAAAATTCATGATCTTTTCCCATGGGGTTACAGAAAACAAGTGGAATTCGATCAAGTATATGAACCTTTTCATCAAACAAGGATTCAATGCTGTGATTTATGACCATCGCCGGCATGGGGAGTCCGGTGGGAAGACGACAAGTTACGGATATTTTGAAAAATATGATTTAAAGGCTGTTGTGGATGAGTTGATCCGACGGGAAGGCGAGGACGTTTTCTTCGGAATCCACGGGGAGTCCATGGGTGCAGCTACTCTGCTTTTATATGCAGGCAGTGTGGAAGATCGGGCAGATTTTTATATTGCCGATTGCCCTTTTTCCGACTTTGGTGAACAGCTTGCCTATCGTATGAGCGTAGAAGTGAAGATGCCTGCAAAATTTCTCCTACCCCTCGTTGGCGGCACCCTAAAGCTGCGACAAGGTTACACATTAAAGGATCTATCACCGATATCGGTTGTTCAAAACATCAGAAAACCCGTGTTGTTTCTCCACAGCACAAATGATGACTTTATCCTTCCTCAAATGACAAAGGATTTATTTGAAAAAAAACAGGGACCTAAAGAACTGTTTCTCGATTTTCGGGGCACTCATGCTCAATCGTATAATGACAACCCTGAGGAATATGAACAAGTGATTCAACGGTTTCTTCACCAATTTGTATTAAATGAAAGGGATGATGTCTCTTGATTCCAACTGATTTCAGATCAAAAATGCAAACCATGTATGGCGATTCAGGTGCAGTGTGGATTTCGAACGTGGAAGATCTACTGAAGTCTTTAAAAAATCGGTTCCATTTAACCTTCAGTGAGCCTTTTTCATTAAGCTATAACTTTGTGGTGCCGGTCCAGATCGGGCGTGAACGGGATGCCGTTCTAAAGGTCGGGTATCCGAACAACGATTTTTCCAATGAGTTTCATGCGCTTCAGGATTTCCAAGGGAAGGGCATGGTGGAGGTCATAGATTTTCATAAGGAAGAGGGGTGGATCCTGTTAGATCGCCTCACACCGGGCACTTCCCTTCACTCCGTTGAGGATGAAAAAGAGGTCCTGCATGTATTGTCCCGTGTTGCTCATCGTTTATGGCATAAGCCCGCGATCCTTCACGCATACCCTACCGTTCAATCCTGGTCAAATGGAATTGGGCGGCTGCGTGAAAAATTCAACGGAGGAAGTGGACCCTTACCTGAAGAGCTCGTCTTAAAAGCTGAAAACCTCTTTCCTGAGTTGCTCAGTACTTCCACAGATCTCTTTCTTCTACACGGTGATCTGCATCATGGAAATATTCTCTACTCGGAATCTTCCGGCTGGACGGCCATCGATCCTAAAGGGCTTATCGGCGAGAGAGAATATGACTGCATTCAGTTCATGTTGAATGAATGGAAGAAATGGGATGTGCCATTAGAACTGCTTCAATACAGGACCCGGACAATCGCTTCCCTTCTTTCCCTCTCTTATGAACGGTTGATTCAATACGGGTTTTGTCACTCGGTCCTATCTGCGTGCTGGTCTGTAGAGGATGCGATGGGTGGATGGACGACTGGGCTTTCATTGGCCCGAATGTTTGAGGAATTGATGAAGGAGAATGAGCTGACCCTTAAATTCTCCTAAGAGTCAGCTTCGTTTCTATTTATTCCCCTGGAAACAATAGAAAGTTCATTCTCCCATTAATGATCTGCCCAGGGCTTTTTAATTGAAATGTGTTACTTTGTGAAGAAAAATCAATTTTCAGTTTTTCATCGAGGAAAACCATCTTTGATCTTTCTACGAGGATCGGATAGCTGTTCGTTTCTATCTTTATATCTTCACCTTCAACAGGGTGATGGACAAACCATAAGGTAGGAATACCGCTGACAACACAGCCGCAGCCTTCTGTATCGTATTTCAATTTCAGGTGACCATTTTGGGTCCCTATTCTATCTTGAATCTTTTGGGTTGCTTCGTTCGTTAGTTCGATTTTCATTCGACGACCTCCTCTATCCCTTATCCTATCACATTTCATTTGTTTCCTTTAGAATATTGCATTTTTCCTGTTTTCAATTTACTATCGATAAGGGGGATTCTTTTGTATTTTCTAGAAAGGGTGGTTTTTCATGGCAAAAGCTCAAATTAAAGTGAATGATAATGGTTCTTTTCGTGTAAGCGGTGACGTGGAGCTAATTGACGCTGACGGAAATGTATTTCCAACGAAACAAGTGTTTACCCTTTGCCGTTGTGGCTTATCTACAAACATGCCGTTTTGTGACGCATCTCATAAAGGAAAATTCGAATCATGTGTGCGGGCAGAAAAAGTATTGGACGAAGAGTAAATGGAATGAAAAGAGAGACTTCACCCTTGTGAAGTCTCTCTTTTCATGGGGCTGTCAATCGAAAAAGCGAATGTCCACAACGCTTGCAAGTGGAATATAGTGTACGTCTTCGAACCTGTCTACGACGTGCAGCTTCCCTTCCAGTGAGTCGACGTGGTGAACGGTTCCAATCGATAATTGATGACGGTGCTTTACATAGTGAGTAATCGACACCAATTTGCCAAACTCCATCGCCTCTGACACGACTTCATTCATCCTGACCAGTTCCTGCTCGTCAAGTTCGATCCTCTTCTCGTGCGTATCTTCCTTTGCCCAATCCCTTAGGAGCTTCACATGCTCCGGCAGCATCATAGATGTCCATTTGATTCTTCCTCGATCGCGGATCAACTCTCTCACCTCCTATATTTATTACGATTTATGTCCACCCACCAGGCGGGCACGATGCCTTGCTGTTCCTGCTTCTGTATAGGATACGGCCCGGAGAAGGGCTGCCGATCCATATTTATTTCGGATGCGGTCCACTACATACCCTAGCTCCCGCTTCTCCCATCGATTCGGCTCGAACAAAGAAATCTGCAAGGCTCCATCATCTACAATATTTGAAAGAGCGATGTTGATTTTCCGTACAGTTTTCCCGTTGTAATTCTCTTCGAATAACTCCAGGCATACACGATATAAATCCATGGTGATATTGGTCGGCTCCTCGATGGTCCGCGACCGGTGAAACCCTCCACCAAATTCTTCGTGACTGTAACCGACGCCAAAGCTTATTGTTCTCCCCGACTTGCGATGGGTGCGGGCGCGTCTGGCGACTTCTTCACACATTTCTAAAATGACACGTTTGATTTCCTCTTTCTCCTTATAATCGCGAAGCAGGATCTGCCCCTTGCCAAAGCTGATTTGACCATCCATGATCGGAGCTCCTATTTCAGATAAATCAACTCCCCATGCGTGGTAATAGAGTTGATTTCCCATAACGCCGAACTTGGCCTCCAGCTTCTCCAGGTCATACTGCGCCAATTGGCCAATAGAGAAAATCCCCATGCGATTGAGCGTCTTTTCGAGGCGCCCGCCAATCCCCCACATTTCACGTAAAGGCGATAGCGGCCACAGCTTTTCCGGAACGTCTTCATAGGTCCATTCGGCAATACCCTCTTTTTTTGCTTCAAGATCCAGGCACAACTTAGACAACAGCATATTGGGACCGATTCCTATGGCGCACGGCAGCTGAAACTCCCTTTCCATATCATCTCTGATTTTACGTGCAACAGTCGTGGCATCTCCCCAGAGATTCGTCGCTCCATCAATCTTGATAAAGCTTTCGTCCACGCTATACGTATGAATGGCATCTTTCGGTACGTAGCGGTGGAATAACCGGGTCAATTCAGTCGATATCCTGACATACGTCGCCATTTTCGGCTCTACAAGCCGGATGCGCGGATCCTTTGGGATTTCAAACATCCGCGAGCCCGTTTTGATCCCAAAGTCCTTCTTCAACCTGGGTGATGCCGCTAACACAATACTTCCTTGGCGGTCCCTATCCCCTACTACAGCCAAATGGCATTCAAGGGGATCAAGACCCAGCATGACAGCCGAACAGCTAGCATAAAAGCTCTTCATATCGATGCACAGAATCTTGTGGTGTGGCAGCACACTGTAATCGACAGTCATATCCTCGTCCTCCATTTTACCTAAAATAGAACAAACGTTCTCATATAGTATATCTATGATTCTAACCGAATATACGTTCCCTTTCAACTTAAATAAATGGAAATGGAGAGAATAACAAGAAAACCGGAGGCGGCTTGAGCAGGACCGACAAGCATAAGGCGAACATACCGGAAAGGCGCTCTTTGCCTTTTTGGTATGTTTGACTTATGACCTCGAGCCTCTAAGCCCTGCAGCTGGATCAAGAAAAGCGGAAGGGGCTCGCCCTGGGGCGACAAGCAATCAGGGTCACACCAAAGTCAAATTCTGTCGATATTTTTGTTATGAAATTCATAGTCGCATTTTCCTATAATTGCTAAAATTCAAATGAACACAAATTGTCAGGGCGAGGAGGAGTAACATGGCGAAAGTGATTGTGATGTATGAAAAGCCAAAGGATCAGGAAGGGTTCGAGGAATATTACTTCAACACCCATATGCCGATAGCTGGAAAGGTTCCTCATGTAAAAAATGCGAATGTACAGCGGGTGTTATCCAATCAAAATACGGATTTGTCACTCTACTTAATAACGGAGATCGAATTTGAAAACAAAGCAGATATGAAAGAAGCGTTTAATTCTGAAGAATGGAAAGCGGTTGGAGACGATGTTCCGAACTTCATGAAATACTTAGAGAAACCACCGATTATCACCATAGTCGATTAAGAATACTTACTCTGCCAAAAATAAGAAAAGCCAAAATCAACGTGTGATTTTGGCCATTTTCCCATCAACCTCTCCCGGCTTGGAATCCTGGATATTTCGTCATGCCCCCATCGGCGATGAGTGTCGTTCCGGTGACGTAGCTTGCCTGATCCGAGGCTAGAAAAGCTGCGCAGGAAGCCACCTGTTCGGGTTCCCCGATATAGCCCATTGGAATGAGTTTCTCCACTCCTTTTTTCTTTTCAGGATCAGAAAATTTCTCGGCATTGATGGGAGTGTCAATGGCCCCGGGAGCAATATTGTTTACCCGGATTCCATCGGGTGCGAATTCTAACGCAAGACTTTCCATTAATAATTTCACCCCACCCTTACTGGCTGCATAGTGCGCAAAGTGAGGCCACGGAATGATTTCATGAACAGAAGAAACATTGATGATCGATCCTTTGATGTTATGATCGAGCATGTATTTCGCAGCTTCACGGCATCCGAGAAATGTACCTGTTAAGTTCGTGTTGATGACCCTTTGCCAATCTTCAATAGGCAGGTTTTCAGACGGAACTTCATTTTCGATTCCCGCATTATTCACGTAGATATCAAGACGGCCATACGTGTCGTGCGCAAAATGGACAAAGCCCTGAACGTCTGCTTCTTTTGACACATCACCTTGAATAATGGAGGCTGTTCCCCCTGCTTCTTCGATTTCCCTCACTAGTTCTTCCGGATTTTCATCTTCTTTGAAATAATTAATGACCACTTTGCAGCCTTCACTGGCAAATCGTTTAGCAATCGCCTTTCCTATACCTGTAGCAGCTCCGGTTATAATGACAACCTTACCTGTCAGATCTGAATACATATCCATTCCTCCTTAATCTTTCGTAAAGCCTAATAGAACACCGCCGATAATGATAAGAACACACCCTGCAATGACGAGAAGGATTTGCTTTTTGGATTTCTTTTCACCTAAGAAAAACAAACCTCCAAGAGTAGAAATCACGATTCCCGTTTGAGATAGGGAAAAGCTTGTAGCCACTCCGATCCGTGGAAGAGCCAGAAGCAATCCCAGATTCCCCGTTGCCCACATAAGACCGGTTAAAATATTGCGTATAGTATATTTTGTAAAGGGCCTATGCCTGAAAGTAATGACAACCGCCCCAATAAACATTCCAATCGCCTGTGGTAAAATGGCTTCCCAGCCGTCAATATCAAACCATCTTAAAATGACGACATAGGCTATGTATCCACAGCTGGATAGCAATAAAGTTAGTAAACCCTTTTTAAGCTGAGATTGATCATCACCCTCGGATTTTTGAGTGAATGAGGTTAATACAACACCAATAATAAGAGCTAAAACGGCCCCGCTTCCGAGGAGGATCGTCTCTGTTGTTTTCCATTCTTTAAACACTAGAACGCCGAAAAGAGTCGTTCCAATCAGCTGCATTCCCGTTGAAATCGGAACGGTTTTCGCAACTCCGATGAACTTTACACTCGCTAACTGATTGACTTGACCGACTGCCCAGAAGACGCCTGAAATGAAGCCGATCCCCCACACAAATAACGTCAATTCCGGTGATTTGATGAAGAAAATGCCTATGGCAAACAGCAAGGAACCAATGGTAATTCCAACCGTTTGGCTATAAGCATTCCCTCCAAGTTTTACACTTACAAACACAAGACTTCCCCATGCTACTGCGGGGATCAGGGCCAAAAGAATCCCTATCATACATCCACATCCTTTTTCCAACAATAGTCATAGTTTTCCTCCGAAACAAAAATTCTAGCCGTTTAGGCTAGAAAATCATAAATATTTCCCGCTCCATGATGCATACCCTTATTTTGTCCGGTATAACCTCAAGGTGAGGTGAAAATATGAAGAATGGATCATGAAGATGATTGACAAGACGTTTTAACAATTTGAACATACGAAAGGTCAGCGCATTTACATGGAGAATCCGTCTCTCGTAACGATAGCGATCCTGGATCAGCTGGGGAAAATAAAAACATTTGATCACAAAGAAGAAAGCATTGGTCTATAAACCAATGCTTTCTTCTTTGTCATTTTGTAGATGTATGTATGGGCACAATCACCCGGTTATTGTCCACATTCACAATGACATGGACATCTCTGTCGATGGAAAGATCTTTGAATCGTAATGAATATAAGCCGGTGGGATTTTTTTCAACGGATTGGATGACCACCTGTGAAAACCGGGGATCTTTCATGACTAATCTGACCGCACTACCCTCGGTTTTACTTTGTTGATCCGTCAGAAAAACCAATTGATCTGCAGAAGCTCTTCGGGGGTAGGACTCCTGGAGCTCACCATCAAACGTCACACTCACTTTTTTGCCTATCTCTATGTCATCTTTATGTAGTTTTTTATCTTTGTCTGTCTTCATGAGGGTTTGGTCATTGAAAGAAAACCAAACATCATTAATAAGCACTTGATCGCTTTCAAGCTGGGTGACAAAGCCTATGAAATTTGCGCTGGCTTGAGATGTACTTACAGATGTTGAAGGACCACAACCGGTAAATAGAAAACAGAAACAAATGATCAGAACAGGCAAACACTTCTTCATAGACTCCCCCCTTATTAGATTAGACGAATGAGAGTATAGTTTGGTTTCACTATTTTTTGAAGAAAAGGTTATTTCCTACTTTTTCGACAAAAGATGGGAATAGTTGATAAATGACGCTCCCCATATTCATCCATCGTGGCAAATTGATTTCCCTCCTATTGGTAAAAAGGGCTTCCACGACTTTTTGAGCGACGTATGCAGGATCAAGCATAAACTTTTCTACATTCTTCACATACGTCCCGGATTCATCGGCAATGGAGAAAAAATCTGTGGCAATCGGCCCAGGATTAACCGCTGTCACCTTTACCCCGTATCTTTTGGCTTCCATTCTCAGGCTATTTGTATATCCTAACACAGCATGCTTAGAGGCAGAGTACGCACTCGACTTTGGTGAAGCGAACTTACCTGCCTGAGAGGCAATGTTAATGATATGACCAGAACCTTGTTCACGCATATAGGGAAGGACTTCTCCCGTACATGCCATGAGTCCAAGAACATTCACGTCCATCATTCCCTTCACATCCTGAAATGATGTTTCATGTGCTTCCTGGAATATTCCATACCCTGCGTTATTGATCAATGCATGGATCGGGCCAAAGTCTTTCAGGATGGCCTGGAATGTACGGGGGATTTCGTCGTAATCCGTTACATTTAACGGATACACTTCCACCTTACAATTGTATTCGGTTATAAGCCTCTCTTTTAATGCTTCAAGCAAATGGACACGGCGTGCAATCAAGGCAAGATTTCCGCCGTTTTCTGCAACTTTGATGGCCATTTGTTCTCCGATTCCTCCAGAGGCACCGGTAATCACAATGGTTTTTCCTTTTATTCTACTGTTCATTTATCGTCACATCTTTCTAGGTAAAATAATGATAGATTCCATCATCCATTTCTTTCTTTATGTAGTGAAGGGATTCCAGGTAGTCTAATTGTCCGATTGTTTCAGATAGTGTCAGACCAAGTTCTTTTCGATATACGGAAGGGAATAATGTCTTACATATGTCGAATACGGTCAGCCGGTTACCATTGATCATTTCCAGAACACCCCGTGCTCTTTCATCCTGTTTCCCTAATCGCCTCGGAATTAACCCGTGAACATCCTTAATATTGTCCCCATGACCTGTGTAGGCAAGGGAAATGGGAATATCCAATAACTTTTTCAAGGAATCATTGTATTGCAGCAATGGCTTTGAACGCTCGGTTTCCCCTTCAAACGGTGGTTCAATTAACGGATTAGGGGAAATAGTCGCGAGTATATGATCTCCGGCTATCAAAACACCATCCCTCTCCCGGTAAAAGGATAAGTGACTCTGAGCATGTCCTAACGTTTCAATGATCGTCCAATCTTCCATTCCAGGAATGGCGTCCCCTTCTCTTATTTCATTATCTAATTTTCGATTCCCCATAAATTTCAAAGGACTCTTAAATTTATGAATTGACTGGAGATACTCTTGAGGTAATCCCGATTCGATCCCCAATTGAAGGAAAAAGCGATCATACACTTCATGAAAATAGTCATCACGATGCAGCCAAAACTTGTTATACTTGTGCCCAAAAATTTTAACAGAGGGAGAGAACCGATCAAGTAAGCCGGCATGATCCGGATGATGATGGGTCAAAACGATTTGATCAATATCTTGAGGTGTATACCCCAAAAGGGACAATTGCTCGGTCAGCTGTACCCAGGCCGATTCTGTAAGAGGCCCTGCATCCACTAAGGTCAAGGCATCCCCTTTCACTAAATAAACATTCACATCCCCTACGGCAAAAGGAGTGGACAGCGTAATTTTTGCGATATTATTCACTAAGGTTGTCATATTTTCACCACATTCTTCATAATAAAAAGGGGAGGCAGCGAAGATCGGACCGACGTGCCCTTCCCGTCTAGAAATTCATTACTCTTACGTTAATAGAAAATGAATGACTCTTCATTTAATAGTGTACATTTTTTCCTAACAAATGTCATTTTTAAAATGATTGAATAGACTGAAATAAACACTTGACAAATAAGCTATCTTTCTATGATAATCACCTATAATATACGTTTACTATCGGTAAATCATTTTACATAACACTAAAAGAAAAAGCGATGATAAAGACTAGTAATGAATAGATGATGTCAGAGATCGGTGCCCACCGGCTGAAAGGCACCGTCATCCCCTCTATTTGTGAACCTGCCTTTTGAGCGTCTTAAAGCAGAACGTTTTTCCAGCGTTACATGGAAGTGAAGTGTGTTCATTTCGTCCATTGGAATGAACAAAACAAGGTGGTACCACGGAAGCAGACCCTTTCGTCCTTTATGGATGAGAGGGTCTGTTTTTTTTCAAAAATGGAGGAGGAATGAACGAATGAAGACATTGTTTATTGGAGCAGGATCGATGGCTTACGCTCTAATGAGTGGAGCACTGAAATCAGGGGTCCTGAAGAATGAAAAAGTGCATGTTACCAATCGGGCCAACCAAGAGCGATTAAACGAAATCGTGCACGAATTCGGTGTGCGTCATGTAGAACATGATTCACCATACGACGTCGTCATTCTGGCCATGAAACCAAAAGACTTTCATGAGGCTGCAGATTCTATTAAGACCCACCTTTCAAGGAATACGATGGTCATTTCAGTTTTAGCAGGGATCACCATGGAACATATTAGCGACAAACTCACCTTTAACGGAGCCATTGCAAGAGCCATGCCCAATACGAGTGCTGCCATGGGAAAATCAGCTACGGCAGTATCGTTCAACCGGAACCTTTCTGACTCCCAGAAAGAATGGACGACAACACTATTTCAATCCGTCGGAACAGCAGTGGAAGTAGCGGAAGAACAATTAGACCTTATAACGGCCCTATCAGGCAGCGGTCCTGCTTATATCTACTATGTCGCGGAATTACTTAAGAATGCGGCAGTAGAGTTAGGTTTGCAGGAGGAACTCGCAAAAAGCCTCGTTAACCAAACGATTGCAGGGGCAAGTGCGATGCTGGAAGAATCCGGATTGGAAGCCCGGGAATTAAGGAGAAACGTGACCAGTCCAGGTGGAACGACTGAGGCAGGGATCACTAAATTGGAAGACCATCAGGTAAGAGAGGCGTTTTTCCAATGTGTCTCTTCAGCGAAAAACCGTTCTGAGGTACTTGGTAAAGAATTAAAGAAGCAGTCCTAAGCTATAACCCACCATGATTCGCAATTTTCATTATTCATTGATAAAATCAAAGCAAAAAAGAAGGTCGACAAATGATCCTCCTACTACTTCTACTATGCGCTGTTCTTATTGTCTGGATTTTTATCGGGATGGCTGTGTGGAGGGGTGTATCTACCATCTCTTCCATTGATGAGCTTTCCCATAGAACAAGTAATGGACCACTCCTATCCGTGATTGTTCCAGCTAGAAATGAAGAAGAAACGATTACAGACAGCATTCTATCTCAGCTGCAGCAGGATTATCAACAGATCCAATGGATACTCGTCAATGATCGTTCAACGGACGGGACTACGGAAAGACTCGAAGAATTAGCCGAAATGGATAGGCGAATCAGCGTAGTTCATATCGACTCACTTGAAAAGGGATGGCTAGGGAAAAATCAGGCATTATATAAAGGGTATCAGGTATCAGAAGGAGAACTCATCCTTTTCACAGATGCCGACGTCATATTTAACGATCCGAGTATCCTGACAAAAGCAGTGTCCCTGCTTCGAACACAGAAGCTGGATCACCTGACACTGGCTCCACATATTAAATCACAATCCTTCTGGTTAAAAAGCTTCGTTGCTTTTTTCTTATTCGGTTTTTCTTTTTATAAGAGACCTTGGAAAGCAAACGATCCCTCTTCTAAGGTAGGGATGGGCATCGGCGCCTTCAATCTCATCACACGATCGGCTTATGAGGAGATCGGTACTCACGAGGAGATTAAGCATATGCCCGATGATGATCTGCAACTAGGGGTCCAGCTAAAGAAACACCATAAAAAGCAGTTCTTCCTCATCGCCCTTAATTCTCTAGAAGTGGAATGGTATCGTTCCTTGAAGGAAGCCTTCAACGGATTGGAAAAAAACACATTTGCGGGTCTGCATTATTCCATGCTTCTCGTTTTGTTTGCCATGTTTGGGGTCTTCTCCTCTACTGTGCTCCCTTTCTTCACAATTTTTTCAATGGAGCCGGCCATTCGAATCGTGAGTATGTTGATACTGCTTCTCATTGGCATCACGTATTTAAAGGTAATAAAGCAAATGACGAAGGAGTCTCCCCTCCTTTTTCTTGCGTTACCTTTCACCGCCATGTTATTTATCTATTATATCGGACGAGCTACGTTATTAACCTATAAACGAGGCGGAATCGAATGGCGTGGAACAGTTTATTCGTTTAAGGAACTGAAGCGAAAAAGGAAGTAAAGCACATTTCTTTCCGAACAAAAAAGGTGTTGTTATAATTCATGTGTAGCACTATTTAGCAACCCGAAATAAATACCACGTCATGGAAGGTGATTAAAATGAACGCAAAGCTATTTCAACCATATTCGCTTAAAGATGTAGAACTGAAGAATCGAATTGTAATGGCACCTATGTGCATGTATTCTTCCCATAACGAAGATGGAAAAGTCGAAAACTGGCATCGTACTCACTATACAAGCCGTGCAGTGGGTGGCGTCGGGCTCATCATTCAGGAAGCTACAGCTGTCACGCCCCAAGGAAGAATCTCCCCCCAAGATTTAGGGATTTGGGATGACGAACATATCGAAGGATTAAAAGAGTTAGTGGGCCTGATTAAGGAACAGGGCGCAAAGACCGGCATCCAGCTTGCTCACGCAGGAAGAAAAGCCGTCCTTGAAGGAGACATCCTTGCCCCATCTGCGATTCCATTTAATGAAGAGATGAAAACGCCCGTTGAAATGACGGCGAATGATATTAAAAAGACCATAACGGCATTCATCAAAGGTGCAGAAAGAGCGAAGAAAGCGGGATTTGATGTGATTGAAATTCATGGGGCACATGGATACCTCATCAACGAATTCCTGTCTCCGCTATCCAATAAACGTACCGACGAATACGGCGGATCAGCAGAAAACCGCTACCGCTTCCTTCATGAAGTCATTGATGGAATTCAACAAGTGTGGGACGGACCTCTCCTTGTTCGTGTTTCTGCCAAAGATTATCATGAAGAAGGATTGGACGTAGAAGACTATGTTGTGTTCGCCCAATGGATGAAAGAACAAGGAGTCGATTTAATCGACGTAAGCTCCGGTGCTCTTGTACCTGCGCGAATTCCAGTGTTCCCGGGCTATCAGGTGAAACTTGCCGAGACCATAAAAAAAGAAGCGAAGATCGATACAGGTGCAGTCGGACTGATTACAACAGGTATACAAGCCGAAGAAATTCTGCAAAACGAGCGTGCTGACCTCGTCTTACTTGCTCGTGAATTGCTTCGTGACCCATACTGGGCAAGAACGGCAGCCAAAGAGTTGGGTGTTGAGATTGAGGCGCCTAAGCAGTATGATCGCGGCTGGTAAGAAATGTTTTGTCAGACTTAATAAGAGAGTTGCATGCCGCCGGGCATGCAACTCTCTTTTCTATTCATACACTTTTTGGACCTCATACCTGAACCCTAAATAACGGTAGTTTTGTTTTTGATACATCAATCTCGGTGTATCTTCCCCATCCGCTACCAATATCACGGTCTTATCAGGGAATTGCTTCATCACAAATTGTTGAAGCCTTGCACCTATCCCCTTTTTTTGAAACGATTCATGAACCATCAGTCCATCGATTTCTGCTGTATGATCTTCAATGATCACATCCACGGATCCTGCCGGGGTCCCCTTATAGAAAGCGAGGAGCTGCATCAAACGGGGATTTTGGAAATTCCTCTTATGCATGTCGACCTTTTGATTTGCAAAGGCTTCACCATACTCTAAATCCTGACTATATTGAAATGCCAGGTACGCATCCAATTCACTGTCGGTCACCGCTTTCACTTCAATATCAGAATTATCGTCTATAGAAGGAAATTGACCAGTTTCTATACTGTATAGTTCATTAAATCCTGATTCATATCCTTCACGTGTAAAATAATCCATTAATTCCTCTGTTAGTTTTGTATCCTGGGGAAAATAAAATTTCACATGCTTTTGCCCCTTTGATTGATGAAATTCTCTTAAAAAGTGAGCAGCCTCTTTAAATTCAGCCAACGTTGGATGTTTTTTGAATTCAAGAAAATTACTATCATACCTTGTTAACATTTCTGGAAAATGAATATGTTTATAGAGATCATTCTCTCCTATTTCATGTCCTGGATTATAGATATGCTCAAATGTGATTTCCTTCATTCGTACTCCCCTTTTCCTCTATGAACTTACTCCCAGATCCGTTGAACAATTGCCCCGTCTTCTTCGACTTTTACTACATACACATCAGGATTGGAAAGGGCGAACAGCTCATCATATCCGTATTTCTCATCAAACAACCTCAAAAGCAGCGTGGTTAAGTTTCCATGACTCACGCAAACAACATGATCTTCTTCTTTTTCTAAAACGTCTTCTATAAATGACCTTGCTCTCTCCGTTGCCTGATCATTCGACTCTCCGCCTGGTAACGCAAGGGAAAAATCCTCAAAACTGTCTTTTAATTTTTCCATCCAATCAGGAAGATCCTGATCACTTAATATTCTTTCTCCTAAACGTTCATCTTCCTTTATGGTTAGTCCCGACTGACTTGCAAAGGGAGCGATTGTTTCAATGGCTCTCACAAAAGGACTGGAATAAATCGCTTGAATGGTTCGTTTTTTTAAAAAAGCAGCCAGTTGGTTCGCTTGATTTTCCCCTGTTTCCGTTAAAGGCGCATGAAACGGCTGCCCTTCCGCTTTCGCGTGACGTACGATATAAATCGTCTTCATCCCTTCCCCCCCCCTACTTCTTTAAAGGTATGACATATTCCATAAAATCCCTGGCTATATACGTATCGGGAAACACGTCCCTTGCTTCCCTCTCCAACTCTTCCCATGACTCTTTTGCATATCGAGAGGAAATATGGGTTAAAAACAGCAATTTAGCCCCTGCATCTGAAGCTGTCTCTGCTGCTTGCTTTGTCGTCGAATGGAAATACTCACGGGCCATTTCCTCCTGATCACGATTGAAGGTCGCTTCATGAATGAGTACATCTGCTGACCTTCCTAAATCGACAGCACTCGAACAAACCCTGGTGTCTCCAAGAATCGTGACAACCCGTCCTGGAATCGAAGGTCCAAGAAAGTCCTCTCCATTAAGTTCAGTGCCGTCTTCCAGCTTGACGGATTCACCCAATTTCAATTGCCTGTAGACGGGTCCAGGTTGAATACCTCTTTCCTTTAATTGATCAACTTGAAGAACACCCGGTTTATCTTTTTCAACCACACGGTATCCGAAGGTAGGCAAGGCATGATCCAGCTCCTTCGCCTCTACGAAAAATCCTTCATCTTCAAAGACGGTCCCTTCTTCGATCTCGATCACTTCAAGGGGATATAGTAGATGCGTCCGGCTGACTGATAGAGACACGTGGATATACTCCTTGATTCCCTTGGGTCCATACACCGTAAGCCGGGACTCTCCACCTTGAAAGGAGCGGCTGCCTAATAATCCTGGCAACCCATAAATATGATCCCCGTGTAAGTGGGTGATGAAAATCTTCTCTATTCTTCTTGGTTTCAAGCTAGTATGTAAAATTTGATGCTGCGTTGCTTCCCCACAATCAAAAAGCCAGACCGCACCGCGTTCTTCTAATAATTTCAAAGCAATACTGGTTACATTTCGGAGTTTAGCGGGTACTCCTGCCCCAGTTCCTAAAAATAATAGTTCCAACTTATTCACTCCTAAAATGAGCTATGCTGCCTTTATTTTAGCACATCCTACGCTTATTTACCTTTTCCTTCCCAAGAGAATGGGGGATTATTATGCTCAGTTAAACAATTGGGTTATAAGAATGAGAATTAAAGCCAACATAATGACGAAGATGTTTGTTCATAAAACGCTTTCATTTCTCCCATCAGAAAAGTCATCAGCATATAATTTGCTAATTGAACCATAAGTCTTTAAAATTAAGTAATTGTATAGGATATTAAATAAGAAGACATACATTAAAAATGCTAGCAACAAGATAAAGTGAGGTCATGACATTGAATAATTCAACTACACCATCATCTCTCATTACGATTTTTGGGGCGACTGGTGATTTAGCAAAAAGAAAGCTTTATCCATCTCTTTATCACTTGTTCCGTAAAGGGAAAATCTCAAAGCGTTTTGCCGTTGTAGGGGTAGCTCGACGTGAATGGTCGAATGAAGAGTTTCAGGAACATGTAAAAACATCGGTACATAAAGCGTTAGGCAGCAACGAAAACATAGATGAGTTCGTCTCTCATTTCTACTATCAGCCGAATGATGTTTCAAACAGCGATTCTTACAAAGCGTTGAAGAATCTTTCTGATGAGCTGGATGAAACGTATGAACTAGAAGGGAATCGCATTTTCTACTTAGCGATGGCTCCTGAATTCTTCGGTACGATTACAGAACAGCTGAAGAATCAAGGTGTAACCGATACAAAAGGTTTCCAGCGACTTGTCATTGAAAAACCATTCGGTCACGACCTCCCTTCAGCCGAAAAACTGAACAGCCAAATCAGGGAATCATTCTCTGAGGACCAAATTTACCGTATCGACCACTATCTTGGGAAAGAAATGGTTCAGAACATCGAAGTCATCCGTTTCGCCAATGCGATGTTTGAACCCCTATGGAATAATCGTTACATCTCTAACATCCAGGTCACTTCCTCCGAAGAGCTGGGTGTTGAAGATCGTGGACGCTATTACGAAAAAAGTGGGGCTCTCCGCGATATGGTTCAAAACCATCTGCTTCAAATGGTTGCTTTACTTGCCATGGAGCCTCCGATCAAATTGACGACAGACGAAATCCGCAGCGAGAAAGTCCGTGTATTACGATCCCTGCGTCCGTTTGAACATGAAGAAGTGAAAGATTATTTCGTTCGAGGTCAATATGGTTCTGGAACAACCGGTAATCAGGATCTGCCAGGTTATCGCGAAGCAGACAACGTTGATGATCAATCCAATACCGAGACTTATGTTGCAGGAAAACTGATGATCGATAACTTCCGTTGGGCTGGGGTTCCGTTCTATATCCGCACAGGAAAGAGAATGGAAACAAAGTCAACGAAAATCGTCATTCAATTCAAAGATATTCCAATGAACCTGTATTACAATCCGGACAAGCCACTGGCACCGAATTTATTGGTGATTCACATTCAGCCTGAAGAAGGAATTACTCTGCACCTAAACGTGAAAAAATCCGGACAAAACATTGAAACGACTCCAGTAAAACTAAACTTTGCCAACACCAGTGTAGACGGGATGAACACGCCGGAAGCATACGAAAAGCTTCTATTCGATTGCCTGCGCGGGGATGCAACCAACTTCACTCATTGGGATGAAGTAAAGCTGTCCTGGGCATTCGTCGATAAGATCTCTGAAGTATGGGAACAAACGCGTGATGGAGAATTCCCGAACTACGAAGCAGGATCAATGGGTCCGAAAGCAGCCGACAACCTGCTGGCTAAAGATGGCTTCTACTGGTGGCCAATTGCGAATCTAGACGTAGACCAATGCTAAGGAAGGTGTGGAAACAATGAAAATTTATGATGTAACAGCTCCAATCTTTAACGGAATGCCGGTTTATAAGAACAAACCGGAAAAACAACCTACCATCGACACAAATACGAATGGTCATGTAACAGAGTCCCGCATCTCAATGGATGTTCATACAGGAACACATGTTGATGCTCCACTTCACATGATCAACGACGGTGAAACAATCGAAACCATCGATATCGAACAGCTCGTTCGTCCTGTAAAAGTTTTTGATTTAACAAAGGTCGATGAGAAAATCAGTCTTAAAGATATCGAAGAATTAGATATTGAAGAAAATGACTTCATTCTCTTCAAAACGAAGAATTCATGGGATACCGAATTCAACTTTGAATTCATTTATGTGGCAGAAGATGCAGCAGCGCACCTTGCAGACAAGAAAATCTCAGGTGTTGGAATCGACGCTCTGGGTATTGAAAGAGCACAGGAAGGCCACCCCACTCACCGCAGCTTAATGGGAAGCGGCGTTATCATCATGGAGGGACTTCAACTGAAAGACATTGAAGCAGGCCAATACTTCATGGTTGCCGCTCCACTTAAAATCGAAAACACCGATGCGTCACCTGCACGTGTGTTGTTATTTGATGAATTGATTGGCTGAAATCCGAAAATGACTCCCTAGTATACTAGGGAGTCGTTTTTTTTGATTTGTTAAGAAGTATGCCTATTTTCTCTGCGAAATCACACTTTACACATAGCATTCTTATTAAATTGTTAATTCAAAACTCATATACTATAAGAAACATTAATAATCTTCCCAATGACATTCTGGACTTCATCCGAATGTGTGATGACAAATAAATGATCGGCTTCCCCTTCAACAGGTGCCGCTACATCCTTGAAGTAACAGTCAGTCTGCTGACGGTTCAGCACTTCTTCAAAAGTAGTAGCGTTCCTGAAGATGGTTGTACTCCGCTCACTGTTTGCTACTCTGGCTTGAAGAACCCGTTCGGCGATATCCAAATGGACGAGGATCGTAATCAATCCCTTCTGATTGAAATGCTCCAACAGCTTCAACCGTCCACTGCGGCTCAGATTCGAATTACAAAGAATGAGATGGTGTGATGTCTCATTCATGGCATAATCCACAATCGTTTGACTGATGGCATATTTGAGCGCATTTGGTCCTTCCATTGGAAGCAGGCTCCTATAAAAGGTGTTGATGAATTCAGCATGATTATCCTGGTCGATTACAACGGAATTCAACAATTGTTCTTCCAGACTCTTGGCAAAGGTTGTTTTTCCGCTATGGGTTTTACCGACGGTCATGATGACTAATCTTGTCATGAATGGACCTCCAATTCATAGTTTAAACTCAATCTATAGATTCTCTTTTATCTTAGATATATAGTTTCTTAATGTTTCCTTTGTAAATCCTTGTGCTCTAGTCACTCATATAAAAATAATAAGCCTTGTACACGTCCCCAATGATCCCTTTTAATTGATGAACACCTAAGTCTGTATTGGTCATGATGACCAAAGCACTTTCCAATTGAGGATAGGCCACCACCATGCATTGAAAACCAACGCCCCAGCCAAGTGATGATATTTCGATTCCCTTGTCGTTTTGATCCAGGAAGACCCCTAGTCCGGTCCATTCCTTACCGCCTTGTGAATGGATCATTTCAGCTGCTTTACTTGACGAAAGCCTGAGTTTGCTTTCCCCTTTTAACGCATGCATGAGTTCTACCACTACAAGTGCTAGATCTGTTGGGGTTGTCCACAGTCCGGAAGCAGCAGGATACGGATAGATTGGATATTTGCCTTCCACTACTTCTCCATCACTCATATGACCACAAGAGGCATTTTGAGATGAAGGATCAAATGTGCTATTTTTCATATGTAATGGATGAAAAAGATGTTCGCTCATAACTTCGTAAAAAGGGTTCCCAGTGACATCTTCTATCAACAGTTGTATGATACAGAAGCCTGCATCAGAATAGTGAAAGTCCCTTTCAGGGGCATATTTCACTTCAATAGGGACCTTACAATAAGGGGATTTCCCTTCTAACAGGTTAACCATCGTCGGAGTACCAAACTTCGAATTAAGTTCGTTGAAGCTTCCTTCAGGATCGACTATCCCCGATTGGTGACTAAGTAAATGTCTTAAGGTAACGTTTCCATTATATTCATGTAAAGGGACCTTCCAGGATGTTAGCACATTATTCACATCCTCATCTAAATCCAGAATGCCTTGTTCCGTCAATGTCATCACCAACATCGAGGTTAGAAATTTACTAATTGAACAAGCACTGAAAATGGAATCACTTTCCACCCGTATATCCGTTCCTGCTTCCAGTATACCGCAGCATACCGTGCTACTGATGGAGCCACCCTCAATGACTGCCATGCTTAATCCCGTTACACCATACTCTTTCATACGCTTTTGCATGTTGATCATTTGTGGTTTCATCGTAACCGTAACCCCCATCGTTCTATTAAAGTTTGTTCTGGCTCTAGTAAGCTCACCATTTAAAGTTGATAGAAACATCATTCATCGATTTCTTCCATATCATATGATCAGACCCGATACCCCAATAATCCTTCAGCCAATAGTCAGGTTCACCAAATTTCCCCTTCCATATTTTCTGTGCAAGGGCGTATCCGCTATCCAAACAGAATTCCTGGATTCCCCTGTTTAGAAAAGTAAGGAACATGACGTTTAATAGTAATGTCCCTACCCCGCGTCCTTGATAATCGGGATGCACAAACACCGTTCCGACTTCATATATCTCATTCAGTGCTCCATCTGTACAGGTGCGAATCAGTTCACTGGCAGGACCGTATTCAATGGTTCCCATAATGTCGGTTCCACCCTTTTCCGAAGCGATTAGAAAGTACCGATCCTTCCCATTGCTTTCCAAGTCACTCTTTAAATAACGTTTTTTGCTTGCAATTTCATTTTCAATGTCATCAACCATTTCCGATATCCCTTCACTGTAAAAGGTATGCTTTATGACTGTAGAAAAAAATTGATTCAGTTCTTCCTGATCTTCTATTCCTGGTCTTCTTATTTCAATGGTAGGCACTGAAAACCACTCCTTAACTGCTTTACTTATGTAATATTATGGTAACATACCATATCTATCTCATACGATGAAATTCCGATAAATGATTATTATTTGTTTTAATATATATCCTTTCAAAATAAAAACCCCTCTCCTAATAGGAAAGGGGCTATACTTATTCGATTATTTCATCCACTCAGTATGGAAAGTACCTTCTTTGTCCACGCGCTCGTACGTATGGGCACCGAAGTAATCTCGCTGAGCCTGGATCAGGTTTGCAGGCAGTGTTTCTGTACGGTAGCTATCGTAGTAAGACAGTGCCGCAGAGAAGCCAGGTACCGGTACACCATTTTGGACGGCTGCGCTGATGACTTCGCGAAGTGCATATTGGTAACTTTCTACGATCTCTTTAAAATAAGGATCTAATAGAAGGTTTGAAAGATTTGATTCACGGTCATAAGCTTCTTTGATCTTTTGCAGGAATTGAGCACGGATGATGCAACCTCCGCGGAAAATCATTGCGATATCCCCGTATTGAAGATCCCATTTGTACTCATCAGATGCAGAGCGCATTTGCGCAAATCCTTGAGCATAGGAACATATTTTGCTCATGTAAAGAGCTTTACGGATGGATTCAACCAATGCTTTTTTATCGCCTTGGAATGGTTTCGTGTCAGGTCCTTTTAGCATTTTGCTTGCTTTCACACGTTCATCTTTAATGGCTGAAATGAAACGGGCAAAGACAGACTCGGTGATAATCGGTAAGGACACACCAAGGTCTAACGCACTCTGGCTTGTCCATTTGCCTGTACCCTTTTGTCCTGCTTTGTCCAGGATGACATCGACCATCGGCTTTCCTGTTTCCTCATCTTTCTTCGTGAAGATATCTGCTGTGATTTCGATGAGATAACTATCAAGTTCACCTTTATTCCAGTCGGCAAACACTTCATGCAGTTCCTCGGCACTTAAGCCAAGGACATTTTTCATCAGGAAGTAGGACTCAGCGATCAACTGCATATCTCCGTATTCGATGCCGTTGTGCACCATTTTCACATAGTGACCCGCGCCATCAGGACCTATATACGTCGTACAAGGGTCTCCATCGACTTTCGCTGCAATGTCTTTCAAGATGGGAGCGACAAGTTCGTACGCTTCCTTCTGTCCACCAGGCATGATAGAAGGACCAGTAAGTGCACCTTCTTCTCCACCGGAGACACCCGTTCCGATAAAGTGAATGCCTAATTCGCTTAATTCGTGATTGCGGCGGCGCGTATCTCCGAAGAACGTATTTCCTCCGTCAATCAGAATGTCCCCTTTTTCCAGGAACGGCTTTAATTGTTCAATGGTTGCATCAGTTGGATTTCCTGCTTTCACCATCAAGAGGATTTTTCTAGGTTTTTCTAGAGAATTAACGAATTCTTCAATCGTATATGTAGGAACGACATTCTTTCCTTTAGATTCGCTTATCATTTCATCCGTTTTTTTACGGGAACGATTATATACAGAAACAGAGTACCCTCTGCTCTCAATATTCCAAGCTAAGTTTTTACCCATTACGGCTAAACCGATAACACCAATTTCTTGAGACATGCCATTAACATCCTTTCATTTATAGAATACTGGTTTTTTCTTTTTAAACTATCAACATTATGTAGGAAACTCCAGTTGATCCGTTTTTCAAAAACTATTTCTCGCACTCTATTTCAATCTAACAAGAATAGTGTGGTGATGCAAATAATCCGTTTCAAGTGTTCGCTATCTACTTTAAGGTGTCCTCTTCCTTCCTGGGTCATTCACTCAGAAAATCTTTGTTGAAGCTTGTGTCCTGTTTTGAGTCAAAGGTTTTCTTCTTGTTCTTCCCTTTTATTCCTTGGGAGATGGAATCTTTCCCGAACTTTTCCTGAAGCTGTGATAAAACAGTGTAAAGTGGTTCCTTTTCTGCTACCTTTTTGTAAGAGAATAGGTCCAATTGTTCGGTTGCTTCACTCTTTTCCACTATATCCTGTGCGGTGACACCCAAAAGTCTTACGGGATCTCCATCCCAGTGCTTCAACAATAAGTCTTTAGCATAATGAAATAAATCTTCTTTTTTATATATCGGATTTTCCAGCTTCTTGCTTCTCGTAATGGTTTTTCTGAATTTATCCCTGATCATGAGCTGGATCGTCATCCCCAGAACGTCTTTCTGCTGCAGGCGTGACGACACTTTTGCACATAGTTTCTCTACAACCATTAATAGCTCGTGTTGGTTCGTTGTATCCTTTGGTAAAGTAGTGGAGTTTCCAACGCTTTTATAATCATAGATCGAATCAGGGTCCACGCTTCGCCTATCGATCCCGTTGGCACGTTCTTTGAGACGGAGACCATTGATTCCAAGCAGTGATTTCAGCTGTATATCATTGGCATGAGCGAGATCATCGCAGGTATGAATACCAAACGAATTGAGCTTTTCTGCGGTCTTCTGTCCAATGCCGTGCATCTCAATGACAGGAAGTGGCCAAAGCTTTTCAGGGATATCACGCTTTCTTAATACGGTGATTCCCATAGGTTTCTTCATGTCGGATGCAGTCTTGGCCAGGAATTTGTTAGGGGCCACCCCGATACTGCAGGGAAGATCGAGTTGACTTTTAATTTGGGATTGAATGTCTGACGCAATTTGTAACGGGGTGCCTTTTTCAAAGGAGTCCGTGATATCCAGATATCCCTCATCAATTGAGACAGGCTCCACTAATTCTGAATATTGTCTGAGGATATCAAATATTCCTTTGGAGGCTGCGCGGTAACGGTCAAAGTTAGGCGTCATGATAATGAGCTCTGGGCACAGTTTTTTGGCTTCCCAAAGAGGCATTGTCGTCTTCACTCCCAAGCTTCTCGCTTCGTAGCTGCATGTCACGATAATGCCTCGTCTCTCTTGGGGATTCCCGGCTATAGCCAATGGTTTGCCCCTCAATGTTGGGTCAAATGCCATTTCAACAGAGGCATAAAAGCTATTCATATCAACATGAAGGATCACTCGTCCGTTTTTTGGATAATGTGAGATCATTTAAATCGCGGCTTTCTTTGTCTAATTTTGATGTGTTTTTTGCTCGTTCACGTAATCCTTTATCTCTCTAATACCTTCTAAGCTCTCTACTAAAACATTGGGATCAATCTGGGTGATGAGCGAGTCTTCAAGATTGATGATTCCTGAGAAATAATTTGTTTTTGAATATGCAAGTAAACCTACGTTTGTAAAGGAGTCATCCGGTACTTCGAGAATTTCTTTCGCTTCCTTTACGACCAAACCGATCTGAATTGTTTCTGTGTGAACGACGAGTAGAAACATTCCTGTTTCTGCACCTGCACTCGTGTTATAAAGGATATTTGCTAAATCAAGGACAGGGATCAGCTCACCCCTGACTTTTACAAATCCCAGGACAAATGAAGGAAGATGAGGGATGGGCCTCACTTCTTCCACTCTTTCAATCGATACTACGTTCTCAATCGGTAGAGCATATTCCTCTTTTCCAGCATGAAATACAACTACTTTCGGCATTGTATAACGTCCCCTCTTAAAATTCTGATATGTTATGTATGCTTCTAATGTACCATATTTTAGAAAGGTTAGGTGAAAGAAGAAAATGTCCGCGTTCAAAGGGAGAACCTTTGAACGCGGACATTTGATTGTATCGACGAGCTGTCCAGCTACAGCGGCTAGAGGCTCGAGGTCATAAGTCAAACCTGCCAAAAAGGCAAAGGACGCCTTTCCGGCAGGTTCGGCTTATGCTTGTCGCCTCTGAGCAAGCCGCCTCCGCTTTTCTATTTGTCCAGCTCCGGCGGCTAGGCCTTCGAGGTCATAAGCTAAATCTGGCAAAAAGGCAAAGAACGCCTTTTCGCCAGATTCATCTTATGCTTGTCGGGCCTGATCAAGCCGCCTCCGCTTTTCTATTCTCCCGCTACTTCCTGAATGATCGCTACAACCATTTCAGAGAGCTTGTTCAGTTCTTCAACAGGCATTCTTTCACTCTTCGTGTGGATTTCTTCGTAGCCTACTGCCAGGTTGACTGTTGGTACTCCGAATCCTGCGATTACGTTTGCATCACTTCCGCCTCCGCTTGTCAGAAGTTCGCTTGGACGACCGATTTTCTTTGCGGCACGTTTCGCCACTTCTACTACTTCGTCACCGTCTTTGAACTTGAAGCCTGGATACATCACCTGTACTTCAACTTCCGCTTTTCCGCCCATTTCTTCTGCCACGGATTCAAATGCAGCTTTCATCTTTTCTACTTGTGCTTCCATTTTTTCAGGAACGAGTGAACGTGCTTCTGCAAGAATATCCGCTTGTTCGCATACGATATTCGTTGCTTTTCCACCTTCGAATCGTCCGATGTTCGCAGTCGTTTCTTCGTCGATGCGGCCAAGTGGCATTTTGGAAATCGCTTTAGCCGCAATCGTGATGGCAGAAACGCCTTTTTCAGGAGCTACACCGGCATGTGCAGTTTTTCCGTAAATCGTTGCTTTTACTTTTGCTTGTGTAGGGGCAGCCACAATGATATTTCCTACTTTGCCATCGCTATCAAGAGCGAAACCGTATTTCGCTTTTACCAGAGATGAATCCAGGGCTTTCGCTCCGACTAATCCTGATTCTTCCCCTACTGTGATGATGAACTGAATATCACCGTGAGATATATTGTTTTCTTTTAATACTCGAACAGATTCAAGCATCGTTGCAAGTCCCGCTTTATCATCGGCTCCAAGAATGGTTGTGCCGTCAGAGTAAATATAGCCATCTTCTTTAAGAGTTGGCTTAACCCCCTTTGCAGGAACAACTGTATCCATATGAGAAGTGAAGTAGATGGTATCTACGCCTTCTTTATTTCCTTTAAGAGTACAGATAAGGTTACCTGCACCATGACCGGTTTCACCCATCGTATCATCTTCGAATACGTCTACTCCAAGATCAGAGAATTTTTGTTTTAATACTTTTGCAATTTCAGCTTCTTCTTTCGTTTCTGAATCGATTTGAACCAATTCCATAAATTCATTTAGTAAACGTTCATGATTAATCATTTAGTAGACCTCCACAATATGTATTCACTTCTATAGTATAGCGTGAATAGCCTTGTTCAACAAATAGTACCTCTTTTACAATGGGATATTTCCATGCTTTTTCTTTGGTCGATCTTCCCGTTTATTTCTCATCATTTCCAATCCTTGAATCAATTTGATACGTGTTTCCCGAGGATCGATGACGTCATCGACCATTCCACGGGACGCCGCTACATATGGATTAGCGAATTTCTCACGGTATTCTTCTATTTTCTGCTCCCGAAGCTGTTCAGGATTCTCACTGGCTGCGATTTCCCTTGCAAAAATTATATTCGCAGCTCCCTGTGGACCCATGACGGCAATCTCTGCATTCGGCCAAGCAAACACCAGGTCAGCTCCGATGGATTTACTGTTGAGGGCAACATACGCCCCACCATATGCTTTTCTTAATATCACCGTCATTTTCGGGACCGTAGCTTCTGAATAGGCATATAGGATTTTCGCACCATGACGAATGATCCCTCCATGCTCCTGCTTGATGCCAGGGAAGAAGCCGGTTACATCTTCAAACGTGATTAACGGGATATTGAAGGAATCACAGAAACGGATAAAACGTGCAGCTTTGTCAGAGGAATCAATGTCCAGTCCTCCTGCCATGAATTTTGGCTGATTACAGACAAGTCCTACGACCTCTCCTTTGATTCGGGCCAGTCCTACGACGATATTTTTCGCAAATTCCTTTTGAACCTCCATAAAGCTGTCTTTATCCACAACTTCATTAATGACGGTGCGGACATCGTAGGGACGAATCGCATCAAAAGGAATAATATCTGTTAAATTAGCACGGTAATCATCTTCCTCATTCACGTCTAAACGAGGGGGCTTCTCTTCATTATTTTGAGGTAAATAAGCTAATAATTTCCGAACCTCCAGGAGAACATCTTCTTCGGTTTTCCCTCTGAAATGGGCATTCCCGCTAATGGAGTTATGGACCTTTGCCCCTCCTAAATCTTCAGAACTGATTTTTTCACCGGTGACGGTTTCGATTACTTTAGGTCCCGTGATGAACATTTGGCTTGTATCGTCCACCATAAATACAAAATCCGTGATGGCAGGTGAATAAACCGCTCCTCCCGCGCAAGGACCCATAATCACGGATATTTGTGGAATCACTCCGGAATAAATGGAGTTTCTATAGAAGATATGTCCGTATCCATCTAAAGAAACGACGCCTTCTTGAATTCTTGCACCACCTGAATCATTTAATCCAATGAAAGGCGCACCATTTTTGACTGCCAGATCCATGACATGTGAAATCTTCTTCGCATGCATTTCCCCCAATGCGCCGCCAAAAACCGTGAAATCCTGAGAAAATAAGTAGATGGGATTTCCGTTTACTTTCCCATAACCTGTAACGACTCCATCTCCTGGTCCTTGAACCCCGTCCAGTCCGAAGTCTGAACAGCGATGCTCAATGAATGGGTTAAGCTCGACAAAGCTGCCCGGATCCACTAAAATATCGATTCGTTCTCTGGCAGTCAATTTTCCTTTTTCGTGCTGCTTATCTATTTTTTTATCTCCGCCGCCTAATTCTACTTCTCTTCTGCGATCATACAATTCATTAATCTTTTCATAGATATCCATTATGTTACTCCCCTTTGATGTTTGATTTATCACATAGTTCATATAGTACACCGTGAGCCGACTTTGGATGCATGAAGGCAACAGCAGCCCCTAAAGCACCAGGTTTTGGTGTTTCGTTGATCATCCTGACTCCTTTGGCTTGCAGTTCCTTGATCCGTTCTTCAATTCCTTCAACACCAAAGGCAATATGATGAATGCCTTCTCCCTTTTTCTCAATGAATGTGGCAATCGGACTATCCTTATGTAGTGGTTCAAGTAACTCAAGCTTAATATTCCCACCATCAATAAATGCTACTTTCACACCTTGATTTCCCACTTCTTCGATCTTGACGAGTGAAAGCCCAAGAGTATCTTCGTAAAATGGAAGAACACTGTCTATTGATGATACTGCTATTCCGATATGGTCTACCTTTTTCATCCCTATCATCCCCCTGTTGTTTACATGTTCCACCCGTATAGTATTCGATAAACGGTGTCGAATTCCCTCCTAATACGGCGAATAATTAAAGCGTTTTCTTTTATGCCAATGGTTGTTTTCTCTCACTATTCACGATAAAATAGAGTTGAAAATCGCCTCTATAAGGTGAGATGAAGAATGGAGAGATACAATGGGTAATAAAAAATTACAAAAAATAATTGTATTTGTCATGTTGTTTGCGATGATTGCATCGACAATCATGGCGGGACTGACTTTCTTATTATAATAGAAAACAAAGGATCTGCTAATCGACCGGGTCGATTAGCAGATCCTTTTTATTTTATCGCACCATGTTCTTTTCCCAGCTGATGGAAGCTTTTGTTCGTTTTGACGACCAGCACTTTTGTTCCGACCGGCACCTGATCAAACAGATACTCAACATGTTTATTATGCATCCGAATACAACCATTTGATATATATTTCCCAATGCTTGAAGGTTGATTCGTACCATGGATTCCATAGATCCTTCCGTCTGTTCCCTTGGCGTCAAAGCCGATCCATCTCGATCCCAATGGATTCCTTGGATCTCCCCCAGGAATATTCTTCTTACGGTAATAAGGGTTCTTGGCTTTGACTGTTACATTAAATAGTCCTTCCGGGGTGAGGGTCGTCGTTTTCCCTGTTGCTACCGGAAATGTGCGCTGGATCTTTCCATCGTCGATATAGGCTAATTGATTGCTTTCCTTGTTCACGATAATAAACGGATCTCCGGGCAGTGGATTCCTGCCCAGTGGCCATATCGGAGAAGCGAACAAGATAATGGCAAGAAGTATACGCATCCTATCACCTTTTTCGTGTTTTAGGTGTAGTGTACTTCTCTTTGATCACTTTCATCCTTCTTTATTCCTTTAAACGAGCTTTTCAGTAGAAGATACTGTTCCATCTCCTGGACGAACTGATAAAGGGCTGCACGGGTTTCGAACTCTTCCCTCGTCTTCGGTAAATCCATTTGCTCGAACTCCACTTTCATATCGTACAATTTTTTCAGATAAAACAGGGCCGTGTTTCCCGGGTGTATGTGATCGCTAAGCTCATCCAGGAATTCTGCAATCCGATGTCCCTGCTCCACCGTTAATGAGATCGATGTCGCAATCGGTAAGATACGTTGTAGGATTTCGAACTGTTTTTCCCTCATTTTAAAATACAAATAATATAAGTTCTCATGACGTAAAAAGTGATTTTCAACATCTTTGAATGCTATTGTCTTCGCTTCTTTAAGTAATTGTTCTGTTTCAGTGATTTCTTTACCATCCCATTGGCTGTCATTTGTTCGCAGGTAGTTGATCATTTCACAAAAGATTTTATAGAAATTGGCTTCAATCTTTTCTTGATATTCGATCATCTTTTTATCTACACTCGGCATATAAAGGTTCATGATAAGAGCAATCCCGATCCCGATCACAATGATGCCTAATTCATTCTCGAAAAGCCCGGGGGTCACCTTACCTGCTGAATAAATATGTAAAATGATAACGGAACTGGTGACAATCCCTTCTTTGATATTCAGGGCTACCGTGATAGGAATGAACACAAGTAATAACAAGCCGATTACGGCAGGGTGATAGGCAATGAATTCAAAGAACGCAGCCGAAATCACCATGGCGATCACACAGGCCAGGAAACGGCTCCATGACGCATTCACCGATTTCTTCTTCGTGTTCTGAATGCAAAGAATCGTCAAAATGCCAGCAGATACAAAGTTATCCAGCTGGAACCACTGTGCAATGCTGATTGCAACTGCAGTGCCGATCCCAGTTTTAAGTGTTCGATACCCGATTCGAAACATTCATATTTCTCCTAACTCTTTCTTTATTAGCTTCTTTAGAATACCATAATTCCCCTTGAACATAAAAAAGGAGGATTAACGAAACTGTTCGCTAATCCTTCCATCGTTTACAGTATTTTCTCTAAGAATTCTTTTCCCCGGTCGCTTTGCGGGTTCGAGAAAAACGGAAGAGGCTCTCCTTCTTCCACGATCTTTCCATCATCCATGAATAAGACTCTGTCTGCCACCTCTCTGGCAAAGCCCATTTCATGGGTTACAATGATCATTGTCATCCCTGAATGAGCAAGTGACTTCATGACTTCCAGCACCTCTTTGACCATTTCAGGATCCAGTGCAGATGTCGGTTCGTCAAACAACATCACTTTCGGTTCCATGGCAAGTGCCCTTGCAATGGCTACACGCTGCTTTTGGCCACCTGATAAACGGTTAGGGTACTCATCACTTTTTTCTTTCAAACCGACTTTTGTTAGAAGGTCCGTCCCTAATTTTTTAGCTTCTGTTTTGTTTAGGCCCTTCACTTTCACTGGAGCGTAGATCACGTTTTCCAACGCTGTCATATGAGGAAAGAGATGAAAATGTTGAAATACCATGCCTATATCTTGTCTCACTTTGCTTATATTTTTGCCTTTCACAACAGCTTCTTCAAAGTATATCGATCCTGAAGTTGGTTCCTCTAAATAATTCAGGCAGCGGAGCAGAGTGGACTTCCCAGAACCGGAAGGACCGATCAATGCTACAACCTCCCCTTTTTCTACGGAGAAATAAATCCCTTTTAATACTTGAAGCTTACCAAACGACTTTGTAATCTTTTCTGCTTTAATCATTTCCACGTAGTCTCCCTTCCAGCGCTTTTCCCAATAAGGTTAGAACCAAGACAAGCACATAATAGATCAGTCCGGCAAATAATAGTGGTTCGAAAAAGGAATACAAATCACTACCTACCATATACGAACGTCTCATCACATCGGCGGCCCCGATAACAGTGACGATGGCAGATTCCTTCGTAAGGGTGATGAATTCGTTCATTAAGGCAGGCAATATGTTTTTAATGGCCTGAGGCAGGATCACATCTTTCATCATCAAACGATATGGAACCCCAAGGGCCATGGCCGCTTCCTTTTGCCCTTTATCCACTGCATTGATCCCCGCACGGATGATCTCGGAAATATAGGCAGCTGAATTAAGGGAAAAAGAAAGGATCGCTGCTGTATACGGTTCGATCTGAGTTCCAAAAAGCTGAGGCGAGCCATAAAAGATGATCATCAATTGCAGAACTAAAGGAGTCCCCCGAAAAACCGATGTATAAATATCTGCAAGTAATGTTAAAGGTTTGATGGAACTTATTTTACAAAGAGCAAGCAGAATACCGAATAGGAATCCAAGTATTCCTGCTAACCCGACAATTTTAAGAGTGACCTTCAATCCTTCCAAAATAAAAGGAATCGAAGGGATCAGTTGTTGAAAATCAAGTGGCATTGTATTCTCCTCCAATCGTGCTGTTAAATAGGAAGGGCTAACCGATGATGGGTTAGCCCTTCTATCAATCTACTGTTCTCCGTTAAACCACTTTTCAGCCAGTTTATCCAATTCTCCATTTTCCTCGAGCTTTTTCAATGCATCGTTGAATTCGCTTGTAAGCTCACTATCCTTTGGAAGTGCAACGGCAGAACCGGCTTCTTCTTCGTTCACGTCCATTGTATTTCCTTGAAGTTCTTTATTTTTATCCAAATACCCATTTGCTACGGTATTTTCGATGATAATGGCATCAAAACGTCCATTTTGCAGATCCTGTATCAGCTCAGGAATACGGTCACGGGTCTCTACTTTTAATGGGATGGATGTGGAAAGTTCTTCTGCAGCTTCCTGTTGGATGGAACCTAACTGAACGCCAACCGTTTTCCCATCAAGATCCTTTTCGCTTTCAATTCCGCTTTCTTTAGTTGAGATGATCATATCCTTGGCAGTGTAATAAACATCACTGAAGTCAACATTCTTTTGTCGTTCTGGGGTAGGGGTCATAGCTGAAAGCACAAAGTCCACCTGGCCGGTTTTAAGTGCTGAAATTAAACCGCTGAACTCCATATCTTTGATCTCGATTTCATACCCAAGTTCATCTGCCAGCATATGAGCCAAGTCAATGTCGTACCCGATAAATTCATCACTGTTTGCCGTATCGACGTATTCAAATGGTTTATAGTCCGCAGAGGTACCCATGATCAGTTTTTTTGATTCTCCTGAAGCGGTTCCTGCATTCTCTTCTCCTGCACCACACGCTGCAAGAGTAGTAGAAACGATTAATACTAATATTAGAGATAATATCTTTTTCAATGTAATTCCTCCTTGATTATAATGTATAAATATAATATATAATGTATATTAATTACTATATTCGTATTGTAGCAGAGATAAATTTTTATGCAATAGTTTTTATAATTATAGAAAAATGTTTATATTTTCTGAAAATTAATGTGCTTTTTATTAGATTTTTATAAGTTAGAGTAAATAGAGAAGGATAAATATTATTCAAATAATATGCATTGATAGTGGAATTGAGCGTCTCGAAACTTCTGGCTGTCACAATTGAGGGAAGTTTCACTAATAATTGAGAGGAATTGAGTATGGATCCTGTAAAAAAGGATCATTTTAATGAAGACTTTGGATATGGATAAAGGTTCTTGGCAATTTAAGGGCCATATTCCCCTTCATAATCCTTTATTGCGTCATTTCGGGAGGGAATTGCGTCATTATTTAATTTATTGCGTCGTTTTTCCATTATTTGCGTCATTTTAATAAGGAATTGCGTTTTTTGGTAAACAAAGGAATATGTCAACTCCCCACTTCCAACCAACATAAAAAACCCGTCAAGCTTCTCACTCTACCTGTGAGAAACCTGACGGGCTATTTTCATCTTACTTACACTTCTTCACAATACTGATCGAAGTACGATTGAATTTTGTTCACAACCGACATTGGGTCGTGACCTTCAATTTCATGTCTTTCTACCATCGTCAATAATTTTCCGTCTTTTAATAGAGCAAATGACGGTGAGGATGGCGGGTAACCTGTAAAGTAGCTGCGCGCTTTCGCTGTAGCTTCTTTATCCTGGCCAGCGAAAACCGTCACTAATTGATCCGGTCGTTTATCGTAGTGAATGGAATGAGCTGCTGCTGGGCGAGCGATTCCTCCTGCACAACCACAAACAGAGTTGATCATCACAAGTGTAGTACCTTCTTTAGCGAAAGCTTGATCTACTTCTTCTTCACTAGTTAATTGAGTATAACCGGCTTGTTCGATTTCTTGACGAGCCTGACGAACAACGTCGTTCATAAATAAGTTGAAATCTATATCCATACTTGAACTCTCCTTTTAATCGCTGACTTAATCATTCTCCATAAAAACAGGAAATTTGATGTACCACTATCATAACAATTTCAAACCATATCTTTCAATTAAAATTAACTAAACCATTCAATGAATTGCTCCTTTGTACAACTTTAGCAATTCTTCTACTGCCTGAGAAGTCGTAAAATCTCCTTCTTTCACTCGATTTTCCATATGAGGAAGGGAAGACTTTATGTTTTGGTGAAAAAAGAAGTCTGAGAGAACCCTTTCTTTCAACATCGTATGAAACCATTCCTGCTTTTGGAGAAGTCGTCTTTCTTCAAAGACGCCCTGTTCCTTTGTTTGCTTCTGGAACTGTTGAATCACATCCCACATTTCTTGTAATCCATCATTCTTTAAAGCTGAACAGGTATAAGCCTTTGAACTCCAGCCTTTTGTTGCTGGAGTGAGAAAGTGCAGGATTTGGTTCAGCTCTCTTTTGGTTTTCTCGGCGAGAAGCTTATTCTCTCCGTCGGCCTTATTGACAAGCAGAGCATCGGCAAGCTCCATGATTCCTTTTTTCATGCCTTGTAGCTCGTCCCCGGCGCCAGTGATGACAAGCAGGAGGAAGAAATCCACCATTTGTCTCACCATTACTTCACTTTGGCCAACCCCAACGGTTTCGATAATGATCAGGTCATATCCAGCCGCTTCGCATAAGAGGAGGGTTTCATTTGTCTTTCGATGAACCCCTCCCAGTGTACCGGCAGTGGGGGATGGCCTGACAAAGGCACGGCGATTTTTCGATAATTGTTCCATCCTTGTTTTATCCCCTAAAATACTCCCCCCGGAAATGGAGGAGCTTGGATCAATCGCAAGGACGGCAACCCGGAGTCCAGATTCGCATAACATTTCCCCGAAAGCTTCTATAAATGTACTTTTCCCCGCACCCGGTACACCAGTGATGCCGATCCGAAAGCTTTTTCCTGTATAAGGAAGGAGCTCTTGCAACAGTTCCTGTCCCTTGGCATAATGCTGCTCTGCATTGCTTTCAATCAGCGTGATGGCCTTCGCCAAGGAGCTACGGTCGCCATTCAAGACCCCGTCCTTTAATTCGGTAATCGATACAGATCCCTTTTTTTTCTTCACAAACCGCTTCTTTCGCCCTGAATCATGCTCTGCCATTATTCAGCCACTTCCTCATAACCCAGCACTTCATAAATTTCTTTGATGACTTTTTGTGCAGCAACGGGTATGATCGTCCCTGGTCCAAAAACGGCAGAGGCTCCGTTATTCAATAGGAAGTCATAATCCTTAGCCGGAATCACTCCACCAATGACAACGAGAATGTCTTCTCTGCCTAATTTCTTTAGTTCCGCTACCAATTGAGGCAGGAGTGTTTTATGTCCTGCGGCTAATGAACTTACACCGATGACATGAACGTCATTTTCGACTGCTTGCAGGGCCGTTTCTTCCGGCGTCTGGAACAATGGTCCGATATCCACATCAAAGCCAAGGTCTGCGAACGCCGTGCTAATCACCTTAGCACCTCTGTCATGACCGTCCTGTCCCATCTTCGCAATAAGGATACGCGGTCTTCTTCCTTCGTTTTCCAAAAACTCTCCTGTCATCTCTTTTACTACATTGATTTCTTGTTCATTTGAAAAATTCGAGCTGTACACCCCGCTTATACTTCTAATCGTCGCTTTATGTCGTCCTGAAACTTTTTCTATCGCATCGGATATTTCTCCTAATGTGGCACGTGCCCTCGCTGCTTCAACCGCTTTCTCAAGGAGATTCCCTTCCCCTGTTTCTGCTGCATGGGTTAATGCTTGAAGGGCTTCGATCACTCTCTCTTGATTTCTTTCTTCTTTAAGCTTTCGGATTCGTTCTACTTGTTTTTGTCTTACAACCGTATTATCGATATCCAATGTTTCAATCGGGTCTTCCTTGTCGAGGCGATATTTATTTACGCCAATAATCGCTTCGTCTCCTGAATCAATCATCGCCTGCCTTCTGGCAGCCGCTTCCTCGATCCGCATTTTCGGCAATCCGGTTTCAATCGCCTTCGTCATGCCGCCAAGCTCTTCAATTTCTTCAATGTGCTCCCATGCCTTTTCCATCAGCTGATCGGTTAAGGATTCAACATAATGGGATCCTGCCCATGGATCAATCACCTTCGTAATACCGGTTTCCTCTTGAAGATACAGCTGTGTATTACGGGCGATCCGCGCTGAAAAGTCTGTCGGCAGGGCAATCGCTTCGTCCAGTGCATTGGTATGAAGGGATTGTGTGTGGCCCATGGCTGCTGCATGCGCCTCAAGTAACGTACGAATGACATTATTATAAGGATCCTGCTCCGTTAGACTCCACCCGGATGTTTGGGAGTGAGTCCTTAACGCCATGGATTTAGGATTCTGAGGGTCGAATGTTTTCATCATTCTTGCCCAAATCCTTCTTGCCGCTCTCATTTTGGCTACTTCCATGAAATAATTCATGCCGATGGCCCAGAAGAATGATAATCTCGGTGCAAATGAGTCGATATCGATTCCTGCCTGCAAACCAGTCCGAACATACTCAAGACCATCCGCCAATGTATAAGCTAACTCAATATCGGCAGGTGCTCCCGCTTCCTGCATGTGATACCCGGAAATACTGATGCTATTAAACTTAGGCATATGTTTGGACGTATACTCAAAGATATCGGCAATGATCTTCATGGATGTTTCAGGAGGATAAATATATGTGTTTCGAACCATATACTCTTTCAAAATATCATTTTGAATCGTACCGGACAGCTTATCCTGTGAAACACCTTGTTCTTCTGCCGTCACGATATAAAACGCAAGGATGGGTAATACCGCTCCGTTCATTGTCATGGAAACAGACATTTGATCAAGAGGAATCCCATCAAACAAAATCTTCATATCCAGAATCGAATCAATGGCTACTCCCGCTTTCCCTACATCCCCCACTACCCGCGGATGATCGGAATCATAACCGCGATGAGTGGCTAAGTCAAAAGCGACAGACAGTCCTTTCTGCCCCATACTTAAATTTCTTCTATAGAACGCATTGCTTTCTTCTGCTGTTGAAAATCCTGCATACTGCCGTACCGTCCAAGGACGATTCACATACATGGTTGGGTACGGTCCCCTTGTATATGGAGCCAAACCTGGGAGGTCTTCTCCATGATTCTTAGAGTCCTGTTCTGAATAAAGAGACTTAATGACAATCTTCTCATTCGTTTCATATGTGTCGCCCGATAGAGGAATACCTTTCATTCTACCTTCGTTCGAATAGGGGTTGATTTGCTGCCAATCAGGCTTTGTCATTTTCTGTTCCCTCCTCCCAGATGGTTAATAGCTCATCGACTTTTTCAAGTATATTTTGTTTGTTGTAAACGGAACCGTTTAAGCCGTTACCAAACCACTCACCTTTATGCTTATCTGGAATTTGCCCAGCTATGTCAATGACAATGGCAGGATCTATATGATGAATCGATTCTATCAGCATAGTGAGTTTGTCTTGATACTCTTCATCCTTCCCACAAACCACATAGTACGGATAGCGGGTTTCCTCTACGAATTGAAGAACCTCTTCCTTAGAGAAGCACTCTTTACTCTGACTTGCATGAATGCCCCCAGCAGCTAGAAAGCCTTTCACAAAATCTGCACGGGGCTTATATGTTTTTAGATCGCCTAATCCAATAAGACCTGCAACTGGTTTTGTTTTCAAATTCTGGGCTCTTCCCCTTAATCTTTCAAAAGGAAGGGATAATCTGTCCGGCCCGGTTAAAGGAAGAGCGGGAAGTGTCTCATCCAGATTCGCATAGATATTCGTCCCGATCATCGAGTTTTTTCTTGTGGCTAAATCATGAATACGCGACTCTCTCACTCTATTTATTTTTTCATATATGGAACCATTTTTCAGACAGGCAAGAATTCCCCCGTCACCTTCAACGTCTTGAAATTCCTTCCATGATAGCTTCCCTATTTCTTCTGATAACCATTCCACATAATAAGAACCGCCTCCAGGGTCCACCACTTTATCCAAGTGAGCTTCTTCACCGAGGATCAGTTGAGTATTCCGGGCAATTCTTTCAGAAAATGCGTTCACTTCCCCACTCACTTCATTAAAGGGAGAAACGACAAGATAGTCTACTCCTGCAAGAATCGCAGAAAATGCTTCTCCACCCCCGCGGAGCATATTGACATATGAATCGAGCGTGGATTTATTATATTGAGACGTTTCTGCACTGGTGCTGATGGATTGTGCAATGATATCATCTGATAGCCCATAAGAAGATAATACCTCTTGCCATAATTTCTTGAAGGCCCGGATTTTGGCTACTTCCATAAAGAAATGGCTTCCGACTGAAAAGTGAAAATGCATTTTCTCAGCAATTCTAGCGATGGACCAGCCTTTTTCCTGCAGTACTTCAATATAAGAGACCCCTTCACTAAGGGCATAAGCCAATTCCTGTGTGGCACTCGCTCCTTTATTATGATACGATGCAGAATTGATAATAATCGACTTTACACCCGGAAGGTGCTTGTCTGCTTCTTCTACAACCTCTAACCAGTTCCCTATTTCAGGCCCATCTGTAAATGCACTCTCGGAAATAGGGTCGAATCCTATGACACCGATGATTTCCTTCAGTTCAGGTATATCCTTCATGCGCTGAATGGAGGATGCCGTATTCTTTTCAATGACAAATATAGGAGCATGGTACTCTGTTACTTCTTTGATAAAATGATCGAAGCCATCCGTTATGTCTAATTCTCCAACTGCAAATGAAAGACAGTTTTGCCCCCGGGATAATGCGTCCTTCATTGCTGATGCAAGTTCTTCCCATGATCCCCTTTTTATTGGTTGAGCAATAAACCACTTCGGAGTACGCTCCATTCTTCTTTTGACATCTGGGATATAGGCTCTCACCCTATCCCGTTCTGGTACATCTTTCGCTGTATATAACGGTTTAAGTTCAATATTTTCATAGGTTTTTGTATGTAAAGAACGAATCCCTTTCCCCTTTAACGCTTTTTCAGCTGCTTCCTGCCATTCTGTAAGTGTTCGTCGACTGAATGATTGTTCTTTCATATCACTAAGCTTCATAATACCCCTCTTTCAACCTGCATTTTTGTAATCGTTTACATATTCACTTGAAGAATTTCACTAAACTAGTAGGAGTGCGCATTGAAAATTCGAAATGTTTATACTAATACTATTTTAGTATATAAAAAAAATCGTATTTCTTCAATGTATCTGGAAGATGTGTACAAAAAGAAAGAAAAGTCGACGTGGTCGACTCTTCTCCCATTAAGCTCTATTTTTTTGTATTGATATACAATTTACCTTCTGCACGTTTCGTCGTTACATTTCCGTAATCATCGGAAATTTTCACTTCAATCAGGGCCCCAGGTGCTTTTACGTTTGAAGTGGCCGTATAGTAACCAACGTAATGACCTTCAGATGTTTCCATCATTGGCAGCTCATTGGCGTTTGTTACTTGCGTTCGTGTATTTGTCAGTGGCATTTGGATAACAAACGTTGCTTCTAATCCAGGCTCACTGTCAAATTCAATTTTCACAGATTCACCACTTTTCAGATAAATATCTTCATCCGGAAGGAGATTGTTAATGGAAATGTCACCAAATTTAGCGAAAACTGTCACGCTTTGTTTCTTTTTATTTCCCGCTTTATCCTTCGCTACGACCTGGATGATATTTTCACCTTCATTCAGAAGCAATCTGTGAGTGAACTCACCATCGCTAACTGAAGCTTTCTCTCCGTTAACTTTCACCCATGCGAGGTTATCATCGACGATCGTTCCTTCTACAGTGATGGCCTCACGATTAGTTTTCATTCCTTCTTTCGGAGACGTGATGGCAAGCTCAGGCTTCACTTGATCAAGGGTGATGGTTACAGGCTCAGATGGCCCTGTCATACCTTGTTCGGTTGCTGCTTTCGCTGTTATCGTATTCTCTCCATCGTGTAAAGAAACATCTGCGGAGAATGTGCCATCTTCCATTGTTTCTGCTGTTACCACTTCCTCGTCACCATTAAAGAGATGAACCGTTGTGGTTGGAGCAGAAGTCCCTTCAACCGTAACCGTTTCCGTATTCGTGAATGATCCACCTTTTGGTGATGTGATGACTGGTGCAGTGACTTCATAATTCACCGTTGCACGAATCATGTAGTTCCCTTCATCTTCTGGAGATGGCGACCATGCTCCTCCAACAAATTGCCAGCTTCTTGCGGCATTTTCCCCATCTTCATCTGTTCCAAGTCCTGGTGCATTCGGATTTGGAGCTGATTGAATGTAAACCATGTAGAAATCGCCGTCCACCATGATGCCATGCTGGCTTAAATCTACATGTGTCCATTCACCATTACGTAAAGCAGTTCCATCAAATGGACCGGCTATTTTCTTACCAGGCGCTCCGTCAGGACCTGATGCATCATAAACAGCGACCTGGAATTCCGTCCCTCCTGGTACAGGCCATTCTGTATCCCAGAAGCGGAATAGTCCACCTGTCACCAAAGCTGTATCATTCCCATCTTCCAAGGACATTTTTACAGCCCAGCCGTTTCCTGCATCATAGAATGCACGGGCGTTTTCGGCTGTACCATCATCGTACCCGATCTCACCTGGATATCCGATGAATGGTTCTAATGAAATGTCAGCATTTGTTACTTCTCCGCCTTCAACCGTCACACTCACTTCCTTACTATAGTAGTAAGGGGCAACCACTTTGAGCGTGTACTCACCTTCATATGCCTCTAGTTCATACTCACCATTTTCGTTCGTTTCTACCGGCTCTACTACAGCGTCTTCCAGTAAGAAGACAGTAGCTCCCTCAACCGGTTCTCCAGAGATTTCATTTGTGACTGTTCCAGTAATATTCCCTTGAGGAATCTCTTCGAGTGTAAAATTGGCACTAGACGTTTGATCTGCTTCAATCGTTACACTTTGTGTTTGAGATCTGAAACCATAGGTTGAAGCTTGCAGTGTAAAGTCACCTGCTGCATGCGTCATTTCGTATGATCCATTTGCAGGGTTTGTATACACAGAACGGCCTGTTTCCAGGACACTCACTTCTGCTTGAAGCGGAAGTAATACCGGTGCCGCTTTGTCTTCTATAGGTGCTTCTTTCGTTACTTTTTTAGCCAAATTGATTTTATTCGGATTCACACTTGCTTTCTTTGAAACAGACGATGATGTCTCGTCCTTTGATTTCAATCCAAGGTTCATCTTTTTAGCTGGAAGAATCGTCTCTCCACTTAGTTTCACATCATCGACGTACCACCCTTGTTTCACTACACTTCCATCTGTTGCAACATTGAAAGCGACGTAGATTCGCTGACCGGCATATTGACTTAGATCCACTTCTCCGTCAATCCAGCCTTCCGTATTTCCATTTACACGAAGCGCCTGTGTCCACGTTTCACCGTCAGTGGATACAAAGACATGCCCGTAGTCATAGTTTCTTTCAAGCTCGTGCCACTGCTTGAATTGCAAGAAGCTATCGCCTTCTGGTAAATCAATCGGAGGCATTTGCAAGGACATATTGGCTCTGTTGGCATACGTACCATCCAGGCTCGTTGCATATACGTTTTCACCTGAAGCAGCGTTTCCTGGTCCATTTGCAGGTGCGCCCCACTCCCAGCTGTTCTCTTGGCCATATGAGGTCCAACCAGAAGGGGAAGACTCAAAGTCCTGTTCGTATCCGACTGTGATTCCTGGAAGAAGAGTGACAGAATAAGCATCCGTTTCTACTTCATTTCCACCAAAGTCCATTGCGACCCATTTGTAGGTAACACTATCTCCTGTCAGTGCTTCTCCGGGAATGGTCGCTTCATAGGTTCCTGATTTATAGTCACCTGCAGATCTTGTTGCTTCAACAGATTCCCATGCGCCATCCTGATTTTGATAATGTAATGAAGCATTTGTTACGCTCACATTATCACTTACTTCCGCTTGTAGTGGCAAACTCATTCTTTCAAATGCTTCTTCGGGGGCTTCATGACTGATTACTGGAGCTTCAGTGTCATCCCCTTCTTTAGAAACCTGCCCTTCAACTTTTCCAATTCCGCTCATTACGGATGAAACGGCATCAAATGCGTTAACTAATCCATGACCATATCCATTGTTAGGCGTTTCAGGGAAAGTACCGTCAGTCAATGGAACAGCAGTTGACATTAAGATTTCTTCCAATTCGTCAACCGTCAAACTTGCATCCACTTGTCTCAACAATGCTGCAACTGCAGAGACGTGAGGACCCGCCATTGATGTACCATTCCATCCGCCTTCGTAGTTACTTCCTGGTACTGAAGAGCGAATATTCACTCCCGGTGCGGATATTTCAGGTTTAACTTCCTCGTAAGGAGAAGGACCTTGTAGTGAGAAACTTCCAAGGTTGTCATTAATATCAGTTGCGCCCGTTGCAAATGACTCAGGGTAATTTGCAGGATTAGCGATTGAACCCGGGCCACCAGGATTAAATAATGTTGTATTACCTGCAGAAAACTCAGGGAATATTTCGGCCGCTCTCCAGGCATTCACCATATCCCGGTACCACTCGTCAAGACCGGCACCGCCACCCCATGAGTTATTGACAACATCTGGAGCCATTTCCGGATGCGGGTTGCCCTCAGCATCCTTAGGAGCAAGAATCCATTCTCCCGCTTCTAATAAATCAACATCTGTTCCTCCATTAGCCGTGAATGCTTTGACAGCAATCCACTTTGCACCTGGAGCGACTCCAATCTGATTGCTTCCGTCAGGCTCAGACCCAACCATTGTACCCGTAACATGGGTACCATGACCTTGATCATCATATGGTGCACCTTGACCGGCAGTGGCATCAAACCAGCTAAACTCATGATCAGGTGTATCAGGATTTTGAGGGTCATACCCTCTGTATTTTTCCATTAATGCCGGATGGTTCCATTGAACACCTGTATCAATCGATGCTACAACGGTTCCTGCTCCATCAATTCCCATATCCCAAACCGCCGGTGCACCCACTCGGTCGATATTCCATTCAATGGAGGCAGGGCTGTTTTGAACTTCTTTTTCTGCAACATTTGCAGCTGAACCTTCAGCTTTTGCCGGTTGAATGAGTTGACGCGTTTCATTCGGTAAGATTTTCTCAACTTCAGCAAATGTTGAAATTTTATCCATTACCTCTTTTGTGGAAGTAACGGCCATTCCATTTACAACATAGAAGTCTTTTATTTCTTTTACTGCACCGGACTTCTTCTGTTTCGTTAAGTATTCTTTCACTTCTGCTTGAGATTCAAGGGCTGTGGCACGAAGCTCGGAAACGACCATATTTCGTTTCAGTAATTTTTTGCTGTTAGCGGACAGCTTCTGCTTTTTCGCTTTTTCAGTCGCCTTCTTAGCTACAGCTTCTGTATCCAGCTGCTCCTTGAACTTCACTAAGTATGTGACGTGCTTATCTTTCTTGAATTGATCCTGCAGTTTCGTTGTGATCTTTGATTGTGGACTTATTTTTGCTGTTTCGTTTGCTGAAGTGGATGGTTTTTCTTTGGCTGGTGCTGATTGTGAGGTATTCGCTGCCCCTGCATTGAATGGAAACATTAACGGGACAAACATTACTAAGGTGAGTACAATGGATAACCATCTTGCCTTACGCTTTCTACCTGTCATTTAATTCCCTCCCACTAATTTTTGAATTCCTTCAGTAAATCCGACACCTCCTTGCTTCACCCACTTGGTAAAAAGTAGATGTTAAACCAAAGATAACCAATTATGATGTAAAATGTTGTAAGTTTATGTCGGATTAAATCTGAATATTCAGAAATTAATAGAAAAGTCACATGTACTCTCTTTGAGCGTATGTACATAGTAATAAAATGAATATAACTAGAGGAATATTATGGGTACTAAAGAACTTTTCATAGGGTAAAAGGATGGAGTATTTCTACTTTTTTCATTTAAGCAAGAAATAATTGAGCTAGAAGACACAGGAGAATACTTTTACATATCGGCACTTGAAAAACGTCCTATAAGTGGTTTAATAAATCATTTCAGAATATTCTTCCAGGAATATTCTACCTGAATTTCCCGGATGGTTCAGTCTATCATTAAATTTTTATAAACCATTCTATCTAGAAATAAATAATAATAAGGACTAACCACCCAGGGTCAGTCCTTATAACGATTAATATACAGATGTATTTTCTTTTGAAGTGTTTTCTAAGATTTCTTTAACACGCTGTAAGAATCTTCCGCAAACCAGACCATCCAGAACACGGTGATCAAGTGACATACATAAGTTCACCATATCTCGAACTGCGATCATTCCGTTGTTCATGACAACCGGACGTTTCACAATCGATTCTACTTGAAGGATTGCTGCTTGTGGGTAATTGATGATGCCCATCGATTGTACTGAACCAAATGACCCGGTATTGTTAACAGTAAATGTGCCTCCCTGCATATCTTGGGATGTCAATTTACCGCTTCGAACTTTTCCGGCAAGCTCAGTGATTTCTCTGGCAATTCCTTTGATCGTTTTTTCGTCTGCATTTTTAATCACAGGCACATACAATGCATCGTCTGTAGCTACTGCAATGGAAAGATTGATGTCTTTCTTCTGCACAATCTTATCCCCAGCCCACATAGAGTTGATTTGTGGATATTCTTTTAGGGCTTGGGCAACAGCTTTCACGAAAAATGCGAAGAAAGTAAGATTAAAGCCTTCACGCTGCTTGAATTCTGTCTTAAGTGAATTTCTGTAGTCTACCAGGTTGGTTACATCCACTTCCATCATGGTCCATGCATGTGGAGCTTCATGTTTACTGCGTACCATGTTGGATGCAATCGCTTTGCGGATCCCTGAAACCGGGATCTCAATATCACCAGGGACGACAGGAACGTTCGCTGCAGCTGTTTGTTGTTTAGCCGGTTGCTCCGGTGCCGATTCTTTCACAGCTTGTTGTGGTGCCTGTGCTTCAGCTTTAGGTGCAGGTGCTTCTCCCGCTTTCGGGATAGAACCTGATTCAATGATCTTCTTTAGGTCCTTACGAGTGATACGACCACCGTTCCCAGTGCCTTCCACCTGGTTCAGATCGATATCATGCTCTTGAGATAGTTTTAATACGGCTGGAGAATACCTGGCTTTATTTCCACTATCTTTGTTTGGAGCTTTTGGCTTAGCTGGAGCCGATCCTTTTGCTTCCTCTTTAGGCTCTTCTTTCGGAGCTTCTTCAGCAGGTGCCGAACCTCCACCTTCAACTTCAATCGAACAAATGATTTCCCCGACTTCAAGAGTGTCTCCTTCTTCAGCAATTAATTCTTTAATTGTACCGGTGAAGGATGACGGTACTTCTGCATTTACTTTATCTGTTTGAACTTCTGCAATCGGATCATATTTATTGACGGTATCACCGGGTGACACCAACCATTTACTAATTGTACCTTCTGTAACACTTTCCCCTAGCTGAGGCATTTTCATATTTTCAATACCCATGAGGAACCCTCCTTACTGTGCGTTTAATTGATATTCAATGTGTTTAAAATTCTGCAAGTTCACGCATTGCTTTTTCTACTTTGTCCGGGTTAATCATAAAGTATTTTTCCATTGTCGGAGCATACGGCATTGCAGGAACGTCAGGACCAGCAAGGCGTTTGATAGGAGCATCAAGCTCGAATAAACAGTTTTCAGCAATAATCGCAGAAACCTCACCCATGATGCTTCCCTCTTTATTGTCTTCTGTCACCAGGAGCACTTTACCTGTTTTAGAAGCTGCTTCAATGATCGCTTCTTTATCTAATGGATAAATCGTACGTAAATCCAGGATGTGCGCTTCAATTCCGTCTTGAGCAAGCTTTTCCGCTGCTTGAAGAGCAAAGTGAACACACAGACCATATGTGATCACTGTGATGTCCTCTCCTTCACGCTTCACGTCTGCTTTCCCGATTGGAAGAGTGTAGTCATCCTCAGGCACTTCACCTTTGATCAAGCGATAAGCACGTTTATGCTCAAAGAATAATACCGGATCTTCATCACGAATAGCCGCTTTCAGTAAGCCCTTCACATCATAAGGAGTAGATGGCATGACAATTTTCAATCCTGGTTGATTAGCGAACACAGCCTCTACCGATTGTGAATGATATAGAGCCCCATGAACTCCTCCACCGTAAGGAGCACGAATAACCATCGGACAACTCCAATCATTATTCGAACGGTAACGTATACGTGCTGCTTCAGAAATGATTTGGTTAACTGCCGGCATAATGAAATCAGCAAATTGCATTTCAGCAATTGGTCTCATACCATACATGGCAGCTCCGATTCCAACTCCAGCGATAGCCGATTCTGCAAGCGGGGTATCAATGACACGCTCTTCTCCAAATTGATCATACAATCCGTGAGTCGCTTTGAATACTCCACCTTTTTTCCCGACATCTTCTCCAAGAACGAATACTTTTTCATCACGTTCCATTTCTTCTCTTATTGCCATCGTTACGGCATCAATATATGAAATTACTGGCATGATTGAATTCCCCCTTACTTCTCTTCTGCATAAACATACTTCATCGCTGATTCTGCTTCAGCATATGGAGCATTTTCTGCATAATCCGTTGCTTCGTTCACGAGCTTCATAACACGATCATTGATTTCTTTCTCAATGTCATCGTTCATAACGCCTGTTTCTTTCAGGTAAGCACCAAACGTGATGATTGGATCGTTTGTTTTCGCTTTCGCTACTTCATCTGGAGAACGATAGCTTCTGTCATCATCATCCGAGGAGTGAGGAGTTAAACGATACGAAACCGTTTCAACCAGAGTTGGCCCTTCTCCACGACGACCACGATCTGCTGCTTCCTTGACAGCTTTATATACTTCGATTGGATCATTTCCATCAACCGTGATTCCCGGCATACCGTACCCAATGGCACGATCGGACACTTTCTCACATGCTAATTGCTTTTCGATTGGAACAGAAATCGCATATTTGTTGTTTTCACACATGAAAATAACAGGAAGTTTATGTACACCAGCAAAGTTTGCTCCTTCATGGAAATCTCCCTGGTTGGACGATCCTTCCCCGAATGTCACAAACGTTACAACGTCTTTCTTCTCCATTTTCCCGGCAAGGGCGATACCAACCGCATGTGGCACTTGAGTGGTTACAGGAGATGAACCCGTTACGATATTATTTTTCTTTTGCCCAAAGTGACCAGGCATCTGACGTCCACCCGAGTTTGGATCTTCTGCTTTCGCAAAACCTGATAACATCAATTCTTTAGCCGTCATCCCGAATGTTAATACCACTCCCATGTCACGGTAGTACGGAAGAACATAATCCTTTTCACGATCTAAAGCGAATGCAGCACCAACTTGAGCCGCTTCCTGACCTTGACATGAAATAACAAATGGGATTTTACCCGAACGGTTCAGTAACCACATACGCTCATCAATTTTTCTGGCAAGGAGCATGGTTTCATACATTTCTAATACTTTCTCATTGGAAAGTCCTAACTCTTCATGACGATTTTCTGCCATTTTGTTTACCTCCTACACAATCTAATGGTTGGAAAGGTAGAGAGGATCTCTACCTTATAATATTTTTTGTTGAAGACGGCCAAAAAAGCCATATACGCTTTTCTATTTGTCCAGCTGCGCCTCCTTGGCCCTCGAGGTCACAATGGATAAATCCCATAAGGCAAAGTACGCCTTTTGGGATTTCCCCATTGTGCTTGTCGGGCCAGAACAGTCGGCTTCTCTTTTCTATGAGTGAATCGCTTTTCCATCAACAGCCAATGCGGCTTCTCCGATCGCTTCTGAAAGGGATGGATGAGGGTGGATGGTGTGCGCGATTTCCCAAGGGGTTGCGTCCAATACTTTAGCAAGTCCCGCTTCTGAAATCATGTCCGTTACATGCGGACCAATCATGTGTACACCTAGAATGTCATCAGTGTCTTTGTCAGCTATAATTTTGACAAATCCATCAGATTCTCCATATACGAGTGCTTTTCCGATTGCTCTGAAGCTGAATTTACCAGTCTTCAGGTTATATCCCTTTTCTTTCGCTTCCTGCTCCGTAATCCCTACGCTTGCAATTTCGGGATTACTATAGATGCATTTTGAAATGAGGGAATAGTCAATAGGATGAGGCTTCTCATTCGCCATATGTTCCACTGCTGTGATTCCTTCGTGAGAAGCAACGTGAGCTAATTGAAGACCACCGATGACATCTCCGATCGCGTAAATATGAGACTCTTTTGTTTGGAAGAAATCATTCACTTCAATAAAGCCTTTTTCAACTTTAATATCTGTGTTCTCTAAGCCAATGCCTTCAACATTCGCTTGTCTACCAACTGATACAAGGATTTTTTCTGCAGTAAAGGATTTTTCTTCTCCTTTATGCTCAGCTTTAATGGTCACCTCTCCGTCCCCTTTTTCTAAGGATTCAGGAAGCACTTTTGCACTTGTCACAATTTTGACGCCTTTTTTCTTCATTAAGCGCTGCATTTCTTTAGAAATCTCATGGTCTTCGGTTGGGACGATTTTATCAGCGTATTCCACCACGGTTACCTCTACATCAAAGTCAGACAGCATGGAAGCCCACTCAATACCGATGACCCCTCCGCCGACGATGATGATCGATTTAGGAAGAGCTTCAAGTGAAAGCGCTTCATCTGAGGATAATACGTATTCTCCATCAATATCTAGTCCCGGTAATGAACGGGGTCTGGAACCTGTTGCAACGATCACATTCTTAGGGATCAACATAGCATTATCTTCCCCGTTGTTCATTTCAACCGAAATTGTCCCAGGCATCGGAGAGAAAATCGAAGGTCCTAAAATGCGTCCAAGTCCTTCAAATACATCGATCTTGCCTTGTTTCATCAAGTGTTGAACACCTTTGTGAAGCTGTTCAACGATCCCGTCTTTTCTAGATTGAACTTTTGTGAAATCTAATTCTACCCCATTGATTTTCACACCGAAATCTTCACTGTGTTTAGCTGTAGCATATACTTCAGCACTGCGAAGAAGAGCTTTACTGGGTATACATCCTTTGTGTAAGCATGTCCCCCCCAGTTTTCCTTTTTCAACGATTGCTGTTTTTAATCCAAGTTGAGAAGCACGAATGGCGGCTACATAGCCACCTGTGCCTCCCCCTAGAATGACTAAATCATATTCTTCTGCCAATCTTGAGTCCTCCTTGCTCTTATACTCTTGCTTCTTCTTTTACATTTCCAGGGTACACCTTATAGTCTTCTTCACTTCGCAAGACCCTTAATGCCCCTTCCGCAAGAGCTTGCAGTTCATTTTCTCCTGGTTGAATCACGACATCCGCTATCCAATTGATTCGATTGCTTATCGCCTTTACAAACTCTTTACCATAAGCAAGTCCACCCGTTAGCACAATGGCGTCTACTTTACCATTAAGGACGGCACTTGCTGCCCCGATCTCTTTAGCAATTTGATACGCCATCGCATCGTACACGGCTTTGGCATTTTCATCGCCATTTTCAATCATCTTCTCTACTTTTACTGCATCGTTTGTTCCAAGATAACCGACTAAGCCACCTTGACCAACGAGTTTCTTCATGATTTCATCACGGTAATAATCACCTGAGAAGCATAGGTCAACTAAATCACCCGCTGGAACCGTTCCTGCTCTTTCAGGACTGAATGGGCCATCGCCATGTAAACCATTATTCACATCTACGACTTTCCCATTGCGGTGGGCACCGACGGTAATTCCACCACCCATATGAGTGACGATCAGGTTTAGGTCCTCATATTTCTTTCCGAGTTCCTTTGCAACTCTTCTTGCTACCGCTTTCTGATTTAATGCATGGAAAATACTCTTTCTTTCAATGAGTGAAAACCCTGAAACCCGGGCAAGGGATTGCAGCTCGTCCACTACAACAGGGTCGACAATATAAGACGGAATGTTTAATCCAGAAGCAATTTCAAATGCTATAATCCCACCAAGGTTTGATGCATGCTGACCTGAAAATCCTTCCTTAAGATCCTTCAGCATGTCATCATTCACTAAGTAGGTGCCGCCTTCTATCGGTCTAAGAAGGCCTCCACGGCCACAAACAGCACTTAGCTTTGAAATGTTGATCCCTTCTTCATCTAACGTTTGAAGAATGGTATCCTTTCTGAATTCATACTGATCAATGATAGTTGGAAATTCATTAATCTTGTCTGTATCATGACGAATTGTCTTTTCAAAGATAGATCGATCATCATCGAAAACACCAATTTTGGTCGATGTCGATCCAGGGTTAATGACTAATATTCGATGTTTGTTTTCTTGCACTGTTGTTACCTCCATTTGGGTAGCTGTTATTATTATGTTTGTACGTAGAATTTTTCCCCTATGATAGATAACCCCTTAATCTGTTCGATGTTCGTATTAACAGGGAAGAAACGCTCTACTCTTGTTAGAAATAAAGCGTTTTTTCTTCTAATTATCCACGTCTGCTTAAAATATGTTGGCCGTTTTGTAAGAACTGGCTTCTTGAACGGCGCATTTTCTCGATTCTTTCTTCGGCCATACGATCAGCTGCTACGTAAGTTGGAACATTATCACGTTTAGCGATTTCTATTACTCGCTCCACGTTGTTATAAACTTGCTCCACTTTCTTCATGGCTCTTTCACTATTGTAGCCGTATAATTCATCCGCTACGTTGATGACCCCACCCGCATTGATGACATAGTCAGGTGCATAAACGATCCCCATTTCATGGATAGCGTCACCATGACGAGTTTCTTTCAATTGGTTATTCGCAGCTCCAGCAATGACTTTTGCTTTAAGCTGTGGAATGGTTTCATCGTTAATGATTGCTCCTAGAGCACATGGGGCAAAGATGTCACAGTCAACTCCATAAATATCGTTGATGTCAACAGCTTTTGCTCCAAATTCATCTACTGCACGCTGAACCGCTTCTTTATTGATATCTGTTACGATCAGGTTCGCTCCTTCTTCGTGAAGGTGACGACACATATTGTAAGCAACATTTCCGATTCCTTGAACGGCGATCGTTTTTCCTTCAAGTGAATCCGTTCCGAATGCCTCTTTCGCTGCCGCTTTAATCCCTCGGTATACGCCGTACGCAGTTACTGGAGATGGGTTACCTGAAGATCCGAACGCTGGTGAAATACCTGTAACATAATCTGTTTCTTCATGGATCAAGTCCATATCAGCAACTGTTGTCCCCACATCTTCAGCCGTAATATAACGACCGTTCAGTCCTTGAATGTAGCGACCAAATGCACGGAACATTTCTTCATTCTTATCTTTGCGAGGGTCACCGATAATGACCGTTTTCCCTCCACCTAAATTAAGACCTGCTGCAGCATTCTTGTACGTCATACCGCGTGCAAGGCGAAGCGCATCTTCAATCGCCGCTTCTTCGGATTCATATGTCCACATACGAGTCCCACCAAGTGCAGGTCCAAGTGTAGTATCATGAATCGCAATGATTGCTTTCAAACCTGATGATTCATCTTGACAGAATACCAATTGCTCATAATCATATTGTTCCATATAGCTAAAAATTTTCATTTTCATTTCCCCCTAAAGTCTTATATGTTTTGATTTGTATCACTAATTATTTGAAGCAGAGCATATAGCCAGTGCCAGTGAATATAATTTACTTTCTGCACTGTCGGCTCTGGATGTTAATACGATTGGTGCTTTTGCTCCAGCGATCACAGCCCCTACTTTCGCTTTTGCAAAATAGATCAGGGACTTGTAAAGAGCATTGCCTGTTTCGATGTTTGGAACGAGAAGGATATCCGCTTGTCCTGCGACTTCACTTTCAATCCCTTTATGTTCAGCAGCGTGGTGTGAAACTGCATTATCCAAGGCTAATGGACCATCCACGGCACAATTTCGGATCTGACCTCTTTGATTCATCATCGTAAGAGAAGCAGCATCAACTGTTGCCTGCATAGAAGGATTCACTACTTCAACTGCCGCTATTGGAGCTACTTTTGGATGGAAAACACCGATCGAACGGGCAATCTCGACGGCATTTTCAATAATTTGCGCTTTTTGCTGGAGATCAGGTGCAATATTCATCGCTGCATCCGTAATAAATGTCAGTCTATCAAACCCTTCCACCTCAAAAGCTGCTACATGTGATAAAACATTGCCTGTGCGGAGACCCCACTCTTTATTCAATACTGCTTTTAAAATAACAGCAGTAGGGACATTCCCTTTCATCAGGGCACCTGCTTCATTTTCCTTCACAGCCTTTACAGCCAGTTCGGCTGATTTCTGCGGCGAAAATGCATGCTTGATTTTAATGCTGCTGTGAGATCGAAGTTGCGGTGCGACCTCTTCTATAAGAGAGATGATTTCTTCTTTATCGCCAAAAAGTAAAAATTTGGCCATATCTTTTTCAACTGCCATAGCGACAGCCCCAAGGACTTCTTTATCTTCTGCAGCAGCAACCGCTACAGTGGAATTTTCTATCTGGGTTGCTTTTTCCACCAAAGATTGTAGATTCATGTATGTCGTTTCAACCCCTTTTTTCTGTTATTATGTTCCCACAAAACCTCTTGCAAGAACCGTGCCAACTTCCAATATACTGAAAACGCTTTATTCGATCATGTTTGTTCATGCAATATTTTTCATACCACGCAAATTATTTCATGCTAATTATTTCAATGTTATATTTTTCAATTTTATAATACAAGTTTCGAACAGACACATTTAATGCTTTGGCAGTTGCTGTTTTATTACCATTATTCTGCTCCAAAACCCTTTGGATTATATTTTTTTCATATTGTTCCACTTGCGTTGCAAGGTCCTTAACGGTGCCCTCCGTCTCATAAGGAACTTCTTTAACAAGGGTTTTAGACGTATTTTCCAGTTGAGGTAAATGCTTGATGTCTATCTTCACTTCGTTGTAATTCATAAAGATAATGGCCCTTCCCAATACATTTTCAAGCTCTCTTACATTACCCGGCCAATGATAATTCATTAAGTTATTCATTGCTTGCTCTGTTACCCCTTCAACATTTCTACCGTAATCCTGATTGATCTTCGTAATAAGGGTTTCGGCAATGCGGGGAATATCTGATTTACGATGTCTTAGTGGCGGAATCTGAATGGGCATTCGATTGAGCCTATAGTAAAGATCTTCTCTGAATGAGCCGTCAGCGATTCCTTTTTCCAGATTCACATTTGTCGCTGCAATGACCCTGACGTTAATCTGGATGGATTTTGTCCCCCCCACACGAACGATCTCGTTTTCCTGCAGGACCCTCAGTAACTTAGCTTGAGTATTGGCACTCAATTCTCCAATTTCATCAAGAAAGATACTTCCATTATTCGCTTCTTCAAACAAACCTCGCTTACCTCCCCGCTTCGCTCCTGAAAATGCACCTTCTTCATAACCAAATAATTCACTTTCCAATAAGTTCTCTGATAGTGCGGCACAATTGACCCGCAGGAATTTGTTGAACTTTCGATTACTCGCATTATGTATAGCGTGTGCAAATAATTCTTTCCCTGTACCGGATTCACCCCTGAGAAGAACTGTGGCAGGCGTTTTTGCCCCTAATTTAGCTTGTTCTACCGCAATCATCATTTCCTCTGAATCCCCTATGATGTCTTCAAACATATACTTCGCTTCAAGAGTGCGAATAATTCTTCTGGCCCGATCCAACTCCTGAGTAAGTGACTGAATCTCGGACATATCATGAATGACGCCTACACTCCCCTTGAGTTTACCATTCACGATAATAGGAGCTACATTAACAATAACTTCTTTTCGCTTCGGACCTACCCGCATCCTCGTTCCCCTGATGGCTCTTCTTGTTTGCAAGACTTTCAAGTGGATACTCTCTCCTTCAGAAATGTCTGCCGTTGCCGGTTTTCCAATTACTTCTTGTTGGGAGAGTCCTGTGATTCTTGTATAAGCAGGGTTTATTAATATCCCCTTCCCTTCTTCGTCGACTACTGAGATTGCATCATCACTGGAATGAATGATGGCTTCAAGCATCGTTTGAATTTCTTTAAGATTCGTTATTTCCTCTGCAAGATTCACGACTTCCGTGATATCTTTAAATACAGAAAAAGCTCCGATAATTTCATCATTGTCCGTAATCATTGGAATACGATTGGAAATGATTTTCAGCCCATTGTCCAAAACAACTTCCTGATGAATTTCAGTTCGTCTGGTTTCAATCGTGGTGGTTAATTTACTCTCTGGAATCACATCAGAAATATGCAGCCCCATTACGTCTTCCTGGTCCTTACCGATCATTCTTTCTGCACTTTTATTGAAGAGCATCACATTTCCCTGGTCGTCTATTCCGACCATACCATCATCAGTAGAGTTAAAAATGAGGTCTCTTTTAAAGGATTCACTTGTTAATTGATGGATGAGATCTTCCTTCTCTTCCAGAAGCTTTGAAATAAGAAAGGCAACACTGCCTGGAATAATAACGGTGTTCTTCCCCCGCCTATCTCTTATATTTTCAAACACTTTTTGTTCACCGGTCACTTCAATGACGATATCAACAGAATCGTTCAGGAATTGTCGCCAATCAGTACCAACCGGTATCCCCAGCTCTTTAGCCAACAACATCCCTGAAGCGTTTTCATTTAGGTCTACAACTGCGATCACTTTCATGACGGAAGCTTCGTGGAGGATTTTCAAGATGGCTGTTCCACCCTTACCCCCGCCGACAATTAGAACCTCTTGCAACATTTTTCACCCCGATTATCGATACCTGCAATTTTTTTCACAAACATAATGTTACACTACTTTTCGAAACTTGACAATTTTCTAGTTGGAGTTAGAATTTTAGTATGGAAACGAAAAAGGAGTTATGCACCTCATGGTCCGTCTAATTGCCCTTATTATTATGTTGATTCCCGGCGCACTCGCTGCTCTAGGGATTAAATTGATGAGAGATATGTTATTTGGCATTCTGCAGCCTCCCATACCTTATTTATGGTTGCAATTTGTCATAGGATTAGTATTCTTTATATGCGGTCTCGGTTTTATCGCAGGATTTGTTCTACACCGAGATCGGAAGCGGAATAAAGTACAGTCCCGATTCAACAAAAAAGGCTAGCGCTTATGTATGCGCTAGCCTTTTTTACTTTCTCTCAGCTTCCATGCCTTTTCAGGATAGTCCGTTACAAATGCAGTGCAACCTACATTCAGTAATCTCTCCATTTGTTCCACTTTATTCACCGTGTAAGGCCTGACACAAATCCCGTTTTTCATCGATTCAATTATGATTTCATCCTTGACTGCCTTCAGGTTGGGGTGTATCGCTTTCGCCCTTAGAGATTGGGCATAAATCCAAGGCATGAATAACCCTGATGAGTATAGTGGGGCAATCTCGATTGCAGGCTCCAATCGGTAGCACGCTACAATCGAGTAATGATTAAATGAAGAGATAATGATACGATCTTCAAATCCAAACTCCCTAATCAAACCGATCACTTTTTCTTCTAAGCCCTGATAGTCCATAATACTGTTTTTCAACTCAATATTACAAAGTAAGTCATTGCTCTTTAACCACTGAAATACCTCTCTCAATGAAGGCACACGATTTTTTTTAAACAACTTACTTTTAAATTTATAATTCGCTTGCAGTTTTTGAATTTCCTTAAGCGTATAGTCTTTGACGAACCCTTTCCCATTCGTGGTGCGATCAACCGTTTCATCATGAATCACGATGATTTCTCCGTCCTTCGTCAGCTGAACATCTAATTCAATACCGTCTGCCCTCACTCTTTCAGCTTCATAAAACGCCTCCATTGTGTTTTCCGGATGAGTCCCGGCTGAGCCACGGTGTGCAAAGATTAGTGACATGAGCGCACTCCCTTTTCTTTAGGTAAGATCCAATCCTGTATGTACATTCTTTAGCGACCCTTATGAATGTTTGTCTACTCATATTATATACTTATTTTAAATCTCCTCAAAGGATGAAACCTTTTCAAAAAAAAATCCTGAGTTTCTCAGGATTTTTCCGATTTACCCGTCAAGGGTGTCATCTTATTAGAACCAAGAGCATCTTCTTCTGCGGCGGCGGTCTTCAATACCTCTTACATCGTCTCTGTCACAACGGCGTACAGCTCTGCAGAAATCTTCCCCTCTAATAAAGGCTCTTACAGGAACTCTAAAATCGTCTCTATCTCTGTCGAATGCACCAGCTACATCATCTCTATCACGAAAGCATCCCATTTTCTCACCTCCCCGTTCATATTTTTGCACTACATTGTATCTTATGTATTGAGGGACAACCTGTAAGGGCGTACTCCTTAATTCAAAAAAAAGAGGCGATTGTTACTGAGGAAACGGACCCGGACACAGGAATCGTTAAACCAAAAAACCCTACGAAACCAGCTGGGTTCATAGGGTTTTAATCTTACTATTCAGCTTTTCAAAATGAAGCACTAGTCCTTACTCTTTCATGAAGCCATATGTTCTAAACGAAGCTTATCAGCAACCATAGCGATAAACTCAGAATTCGTCGGCTTAGCCTTGGACATACTCACTGTGTATCCGAATAAAGAAGAAATTGAATCGATATTCCCTCTGCTCCAAGCCACTTCAATTGCGTGACGAATCGCCCGTTCTACTCTTGATGCTGTAGTGTTGTATTTTTTCGCAATATCAGGGTAAAGTACCTTTGTAATTGAACCAAGTAATTCAATATCATTATAAACCATAGAAATCGCTTCCCTTAAATATAAGTACCCTTTAATATGTGCCGGAACGCCTATTTCGTGGATGATACTTGTAATACTTGCATCTAAATTTCTTGGTTTCTGCTCGGTATGCATTCTGGATGAGGAAGGTTTTTTGATGATTGAGTTTGATTTACCGCTGACTTGTCTAATGTGACTCACTAGATTTTCCATATCAAATGGCTTTAGGATAAAGTAAGAAGCTCCAAGGTCGACGGCTTTCTTCGTTACATCTTCTTGACCGAAGGCTGTCAGCATAATGACATTAGGAATGCTCTTCTTTTCACGAAGTCGTTCTAACACAGCAAGCCCGTCCAAATGAGGCATTATAATATCCAAAACCAGGACATCCGGATCCACTTCTTCTAACAAATCTAAACAATCTTGGCCATTATGAGCAATTCCTACTACTTCCATATCATTTTGTGAAGCAATGTAGTCTTCCAATAATGACGTCAGTTCACGGTTATCATCCACAACACATACTTTAATCGATTTCACTACAGGTTTCCTCCTCAATCCTAATTAATTCATCTCTGTAATTTTATTCTAAATTACTTTTTCGACAATGCAACCTAAATTCCTTTTATTTTTGAAAAAAACTTGAAAAATATTATATTTTCTTTGATTTTCTAAAGATTTCTTTATATTTCGACCCTATTCGATATTTACTCATGGGTTTGTCGAATAATCTTTATTTTAACAAGTTATACCTCGTTTTGGCAAACTGTCCTGAGTGAAAACATTCATTTTACACGAAAAAAAAGAACCCTTATAAGCACCCACGATCGGGACTTTAGTAAGGGTTTTCCACTTTTAGCTTGCTCGGTCATGATTTTTCTTGTAAATATCGATTCCAGCTTCACTGAGCATCCATTCAATGTGTACACCATACCCGCTTGTCGGATCGTTTACAAATACATGTGTGACAGCCCCGATGACTTTTCCGTTTTGAATGATGGGACTTCCACTCATGCCTTGGACGATTCCACCTGTTTTCTCCAACAGCTTGGGATCTGTCACTTTTAAAACCATCCCTTTTGTTGCCGGATATTTCTGAGGAATGGTACTGACAATTTCAATATCGTACATTTCTACATCTTTCCCATCTACCACAGTCAATATCTGGGCAGGTCCTTCTTTTACTTGGTGGGAAAGAGCGATGGACATCGGTTTATCCATCAGGTCGTTATCAATGGTTTGGTTTAATTCTCCAAAAATCCCGAATGGACTGTTTCGGGTTATGTTCCCGATTACGTTTCGATCAGAAGAAAAACGGGCTAATTTCTCACCAGGTTTTCCGTCCTTTCCTTTTTGAATGGACGTTACTTCTGAATGAACGATTTCTCCGTTTTCAACCACAATCGGTTTTTTTGTATCCATGTCTGAAATGACATGTCCCAGTGCCCCATATTTCTTGGACTTCGGATCGAAGAACGTCATTGTGCCGATTCCAGCTGCAGAATCACGAATATACAAGCCTAATTTGTAGTTATTTTCCCCTTTTTCTTTTAACGGAAGCAATTGAGTTTTTACGGTCTCTTGTTCACGCTTAATCACAACGTCTAAAGATTTGGATTCTTCTCCTGCTTTCTGAACAAAAGGAGCAACATCCGCAAGCTCTTCAATTTTCGTTCCATTTATTTCTGTTATCATATCTCCCACTTGTATTCCCGCTTTTTCGCCGGGGGACATCTTACCAGCCTCTGTTTCAACTAAATGGTGACCTACCACCAACACCCCGACAGTATTTAATTTCACCCCGATGGATTGACCACCCGGGATCACCTTGAAATCTTTCAGCACTTCTACATCGACTTTTTTTATGGGTAAACCAGCTAATTCAAAGACAACTTCATCCTTACCTACAGAACTTCCTTGAATCGAGAGCTTACCTTCCTCTTCTTTAAATTGAACATGTTGATTATCAGAAGAACCCATCGTTGTAACGGATGTAGCCTTAGGGAGAGCAACTTGATCCCCTTCCATTACCCTTACAGAGTTCGGTGTATTGATAAATTGTTGAACCGGTTTGTAAAAACCAATAAGACAAAGCGAAACAAGGAGAATTCCACCTATACATTTTCTTAACCAATCTAAACTCAATATATTCACTCTCCTCGCTTCTAATCCACACACACTAACTATTGGCTACAGTTTTAATTTTGCCTTTATAAGCCACATTTATAACTGGTAATCATGAAAAAAAGCTACCCCAATTGGATAGCTTTTCATGTTTCTTTTATGGATCCTGCTAATTGCAACAATTCCTTTGCGTGTTCCAATGTTAAATCTGTAATTTCCACTCCTGAAATCATCCTGGAGATTTCTTTGATCTTTTCCTTCTCTCGAAGACGTTTAACCATTGTACTCGTTCTGCCGCCTGAAAGTTTTTTCGAAATAAACAAGTGACAATCTGCCATTGCAGCTACTTGCGGTAAGTGAGATATACACATCACCTGGGAATGAATGGCGACCTGATAAATTTTTTCAGCGATCGCCTGTGCGACTCTTCCACTTACTCCTGTATCGACCTCATCAAAAATGATGGAGGTAATTCCCTGGTGCTTTGAAAAGATCGTCTTCATAGCTAACATAATGCGGGAAAGCTCCCCACCTGAAGCAACTTTGGATAACGGCTTTAAAGGCTCCCCTGGATTGGTGGATATGTAAAACTCCACTGTGTCCCAACCATCCTTTTTAAAATGCTGAAAGGAAAACGATTCATTTTCTCCACTTTTCACAAAGCGAACTTCAAATTTCGTTTTATCCATATAAAGTTGCTTTAGCTGCTCATGAATACTTGCAGTTAATTTTTTCGCCCACTGCTTTCTTGTCTGCGACAGATTTTTCGCCTCTAATGATAAATCTTTCTCGAGTGATTGTAATTTGCTTTGTAAATGTTCCACATGTGAATCTTTGTTCATGATGGTTTCAATTTCTTCTTCGATCTTTGAACTATATGCCAGAATTTCTTCTACAGAAGAACCATACTTTCTCTTTAAACCGTTAATCTCATTCAGTCTCGCCTCAATGAGATCCAAACGGTTTGGTTCAAATTCCAGCTGATCTAACTCTCCCCTTACTTGGTGAGCAGCGTCTTCAAGCATATAAAAAGCATTCGAAACAGATTCCAGAGTCTTTTCATATTGAGAATCCACTTCTGCAGCTGTCTCGAGATGACTCATAGCAAGTCCAGTCCAGTCAAGCCCTTTTCTCTCACCTTGAATGCTGTCATAGGACGTCTGCAACGCCTCAAAAAGCTTTTCAAAGTTCATAAGCTTCCTTTTCTCTTCCTGCAGCTCATCATCTTCATTTAATTGCAGGTTTGCATCATGAATTTCTTTCAGCTGAAACTGAATCAGATCCAAACGATGCGCCATCTCCTGCTCGTTCTCATTGAGCCTGTTAAGCTGCTTATAAATGGAAAGGTACTCTTTATATACTTCCCCGTAACTCGAGAGACCAGAAGCAATCTCTTTCCCTCCAAATTGATCCAGTAAGGAAAGATGCAGGCTTTCATTCATCAGTTCTTGATGCTCATGCTGTCCATGTATATCAATAAGTGAAGCCCCGATTTCCCTCATAATCGCAATCGTCACGAGCTTACCATTGATTCTGCAAACACTTTTTCCACTGCTCGAGATATCCCGTCGAAGAATGATCATTCCTTCTTCGATCTCTATCCCGAAGCTCGCTGCTTTAAGAAAGCAAGGATGAGTTTCATTATCAAGAATAAATAACCCTTCAATTTCAGCCTTTTTCTCCCCATGCCGCACGTATTCTGAGGATCCTCTTCCACCAACCAGTAAATGAATGGCATCAATGATAATCGACTTACCTGCACCAGTCTCACCTGATAAAACGGTCAGACCTTCTTCAAAGGAAAGAGAGAGGGATTCGATTATGGCGAAATTTTTGATTGATAGTTCTTGTAGCAAAACATTCACCTCAAATAAAAAGGAACTTTTCCCTCAAACAATTTAAAAGAAAAGCTTCCTATTGGATTTTGTATGAAGGGCTGCCTTACATACAGCCCATTAATTTTATTTTTGATTCTGCAATTTAAAGCATATCTAAAAAACGTTCTGAAACAATCTTCGTCTCTTCTTCAGTGCGGCAGATGATCAAACATGTGTCATCTCCACAAATCGTCCCTAAAATCTCTTCCCAGTCCAAGTTATCAATTAAAGCACCGATCGCATTAGCATTACCAGGTAGAGTCTTCATGACCAGCATATGCCCGGCTTGGTCCACTTTGACAAACGCATCCGTCAGGGTACGCTTAAGTTTTTGCAGGGGATTAAAGCGCTGATCAGCAGGCAAACTATATTTGTATCTCCCATCCATCAACGGCACTTTAACTAAATGCAATTCTTTAATATCCCTCGACACGGTAGCCTGGGTCACATTAAATCCTGCATTTTTAAGGCTTTCCACTAACTCATCCTGTGTTTCCACATCTCTATTCGTAATGATTTCTCTTATTTTAATATGTCTTTGCCCTTTGTTCATCATAGAACATACACCTCTTACATTTGATTAAAACCTGTATAAATATACCTCTACGCATATGTTAGCCTATTTTGTATGGAAGTACAATAAAAAAGAAAAGCGGAAGGGGCTCGTTCTGGGGCGACTAGCATAAGGCGAGTAAACCTGAAAGGCGTTTTTTGCCTTTTTGGGTTACTTGACTTATGACCTCGAGCCCCAAGCCCCTGAAGCTAGACAATGAAAAGCGGAGGCGCACAGTTAGGCCCGACAAGCATATTTCGGAATTTTTCAAGTGAAGTTATTTGCTATTTACCCCATTTCAGTTGCAGATAGGGGTAATTTCAACAAAATGAGGTAAAAAATCGATCAATTGCTGCTCAGGAGGGGTTAAACATACATCAATTTAGAATGATACCATTTATTATTTTCAATTCGCATCACTTTATTTTCAATTTCCCCATTTTATTTTCAAAACTAAACCACTTATTTTCAAAAATAGAATTTTATTTTCAAAACCATCCCGTTTGCCATAGACACATAAAAAAAGCCACTCTTCCAAGAAGAGCAGCCCATTCCTTATTGTGTATTCGCTTTTAACTGATGATGAGCTTCCTCAATAACCTCATCCGGCGTAGTGGTTAAGAAAGATTCCCCTTCACTAGCATCCCCGGACCATTTCAGATGAATCAGAAATTCGATATTCCCATCTCCTCCCGTAATAGGAGAATAAGACAAACCGGCGATATGATAGCCTTCTTTGGTAGCCAGTGTCATAATCTTCTCGATCACCATCTTATGGACGGCCGGGTCCCTTACTATTCCTTTTTTCCCTACTTGGTTCTTACCTGCTTCGAACTGCGGCTTGATTAAAGCGATACAATCTCCACCAGGCACTAACAGTGTTTTTAAGACAGGTAAGATAAGAGAAAGAGAAATAAAAGACACATCAATGGATGCGAAACTCGGCATTTCTCCTTGTAAATCGGTTGGGGTGACGTAGCGGAAGTTGGTTCTTTCCATCACGACGACCCTCTCATCCTGTCTAAGCTTCCAGGCAAGCTGATTGTACCCTACATCAAGGGCATAGGACATCTTTGCCCCGTTTTGCAGAGCACAATCGGTAAATCCTCCCGTAGACGCCCCGATATCAATCATCACTTTATCCTTTACGTCTACATCAAAGACTTGTAAAGCTTTTTCCAGCTTTAAGCCACCACGGCTCACATAGGGAATCACTTTCCCCTTGATCGTAAGGGGGATATCTTCACTTACTTTTTCTCCGGCCTTGTCCAATCTCATTTCATTGGAATAAACAAGTCCCGCCATGACAGCCCGTTTAGCTTTTTCTCTTGTTTCAATTAATCCTCGTTCTACCAGAAGTACGTCTACACGTTGTTTTTTTACTTTCATCATTAAGCCCTTTTTTGTTTTTTTGGTGTGATCGTTAAAATGCGATCCACTACGTTTTCTTTGGTCATGCCGATTTCGTTCAATAGTTCCTTCACGCTTCCATGCTCGATGAAGTAATCAGGAATACCGATGCGGTCAATCACGGCGTCATGGAAGCCTTGTTCCTGTGCAAACTCAAGAACACCACTTCCAAAGCCGCCTTGAAGCACAGCCTCTTCGATTGTCAACACAGGCATTTCTTCTTCCAGGATACTTTTGAGCATTTTCTCGTCCATCGGTTTGATGAACCGTGCGTTTACAACCCGAACGGAAAGTCCCTGCTTTTCAAGGTCAGCAGCCGCTTCCATTGCCATCGGGATGGTGGTGCCAAAGGTCAAGATCGCCGCATCCGTTCCTTGTTTCAAGATTTCCCATGTTCCTATCGGAATCGTGTTAAGCTCTGGATCCATCGGCACTCCATATCCATTCCCACGAGGATAACGTAACGCAATTGGTCCATCATTATACTGAAGAGCCGTATTGACAAGATGTTGGCCCTCGTTCTCGTCCTTCGGCATCATAATCACCATATTCGGTAGATGCCTTAAAAAGGCGATATCAAATACACCCTGATGCGTTTCACCATCGGCACCGACTAAGCCGGCACGGTCAATCCCGATGAAAACATTTAAATTTTGTCGGCAAATATCGTGAACCACTTGGTCGTACGCTCTTTGAAGGAATGTTGAATAAATGGCCAGGAATGGCTTCATATCCTGGGTAGCAAGACCCGCTGCAACAGTAGTGGCATGCTGCTCGGCAATCCCTACATCAAACATTCGATCGGGGAATTCTTCAGCAAATCCAAGCAGTTTGGACCCTACCGGCATGGCTGGAGTGATCGCGACAATTCGTTCGTCCTCACGAGCGACCTTTCTGACGGTCTCACTTACAAGCCCACTCCAGGAAGGTGGTGCATTTATAGGTTTAATCAGGTCTCCTGTGTCAATCTTGTATGGACCTGTACCATGCCATGTGCCCTGCTTGTCTGATTCAGCAGGATGAAACCCTTTACCTTTTTTCGTTATAACGTGTAAAAGAACGGGTCCTTTTGTTTTCTTCGCATACTGAATGTTCTCAGATAGATCATTATAATCGTGGCCATCGATTGGCCCAAGATAGGTAAATCCTAATTCTTCAAAGAACATACCTGAAACAAATAAATACTTTAAGCTGTCTTTCACCCGCTCTGCAGTACTTGCCAGTTTGCCTCCGACAGCAGGGATTCGTTTAAGGATATATTCCATTTCATCCTTCACCCAGTTGTACTTACCGGCAGTGCGCAATCGGCCAAGAACACTGTGAAGGGCTCCTACGTTAGGGGCAATGGACATTTCATTATCATTTAGAACGACGATCATATCTTTCTTTTCATGACCAATGTGGTTGAGTGCCTCGAGTGCCATACCGCCCGTTAAGGCACCATCCCCGATCACAGGGATGATGAATGAATCTTCTTTTTTGACATCCCTGGCGATTGCCATACCCATGGCTGCGGATAGTGAAGTAGAGCTATGACCCGTTTCCCATACATCATGCTCGCTTTCATTGCGTTTAGGGAAACCGCATAACCCTTTGTATTGTCGCAATGTATCAAACTGACAGGCACGGCCAGTCAAGATCTTATGTACATACGACTGATGACCAACATCCCAAATGATTTTATCTTTGGGACTTGAGAAATGCTTATGAAGGGCAACTGTTAATTCGACCACCCCTAAGTTTGGACCAATATGACCGCCAGTCTTAGATAAATTCTTTATTAAGAAATGGCGAATCTCTTGACTGAGCTCTTCTAATTGTTCATTTGACATCTTTTTAAGAAAAGAAGGCTCCTTTATTGATAATAAATCCATGGGGTCCACTCACTTTCATCACTAAATATTTTGTTTCGCACGCTTGTAACGTTTTTTCTTGCTTTTATCTTTTTTATCTTTAATCAATGTGATGTGAAATCGATCTTCAAAAAATTGTAGAACTTTACCAACTCTAAATATTATATCCTTAGAATAGGTGATAGCAAACGTTTTTCCAAGCGCTTTGCCTCCTACGGTTAGGGATGCAATGATACTTGTCAATGTTACACTTACAATATATTCTCTCAAAGAGCCTCCTTCAAGCTGAAAAGAGACGGCAAGTTGAATGATGACAATCGCTGACGCAGTACCACTTATTATCCCTGAAATGTCACCGATTACGTCATTACAAAAGCTTGCAAACCGATCGGCGTTCCGAACGATTTTGATCGAGTATCGTGCACCGTAAACTTTTTTAGCCGCCATGGCATGAAAGGGTGTTTCATCAGCAGCCGTTGCAGCAATTCCCAGCATATCAAAGAAGATCCCGATAAAGACGATGATTAACACAACAACCAGTCCTGTATACCACGCGACTCCATTTAAAACCATATTGGATGTAACTGAAAAAATAGCCGCTAACACAAATGTGATAACGGCAATGCTGACACTCCACTTTATTGAGTTTTTCATTGTTTCATTCATTATCGTTTAAACACACCGTTTCTATTGTGTAAATATCATCTATACTATGTAATTGGATGGTCATATAAAGAGTAAAAATTGCAGCTTAGGTCCAGTAGGTTTTCCCAATCAGGTACCGGATGTTGCCATACCGGCGGTTTCCCTTTAAACCCGACTTAGCCGCGTCACCACAAGCTAGACTGGATTACCACTTAGTCCGCACTATAATCCTCTTTATATGTCCAATTATGAACAGTCTAGGAGTTTTCCTCAACAGTCCTTAACGCAATCCTTAGCCTCTTTTGCAAAGAGGATTTCATATGGGCGAAAAAGCACATATCAATGGCCAACTGATGTGTACCTTGTAACCATAATCCCCTCACTCTTCACTCAAGGCAGGCTACGCTGCTAGTGAATCATCACATCGCAGGTTCATACTTTGTCCTTATTGCATATGCTTATGCCAGCATAAGAAACAAAGCCTCCGCGGCTTGAGGGTCAACGCCCACATGCCATTGTGGATCGCCCTCAAGCCTTACTCCCAGATATGACCCAAAGCTGGGCGCCTCAAGCCAATTCCAGGAACTTCATCGATGTGCCCTTTAGTGGATTTTTAGGCCCACCTTCAGGATTGGTGGACTGACTAGAATACTGCACCACCCAAAATTTTATTATAAACGTATTATAACATATGTTAAATAATTTGCTCAAACATAGAATGGTTTTAATGATTCCGGGCAACGATTAATTGGGCAATTTCGGAAAGGAGACTGGAATCAATTGTCATTTGATCGAGTGAGGATAACGCTTCTTTCAAGTGGAATTGAAGCTTTTCCTTCGCTCCTCCTATCGTTAAGAGACTTGGATATGTACTCTTACGTTTGGATTCGTCGCTCCCCACTGGCTTTCCAATAATTTCTTCGGAGCCCTCAATATCAAGAATGTCATCCTGGATTTGAAAGGCAAGGCCAATATGATAAGCAAATTGCTCAAGTAATTGCAGCTGCTCTTCCGGCGCCTCAGAGATGATCCCGCCTGCTAATACACTAAACATCAGTAACTTACCTGTTTTATGCTCATGAATGCTTTCGAGTTCTTTAACTGTAAGCTTCTTATTTTCCCCTTCAATATCCGCTACTTGTCCCCCAACCATGCCTTCGGGTCCCGCACACTTTGCTAAAAGACCGATGAGCCTGATCTTGTTATCATTTGTAAGGCCCTTGTCCTCTGCAACCAGTTGAAAACTGTAGGTTAGCAAACCGTCGCCGGCTAAAATCGCCATCGCTTCCCCAAACATTTTATGATTGGTCGGCTTCCCTCTTCTCAAATCGTCATCATCCATGGAAGGAAGGTCGTCATGAATCAAGGAATAGGTATGAATCATTTCGAGGGCAGAAGCAGTGTTCAACCCGAGTAATGGGTCCTTGTTAAAAGCTTTGATCGTTGCCAAAAGGAGGATGGGACGAATTCTCTTTCCTCCTGCTTGCAAAGAATAGATGATTGCTCTTTTCAAGTTAGAGGGCATGGAAAGGCTGTCTACAGTCTCGACCATATGATTGGTAATCAATTCTCCATGCTGTTGTTGAAATTCTTTCAGATCAACGAGAGGATTCACCCTTTATTCCTCCTTATCCAGATCGAAGGCTTTTTCCCCTTCATCTGTCATCATTTTCGTTAATTGGTTTTCTGCTTTTTGCAACGTATCATGACAGTATTTCGAAAGATCCATTCCTTTTTGATAGAACTCTAACGCTTTCTCCAAAGGAACTTCTCCCTCTTCTAATTTCTCAACAATTTCTTCCAGTTGTTCCATAGCTGTTTCAAATGATAGTTCTTCTTTAGACTTTGCCATTATTTTCACGCTCCTCAACGGATTCAACTTCGCAATGTATTTTTCCATCCCTGACATTTATCTCGAGACGGTCACCAGCTTTGACTTGCCTGGATGATTTAATCAATGTATCATCATCCTGATAAACCAGGCTGTATCCCCTGTCCATGATCTTTAAAGGACTGAGGGCATGCAAGGTAGACAGGGAAGAACTGAAACGATTGTTCTTTTCTTTCAGTACCTGCTTAAATTGCTTTTCTACCCTCGACTTCATAAATAAGACTCTCTCGTGTTGAATGGTAATAAGTTGTGAAGGATGCACACGTTGAAGTCTTGAGTGAAGCCGGGTTAATTGGTCACGGTTTTGTCTCACATGCAAGCTTATGCTTTTCTGAAGCTGGTCGGTCAGACGGTCGACGGTTTCAATTTTTTGTTGATACAGATTACGCGGATTTCTTAAAGCGTAGGACTTAGTTAAACTATTTAAACGGCTGCGCTCACTTTGAAGCTTAGTCTTGAACGCTTTGATCAGTCGTAATTTCCGATTCATGATCCTTTCCAGCAAATCATCAATGTGGGGGACCGCTAATTCTCCCGCAGCTGTTGGTGTAGGGGCTCTTAGGTCGGCTACAAAGTCCGCGATCGTAAAGTCTGTTTCATGTCCGACAGCAGAAATAACTGGAACGATTGACTCAACGACGGCTTTGGCCACGATCTCTTCGTTAAACGCCCATAATTCTTCAATCGAACCACCGCCACGGCCGATAATCACTACATCTATATCTCCCTGATCGTTTACCTTTCTTATTGCTCCGGCAATTGATCCTGCCGCTTGCTCCCCTTGAACCAAAGCAGGAAAAACGAGGATTTCTCCAATGGGATATCTTCTTTTGATGGTTGTGATAATGTCTCTGATCGCAGCACCTGTAGGGGAGGTAACAACGGCGATTCGCTTTGGAAACTTAGGAATCATCCGTTTTCGGCTTTGATCAAAATAACCTGCTTTTTCGAGCTTTTCTTTCAGTTGCTCATAGGCCAGATATAGCTCACCGATTCCGTCAGGCTGCATTTCTTTTACATAAATCTGATATTGACCACCCGATTCATAAACAGAGACATCCCCCCGAATCAACACATTCATTCCATTTTCAGGTCTGAATTTCATGGATTGGTTATTACTTGAAAACATGACAGACAAGATACGGGCTTTTTCGTCTTTTAAGGTAAAGTACATATGGCCGCTTGAATGTCTTTTGAAATTAGAGATTTCCCCCCGTACGAATAGATTGGATAAATGGGGATCCCTATCGAATTTGCGTTTTATGTATTTTGTCAGAGCTTGTACCGTTAAATAACGTGATTGATCAAGTTCCATGCTCAAGAGACTCCTTTGTTTCTTGCAATTTGTAAAGGCTTTTATATGTAGGAATACGGAAAGGGACCAGCGATTTGCTGTCCCTTTCCGTTTTATGTTACCTATAGTGTACTATTTTTTAGCGGTTTTGGCGATTCCGAGCGGCCCATTCTGCAGATTTCACTGTATTGTACAGTAACATCGCAATGGTCATAGGACCGACACCACCAGGAACAGGTGTGATTTTCCCAGCCTTTTCCTTCACTTCTGAAAAATTCACATCTCCACAAAGTCCGCCGTTTTCATCACGGTTCATTCCGACGTCAATGACGACGGCTCCAGACTTAATATCTTCTGCGCCGATTAAATTCGCCTTTCCTACTGCAGATACGATAATATCAGCTTGCTTTGTGTATGATGACATATTCTTTGTCTTCGAATGACAATACGTAACCGTCGCATTACGATTCAAGAATAAGTGGCCTGCCGGCTTTCCAACAATGTTACTTCTTCCTAAAATCACGACGTGTTTACCTTCTACTGAGATGTTTTCATATTCAAGCATCTTCATGATTCCAAGCGGCGTACAGGAATAGAAGGTATCTTGATTTGTGACCATTTTCCCGATCGAAACGGGATGAAATCCGTCCACATCTTTAGATGGAGAAATCTTTTCAATCACGGTTATTGGATCAATATGCTCAGGGAGAGGCAGTTGAACTAGAATTCCATGAATATGGCTCTGTTCATTTAACTCTTCTATTTTATTCAGCAGTTCGTCTTGAGTCAAACTGGATTCATATTGATAGAGCTCTGAATGAATGCCAAGATTACTGCACGCTTTTCTCTTCATTTTGACATATGAATGAGAAGCATGGTTATCCCCTACCAGGATAACAGCCAAGCCTGGAGTGATACCCTTTTTCTCCAGCTCCCCGATCTGACTTTTTAATTGTTCACGATAATGACCTGCAATGAGTTTGCCATCAATTATAGAAGCTGTCATTCCACTCGCCCCCCTAACATTGTTAAGATTGACTTACCTTTGAAAGAACACCATTGATAAACTTGCTGGATTGATCATCTCCAAAGATCTTTGCAATTTCAACCGCTTCGTTAATGACTACTTTATTCGGAACATCTTCCACAAACAGCAGTTCATACACTCCTAAACGCAGAATATTACGATCTACTTTTGCCAATCGGTCAAATGACCATTTCTCAAGGTTTTCACGAATGTGCCCATCGATACGTTCCTGATTCTCGATAAACCCGAGAACAATCTGTTGAAGATAGGCATCCATCTTCTCCTCTTCCTCCAGCACATTGGTTAATGCAACATCCGGCTCAATCCCACTCATATCTATTTGAAATAACGCTTGTAAGGCTTTTTCACGAGCAACTCTTCTCTTCATCTTATATTTACTCCTTTTAATCCATCAATTTTCATACCTTTGATAATAGCACAAACTAAGGGCAATACGCACGTCTATGTAAAAAAATCAATATTCTGACAGAAAAGCGGAGCCGACTGGGTTGGCCCGACAAGCATAAGATGAATGGGCTAGGAAGACGTTCTTTGCCTTTTTGGCCCATTTAGCTTATGACCTCGAGGGGCTACCCGCCGGAGCTGGACAATCGAAAAGCGGAGGGGCTTTGCCCAGAGGCGACAAGCATAAGACGAACCTGTCAGAAAGGCGTTCTTTGCCTTTTTGGCAGGTTTGGCTTATGACCTCGAGCCTCTAAGCCCCGGAGCTGGACAATCGAAAAGCGGAGGGGCTTTGCTGGCCCCCATCAGAAGAATCCGGCCGAAATTTCAATAATTCCAGCCGTTTTGATGAAAAATCCGGCCGAAACCTTTAGGAATCCAGCCATTCCAGGTAATAATCCGGCCGATTTACGCAATAATCCAGCCGTTTTACAAAAAAAACCAATCTAAACACAACCCCAGGCACAAAAAAAGAACGGCCCCCTAAAGGACCGTTCCCCCATTACATTTCGTCTTCAATTTCAGCTTCAAACTTTTGATTTTCAAATTGAACGCCTACGATATGAACATTCACTTCGTCTGCTTCAAGAGCAGTCATGTTCAACAGGGCTTGACGAATGTTATCCTGAATTTTCTGGGCAACCGTCGGAATCGCTACGCCGAATTTCATGATGCAGTAGACATCCACGATGATTCCTTCCTCAGCCAGCTCCACTTTTACACCTTTACCGTGGTTTTTCTTTCCGAGACGCTCGACGACACCTGTCGCAAAGTTCCCACGCATTTGTGATACGCCTTCAACTTCTGAAGCGGCGATACCTGCAATTACTTCAATCACTTCAGGTGCGATTTCAATCTTCCCAAGACCGTCTTTACCGTGAGACATTTGTAAAAGGTTTTGATTTTCCGCCATTTAAGGCACCTCCTGAATTCACACTAGGATTTCATTACTTCATATTTCTCTAAGAATTTCGTATTAAATTCTCCACCAACAAAGGTTTCATGTTCTAATAGTTTCAGATGGAACGGAATGGTTGTGTGTATACCTTCAACGACAAATTCACTTAGAGCGCGTTTCATTCTTGAAATGGCCTCTTCACGTGTCGCTCCATAGGTAATCACTTTGGCAATCATACTATCGTAATATGGAGGGATCATATATCCAGGATATGCGGCTGAGTCGATTCTTACGCCAATCCCGCCTGGTGGAAGATACATTTCAATCCGGCCCGCTGAAGGCATGAAATTCTTCTCTGGATTCTCTGCATTAATACGGCATTCAATGGCCCAACCAGTGAACGTTACTTCTTCTTGTGTAAGAGAAAGCTTTTCTCCTGATGCCACGAGAATCTGCTCTTTGATCAAATCAACTCCTGTTACCTGTTCTGTTACAGGGTGCTCTACTTGAATACGGGTATTCATTTCCATAAAGTAGAATGTTTGATTAACGTAATCATAGATAAATTCTACCGTGCCGGCACCAGTATAATCAACCGCTTTGGCTGCTTTTACTGCCGCTTCCCCCATTTTAACACGAATTTCTTCTGTTAAAGCAGGTGACGGTGTTTCTTCGATCAGTTTTTGAAGGCGGCGCTGAATCGTACAGTCACGTTCTCCAAGATGGATCACGTTTCCGAAATTATCAGCCAGCACCTGGATTTCCACATGCCTGAAGTCTTCAATGAATTTTTCAATGTAAACACCAGGGTTACCGAATGCAGTCATGGCTTCTTGCTGAGTGATCGTTACTCCTTTAACAAGCTCTTCCTGGCTTTTCGCAACACGGATCCCTTTCCCACCGCCACCAGCAGTAGCTTTAATGATAACGGGATATCCCATGGATTCCGCAAGCTGTACAGCATCTTCTGCATCTTTCACGATCCCTTTTGAGCCGGGCACAATGGGAACACCCGCTTCCCTCATGGTTTCACGAGCCACGTCTTTTGTACCCATCTTCGAGATCGCTTCTGGTGAAGGACCAATGAAGATGATGTTGCAATCGCGGCATAGGTCTGCAAAGTCAGAGTTCTCGGCTAAAAATCCGTAACCTGGGTGAATGGCATCACAATCTGTCAGTTTTGCCACGCTAATGATGTTTGTAAAGTTTAGGTAGCTGTCTTTCGATGCAGTCGGCCCAATACAATACGCTTCATCTGCTAATTGAACATGAAGGGCTTCTTTATCTGCTTCAGAATAAACGGCTACACTTTCGATGCCTAAATCTCGGCATGCACGAATAATACGTACCGCAATTTCTCCTCGATTGGCGATTAATACCTTTTTTATCATATCTATTTCCGCTCCTTATTCAGGTTTGACCAAGAATAACGGCTGTCCATATTCAACTAATTGACCGTCTTTTACTAAGATTTCAGTAATTTCACCTTTTACTTCCGCTTCAATCTCATTAAATAGTTTCATCGCTTCTACGATACATACGACAGAACTTTCATCGACTTTATCCCCCACCTTAACATATGGACCTGCTTCTGGAGAGGAAGATTGATAGAACGTCCCTACCATAGGAGACGTGATTTTATGTAGGTTTGAATCTTCTTTTGCTTGTGGAGCTTCTTTTTCTTCTGTATTTACAGAAGGAGCTGCCTCCTGTACAGGTGCAGGAGCCTGTTGTACCGCTTGAGCTGCAGGTTTCACTTCTTCCACTGCTTGAGTAACTTGCGGCTGCGCAGCTACTGTAACACCATTGCTCTTTTTAAGTTTTATTTTCGAACCCTCATGTTCGTATGTAAACTCATCAACACTAGAATGACTTACAAGTTTGATTATTTCACGAATTTCTTGAATTTTTAACACGGTTGACACCCCTCTTATAGTTTAAAAAATTATGACTAGCTACTAATATCATACGATAATACCTCGTATAAATTCAATATGTGATTCCTACCATTCTGTAAAGCGCATACAACTCTACTCTCTATTCTAGACCTTTTTGGGAAAAAAATAAAATAATAGCAAGGATTTTTTATTTCTCTGTTAAAACGAGTGAATATTTATAAGGTTTGAAGCCAAATGGGGGCAGATAGAGCGGACCTTCCAAGCCTTTTGGACTTCCTTTTTCAAAAAAAATGAGCATGGGACAAAACTAAAATGCCACGATGTAAAGCCGAACAATTGAAGTGTAGGTTCTTAATACCGCTAATGATTTCCGTGCAAGACTACGCTTTCCGCGGGTAGCCCGTGAGCCTCCTCGGCAAGCCTGCGGGTAGAAAAGCGGAGGGGCTTCGCTCAGAGGCGGTTGGCATAAGGCGGAGCGGCCTTGAAGGCGTTCTTTGCCTTCATGGACGATCTGCCTTATGACATTTGCCTCTAAGCCCTATAGCTGGACAAGTCTCACATAAGCTACTTTTCCCGCAGGAGTCTTCGTCTTGCACTCCAATCAACCGCTGGAAACAGCTAAAATCAAATGTATCGAAATAAATAATAAACCCGAACAAATCTGCTTCCTAGAAGGTAGATTTGTTCGGGTTTCACTTAGACTAAAACACTTTTGTCCCAACCTCTTTATTTTACTTTAATTTGTAGGCTGGAACTCTACTGCTACTGGCTTCATCTGGCCCACTTCACTCATCACGAGGCGGATGATCTCATTCGCATCGGCTGTTGAGTGCTCTTTGTCGGACTTCACTGTAATACGGATGTTTTCCCCATTAGCTCTGACTAAGGCATCTTCGTAACCCATTGTTTTGATCATCGTCTCCAACACGGATTCTGTCATGGCTAACTCTCTCAAGTTTTCCATTTCTTCATAGGCTGCACTCTTTTCTTCTGCTGATACATCGGCGTTGGCTACTTTTGCTTCTAATTCTTCACGAAGCTGTTCGCGCTGGTCCAATACTTCAATTCTTAAAGCTTCGAACATTTCATTTCCAGCAGCGTCCGTTACGACTTCCATGTCAGACATGGTTTCTTTACCCTCTTCCTTCGCTTGTTCTTTTCCGTCTTTTTCTTCATAAGCCATATCTGTCACTTGCTGCGTTGGAGAAGTAATGTAGTATACTGATAGCACGATCACAAGACTCAACATCGTTAATAACCAAACCGTTTGTTTTTTAAGTAACATCTATCATTTCCCCCTTATTTTTTGGGCAGGACCGATACCCGGTGACTTGGTACGTCTAATCCACGGGTAACAGCCTCTATGATCCATTTTTTGATTTGTATATTATCGGCGCCTTTTGCTACAACTAGGACACCGCTGACTTTAGGTTTTTTAGTTTCTTTCACAATGGGAACTTCTTTATCTCCATTCCTGATGATGACCATTTCTTCCTCTTGTGATTTATCTTCTATCGATCGTTTTCCACCTTGCTTATCTTCTTCTGAGGTTGTTTGTGACTGTGTGGATTCATTCTTTTCATATACTTTTGACTCTGTTGCCTCTACATTGACAACAACATGTACTTCACTCACCCCGACAATCTGATCCAGGGCTTCTTTTAATTGGTTTTCGTATTGATCTTCGTACCCCCTCATGGAGCCATCCGATTCCTTTTGGTTGGAGCCGAATGTCGCTACCTCTTCCGGTGCTTCTTCGTCTACTGATTTCGAGACCTCTAAGCTACTATCCCTGCTCCAAAGATCACTGATCAGCATGAAGGCGATACCTATTAACAGCACAATGAGAAAGTATTGAAATTTATTCCCTTTTTTTTCCTTTGGTGGTGAATTGGTATTTTCCTTTGATAGCCATTCCTTCAATGCGTTAAGCGGACCTTTATTAAAGTTCATTTGCTTCCCCAGTCCCCCCTTCAACTGTAATGATTATTTTGTCTGGTGTAAGATTCCATTGCTTGGCAAGTAAGGAGGCCATTTGGGACACACTCTCATCAGGCGTTTTCTTTCTCGTTTCATCTCCCGTATCGATCTCCACGTTTTGAACGGTTTCAATCGTGGTGTTTTCTTGTTTGTCTTTTACAACCACTGTCACTTCGGTGATACTATCTGGGATATTCTCTAAGTCGTCAGCTTTGACTACAACCTTCTCAATGACTTTACCGTGTTCATCCATCATCTCCTTTTCAGCTTGTTGTTTCATTTGGACAGCCATCTGTTCTAAAATATATGCACGTTGTGAGGCTTGTATTTCTTTTTTCTTCATTTCTATTAAATTTTCTACTGAATTATTCCGGGAATCTCCATTTATATCAATTGATTCGAGCACCGTATCAAAATCGGTGGCCATCAATTTAAACAATGGTGTCAGGATAATGGTGATCAACAATAAGCCCGTCACGATTTTTGCATACTTTTGCATGTTGGAGCTGGGAAGAAGCATGTCAATGACGGTTGCTAAGAGAACAAAGATTATAATATTTGTAATCCAATCGGTGAGAAATGACATGACGGTACTCCTTCCTCTTTATCGCATCATCATCGTGATATTTCCTGCTGCAATGATGACAGTAAGACTTAAAAAGAACATAAAGGACACAATGGCAAGGGCCGCAAAGACATAAATCACACTTTTGGCAATGATATCGAGACATTCGATCACCGGGCCGCCACCGAGGGGTTGCAGGAGAGCCGCTGCTAATTTATAAATAAACGCAATCATGAGGATCTTGATTGCCGGAAAGGCCGCAATGATCAGAACAATGGCCACACCAGCGATTCCCACCGTGTTCTTTAAAAGAACGGAAGCGCTGATCACTGTATCCGTCGCATCCGTGAACATCCTTCCGATCACAGGGACAAAATTTCCTGTAACAAATTTCGCTGTTCGAATCGTAATCCCATCTGTCACCGCTGCCGTGGCTCCCTGTACGGATATAACACCAAGGAAAACGGTCATAAAGGCTCCTAACAACCCGATGCTCCATGTTCGCAATAACTGGGCCAGCTGCGTCACTTTATAATGAGTGGAAAGTGTACTTACGATACTTAATAACGCCGCCAGAAATAGCAGGGGGAGAACGACATTTTGGATCAACAAACCGCTTGTGTTCATTAAAAAGATAATCACAGGATGAAAAAATGCTGCGGATACAACTCCCCCGGAAGCTGCAATAAGGGCTAACATCAGGGGTATGAGGGCAATGATGAAGTGGATCATGGTGGAGATGGCATCCCGGGTGTAATCAATCGCCACGTGAAAACTATTAAGGGCGATGATGATCAGGACCATGAACACAATGCTGTATGCAACCTTGCTGACACTCCCTCCTTCAAATGCATTCTGCAGGGATTGAAGGAACATACTGAAAATCGTTAGCATAATCAGTGTTCCTAATAGCTTCCCATTCATCACAAGCTCCTGGAAAGCAAACTTGAATATCCCACTGAACCATGCTTTAAAAGAAAATTCTTTTTCTCCTTTTATAAAATCAACCAAACTGCCTTTTTGACTTTCAGGAAGGTAACCACCGTATTGGTCAACGATGCTATTCCAAAAGCCTTTTAATTCTTCAATTCCCAACTGATCTAACTGTTGATCGATCACTTGCTGCTGAATCGTCGAATCGGGAGGATTCTGTTCATCCCCTTCTTCTGCTTGTCCACTAGAGGCTCCAATGAAAAAGATTACGAGTACTATGACGAGTATTCGATATATTTGCAACAATTTTTTCCACCTCTTAACATTTCGCTTATCCAGTTGGGATCATGTTGATAATCGTTTCGATAATCACTGTTAAAATAGGTACCGCCATTGCTAAAATCAAGATTTTCCCTGCAAGCTCCACTTTCGCCGCAAGTGCCCCCTGTCCGGCATCTTTTGTTATGTGAGAAGCAAATTCCGCTATGTAGGCGATGCCGATAATTTTGAGAATGGTCTCTACATACACCATATTCACATTTGCATTCGCAGCAAGCTTCTCGATCATATGAATGATGGAGTAGATTTGATCGATCAGAAATAAAAAAATCGAACATCCAACAAACACAATAAGCAAAAAAGCAAAATTCGGTTTCTGCTCTTTCACGATCAAAGCCAGAAAGGTCGCAACCAGTGCTATACCAACAATTTGAATGATTTCAATCGCGCACGCCCCCTCTATCCTTGATATAAGAAGACAGATTTAATCTTCTGGAACAGGTCATCGACAATCGAGGCCACCATAAACAGAATATAAATGAATCCAAAGAGGGTAACCCACTGTGCATATTCCTTCTTCCCGACCTGATCTAAAATCGTATGCAAAAAGGCCACTACAATCCCCACCCCTGCGATTTTGAAAATAATATCTACATCAATTCCCATATTTGTTTCCCTCCTGGTTTCTATCAGCTGTTCTCGCAAGCGATCGGTAGCTACAATTGTTATGAAGCATCGTTAAAGCAATAGAATGATCAGTAATAAACCCGATAAAAAGCCTAAACTCTTTGTCATCTTTTCATATTTCCTCTGCTTTTCTATCGCCTCTGCTTCTTCTCTTTCCAGGTGTTTTAACGCTAACTGTATATGTTTCTGCTGTGTCATCATGTCGTGTTTGCCGAGGTTTTCTCCGAATTGTTTCAGGATTTCGTATTCACCTGTTTTAAAAGCGGTTAATTTCCAAATATCATTCAGGCTTTCTTCCCATGCTTTCTTCACTGAAATCTCCTGCTCCGTCAATTTCTTTGAAAACGTTTCAAAGAACCAAGAAACAGGTTTTTGCAGCTGCCTGGAGATCTTTCTCGATGCTTCATGCAAAGGGGTATGGCTGTAAGTGATTTCTGCTTCCAAGGACTGAAGGGCCACCTTCAATAACCGAAGCTGCCTCGGTCTTTCCGTTAAATATTTAGACGCTTCGAAACCAGCCCAGGAAGTAGAAAGCAGGATGAAAACAGCACCGATTAGTTTAATCATTTATGTCACACTCACTTTTTTCAGAAGAGATTGACCATGTTCATTCCACACTTCATGAACCTTACCAGGCTCATCCCCTCTCCTTAGTTCAACAAACCGCTCGATGGTTTGAAGATTCACAATGTCCTTGATAACGGGTCTCTTCGCTACTTCCCCAAATGTTGATCCATGAGTCGTCATCACAAGGGTAATACCGGCATTCACGGCTTCCTGGATAGCTTGACCATCTTCGATTCGTCCGATCTCATCCACAATCAGGACATCAGGACTCATGGAGCGGATCAGCATCATCATGCCTTCAGCTTTTGGACATGCATCCAACACATCCACCCTGGGCCCGAATAAAAGCTGAGGGATTCCATTTACACAGCCGGCAATTTCTGACCGTTCATCGACAATCCCAACTTTAAACGGGGGGATCTTTTTTTCCGGGACGCCCGTCGATATCATACGTGCAAGGTCTCTGAGTAATGTGGTTTTCCCTGTTTGAGGAGAGCCGATAATCATCGTATGCTTCCAGCCATTATCATAAACATATGGAAAAATTGATTGAGCTATGCCAAGCTTTTGCCTCGCGATACGGATGTTAAAGGAAGAAAGATTCCGAATACCTTTCACCACACCACCTTCTAGAATAACCTTGCCGGCAAGGCCGACTCGATGTCCGCCTTCAATCGTGATATAGCCTCTCTTCAGTTCCTCTTCCAATGTATAAAATGAATGCCGGGATAGTTTGTTAATGAGCTGTTCGCTATCTTCCTCGGTAACGGTATAAGAAAGAAAATATGGCTTCCCCCTGGCCGTGACCTCCAACACGCGGTTGGTACGAACTCTAATTTCTTCAATTCGGTCAATAAGATCTTGTGGAAGGCTCAGGACTTTGTCAGAAATAGTGCTGGGTAGTAAGGCTAGAACTTCTTGCATATTAAGTACCTCCTAATCTTGTTCCACTTCGGAATATAGGACGACATAAATGAATTCTTCGTACATGCTTCCCGATAATACAATGTATTCTAGTAAAAAAAGATTATGACAGTAGAGTTGGAAGATATGAGGTGTGGATTGGGAGTTTTTGTTTGGAGAGTTGTAGATGAAAGGGAATGAGGATTCGGAAATTGCCGAAATTTGTTGAATGGCAGATATATCGAAGTGTTGGCAGATAAACCAAAACGGAGGCGGCTTACACCTCCCCTGCCACTAACAAAAAAAAATAAAAAAAGCCCAAACGAGAAAAATCTCGCTCAGGCTTTTTACTCAATCATCCACGTGATACGTAAGATCCGTCAGTTGTATTAATGATCAATGTGTCTCCCTCGTTGACGAAGAACGGTACGTTAACCACCAATCCTGTTTCTACTGTAGCAGGTTTTGAACCCCCGGAAGCTGTGTCGCCTTTGATGCCCGGTTCTGTTTCAGTTACTTTCAATTCAACTGAGTTAGGAAGTTCAACTCCAAGAGTTTCTCCTCCGTACATCATGATGGACACTTCCATGTTTTCTTTCAGGTATTTCAATTCATATTCGATGGAAGAAGCAGGAAGTTCAATTTGATCGTAGCTTTCGTTGTCCATAAATACATGCATGTCACCATTAGCATATAGGTATTGCATTTTACGGTTATCAATTTGAGCTTTTCCTACTTTTTCACCAGCACGGAATGTTTTTTCCTGGATGGCACCAGTGCGCAGGTTACGAAGTTTAGAGCGAACGAATGCTGCTCCTTTACCCGGTTTAACGTGTTGGAAATCAATTACTCGCCAAATCCCGTTGTCGACTTCAATTGTTAAACCTGTTCGAAAATCATTTACTGAAATCATGTTTATTTCCTCCTATTGTCAAGTAGACCTGTGTCGGGACTACAATGGTAGAATGATTAGATCTTTTGTAGAGTGTGTCAGTGTTTCATTGGAATCTTCTGTTATGAGTGTATCATCTTCAATTCGAACACCGCCAATACCTGGAACATAGACTCCTGGTTCAACCGTTACGATCATTCCAGGCTCCAGTACCACATCAGAACGGGAGGACAATCCTGGTCCTTCATGAACTTCAAGGCCGATTCCGTGACCCAGTGAATGTCCGAAATACTCACCATACCCTTTTTCTGTTATGTAATCACGTGCAATCGCATCCGCTTCTTTACCTGTCATACCAGGCTTAATTTTTTCCATGGCAAGAAGCTGTGATTGAAGAACAACATCATAGATCTCTTTCAGTTTCTCACTTGGTTCTCCTACAGATAAGGTACGTGTCATATCAGAGCAATATCCTTTATAGTATGCTCCATAATCCAACGTTACAAAATCACCTTTTTCAATGACTTTATCACTGGCCACCCCATGAGGAAGTGCAGAGCGATTACCTGAAGCAACGATGATGTCAAAAGATGATGAAGTTGCGCCTGCTTTTCTCATGAAGAATTCTAATTCATTGGAAACCTCTAACTCTGTCACACCCGGTTTGATAAAATCTAATATATGCTTAAATGCTGCATCGGCGATATCCGCCGCATCCTTAATTATCTTAAGCTCTTCAGGTGTCTTAATCAAGCGTAACTTTTCTACCAGCCCTGATACCGGTACAAGTTCTGCTTCCAGCACTTCACGATAGCTGTCATACGCACTGAATGTCATGTAGTTCTTCTCGAAGCCCAGTTTCTTGATCCCCAGGTTTTTCACTTGTTTGGCTACTTCCTCATGGATGGGTCCAGTATGCTGGACGATTTCAAAATCGGCAGCCTGCTCGGTTGCTTGCTCGATGTAGCGGAAATCTGTTATGAATAATGCTTTGTCTTTAGAAATCAGAGCAACACCTGATGAACCCGTAAAGTTTGTCATGTACCGACGGTTGTAGGTACTGGTAAGTAAAATCCCGTCAAGTTCGTTTTCTGAAAAAGTCTCTCTTAATCGTTCAATCTTCATTCAATTCCACTCCCTTAATGTTCTTTATGATCGCTTGTAAAGCCAATTCGTAACCAAACAGTCCAAAACCGACGATCTGGCCAACCGTTTCAGCTGCCACGACAGATTGATGTCTGAACGCTTCACGGGCATGGATATTAGATATATGCACTTCCACTACCGGTACTGATACCGAAGCCACTGCATCTCTTATCGCATAGCTGTAATGCGTGAAAGCACCGGGATTCAGGATGATTCCCCCATACCCTTCATCCTCTGCCCTGTGTATGTAATCAATCAGTTCCCCTTCATGGTTCGATTGAGCTGAAAAGAGTTGAAACCCTTCACCTTCTGCTTGTTTCGAAAGCTTTTCCTCAAGTTGTGGCAGGGTGACATGTCCATAAATATCGGGTTCACGTTTCCCGAGCCTATTTAAGTTAGGACCATTTAAAAGCAAGATTTTATTCATATGTAAACTCCTAAAAAAATAGAATGTTCATCATGAACATTCTAACATAAACCTTTTACCTATACCTACATAATTGTCTGATAATAAGGATTTGTTAATGTGAAACTTCACCTGATTTTTCTTTCTGATCTTGATGTCTCAACTCGTTTTCTTCATAGGAAATGGAGTAGCCAATAAATACACCATATAAAATATACAAGCAGAAGGTTGTGATCAGGGTGTGATAATCAATGGATGTAAAGGATTGAATGCTCGGAAAGAGTGGGTTGAGCAGTAAAAAGAAAGCCAGGTATAACGCTGCACCATAAGCAACTCCAACCCACATGGACTTGAATTTCCTCAATAAACCATAATAGATAAGGGCCACTCCAATAGAAATCACTCCGTAAGCCAATATAGAAAGAACGATTCCAATCCATTTGTCCACCCAGTCCCCAACCGCCCATGGCTCAAAAATGATATTAGGCTCAATTTTCGTAAAGGAAAAAAAGTAACAAAGGTAGGCAATTGCACTCCATAACATTCCACCAATAAAGCCCGTCACAACCACCATTCCCATGAATGAAAGTGGTTTTTCACCCTGATTTTGCTCTAATCGGGGATTCTCCTTGCTTTCTTCTGTTCCATCCTGAATCTTTTCATGTTGTCCTTTTTGTTCCGCCATCTTTAGCACCTCCATTCGTAGTATGTCCCATTGATTTAAACATTTGCATGCTTTGCATATTTTTCGTGTGTATGTTGGTATGGGTTCATAAACAGCGTAAGGGAAGGAAATATGTATAATGAATCGCTACCTCTAGTGCTTTGAATCATTTTTTAGTAAAATAGATATTATCTTTCCAAGTTTCAGAAAATAAGTACAACATGAATCACATAAAAACGATAATAAATACGATTAAAGAGCAAGGAAATTGTCTAGAATAATAGTATAGATATTATTTAAAGATGGATTGTATTGTAAGGAGGTGGCTTTGTTGAACGCTCGTAATATCTTTGTTTCCACATTAATATTGTTAGCTATAGTAGGGCTCGTAACTTCCCTATTCGGAAATCCTTTAGGGCTTGCAAAACAATTACTGGTAACAGCAGCCGTCATCGGGATTATCTACTTTATATACCGAAGATGGTTCAGCGGGAGGCGGGCTGGTAATAGTAATGAACAGAGAGCGTTTGTTAAAGCAGCCAAGCAATCGAAGAAGCGTCATAAGAAGAAGTCTTCAAGTAGGCCTCAACAAGTATCAAACGCCCAAAAGAAACGTTCAATACGCAAGAAATCCAATGCCAATCTGACTGTAATTGAAGGAAAGAAGAATAAGAAAAACAATCGAGCCTCATTTTAGGAGCTCGATTGTTTTATTAATATGTCCATTTTTGCAGAAATGCTTCAGCTTTTGATTTTCCGTACCGGATGAGCTCTGTTTTCCTTTCCGGGGTTAACTGGAATTCGGTTGTGAGCACTCCTTCAGTAGGAATAAAGATGATGTTTTTTTCATGTTTTCTGGAAATGTATCTGGAATCATGTGCATCTTTCATCGTAGTAAAGAGGGCTTCATACATATCAATCGCATTCTTGATTTGTTTTTTCGGCTTTCCGACTAGATCGTGACTTAACTTCACCCCTATTACCGGCCTCACCTTTTTCACATTTTCCCGATCGAACAGCCACATTGGAAAATTACTGAGCACCCCACCATCCACCATAAAACTTATTCCTTCTAAAGATCGTAACTTTACAGGTTCGAAAAAATAAGGAAGACTCGCACTCATTCGTATCGCCCTTGCAACAGGAAAGGTTTCTTTAGCTATTCCATACTTCTCAAGGTCGTCAGGGAGAACTAATAATCTGCCGTTCGATAGATCTGAAGCGATCACCCGGAGTGAATGGGGAGGTAAATCGGCGAACGTATAGATCCCTCTACCCTTCAGCTTTTCTTCCACCCAGTTTTCAAGCGCCACTCCTTTATACAAACCTAAACGATGGTAAACCCGAAACCATTTTATAATAGGAAAGGAGATGATCTCGTTTGAGTCCAGCAATTTATTAAAATCTATATCATCCATGATTTTCAAAAGCTCCCTGCTCGAATAACCTGCAGCAATAAATGCTGCAATCACTGCTCCTGCACTCGTTCCTGCGAGCCTCTTAAATCTGTAGCCCTTCTCCTCTAATGCTTGATATGCCCCAATCAAGGCGAGCCCCTTGATGCCTCCGCCTGAAAAAACGCCATCGATGTCCACAGGCTCCACTCCTTCTTTTTCTCTTACTACATCTTTAATTCACAAAGAAGGATTTTAGACTAAAAAAATAGGAGGGGAACCAGTCCCCTCCTATCTATCTTTATTATTATAAACCGCACTTCAGTTGAGCACCGCAGTTGGTACAAGTATTGCAGCCGCCCATATCTTTTACCGTTCCTTTACGGCATACAGGACACGTATTTCCAACTTCAGACCCAATGGTAACGTCTGTTGAACGCACGTCTTGAATCGTATCGAGTAACACGATCGGCTTTTTAGTTGTAGGAATCTCTTTTTGTTCTGCTTCATGCTCGTCATCAAAGCTGTTTTCTTCTGCTTTGAGGGTAAGAACTTGCGAATCACGGCTTCCATCAACGTACACCGTACCGCCTTTTGCTCCACCTTTATAAAGACGCTCATACACTTTTTCTACTTGCTCAACCGTATAACCACGAGGGGCATTAACGGTTTTCGAAATGGAGCTGTCAATCCAATTCTGGATGACACATTGAACATCAGCATGTGCTTGTGGCGCCAGGCTCATGGAAGATACAAACCATTCTGGAAGATTGTCAGCATCTGCTTCCGGATTTCTCTTTAAGTAATCCTCTACAATATCCGCTTTTACTTCAATAAACTTACCAAGACGGCCGCTTCTGTAATATGTGAAGGAGAAGTAAGGCTCGAGACCTGTAGATACACCAACCATCGTACCTGTTGAACCTGTTGGAGCAACGGTTAACAGATGAGAGTTTCGAATCCCGTACTGTTGAATGTCATCCCTTACATCCTCAGGCATTTTCTTCATGAAACCTGTTTCCACAAACGCTTTTCGTAAAGCCTTCGTTTCTTCGTCGGTACTTCCAGTAAGGAATGGGAAGCTTCCCTTTTCCTTGGATAATTCAACGGATGCACGATAAGCGGTTGTTGCGATGGCTTCGAACACCTCATCAACCAGCTGGTTACCTTCTTCTGAACCGTATTCTTTTTCACAATAGATCAACAAGTCTGCAAGCCCCATAACGCCAAGGCCGACACGTCGCTCACCAAGGGCCTGCTTTTTGTTTTCATCCAGGAAGTACGGAGTCGCATCAATGACATTATCCTGCATGCGAACACCCACTTCAACGGTACGCTTCAACTTTTCGAAATCAACGGTTTTCGTCTCTTTATTGGCAAACTGAGCCAGATTCACGGCTGCCAGATTACACACTGAATAAGGAGCAAGAGGCTGTTCACCACATGGGTTGGTAGCAACTACCTTTTGACCATATGCTTTCGCATTCGTCATATCATTCGCGTTATCAATAAAGAAGATTCCAGGCTCAGCTGAATACGTTGCACAAACATTGATAAGATTCCAAAGCTCTTTCGCTTTGATCTTACGGTAGGTACGGACTTTGTATCCAAGCTTTTCCCACTCTCGGACGTCACCGACATTGTGCCATTCTTCATTGTAGTATTTCATTTGCTCTTCATTGTAACTTTCAACATCCGGGAAGCGGAGTTCATACTCACGATCGTTTTCCACAGCTTCCATAAAGTCGCTTGTTAAACAAACAGAAATATTGGCACCTGTCAGAAACTCTGAATTATGGACGCTATATGTTCCGCCTGTACGCAGCTTTTCTTCTGCATTCTTAAGGATCTTCGCATCAAACCCACCATACCCGGGGATTTGTCTATAGTTCAGGATTCCTTGATACATCGCTTCCTCTTGTTCCGTCAGAGGGGTGAATTTCAATTTATCCTGTGCCGCTTTTTTAATGGTTTCATCTTCTGTATTCTCAAGGAGATAACGCAGAATACGCGGGTTTTGCATTTTAGAAATGATGAATTCGATAATATCGGGATGCCAATCTGATAACATGATCATTTGTGCCCCGCGTCTTGAACCGCCCTGCTCAACCAAATGAGTCAATTTGGCGATGTCATCCAGCCAGGAAACCGAACCGGAGGATTTACCGTTCACACCTTTTGCAAGGGTATTGCGCGGACGAAGCGTCGATCCATTCGTTCCGACTCCCCCGCCTCGGCTCATGATCTCCATTACCTGCTTGCGATGTTCTGAAATCCCTTCACGTGAATCCTGTACGAAAGGCATCACGTAACAGTTAAAGTACGTAACATCCGTTCCGGCACCCGCTCCATAAAGCACTCGACCAGCAGGAACAAAATGCAGGTTCACCAATTCATGATAGAACTTCTCAAACCAAACTTGTCTCTTTTCAGGAGTTTCTTCCACTTCTGCTAAGCCTGTTGCGTTACGCTTTGCAATTTGTTCGTAGTAGACTTCGAGAGGTTTTTCAATTACATCAAGTGTTCTAGAAACGATACCCGTTTCCATTTCTTCAGGTTTGTCTATGGCACTTCTGTACTCTTCTTCGATCCAAACATCTGCTTTCTTCGTTTCCCAATCGATGCTTGTGATGTAACCTAACCCTCTTGCAGGGAATTTAGGATCTTCTTTGATGGTGAGGACTACAAAGTCTCCTTCAGAAAGGGTGATTTTTTCCGTGTCTTTGAAAGAATAACGATCAATCATGACAAGACGGGATACACCTTTGTGTGTAGTATTCATATCCGGTGTAATGGGATGTACTTGAGGAAATAATCCGATATCCTGATTTAATCTTTCGATGTTTAATTTCATTGTGTTTTTCGACGCAACAGTCATAAAGACAACTCCTTCTATCTCAAATCTTTCATTTGTTTGTTATTTACTTTGATGTGTAATATCAAATAATACGATATCATAGCTCTATTAGAAAAGCAATAAATAAACACAACATATAGTGTGCAAAAAATTATTCGACACACCATATATTGTGTTTCGGGTCAATAGGTCATTTGTTTGTCAAACGGATAATAAGCCAATAAAAATAGAAAACAGGAGGAAACAATAGAAAATCATATAATACTCCGACCATTTCTATTAATTTAGAACTTGATATAAATCCAAGTCGCGTAATAGTTGGTAAAATAGGAAAAAAGCGACAAGCATCGCTTTTTTTCTACAAAAAATTTTATCGTTTAAAATTCCAATCATCTGATTCGTACCGGGTTTCGGCAAGGTCCACAACATATTGTGTTTCCTCTTCGGAAAGTTCATATGGTTCCAGGTGGATATTCAGTCCTTCTTCAAAACCTTTTTTGAACGCTTCCTTGGCCATGTCCATGGTGACCGTTTCAGAACTGATTTCGTTCATCGCAACGGCCTTGTTTTTAAAAGCTCGCTGCATACGCTCTTTTACCCTGTCAGATGGATAATTAAACAGACTAAACAATTTATCTTCGTCAAGATCCAGGAGGATAGAGCCGTGCTGGAGGATGACGCCCTTTTGACGCGTCTGGGCACTGCCTGCCACTTTCCTTCCTTCAACCACCAGTTCATACCAGCTGGGTGCATCAAAACAAACAGCTGAACGTGGATTTTTTAATCCTTCCCTCTCTTCTGCTGTTTTCGGAACAGCAAAGTAGGCTTCAAGGCCCAGGCCCTGAAATCCCTTTAGAATTCCTTCCGAGATGACACGATACGCTTCCGTTACTGTTTTAGGCATTTCAGGATGATCTTCTGAAACAATGACGCTGTACGTCAATTCATGTTCATGCAGAACCCCCCTGCCTCCAGTCGGTCTTCTGACGAATCCGAGTCCGTGCTCCTTAACGGCTTCAAGATTGATTTCCTTTTCTACCTTTTGGAAGTAGCCAATCGATAGTGTCGCGGGATCCCAACCGTAAAAACGAATCGTCGGAGGAATCTTCCCTTCACTATGCCAATCGAGTAGCGCCTCATCAAGGGCCATATTATAAGAAGGGGAACAATTCCCTGAGTCAATGAATCTCCATGTTTCCTTTTTCATGCATCATACCTCATTTACGTCTTCTCTTTGATATTTTATTATGTAATCATTCAACTTCATTCAAGTCCGTTACTAGTCTATCAAATCCAATCGAAAAAACAAAGAAAAACAGATTGGAAAGTGTTTGCTATAAAATAATAAATTTGTTTTGATTCTCGGAGCTTTCATGAATATAATAGAAGATAGCGCATTTGTAGAAAGGAGCATGAATGATGGAAGGATTATATATTCTTTTAGTCGTACTTGGTGGAATCATTGTTTATTCACTCTTTACGTTCTTCTATCAAAAGAGAATTGTGAATACATTGACTGAAGAAGAATTTCGAGCAGGATATCGTAAAGCTCAATTGATAGATGTTCGTGAAGCGAATGAATTTGAAAACGGTCACGTACTTGGCGCACGAAATATCCCCCTATCTCAAATAAAAATGAGACAAAAGGAAATCCGTGCCGATCAACCCGTTTACCTTTATTGCCAAAGCGGACTCCGCAGCGGACGAGCAGCTCAAATGCTTCACCGCAAAGGATACCGAGATCTTCACCAATTGCAGGGCGGCTTTAAAAAGTGGACAGGTAAAGTAAAACATAAAAAATAATGTGAAAGGATTGCCTTAGAGGCAATCCTTTTTTTGATCGGTGGGAGTAGTCGGATGGATTGCGTTGATGGATCTAGTGGTAGTATGTAGAATCCAATCAACAAATGGGATTATTTGTAATTCGGCTGGATTTTTGCTGAAAACTGCTGGATTCCTGTTCATTTCGGCTGGATTATCAACCAAAACGGCTGGATTCCTGTTCATTTCTGCCGGATTATCGACCAAATCGGCTGGATTCCCTTTCACTTTGGCTGGATTATCGACCACCACGACCGAATTCCGCGCCTATTTTGCTGAGTGATCCACCATATCTGCTTAATTACTTGTCTTACTATGCTAATAGTCCCTTTAAACGGCCAAATCACGTCTTTTTCACTTGAATTACAGGAGATAACACCACAATCACCTCCGCCCCATTTCTCTTTCAATGAAGGTCCGTCCCTCAGAAAATCCCCGCAGCGAACCGCTGCGGGGATTTCCAGTTTTACATCTTTTAGCTTTCTTTTGTATAACGCAGTATTGGTTTTCTTGCTGCGAGTGTTTCGTCCATACGTTTGACGATGGTCGTATGAGGTGCTTCTTGGACGATTTCCGGTGTTTCTTCTGCTTCTTTAGCAATTTGGATCATTGCATCTATAAAGGAATCTAGGGTTTCTTTCGATTCTGTTTCCGTTGGTTCAATCATCATGCATTCTTCCACATTTAATGGGAAGTAAATCGTAGGCGGATGATATCCGAAGTCGAGTAGTCGCTTCGCAATATCCAATGTACGGACGCCAAGCTTCTTCTGACGTTTTCCACTGATGACAAATTCATGCTTACAATGACGATCGTATGGAAGGTCGAAGTGAGGAGCCAGTCTGCGCATCATGTAATTTGCATTCAGGACTGCGTTTTCTGTAACGGCTCTCAGTCCGTCCGGCCCCATCGTTCTGATGTAAGTATAGGCACGAACGTTAATACCAAAGTTCCCATAGTATGGTTTTACACGGCCAATTGAATCAGGACGGTTGTAATCGAATTCGAACTTTTCGCCATTTTTCACCAGGACCGGTTTTGGAAGGTATTTAATCAAGTCTTCCTTCACTCCGACAGGACCGCTTCCAGGACCACCGCCTCCGTGAGGGCCCGTAAACGTCTTATGAAGATTTAAATGCACGACATCAAATCCCATGTCCCCAGGTCTGGCTTTTGATAATACTGCATTTAGATTGGCACCATCATAATACAGCTTACCGCCTGCTTCATGAATGATTGCAGCCATTTCCAGAATGTTTTCTTCAAATAAACCAAGAGTGTTCGGATTGGTCAGCATCAGGGCTGCAGTATCATCTCCTACTACACGCTTCAGATCTTCCAAATCAACTAATCCATTCTCGTTTGATTTAACCGTTACTGTTTCGAAACCTGCTACAGTGGCACTGGCAGGGTTCGTTCCATGAGCTGAATCCGGTACGATGACCTTCGTACGGTGAGTGTCACCATTTGCTTCATGGTAAGCACGGATCATCATAAGACCGGTCCACTCTCCATGAGCTCCTGCTGCAGGCTGCAGGGTCACCTCATCCATACCTGTGATCTCTTTCAAATGCTCTTGAAGATCATACATAAGTTCAAGCGCGCCTTGAACACTTTCTGCTTCTTGTAGCGGATTGATATGGGCAAATCCATTCAGTCGTGCAACGTTTTCATTCACCTTTGGATTGTACTTCATCGTACAGGACCCTAAAGGATAAAAACCGGAATCCACACCATGATTACGTTTTGATAATGCTGTATAATGACGCATGATATCCAGTTCAGATACCTCTGGAAGCTCTGGTTCTTCCGAACGGATATAATCTGATGGAATGAGATCTGATAATTCCACCTGTGGTACATCTAATTCAGGTAAGCTATAGCCGACACGGCCTTCTTTAGATAATTCAAAAATAAGAGGTTGATCTTGCTTATTCATGACAATCCCCCAGTTCTGCTACGAATGCGTCGATTTCTTCTTTGCTGCGAAGTTCAGTAACAGCCACCAGCATGTGCTGTGCCAAGCTGTCATCCACTAGTCCAAGATCGTATCCACCAATCATTTCTTTTCCTAGAAGCTTTTGATTGATTTCTTTGACAGGCATATTTACCTTAACGACAAACTCATTGAATGTTGGACCTTCAAATGCAATGGAGAATCCTTTTGCTTTAAAGGCTTCTTTTGCATAATGTGCTTTTTGGATATTTTGAAGTGCCATCTCTTTGACGCCCTGTTTTCCAAGTGCTGTCATGGCCACAGATGCTGCGAGTGCATTTAATGCCTGGTTTGAACAAATATTCGACGTTGCTTTATCACGACGGATATGCTGCTCACGCGCTTGAAGAGTCAGAACGAATCCACGGATTCCATCTTCATCAACGGTTTGACCAACAAGACGGCCCGGTACTTTACGCATAAGCTTCTTGTTCACGGCAAAGTATCCACAGTGAGGTCCACCAAAGGCACTTGGAATGCCAAATGGCTGTGCATCACCAATGACGATATCTGCACCTAATTGTCCAGGAGGTGTAAGTGCACCTAGTGCAAGTGGGTTTGAGGAAACCACGAACATCGCTTTTTCAGCATGAGTCACTTCTTCGATCGCTTTTAGTTCTTCCACCCGGCCGAAGAAGTTAGGATATTGAACGATTACCGCTGCAATTTCATTGCTCATTAATTTCTTAAGTTCTTCCACGTCCGTTACACCATTATTGTGCGGGATTTCCACCACTTCGATATATTGACCTTTTGCATAAGATCGTAAAACATCACGTGATTCCGGATGTACGGTACTTGAAACCAATACCTTTTTACGGCGGGTCTGACCTGCGCTCAGCATAGCTGCTTCTGCTAGTGCCGTTCCTCCATCGTACATGGAAGAATTGGCTACATCCATGCCAGTCAGCTCACAAATCATCGTTTGAAATTCAAAGATAGCTTGAAGTTCCCCTTGTGAGATTTCCGGCTGGTAAGGAGTATAGGCAGTATAGAACTCTGAACGTGATAATACATGATCCACGATGATCGGCATGTAGTGGTCGTATACTCCTGCCCCTAAAAAGGACGTGTGACTTTTCAAGTCAGCATTCTTCGCTGCCAATTTGGTCAGTTCTTTTACCAATTCTGTTTCTGACTTCGCTTCTTTGATTTTGTAATCCCCTTTGAAACGAACCTTCTCAGGAATATCTTCAAATAGATCGTTAACGCTGTCTACTCCTATGCTGTCTAACATTTCCCTTTGATCTTGCTCTGTCATCGGTAAATAACGATGCTTCATGACCGTCATTCCTCCCCTATTTCTTTGGTCTTTTATAGAATGGTGTCGATACCACTTTGGCTTTTAACTTTTTCCCTCTGATTTCAACCAGTACTTCTGTATCTAAAGAAGTAAACTCTTTATCAAGTAATGCTAATCCTACATTTTTCTTTAATGTCGGTGATTGCGTACCGGTTGTGACTTCCCCTATTTCTTCTTCACCGGAATATACTTTATAGCCATGACGGGGAATTCCGCGATCGATCATTTCAATCCCGACGATTTTTCTTGAAGCCCCTTCTTCCTTTTGCTGTTTCAGCACTTCCTGACCGATAAATGGAACCTCTTTATTCACCTTTACGGCGAATCCGATCCCCGCTTCGATCGGCGTGATGGATTGAGATAATTCTTGTCCGTAAAGTGCAAGATTGGCTTCAAAACGCAATGTATCACGTGCACCTAGTCCGCATGGTAGCACCCCATGGTCCTTTCCTGCTTCCAGGATAGCTTTCCAGATCGCAGCCGCATCACCAGCATCACAGTAGATCTCAAATCCGTCTTCCCCTGTGTAACCGGTACGTGAAACAAGTGCAAGTCTATCATCAATATTCACTTCGGTTTGGAATTTAAAAAATCCGATATCGCTTAGTGAATGTTCGTTTGTAAGTAATTGTAAAACTTGTTCGGCAAGTGGACCTTGAAGTGCCAATTGCGCCATATGTTCAGAGATGTTATTGATTTCTACGCCATCTACTTCATGTTCTTTCAACCACTGAAAATCTTTATCTATATTTGCTGCATTGACAACGAGCAAATAATCATTATCTTTTATTTTATAAACTAATAAGTCATCGACCGTCCCACCGTTTTCGTAGCACATAGCCGTATACTGAGCCCCTCCGTCTTTTACTTTGGAGACATCGTTTGTCATCATTTTTTGTAAGTAGTCAAGAGCCCCTTCACCCTTCACTTCAATTTCTCCCATATGAGAAACGTCGAATAGTCCAGCCCGGGATCGTACCGCTTCATGTTCTTCTTTAATACTTGAGAATTGCACTGGTAAAGCCCAGCCACCGAAGTCGATGGTCTTTCCTCCATACTCTTTGTACACTTCGTATAAAGGTGTTTGTTTTAACTCTGACATGACTTTTCCCCCTTTATCTTCCTTACATGCATAATCCTTAACCAAGTTTTATCCCATGAAAAAAGGACAGAAAAACCCCTTTTCATAAAGAAGTTTTCTCTGTCCTTGCACCTGAAAGTTTACCGAAGAACGGCTTTCCCCTTTGGTGGTTTCCGTTAAGGAAACACTCTCCAGAGTTGCGTCCAACAAGAGTCTTTTTGCCTGAGAGATTCACACTTAAAAGTGCTTGCTCCTTCGGCGCTGTATGCACAGTCTCTCCCCTTGTTATCATTCGCCAATATTCCTTGAAACATTTGGTCATACTAGAAATATACAGAAGAAATGTTGTAAATGTGAATGTTCGGATTTTCGAGTTTTTTTAACATTAGAAAATCTATTTTCATCCTACCATTAAATACGAGGATTGAGCAATCATTTTTATTAGAATTAAGGAGATGTTTTTCAGATGAATGTTGAGGTTTTATTTGATGAAGAATGGGGCGAGGGTCTCGAGAATTTAATTGATAACGATGGCCCATGGGGAAATTGGGAGCTTTATAAGCTGGCCATCGAATTTGAACATCATCTTGCAATTCCGAACTTTGAAGGCCTGCAAGCTCCAAAACATTTGGCAAATGTCACTCCACTCCCCCATCAGCTTGAAGCAGCAAAGCAGGTTGTCGAAACGATGAACGGCAAAGCGATCCTTGCAGATGAGGTCGGATTAGGCAAGACCATCGAAGCCGGATTGATATTGAAAGAATACATGATTAGGGGATTAGTGAAGAAAGTATTAATATTGGTTCCTGCATCCCTGGTCTCTCAATGGGCCTATGAATTGAACAGTAAGTTTTTCATCCCGGCTGTTCCGCAACGAAAAAGTTACGTATGGGATCAGTGCGATATTGTCGTCTCTTCCATGGATACGGCTAAGAGGAGCCCTCATCGAGAGAAGGTGTATGAACAGGACTATGATTTGGTGATTATCGATGAAGCTCACAAACTAAAAAATCATAAAACAAAAAACTATGAATTTGTCCAGAACTTAAAGAAGAAATTCTGCTTATTGCTGACGGCCACACCAATCCAAAATCGTGTTGAAGAGATTTTCCATCTAGTTTCCCTCCTTAAGCCTGGACATCTCGGAAATGAATCCGGGTTTTCTGACAGATATAAAAAAGGGGACCGTACTCTTCAAGAGGATGAACATTTAAAGAGTCTCATTAACAAAGTGATGATTCGTAATAGACGGAGCGATACGGGTATAGAATGGACGAAACGTCACGTTAAGACAGTTTTAATTGATTTTAACGAAGCTGAAAGAGATTTATATAACAGCATCGATTTGCTCAAGGGGGACTATGATGAGTGGGCTAATTCAAGCTCCTTCTCTCTATTGACACTTCAAAGAGAAGCATGCAGCTCACGTGAAGCAGTATTTTATACCCTTAAAAACATGCTGGAAAAGAAGGAGAACCCGACAGCAGCTTTTGAAAATACAATTGGTACACTTATGAAAAAAGTAGAAAACGTGACAATGAACTCCAAGGCTCAGAAAGCACTGGAAATCATCCAATCGATCAATGATAAAGTGATTATTTTTACAGAGTACCGGGCGACACAGCTCTATCTTCAATGGTTCTTAAAACAGCATGGAATAAGCTCCGTACCGTTTCGGGGTGGATTCAAGCGGGGGAAAAAGGACTGGATGCGTGAACTCTTCCAGAAGCATGCCCAGGTGTTGATTGCCACAGAAGCCGGCGGAGAAGGAATCAACCTTCAATTCTGTCATCACGTAATCAACTTTGACTTGCCTTGGAATCCTATGAGATTAGAGCAGCGAATCGGACGTGTACACCGGCTCGGACAAACAGAGGATGTTCACATCTACAATTTCGCTACTAAAAATACTGTAGAAGAACATATCTTAAAACTTCTTTATGAAAAAATTAATCTCTTTGAACGAGTGATCGGGCAATTGGATGAAATCCTGACACGCCTGGATTTCCGCGACTTCGAAGAACACGTAACCGATATTCTCTCTTCGTCCCGATCAGAAGGAGAAATGAAGATTAAAATGGAGAATTTAACGAGTATGATTCAATTTGCTGAACAATTAAAGGAGGAGAAATCAAATGCAGCAGCACGAAATACATCGATTTCTTGAGAGATACTTCGTGGCTAATGGATGTGACCTGGTTGCGAGCGGAGATGGTCATATGACCGTCCAGCTCACGATTGAATTGGATAAGGAGCTGATGAACCGTCCATTCTACTGGCACTACCTTGAGAAAACGGGAGGTGTCCCAAATCCCATGACATTATCCCTTATTACGAATCCAGATAAAGCACCTGAAGAATTAAAAGGAGAACCTATTCACTTCGGTTCCCCCAGGTTACACCAAATCTTTCATTCAACACGAAATCTAGCAGGATATATACGTTTATATGAAAACCGGCACACACCAAGTGGTCAACAAATCCCACTTCATCCGTGGCTCGGGCTGAACATCAAAATATCGTATCAATCCAATCGTAAAAAAGACAGCATACGAAGCATCGGATTAAACCTGATCAATGGAGTCATTCAAGAAAACTTTCATTCGTCATTGATGTCCAGAAACTTGACTCCCAAGATTCCTGATTTCTCTTTCACTCTAACACCGATCATCAAGCCGAAAAGTGGGGTGAACCGAATTCAAACGTTTTTGTATGAAGAAATCAAAAAAGAACCCGTTGAATGGGCTGAGCAGGCACGAAAAACGTGGGAGGAAGATTTACAATTATTGAATCACTTTTATGGAGATCAAGAGGAAAAACCCGAATCCTATTTCTTGGAACAACAAGCATTAAAAGAACAGTATGAACCTAAGATTTCCATTGATATTATCAATGGCGGGATTTTTTATTTACGTAACAACAATTAACGGTAAACGGAGTAGGTGCTTCAGACGCTTACTCCGTTTAACTCCATACAAAAAGACTACCAATAAGGTAGCCTTATCTACACTATTTGTTTTTCTTAAACATGATCATGAAAGCATATGGGATGATCCCGAACCAGCGAAATAGGAATGGTTCTCGCTCATTCTTCCGTTGCTTCTTTATACTTTTACGTTCATGAGGTGATTTTTCATAATGTTGGACAAATGTTTGTGTTATGAATTTAACATAATCATTCACTGACATAAAAGCCCCACCTCCCGCTTTTATCAGTATGCCCTGCAAATAAGTAATTTATTCAGCTTCGTCCCCTAGATGGGGCAGTATCTCTTGAATAACCTCTTCTACGGTTTTATTGTCTGTATGAATGGTTATGGAACTTCCACTATCATATAATGGTAAGCGGCGATTGAATAAACTCGATAAACGTTCCTTGGAATTAGTTTGCACGAGTGGACGATTCTCATCCCCTTCTAAACGGGACCATAATGAAGCAAAAGGACAAGTCAGGTGGAACACAAAGTCCTGTTTACGTAAGATCTCCCGGTTCTCTTCCCTTTCAACCACTCCGCCACCCGTAGTGATAATCGCTTGTTCGTTGGCTAACTCAAGAAGTACCTCGCTTTCAAGATCCCTGAAATATTTTTCTCCATGCTGATTAAAGATCTCTTTGATAGGCTTTTTTTCTTTATTCTCAATGTAACTGTCCATATCAATGACCGGAAGATCCAGTTCTTCCCCAAGACGTTTTCCGATCGTTGTTTTTCCCACTCCCATAAATCCAATGAAGAAAATTGGTCTCATATTCTACTCCCAACTTATAATATGTTTTGTTTCCCTATTATACACAACCGTCGTTGGAAGAAAAACCTTCTCATCGCGTTTGAAAGTCACTTCCAATTGTATTTCATCCGGGTTTATCGACTCGCTGCGGGTCAGAATTTCACCATACTCACCTTTCAACTGTTTGGAAGTAAGTACCCCACTTTCCATCTCCAACAATATCGCATGGGACACACTCACGTTTCTTTCATAAATGTTTTTCATATTGGTCAAGTATAGGTACTTACTTATAAAAAGATCCTTTGCAGCAAACCCAATAGATAAAACAATCATCAGAAGCACTAAAGTATAGGGCAATATAAATCCCTTATTGTTAAGGCATTCCTTCCCCTTGTTGGGTAGAAAAATAAAAGAATTCCCCCTCCACTCTTTCTCCACCCACAAACTCCAAATCCAGATGCACTCCCTGGATAATGGAAGCAAAGCTAAATGAATCCACTGCCTGTAGAACGACTTCATGCCCTCGATTATTTACCCTCCTCCGAAGCGATTGATTATACTTTTCATACGAAATGGATTCACCATTCACCATAAAAGAGATCTTATCGGGAGTGATCTCAACACTTTCGCCTCTCCATAATTCATACCTCAAGCTTTCATTGAATAGATTCCATTCATAATAATGTGGAGGGACCAAATCATTCTTAATGGTAGAAAAACCATTCATGATGAGAGGAATGCATAGTGAAATCATGCAAAATATTGTAAAGCTTAACAGAGACTCGATTAATGTATATCCTTTATTATTCACCCATGGAGATACATACCTCATTAGGCCCGATATCTCTTTTTTGATAATGAACACACGCTTCTTCATTCCCTCCCCCTTTCCAATCAAGCTCATACCTGACTCCTCTATATATTCTTGAATGATCCACATACTCGTGACTGACGATTGCCTTCTCCACCCCTTCTTCAAGAAACTTCAACGCCTCTACTTCATATTGCAGTCCCTTTAGTTGAGAAGCATAGTGAATGAGAAACGGAATGAACATACCGGCAATCATGAGTATACAACTGAAAGCAACCAGGGTTTCCGGAAGTGAAAAGCCTTTAGAATTCTTGTACATAAAATCTCCCTTGTCCAATTTGAAACATGAGTTGAAGGATTGTATCCCCCATCATAAAATTCACCTTGCCGAATCGGTTCGTATTCCCATTGGGAAAGAAAGTGATGTCTTCCAAGCTGTTTGACGATATGTGAATGGAAGTTGAAAGTTCTCTCGAGACAACCGTCTGTCTCGTGATCGTTTTCGCAACGTATTTATTCGATAAGGGGTAAAAGGATAAAATAATGGGAACTTGATGACTGATGCTGTAGCTTTGGATCTGATAGAGGTCTGATCGAAGCTGGGAAAGGAAGAGGTCCTTTTCATTATGTCCTTTCATGGGAAGGATGGAAAAGCTGACCCATGAGAGAAGGGTCGTGAAAATCAATAAGACGACAAGCATCTCAATGAGGGTATAACCCGCTTCCCCCGTTATATTCTTCATTAATTAGAGGTCACCTTCCCTTCAGCATCAATGGTGATGGCACTACCGTCGGGGCAGGCTTTATAATCTTCATTTAAATACCCATCTGTGACAAGCATATCTATGGTGACCGGTAGTGAATTCCCATCCATTTTGTAGGCTTCAACCTGACCTTCCACCATGTGAACGAATGCCTCGCAGCCTTTGGAGTTAATCGAACTGCTTTGGTTGGTGACGTTGGGAATCGTAATAAAAAGCAAAACAGATATGACTAACAATACAATCATCATCTCGATCAGGGTGAAACCTTTTTCATTTTTGAGCATGATATTCCTCCTTGAGTTTTGGGTATGTGTTACTGGTGTGAATGTGAACAGTGCATTTGCATTAATTTGCTGGTGAGCGCTGGCCTCGGAGGTATTGGCACTTTCTAGATATTTTCTAAATCCCCTGCATCATCTGAAATAACGGCATCATAATGGAGAAGTAGATTGCCATGATGAATAGACCTACAAAAGTAAAGATCATCGGCTGGATATATTTAAGCAAAGCATTGGTATTCTCCTCTAATTCTTGAAAACATATCTCGCTATAAAGTCGCAGTTCTTCTGACAACCGTCCATTGGATTGCCCGTGGTGGACAACGATGGATAACTCTTTTTGAAAAAACGGGAGCGATGAGAAGCATTCATGAAATGGCTTCCCTTCTTTTAATCCTTTCATCAATTTTTTTGAAATGTATTGTAATGTTGGTCGGAAGGATTGACTTTCAATGATGAGCAGTGACTCAGTGATGGATACTCCACTGGTGAGAAGAAAGCTTAATTCCCTGGCAAAAAAGTGTGAGTGACCAAGCCTTAAATAATTTGACAGATACGGAATTTTGCATAGGATGACTGAGATTTTAATAGGAGAGATTCTTTGTTTGAACAGGAAGAATAATATGGTGCAGAAAAAGAGTGATAGTAAAAATGTACTAAAAATCACCGGGAAGCTTTCGATGAAGTGTAAGAGGTACTTAAGATTCGCTGAAGGTTCGTATCCTATAGAAGTATACAAAGATTGAAATCTTGGAAATAGCACCTTTCGAAGTAAGACCATCATTAAAATAGCGACGATGATAAGCATTAAAGGATACTGAATGATCTGTTGTATTTTTTGCTGGTTTTTCCTTCTTTTTATAAGATAGTTTCCCGCTTCTGATAGAGTAGGGCCCATTTCACCATGATGCTCGGCGAAATAAATTTGTGCACTGACGTTACCCGGGATGTTAAGCTGCTTGTTGATGACTGAGGAGATGGACTCTCCTTTTTGCAGTGATCCAATCATTCTCTTTTTTAATTTGATCGTATTCTTTTCTTTAGGGAGCAAGAGAAAATCGATGGCTTCCGAAAAGCTATACCCCTTTTGAAGAAGGTCTCCCAGTCTTTTAAGGAACTTACCTTGATCATCGCTTTTCTTCATGAACCCATTTCCTATATTCAAGTTCTGAAACAAATCCTAGTGCCACCCCCTTATTGATTAGCGTCTGAAGTGTGTGGTACTGATGTTGTGCTCTTTCACCTTTCGCCTCTTTCAGCACCTCCTTCAAAGCACTTCCAGTTACAATTTCATATACCGATGCCATGTGCAGATTTTTTCCTCGATGGCATTTCCCACCACACTCTGCTTTGCAAAGCGGACATACTAACTTTAGCAATCTCTGGGCTGAAACGGCCAGCAGTGTCTGTTCAATGTCATGCCACTCAATTCCTAATTCCATTAAACGATAGATCGCCCCTTTTGCATCTCTCGTATGCATCGTAGAAATTACCAAGTGACTAGTGATAATGATAGAACCATGCATATTTCTCATCCATGTTTACAATACTTCATAAAGTTACAGAAAAAGTCGATACGAGTTGTTCGCATCGACCCATAAAATACAGATACAAATGTATATTAAAGAAGCAACAAATATGGTTGGAATAGATATATCTACGATTCATTTTCTATCTAACTACGTATCCTTTTTGATAAAGGTGATCTAGTGACACAACAGGCTGCTCACGCTCATCAATCACATTAGTTGAAGTACGTCCTTCACCTTGCCTTTGTATAAAATGAACATAACAGTTTATCATGCCGCTTGGCACTACTGCTTTTTGCTTGAACCACTGGTTTAATTCTTCTTGGCTCAGAAATAGCCCTTCAATATTTTCATCAGAATCTGTCACATATTCCGTATTCGTATCGGCTTTCACCAACATGGAGTAATAATCGCATGAAGTAAACACTTCATGGTTTCCTTTATTCCAAGCGGATACTCGGTTAGCATTGTAGTCTGAATCTTTTCTCATGGATTCATAATCCCTTGAAGTACTGATGTATACTTTTAACTTCTGATCATTAAGTTCACAAGTTAGGATATTATGCTTTAAACCTATAAACTTAATACCGGAGTTAGCTTCAGACAGTTTTCTTTTTAAGTAATCCACCATTTCTCCCCTTGTAAATGTACGTGCCTTCCGTGGATTATTTGTTGCTACTGACATATTATCCATCTCCTCCCCATTAAAATTAGGCTTCTTTTGCTCCGGTAGAATAGGTGCCTTTAACAAGCCTTTCTCATTAATCCATTGGTACACTTGAAAAATATCCGACTTAGAAGCACCAGTAATAAATTCAACCTCATCCAATTTCCCATCAGTAGAAATGATAGCTCTAGCAATCAAGCCATTTAGAGGCTCTTTCAAGGATGGCACTTCATTTGCCCAGTGCGTCCAACTTTGGTAAAGTTCAAATCCTCTTGTCATTATTGGAGCTCCTTCCATTTATTGTTTAACTCATCTCCATTATATAAAATAACTAAAATAACTTCAATACGTTATTTTAGTTATTTTATACAAATTAAAAAACATATTGATTGTAAATCAATTATTAAGTACGATTTGATTTTGTATTTTCTTAAATAGTAGTTAATTAAAGAAAATCACATATAGGTTATTTTACATATATATTTGTAATCAATGCAGGAAAATAGTATTACTTCCTTGAATAATTTATTAAGTAATTAAAAGGAGGAAGTATAGTGAAGAATAAAATTAGATGCCAGCACTGTAAGGAATATTATCAACCACAAGATCAAGTAGCTTTAAATTATGCCAACAGCATTTTACACTTTGATTGTCCAGATAATGAGAACCTTCCAATAGTTGATGAAGGAACCTTCGAAGAAATCGTAAAGAGGTATTCATTTTTTAGTGACAGTTTGCTTGACTAAGATTTCAATTGAGAAAAGCAGGTGCCAAATGAAGACATGTGAAATATTATCAATAAAATCAGAACTAAACAGATTGAAATTAAAACTAATTGATATGGGATTATCTTTAGAGGATCAAGCTTACTCAAAAGAGGCTGCTTTTTCTGAAGTATAAGAATGTATTCTATCTTTAGAAGAAATCGATTCACTAATAAGATTGGAAGCCCACAATGAGGGTTAAGAAGGATAAAATAGCACTGTAAATGTAAAGAGCCCAACTCAATTGAGTTGGACTCTTGTTTATTTACTCTTATTGATAAGTTTCTGTAGTAAATCATTAGCTTTTTGCTTAGCATCAGTAGTTTCCTTAGCTAAAACCTTACTAGACATTATTTCGTTTGTCTCTGAAAAAGTAACCTCAAGAATATCCCCTTCTACTGCAGGAAGTACTATATCCTTATCAACGATTAATTCCTCAGATTCATTTGATCTCAAAAGGAGTGTTGCTTTGTTTCCTTCAATTTGATCCAATGTGTATTTTTTAATATTCACTTACTAACTCTCCTTGAGAATTGTATAGTTTAGCAGAATCTCCCGCATTATTCCAGATATAAGCTCCAGTCCATTTTAAGTAGGTTGGAGGATTGTTAATTGCATTAGCTCCAGAAGTAATATTCACTGAGCTTCCTGATTTAAGGATGAAGTTTGCTGGAAAATTAAAAGTTTGGTTCCCTTCAACACTTACTAAAGTCCAACCAGTCATGTTAGTGTCATTGCTGCCATTATTTTTCACTGTTACAACCTCTGTGTTTAGATTTACACCTGTTAGTGAAACATTAGCAGTTGGCTCTGGGGTTGGCTCTGGATTAGGGCTGGTTGGTTGTTGATTAATGTAAATATAATCCCCATCATCTGACATTTCTATTGTACCATCTACTGTAGAGATTAAATCAACACCATAGTCCATTAATCTATTGTAAACTTCACTGTGTGGGTGACCGTACTGATTCCCTTCACCGTAAGATAGAATTCCAAAAATAGGATTTACTGCTTCGACAAAGGCTTGCGATGTGCTTGTGTAAGAGCCATGATGACCTACTTTCAGTACTTCAGCATCTAAGTCATATTCTTGAATTAAACGTTCTTCTACGTCTACTCCCGCATCTCCGGTTAACAAGTAATCAACTTCTTCATGAGAAACCATAAGTACGACACTAGCATCGTTGTTATCTGTATTATTAGCACCGCTATTCAGCACTTCTACGTTTACAGCCTGATCTAATTCAATAAAGTCGCCTTCTGCTGCAACCTTGAATGGTATATTCTTCTGATCAATTAATGATAAATATTCTAGATAAGTCTCTGAAGTATGCGGTTTTCCACTATCAATTACTTTACCTACTGGAAACTCATTAAGAACATCAATTAATCCTCCGATGTGATCAGCATCAGGGTGAGTAGCGACCATTACATCGATTTTTTTAACTCCTTGAGATTTAAGGTGACTAACAACCTCATCACCTGCTGATTTCTTCCCTCCATCAACAAGCATCGTCTTACCATTAGGCATTTCAATAAAAATACTATCACCTTGTCCTACATCAATGAAATGTACCAATAATCTCCCTGGAGAAGCATAGCCTAATTCATTTAAGGCATTGGTTGAAATCGCATTTTCCCCTCCTAATACATATGTATTAAGAGTTTTATCACTTAAATATTGTTTTGTTTCACTGGCTGAATGTTCAGGGTGAATCAAGAGTATTCTTGCGTTTAGTTTATTAGCTAAACCAGAAGCAGCAACCGCATCAGGATAATCTTGTTTTGTAGAAGATGAAGACGTTCCACGAACTAATATTATGTTATCTGAATTAATGTTCAAATTTTCTGCTGCAGCTACGCTTGTTGCATAACGATTGATTCCTGAAATTCGTTTTACTGAAATTCCCTTGGCCTTTAACTCTTTTTCAACATTAGTTGAAATGACACCTACTCCACCATATACATCTACTTGTTTAATAGAAGAAGGTAAATTCACACTAAGTTGATTTTTTTCTGTTAGATAAATAGGCACTTGATTAATAGAGGATGCTGCAGAAGCAGATAGGGCATCGGCAACAGTGTATCCATTAGCAAGAATTGCTTTGGTACCTTTCGAAGTTCCTGCCACTTTATTTATCTCAGAAGCAGTTTCGAATCTACTTTTTCCTGCTACACGTTGTACATTATATCCCTTTGACCTTAGAGAGTTTTCAACATTAGCAGAGATAGCAGCAGCGCCACCAAGCAAATAAATCTTTTTTGTACCTAAACGTTTTAATTCATCTGCAACAGATTGATCTAATTTTGTTGGATATGTAAGTAAAATGGAAGCATCCTTCACTCCTGCTAAACTTGCTGAAGCTAACGCATCGGCCGGATTGTCAGCGCGTGCTAACACAACCGCTTTTTCAGAAGATGTAAGTCCATTTGGCCACCCTTCTTTTGAAACTTCAATTGCAGTGTCTAACCTAGTGCTTCCAGAGAGTCTTGTGTAATCACTTGCTGCTTCACTAGAAAACGGATAAACAATGATACTACTAATCACTAGAATAATAGAAAATAACAAAAACGATACTTTTTTCATATAATCCCTCCTTAAAATGGAAAATTCTATATAATTCTATCATACTGGTAGATTCAGGGAAAGTACATTTGAATCATATGGTTATAGGAAGACTGGAGTAGTTAGTGAAAATTTGAGTGGTATGAGGATATTTATTATCCACGAGGATAAAATTACCCTCTTCATTAGGAAGAGGGCGCTTAACTTATGAGCCATTGTATTTCATGGTGTGACTTTATTATTGTCGAATTTATTGTTACTTATTCACATTATTTACCTAAGTAGCTAATAACCTTTTTACGTGTATCCCAGCGATTAGCACCTGACAAGTCGATGATTCTATTTGTTTTATCCTTCAGCCCCTCTGTTGACCCACCGACTACCATGAGCTCGTTAATCTTCAACTTTTCATTTGCCAAGGACTTTCTGTTGTAGAGTCCGCATTTCTTCTCATTCGCCAAATCATACCCCACGCTTAGATCTGCATCTGAATATACTACTACTGCCATTTTAATCATTTCTTCTTCCTCCTTTGGTTTGGACACTAAGTTAATTGGAATAAGTCCGTGAGTCATATCAAGCAAATTCTTATATAAAGATGGATTTTTCACCATTGGTGCAGGACAATTCTTTCCTGTTACATCAAAGTGACGTACAAATCGATTATACGTATCTTTTAATTGAGGAAATTTTCTCTGTAACATCTGGTGAACTAGTGCAGTCCTCTTAATCGTGTCTGGATGAATGGTGCCATCAGGCTCCAAACACATTTCAACATGTATACATAAAAGATTTGCATTCCCATCTCCTGTACTTGTTGGATAACGAGGATCCCTAGCTCTGAGAGTCTGTAACTTAAGGGTTGCATTTCCTCCATCATTACCTCCAAAAGTCCCTTCGTCTAAAGGTATTAATTCAAGCGCTTTATAACGATCAACAAAGATATGAGCTCCTGCATATCGTTTTATTTGAATGATGGTCTTATCGAAATATTCAAAATGATCTTCTGCATCAGCTCCTGGATTCGCTGTGTAATGATCCATAACAGCCTGGACTCTTAAAAGTTTATAACCCGGTCTGCTGAATTCATTTTTTCTGATATGTTTCTTTTGATAATTTAGAACAACCATAGTTACTTCTCCTTTCAAAATAAAAAGCCACCTAAAGGCAGCTATTTCTTTTCATCACTTTGATTTTCAATAACCTGTAATCGATCGGTAATAGCTTTTGGAATCTTAACCCCAATTTGGGCAAGGTTTTCAGCGATTGATAGCCCTTCATTTGCAATATAAAAAAGAACGGTTCCAAAAGTAAGGACTCCGTTCAATCCGAGAATTTGATCTATTACATTGGCCACAATTACAACAAGAAAACTTAACATTTTTCTCACGTATCCAAACCATGCTTCACGGCTGCGTAATCTTTTTTCCTTCCAAGCTTTGATTACTCCGGTGAAAATGTCAGCGACACTCAACAACACTAACAAATCTAAGAATTTTACATTTCCGAATAAATAAGTCTTTGCTAAATCTAACGTTTCAAAATTTAAGAACAATGATGTTTCCTCCAATTCTCTCACACCCTGTCGGTATTATTTTAATTATGCTTGCAGACGCTCAATAACTCTTTGTTTAATAAGAGCTGCCAGTGAAGCTACACTTTCGTTTCCTGCATACTCTTCAGCAGTGAGAGGTATGTTTCCACTCATGTTAATTGAATTGTCCTGCTCGTTCCCAATAAAATAAACCTGCACAGCTTCCAATTGACCATCCTCTGAATATTTAATCTGAACGTTTGAAATTCGAAAGTTCATTGAAATCTCTCCTTTGGTTTTAAGTAAAATTAAAAAGCCTTATTCGGCTTCCTCGATAACTATAGAATCTTCCAATTCAGATATGCGACTCTTTAGCTGACTGATTTGTTCTTGGAGTTGTTGAATCAATGACGTTTTTTCAATAGCCATAGCCTCGTATTTTGCTTACTCATTCCGTTCACCCCCTTATCGGTATCCGATGATCATGATATAGACTTTCACGCTTGATCCTCCACTCGTATATTGGTAATGAGGAGAAATTCGAATTTTAGTGCTCATGATGTCTGTACCGCCATACACTCGGGTGCTATCGTTTTCATATGCGTACCATTCCTTTGCTACGGCATGGCAAAAGAATCCTAAGACTTCAGGAATAGCCACTCTCGTGTAATTGGATATGTTCAACGTCTTTTCTATATAGGACCCTGGAGAGTGTGTTCCGGATGGTATTTGAAAAGTAATTTCTTGCAAATACATTTTTCCGTATGATGAAATCATCGGGTAAGAGAGGTTCCCATCATACATACTCGGCAATGTACTCTCCGAATCGAAGATTTCACGATCATTTATCGAAATTGAGTCTCCATCAATCTTTAATGTGTTGCTACCGTCTGTTGAAACGATGGACCCTGCAAACTTCGCATTTTGTCCGAAAATGGCACCCTCGAATTGGATCTTAGATGCTGCGATCTTAATAATTTCGGATGTTTGACTTATGGCAGACATAACGCCATTTTTGGAAACCTTCTGTTCAATCAAGTCCGCTTGCTGGGTGATTGAGGATTCAGCATTGGATACTCTGCCACTTAATAAGTTAAATGTTGAATGAGATACCTTTGAAGTTATTTCATTAGAAAGCTGCGTGATCGATGACTCTGAATTTGTAATTCTTGTCGTGATAGTCCCTGATGGAACTCCATTTACATTAGATGTATCCTTCGATGTATTTTGACTTGTGACATCAACAACGTTACTAGCATTAATATCAAACTCTCTTGAGGTATATCCAGAAGGTATTGCACTTGTTGTAAAGTTCACTTTCTCCCAGCCACTTGCTTGAATATTATCTGAGCACCAAACACTTATTTTTGCAGGAGCATTAACGTAAAGCTCCAAATATGGTGGTTCATACGTTGATTTGTAGACAATTCTCGCCTTTGTAAATGCTTGATTTCCGCTGTACTGGCTATATCCAAGCAACGTCAAAGTTGCGTTGTTTCCATAATGGATACCTGCATTGAAAATGGCAGTAGAATGCTTACCTGAATAACTATCAGCAACCGTGAATTTTGCGAAAGCTCGATTACCAACGTTAGATGCTATCCGATACCAACCGCTCGTAGTAATTTCTTTTGTTCCCAAGTTAAAATTTCCGTCTCCGCCGCTGGCAGTTTTATAAGAGGTAAACTCAGTATTAGAAACTTTGCTTGATATTTGACCTGCCTGGACTGTTAGTTGGGATTCCGCATTTGAAACTCTTCCTGCTAATGAATCTACGGTGGACTGAGAGGCTTTTAGTGCAATAGCATTTGTGTTTTGAGTTATTTTTGTTTCAGCACTACTCATGCGCCCAGTGATGGTATCGATTTGTCCTTGCGTGTCTTCCGGCGCTTGAGTCCATGCTGTTGCCTTATTTCCTTTTTCAACTTTCAATAGTTTATACTGAAACGGAAAAGCATTAGAAGTCGATGAAGCGTTATCCCTTTGAAAATATAACGCGACACCCGTGGCGCTTTGAGGAACAGTAGCCGTGTAAGTTGAAAATCCTTCACTTCCCGGGGCTATTTTCTCCCCTCCTGTAGCTATAGAGTAAGAACCGTCTGCACGATAGAACGAAAATCTCGGGTAAATGTTATCTATTCCTTCTGAAGAATTTTTAATGTAGGCTTTAAATGTTACTTGGTCCCCGACATTCAAACCCATTTCTTCTAAAGGTTTATTCCCTTGTACAGTGGAGTTGTACGCCCCCATATTCGCCTCTTTGTAATCAGAAGATGTGCTTTCTGCTAAATTCCGTCCACCAATCTCTAAACCATCAAACTCAACTTGCGATACCTTGCTTTCAATCAATCCTGCTTGAATAGATAGTGAAGATTCTGTACCAGACACCCGACCCTCTAACGTATCTAAATCGGATTTTGTGGCCTTCAACTGAATCTGTTGACTATTCTGCTGAATCAACGTATTAGCCTGGCTAATTTGTGTTTCTAATGAAGAGACCTTTTGATTATAGGTGGTTTGTGAAACTTTAGAGGTTAATCCATCCTCAGTCTGATTAATTCTGCTTTCGTGATTTGTTAGCTGCGTTACAACACCATCTTGATCTGTGGTGTATTTTGTGGTGGAGACTTTACTGTTTAGCTGATTCTCCACTTCCGTTTTCGTGTAGGTATTGCTTTTATCAGCCTTGGATACTAGCTGACCATTCACATACTCAAGACCTGCTTTGGCTGCTATGTCTTGTTGAAGAGTATTGAGGTTGTTATCATATAACAACTTGCTCACTTTTTCGGTAAGTTCATTTTCGATATCCTGAATCTTCTGAGTGTATGTGGACTTATCAATCGCATATGTTTCAGTATGTTGCTTTGCGTTGTCTTCCGCATTTTTTGCCACCTGATCAGCATAATAAGTTCCATCTTCAAATGTTGACTGGTCCTTATTATCAACCTCTTCTTGAGTGTAAGATCCTACTTCACTGGCTTTAGTTGGTGTGATTTTCTCCCATTGTCCAGCAGTTGCATTCCAGGTATGAGCAACGTCTACTTTTCCACCAGTTTGAATCCATATGATATTGCTTTTTCCTTCTGGGGGTGTAGGTGATTTGATAACCTTAGTTGCGTAAAGCGCTTGTAGATCTTTCCAAACGCGGAATACGTCCTCTTTCTTGTACTCTATGACCTCACCGAGCTTGTACTTCTTCTTGGACTTATCAAAGATGGATCGGTCCACAAAAATAACCCTCGAATCTAAATACATCGGAGGGTTAAATTCCTCATCTTTAATTTTGGCTGAGTCCCCTAATCGGACCACTTCATGGTCATATCCAAATATGTGGTCCAGAGCAGCTCCTTCAGCTTCATACTCGACAGCTGCAGTGATTCTCTTCTTAAGCTCCGCTTCCCCTAATTGGGTCAAACGTTCTTCAGTCATTTCGGTGTCCGTTGATTCTGGCTCATATACCTCCACAAGATGTTGCCCTTGCCAGTTCCAGTTTTGAAAGGCTTTTTCATCGGTGACGGTTATCTTTAATTGGCTTCCGTCTTCTCTCTTAGGACCCAGACAAATCAGGGCGGTGACGACTCGTTTGGCAAATAGTCTTCTTTTAATACCAAGAAGATCTTTGCCTTCTACGATTTCTTTTCCGGAGTCCTGGCCAACCCTTTTAACAAAATCTACATATCGACCTGTAACCTTATTTCCTGATATTGTGACTCTGCATCGAATCTCACAATCAAACAAAGAGGCAATGGCTTTTAACGCATCGTAAGCATCTAGGTCTTTCTCAATGGCCCATTTCCGAATGCCACTATACTCAGTAATTCCTAGCTCCCACCCGTTTATTCCTTCTAGCACAAATGCTCCTGCAGCTTCTAAGGTTTGCCCGTCTCTAATTTGTGGATGAATAGTTTTTAACTTTCGAAGATCGAAGTATGAAGCCTCGGAATACACTTCGACCTCTCCACTTTCGGTTAAATCGATTTTCTCGTATACAATAAACTCTCTGTAATCCCCTTCTTCAGCCGGGATGAGGAGCCGCGAGCGTCCTTGTATCTTATCAAGATCTTCTTCCGTTACCGGTGCGATAAAGTCGTATTTCTCTTCATTATCTAGAGAACTCTGATGGCTATCATAAGAGACCTTTGTGATCCAGCCCACAATTTCACTATTTTGATGATCAAGTATGTGTATGATACTCATTGGTACGCATCCCTCCATATTGCCTGGACTTCCGAAACAACATTCGAAGGGTTCACTACATAGACGTTGTCACCCTTTTTCAGGTGAAAGAATCGCGCTCCAAAGTCCTTCCCCGTGAATCGATCGCCATTCTTATAGATTCTTGATTCTTTATGGTTAAACTCAAAGACATCCCCGGCTTCTCCGATGTAAGGGATACCTTCTGGTTGAGTATTGATTTTATATACTTCAATCAAGCGAATTCTTGCTTTTGACGGTGTAGGGAAATTACTATGGGTACCAATATGCATTCCAACCGCAGCTAGATCCTGTTGGAACTCATTGTTCAAATCGTTAAAAGTGAAAAACGGTGGCTTGTGCCTTGTATAAATAGATCCATCTTCTCGTATTCCCTGCTGTGCAATTGCAAATTTGAACTCGGTTCCTTCTTTCTCGATGTCCATATATCCAAAGAAATCGGAATAGGTCCAGTCCATCGACACAATGTATTTTGAATTTGCCCCATTCCGAAGGTTAATTTCCACATCCACTCCGCCGGTGGACTTTCGGAGGACGACTGATATCTTCCCGATTACTTGACTGGAAGCATTCAATAAATAAACTTCCGTACGCGCCCGCTGAGAGGGATTATTCCCTACATTGAAGAAAGCCCTGATTAAGTAATCTGATGCTACCTCCTGAGTCGACTGAGACAACGTAGGACCGTGCCAAGCGCTTCCAGAACCATAACTGGTTGCATAGTAATCCAATCCGTCGGCTGCCATTGTACCTGAGTTAGTTCCCCCATCCGGTGCGAACAAAGCACTTGCCCATCCTGTCATGGAACCACCGTTTGCAGTTAGGATCTTGGTGTATTTCTGGAAAGGGGTTTGATCCACCGTCACCGGGCGACCAATTCGCATGTAATCTTCATCTCCAATGATGTCAAGGTACGTGGTTGACTGGGAAAGAACAAATCGGAATGTCGGTGGAGTCGGAACAGTCCCCTCATTATTTAGAGTGATAGCACTATCTAGGTTTGTGAAGACAGGATCCTTTACCCCTCCGTATTTATTGGGATCTGAGCACAAGAAAGTGATACTCCCTATTAAGATGTTCGAATCTTCTTCTGGCACATCATTAGAAGACAAAGTTGCATTGAAGGTAGCATCCTCATCTGTAAATATCAGTTCTTTTTTTGAACCTTGTAATATGGCATTTAATCGGTTATACCTTTGACGAAAACCTTCATTTGTCATGTCGGTAATTTTATATTTAACTGTAATCTCTTTTTCACTACTTGTCAGCTCGTCTGATTCCATGAGTCCGTCTCGTCCTGGGATCTCAAAAGCATTGATTCGATTATTCACGTTGCTTCTTCCTGAAACGGTTAACGTTGTAAAGCTTCCGTATAAATCAGACAGTGCCTCATCGATATTTGTTCCGTTAAAAATGGTTTGAATAGATAGAGAGGTACTTAAAGTACCAGGCTCCGTAAGATCTACAAACTCATACATAAAGTACCTCCTTTAGTTTCCGGAGTGTAATTCTCTTTCTTGAACTTCTGTAATATCACTGACAAAAGTTTTGAATGCTTGTCGTCCCAAACGCAGACTAATGTTGACTGGCTGCTTTGTTATTACTTGAACTTGAGCATTCACTGCGTTGTTTACTTGAGCAGTGCTACTTCTTTTTAGACCTTTTAAACTTGATCTTACTTGTGAAGTATTTACGGATAAGTCGGGACTAAATGCAGTTCTTACACCGTTAGCAAGTTTTGCAGTCGCACGTACCAGTGGTGATTTTGCTTTTTCAATCGATGTTCTAATCGGTCCTTTAAAATCCATTCGGTGAATATCACTTAATGGCCCTCGTTTAGCAGGAGAGAATGGCCAAAAATCTCGAACGGCCCCAACTATGTTATCTACCACCCCAAGAATTTTACTTTTCATTGCAGACAAGCCATCAATCGCACTTTGGATAATAGCTTTACCAGATTCATAGAGATCGATGCTATCAAAGAAATCAGTAATGCTGCCCCAGATATTCGAAATGGTTTTAAACATATTTTGCATTTGGTCAGATACAGCGTCCTTCATTGCCCGGAAATCTCCGGTAACAAGGCCCTTCAAAAATTTCAGGGTGTTTTTAAAACTGCCTTCTATAAAACCCCAAATATTTTTAATAATAGAAAGTGCCATCTGCATATAAGACTCAATAGTGCTATACAGAGCAGGGAATTTTTCTTTGATGTATCCCAGGATTTTAGATGCAGATTCACGAATGAAGTTTGATACCCAAGACCAAATTTTCGAGGTCCATTCCTTCACCTTATCCCAGTTTGCGATGACTAATACGACCAAACCAACGACCGCGGCGATTGCCCAGCCGATAGGTCCCATTGCTATCACCCACGAAAGAGCCATTCGCGCTGCCCAAATTAATGCGCGAGTGCTTAATTTGAGTAACCAACCAATCATCTTTCCAACAAAGCCACCAAACGCTGTCCTTAAAAGAATTACAGCTGGGATCACAGCGATAAGAACACCTGTCAACGAAAGAGCCCAACCAATAAGTTGCCCTATTAGTGGGTAAGCCTTCATCATTTCTGCTGACCAGCTTAGGAAGCCATTTACTAAGTCAAGAATCTTTGAACCAAGAGGGGCCATTCCAATACCAAGCTGAATTAGGAAGTCAGTAAGATTCCCTATGAGAGCCATTACCTTGGGTCCATTTTCTTTTACATAATTAATGAAGTTTTGGAATCCCTTGGACTCATCCAATTTAGCCGACCATGCTGCAAACCTTTCTGTTAAACCAACCATTCCCCCTTGCATACCCTGAGAAAGAGGGGTGAAGGCAACCATTAAATTCATGATCCCCTGCATAACATTCCCGAATGACTTTCCAAGAGCTGTCATAGCCGGACCCGCATTGTTGTTTAGGAAGCTGATAAAGTCCTTAAAATCTTGAGATTCCATTGAAAGGCCAAGGCTCTTAGACAAAGTGTCCGCTGCACTAACTGCACCGTCAAATGCTGGCTTGAGATCCTTGATCAACGATTGTAGCTGTTCTAAGCTCCGGATAAAAATGTCCATTACAGGCTTTTCAAATTGCTTCGTAAACTTCCCCCAAAACTTACTGAATGACTGGAGTGCTGTTAAACCTCTTTGTTGCTCTTTTGATAAACTCGCCTGGGCTCTCTCAATCTCTTTTAGTATTTCGGCTCTCTTTTCTAAATCATCGGTGTTTGCTAGCTCGTTTCGTAAATCTTTAATCGTTTTGTTTGCTTCAAACACATCATTTAAAGCTGAGGTAGCCACAGTCCCAAATAAAATAGCACCCGTTCCAGCTGCAGCAAATGATGTAGTCAAGCCTCCGAGAGCACCAGCCAAACTTGTAATTAACGGTACTAATGCAGGAAGTGCAGCTAGTGATCCACCTCTAAAGAAATTACCTGTAACGGTTCCAACAGAATTAATCGTCTTGGCTATACGATCTATTCTTTGTTGAAATTTATCAACACGAGCCTCCACTTGGATGATGATTTTATCTCGAGCAATTGCTTTTGCCTTTGCCTGTAAATTGCTGATCTTCTTAAAGAAGCTAACTGTGTCAGCGTCCACTTCTTTTTTCACTTTGCCTTTAGTGAATCTATCCATCATTTTCTTTGCATTTTTTATGTTACGTTTCAGTGGCTTAATATCAGCATCTAATGTGGTATCTTCCACACTCTCAGAAGCTCTTTTGAATTTTTCAGTTATGTCTCTTGCCTTCTGAATGGCCTTCCTGAATTTCGTAACGTTCGCTTTCAATTCAGCTTCTACTGAGTAGTTAGACATGTATTCACCCCTTTCTAGAATTCCGTTGAAGAGCAATTTGTGCAGGGGATAATTTTTTTGTAGGTTTATTGGTACTTTGTACAATAAATCCTTGATCAACAGTTTTTAATGCTTCCTCATAGTCAAAAAAGTCATTGAAATCTTTGAATGCATATTCTTCTTTTGGTTTCTTCTCGGTCCCTTTATTGACTTTCGCTTCAGCGTTCCGAATGAGAAAAGCAAGTTTATGCAGTTTGTATTCGTCATCTACTTCCTTATACTCCTGGGCATACCTTTTAAAATGGAACTCACTTAATGTCATTTCTTCGACATCAACTAATCGCCCTATATCAAGTTTTCGAAGAGCATATATAACTACTTCGTTATAGGTTAGCCCTCTGTCGTTTTGCTCACTTTTTTCACTGCTTGATACTTTTCTGGAACCAGCTTTCGGGTCATAGGTTGCTTTCCCAGTTCAAACATGACCCGCTGAGCAAATTCATCTAACCCTTCACTGTCCGCGATATCATTCAAGATTGCTTCAAAGTCCTGGTCAGTAGTAGGCTTTTTCTTGTCATGAGCAGTTGCTGCTTGAATCAGCTTATAAAGACAAATGACATTACCTGATTGAAGGCCTGGAACCAACATGGTTTCTAATCCTTGACCCAGGCTCACACTTTCCACCTCTAAACCCAATGATCGGTCAATTGTTGTAAGGGTTCGAAGTCCAAATGAAAGTTCAATATCTCTACCGTTAAAGTTAATATGCAAAGTATTTTCCTCCTAAAAAATCAAAATTAAAAGAGGGGTTAGCCCCCTCCGAATTCCTATTATGCTTCTGGTGGTGTTCCAAGTCCGTCGTCGGCTGGATCCGTTGATAAAACGTCATGAAATACATAACCTAATGTTTCGATATCATTTGAAGGCAGTGTCACTCTTCCCTTTTGCCGTTTAAATTGAGTTACAAAGGTCCCACTCACCTCAGGATCGTCTTCTGATGGATTCGTAGTCTCCCATTCGGTTATATAACCCTGTCGATATTCTGCAGCAAATGTAGTAACCGTATCAGGCTCGGTCCCGGTTTCTTCTCTATCAGCTAAGTCCACTTCCCACATCTCTACTGGATAATCATCAACAATGGAATCACTAAGCATTGTAAATGTTGGGTCTGTTTCTGCCTGGAGGGCTGAAATGCTTACTTCATCCTCAAGTGCCCCTGAACCTGAAACACTTCCATCCTTGGTAACAGTTGATTCACGATCCCGGGAATAGGACTTTGAGTGTTCGGTTTGAAATACTAGCTTTGCTCCTTCTGCAGCCTCACCGAGTTTTCGAAAATAGAGTACCTTGTGTACTCCTTTTGCAATGTTTCCCATGCTTCTACCTCCTTATTAGGTAATTCTGTATTCTGCCTGGATAACTCCATGCAAAAGATTGTCAGTTGTTGTATTATCAAATATTTCATTTGAATCAAGTGAAACCAGTCTCACGTAGTAATTATCAAGATTCGTTAGCCTTCGCAATGCCATTTCGAGATTATAGATCATTTCGGCAAAATGCGATCGGTTATTTGCAATCTCCCAAACATGAATAGTTTGTGATAGATTACCGGTAATCACTTCTTTGTTGTTAATGACATCAGATCCTATCGAACCTGCTAAATGAACAAACGGATAAGGAATTCCCTCATCTTTTCCTGGAAGATAATCGTATGTGTCGTATCCCAATGAAATAGATTTATTGAATACTTCATTAAACAGTTGGATCTTTGGTGACTTCATCTACTCACCTACTTTACAAGTCTATTTAGGTCATCGAGGAACTGCTTTTTCTGGTTGTAGAATCCAGGAAAGATGAATGGTTGAGCATCCATGAACCGTGTTCCGAATTCAAGGTAACCAGAGTGTTCGGATTTACTGATTGTCTTTCCGGCAAGTTTACTTACCATCTTTGTTTCAATATTTCTTTTTGTGTAGCCAGTTTGGTAACCTTGGGTAAATTCAGCATTCTTAACTACCTTTTCGGTCATTTCAATGGTATTGCTCTTCACGATTTTTCCGACATCGTCTTCAATGTCCCTATTCATTCGGTCAAGCTTTGCAAGCAGGGCATCCAGTCCATCTAAGTCCAATCGCTCACCCCTTCCAAAAACAAAACGCTCTCTGACTTGTAGGGAACATGTCGGAGAACGTTATATTTCTTTCCGTTGATGACAGCTTTATCTACTTTGCGTCTATATGGTCGCTGTAGTCTAACTGTGGTGATTTGCTTGTCTAAGGAACCGAATAACACCTTCACTCTTTCCAAGCTGATAGAGGACGTGTCGCAGGGAAGTGTGACACCATCATCCACCCTAACAACTGTCTTACCTACAGAAGGATCATATGCCCTGCCTATAACTTTATGGAGTGTGATCCGATCGGAGTACCCCATCAAAAGAACATTACCTTTCCTGAAGTCTCTGTTTTAGGAATATACGTTTCTAAGATGGAATGATAGGGCTTAAAATCGTCTTCTGTAAATGTAACAGACCTGCCTTCGATGGATTCTGACTTCATCCCTTCGCTACCGATTTTGTTATACCGGTTCACCACCAACTCCTCAACAATGAACATTAACTCTTCAGGTATTCCTGGCAGCCCAGCATTTTGCATTAACCAGACTTTCAATCTAGCTTCTACATTAGTGATTAGTCTATCAATCTGACTGTCTTGAAGATCATCTTGAATTCCCACAATGATTTTGACATTATCTTTGATGGTCATTCAATCACTGCAATTCTGCTTCTGCAGCAAGAGCTTCTTCTTTACCCTGAATCTTTTCTCCATTAGACAATACATACCAAGGACCGCCTGTATGCTTTGGGAATTCTCCGTCTTGACCATCTTGATCCGCTGGCTCGCCATAGGAATTTTCTACATCTGCTTTGTTAGAAGGTCCCACTACTTCAATTAACACTTTCTTTTGCGTATTGTTCTTAGTTGTGAGCTCCTCTAATCGTTCCTTAGACACTTTTTCACCTGGATAAGAATTCCCTTTGTAGTATGCTTTCTTTGTATCCTTATCAGTAAATGAACGTAATACAGTATATTTCAATTAAAATTCCTCCTACATTTATATTATTTATCCTACCGGCGGAGCGTCAGGTGTTAACTTAGCGAACGCTTCATCTTTAATGATCATAAGACCTACATCCATTGTGGCACGAAGAGCAACCATTTCCTGCTCAAACAAGTTTATTGGTGACCCGTCTGCATTTGTAATAGTAGACAGTTGTGCTTCCTCTGAAATTGCATAATCAATATTAAAAGGAATTCCGTAACGTAATTGATCAAAATCACCAGCGTAAAGAGTTCCCTTTGCAAAATTTGCAGTTTTTAAATCCACTGCTGGCAACCCATCAATCGTATTGTTTGAACGATCATACAATGATTGTAATGTTCCATTTTCAGCTTTTTGAGCATTGCGTAAGGCAGTATGATTTTGCACTTTTGAAATCCATGCGTTTGGCTCTACATCATTCTCAAAAAGCTCATCTTCTACAGCCAGGATATTGTCGTAAGTGATCCCGTCATAAACGATATTTTCTGCAGCTGTTACTGATTGTTCAATCGATTGAGTGAATGGGTTAGCTACATTCAGAATTCCTGCTTCATCAAACTTTTTGTAGAAGGCCTCTGCAATCTTAGGTCGCATGATTTCAAAGAAATTCGAAACCCTGTATTGTAGATACTCACGGGAAACTGGTAGAATGACACCCAACTTCTTGGCTGTCATCTTTACTTGTAGCAAGGTTGGTTTTGATGTTTGAATCTTCTCAGTCTCACCTACCCAGTAAGCGCCTGGTCCTTCAGCAAAGTATTCGAATGTCTTTTCTTTATCCGTCATTTCCTCATAAACACCCAGCTGCATGATCTTGGAATTTTCCATTACATCATTTAAAATCATTGTGTTGTACTTATCCGGGATCGTTCCATCTTTCGCTTCGTGAACCATTACGTTATCTGGGCTAAATGTTTGTGCAAAGTACTGTAGATCAAGTTTTAATAGATTTGTTCCCATATGATTTCTCTCCTCTTATTTAATGATTCTATTCTTCCTTGCCATTTCTGCTTTTGATGTATGGCTGCTGTTGTTTAGTTTTGAACCGCCCGTTTCAGGGGGATCCTGGCGAAGCTTTTCCTTTACCGCGTTATTAACTGCAGCATCAAATTCCTTTTTGATACTTGACACTGCTTCTTTGATTTTCTCGTTGTCCTCAAGCTTAATAAGAGAATCAGCAAAAGCTGCCGGCAGTCCCTCATCTTTCAAGTCTGTTTCTACTTCAGAACGAAGCTGCTTAGTATTTAATTCACGCTCTCGCTTATCAAGTGCTTCTAGGCGCTTCTTGTACTCAGCATCTTCTCTTTCTTTCTGAGTCATTTTTGCATATTGTTCTGCATCCTTTTTAGCATCAGCAATTCTTTGATCAAGCTGAGACTCCCATTCCTTCTGCTTCTTCTCAAGAGCTTTTGCAAGCTTACGATCTGACTCAGCTTCAATCTTCTTTTGAAGTTCCTCTGCCGAAAGCTCAACCTTTGCCGGTGGATCGTTTAGTGGATCATCGGGATTCTGTGGATCCGCAGGTGGGTCATTCGGCTCGGAAAAATACTGCAGATCTAGTTTTAAAGGTGCAAGCTGTTTCTTAAAGGCTGCTGGATTAAACACATTTATTGGTTTTTTCACTTTCATTTCCTCCTAACCCATGAACACGCAACGACACGCATATACCCATCGTTAACGTCCTCACACGTTTATTAACAAAACAAATAAGCCTGTTTATAACGTCTGGTGCTCAAAGACGCGCTCGAACAAATTCTTATAAGGTATATTTCTCTTTCTTACTCGCAAAAAAATCCTTTCTCCAGTCTCCTAAAACAAGTGCCGTTGAACTCCTACAAAAAGGATGCATGGGAGGAGCATTGATCCCTGGCTTCATTTCCTTCACTTTGAACTTTTTATTATTCAAGAGTTTACATTTTTTTGTGGTCTTCCCATCCATTACGGCAACATATTCGTATTCAGCTTCTTCATCGTTTGAGACAGACTGATACGATAACTTTTGGGCTTCCACTTGTACTCTGGCAGTTTCAGTGATTAATAACCTTTTTGCTTCAAATGAACTGACTTCAAATCGCTCTCGAATTTTCCTTATATACTTGCTAGGATGTACACCACGTACGATTGCACTATTGATAATATCGTCCAATTCTTCTCTGAGGGCTTTCATATCTCCCCATATCCTTGAAGACCACTTAGCTCCGTAAAACGAGGCTCCTACAATTGATTTAAGAGTAGGAGTGGTGATTGCCATGTTGACTCCTAATATCCCGGCTTGCCTTAACACTTCAGATATTCCTGCCTGTTCCAGATACTCTTGAAAGGTCTTATCTTGCTCATTCGTCATCGATACCAAGTGAGCATTCAAATACATCATATGGAGCTCCTGCCGGTTTATCCTCATTTTTGTATTGTAGGTGTAGAGCTCCTTATTCGCTTTCGGAGAGAAATCTTTTTCCCTCACATATCGTGCTGCTGTTCTTTCGAATGATTGAACATCGAATTCTGAAACTCTCTTCTTAGCTTCAGCTAACGTTATCGTATTTTTTTCTGCGTACCGGGAATAAAAAGCATTGATTTCTTTTTCTACCTCGCGAAGAGCATGATCAATGATCTCTTTTAATTTTCTTGATACCTCTTCATCTTTCATTTGCTCACGCTTGATATTGTCTCTTTCACGCTTTATCCAGTAGGATTCTTCAACAGCCATCTACCACACCTCAATTCCTCATATACTCGGAGGATATCGATTGTCTTTGTTCGGCCCTTTCACCTGATATCTTTTTTTCTTCCTCCTCTGGGTTTTCTACAATCATTGGAATGATCTTCAGCTTCGTTTCCTGGGACAACTCACCTCCAAGTGCATTGAACATCTCCACTGCCTCTTTCGTGCTCTTAGGAAGGTTTGGAGTGAATTTATAGGTTAACCCTTCAAACTCACCTTTGCCCGCTTCGCTCGCCAGGTGCATGACATTATTTATTAGCTTATAACGTCTGTTTAAGGATCTCTTAAAGAGACGCTCCTTATTTATTCGAATCTGTTCAAGACCAAACAGTTTATACTTCATCGCTTCTCCTGTTTGTTGGCCACTGAAATTCTCATCATTTAGATCCGGTGTATTTGTGAACTTATGAATATCCGTTTGAAGCCTTCCTTTATACGCTTCACTTCCAGATACATCGTATTGTTTATAGATATAATCAGCTTCAATATTGCCCTCTTTGCCATCTGCATTTTGAGTTGGCTTAAGAAAAATGATATTTGCCTCTTTCATCTTCTTGGCTTCGGTTGCATCCAACTCGACATTACCGAGTATCTTCAGCATGGCATCATTCAGATCAGTCATATAGTTTGCCGTATCAGATTGCGCTGCATCATATAAATCGATCAAGTCCAGTACATTCTCAAAATCCCCCTGACGGAATCGATTATTACTGTGTTCATTAATCGGGACTTCCGCAAACGGATGATCAACCTCACTATCAATCGTCAAATTATAGTCACCCATATTCGAAGTGAAATACGTGTAGATCTTCTTGTCTGTGTAAAGGATGACTTTAATCTTTCTTTGTCCGCCATAACCAACTGAGAAGTATCGAACCCCAGCAATTACGTTCTTCTCAATTGTAGTGTCATAGATTAAGAAGGTTTCTAATGGTGAAGACAAATATACCTTGGTTTGATCTCGTTGGTTCCGGTGTATCAGTTCATATGCCCGACCGTAGATAGATAAATCAAGAACTATATCTGCATTAAGCGCTGCATCTTCGATCGTCTCGTTGATTTCATTAATTTTCTCTTGAGTAGTATTATCCTTATGGCGGACTGAAACAGGCACACCTACAAAGAATCCCTGCATGAAATTAGAAACATACTTCGCGTAATTGTGCTTGGCCCGGTGATCTGCCTTATCATCTTCTTTGCGCCGCTTGGAGACTGAAATTGTCGTGTTCTCTCCAAGATAATAATCGTCCAAGACATTGAGCCTTGGACGTTGGTGTTCGATATGATGTTTTAGAATGGCAGAAAGTTCACTAGTGTCTTGGACCAGCGATTTAGCTGATTCAAACTTATATTGAATATTTGCCTCTTTACTGAACCGCCTCTTCTTCGTCCTGCTGTACTTATCTTCTCCAAGCTCAAAATTATTAACGTGATTCATGTTCCACCCCCTATAAACCTAATCCTTTTAAAGCTTTATAAGTATCGTCTTTCTTGGCCACTCCCAAATGGTATTGTTCTAGGCTATATCTCAAAGCATCGATAATATGGTTATTTGCATCAACCGGAGTATTCAACCACTTACCATCTTTGTCCTGATCAAACGTGTACGTATTAAATTCTTCAATGGTATGTTCACATGTGGGATGAATGTACACCTTGAATCCTTGAATGAACAGTATACCTTGGTTGACGCTGCCTTTCCCTTTGACTGAAGCTCTCATCCTACGAACACCTTTATTGATTAATTCCTGAATCAATCGTCGTTCTGCAGAGTCAGCTGTGATGACTGATTTTAGAAGTCCTTTCCTCACGATCATCTTGTATATGTCTTCAGTGAGCATCGCTTTCTCATAATGCTCATCATATATCCAAAGTTCCTTATTTTTCAGGTCCACTACTGAACTTGGTAAGGTAGTAGGATCATTTGTAAAACCAAAGTCCATACCATGTGCAGTTTCCTGAATCTCTTTGATTTTCCGTTGAATATCGAAATCCCTAACATGGAAGTTATCAAATATAAGCCCCTCAGCTACTCCCCATTCACCATCACAAACAATCCTGGCACGTCGAGGGTTTGTTCTGTATAAATCCTCATACCTTGCTCGGTCAACATCATCCAGCCACTCATTAACGCGAAAGGTCGTTGTAATCGCAAACGTATCTTTTTCCCGGGTCTCTTCATCAAAGAAGACTTTCTTAAGCCAGTGTCGCTCAGACCAGGGATTAAAAGTAACTGTTATCTGTTTAAAGAAGTTCGGATCATCATATTTTCCCCGGATTGATTCAACAACCGTTCGAAATTTAGCTTCAGTTTCAATTTGATAAGCTTCCTCAAACCAAGCCCAACATAATATCCCAACATCTACGGTGATTGATGTAATCTTCAATTCATCATCAAGACCTCTAAACAAGATCTTCTGGCCAGTAGGCATGTACGTTATCTCCGGCATTGATTCATTGAACTTAAATAAATGGGCAACCCCTAATTGCGTGGCTGCCCATTTTAAATCAGTATAAGTAGATTGTTTGTTGGTGTTTGAATACCGCCTGACAACTAAGAGATTTGCCCAGGAGTATTTCATGATTCTATGAATGAAATTTAGTGCAGTGTTCTTCGATTTCTTACTACCACGTGAACCTTTTACTACCCGGTAGAACTGCTTGTTGTTCCAAAACCGGTTGTACCCTCCACCAATCTTCTTTTTGATGGAGGTTCTTTTTTGCTTAGTCTTCATCAGGTACATCCTCTACAAAGACAGGTGTAATGTTCTCTACTTGCTGCTTATCAGTCCACATGACGTATCGCTTACCTAAGAGTTCTGCTGCCTTAACTCTATCTTTAAGAAAAGGATCCTTGTCTTCTAGCTGTTGAGCACCTTCACCAATACCTACTGGGATTTGTTCCGTATGTTCTCCACGCATAACTGCAGTGAGAAATTGAAGTATTTCATCTTGTTCAGCTATTGATTTCTTTTTCAATTCTTCTAGTCGCTCATCAATATAGAATCTCACGTTAACCTTTGTTAGCAGCCTACTCCCGGAAGCTCTTGCAGCTGCATCCTTTTTCACACTCGGATATGCAATTTTATAAGAACCAGAAATATTACCTGTTCTTACATACTCATCAGCAAAACGTCTTTGTTTTTCAGTTATATTCATCTCTTAACACCTACCACCTCCGAATAAATTGAGCTGTCTTGAAAGTCAAAAAATACGGGTTGAACACTTCCCTTTTTGAAATTTACATATTTTAAAGGTTTAACTTTTTAATTGTCGAATAGTGTAAAAAGGGAGGTGAAAATTTTGCCAAGTCCGTTACTCCATAATAATGAGGTGCATGTTTCATTAATTAATATTAAAGCCAATGAATACCTCGTGTACGTTAATACAGTAGGATCTTTGTATCCTAAAATGATTGAAGAGGTAGCTACTGGGAAAAGAATCAGCTATAAAGACTTACGAGATGAAATCCATTCTAGGAATATTCATAAAAAATTAGATGACACTGTTTACTACATGATAAGTAAATTAAATGAGTTATAAGTATAATAAAACGCCTCTAACAGCCTCTAATTAAGAAGGCTGTTTTATTTTCACTTATTAATGGCATTTATACGACAAAAATCACACTTTCGATTTCAACTACTTAGACAAAAGATACTATCATATCTTCTTTTAGAAACTTTCTTTTCAGCTCTCTCAATCATAGTCTGAACACTGCTTGAACTAATACATAAATAGTTGGCAATCTGACTGTACGTTAAGCAATGGCCACGTGACATTAAGTACACTTCTTTTTCCTTAGCTGTTAAAACAGAAAGAGCGTCCTCAATTCTTTCTCGTTCTTCTGAACTAACTGTATTGTCTTTATTATCGTTATTCCAAGGATAAATAACTTCATTACTTCTAAAATATCTCTGCATTATTAGAGGATCAAACGGTCTCTCTCTTTGATAAGCAGCCAATCTCTCGACTCCTCTTTTAGTTCCAGGCTGTCTTCCTGCTTCCATCCATTCAATAGCGTACTGTAAGTCTCTTACTATCCCAATAAGTATTGATTTATCTCGCTGACAAGCATTCACAAGCATTGATTTAGTATATTTCAAATTCCTTTTGTAGCTTAATAGTAGCTCTTTCACACGAACACCTCTATTCAAAGTAAAAAAGGACACCAATCTAAACACACATTAATATGTGTTAGATTAGTGTCCTCCAGTTGTCTGGTAGGATTTAGGGTTATGATAACTTCCAGTCTTCATTCTTTAAATTATTAAAATCATCGATAACACTTTGATGTAAATCATCATCTATACTGCTAATTTCTAAATAATCACTTAGCAATTTTTCTGAATAGTTCTCATAAATTAATACATAATATAAATAAAATAGGGATATATCTTTTGGATATGCAGATCTATTTTCAGAAAAATCAAATGAAGATTCATACCATTTTTCAAAAAATGATAACACCTTCTCCTTCTTCTTACTTAAAAGTTCATCTAAATCAATAACCTTATTAATATCAAAAAAGCGAAGTATTTCTAAATCTGTAGAAAGAACAGAAGTATAATCATCATTAATTTTCAAACCATGATACTTCTCCTCTAAAGTATTATTTATACCTTCTACTAATCGGGATTTATTTATGTATTCTGTTAGTGTAACTTTATCAAGCTTGATCATTAGTGAGTTATTTTCTATTTTTGTTTCTATTTCTTCTGTATACTTTTCAATAAATCCTTTAATTCTTAGAAATTCCATATCAGCAAGCTCAAGTAACCCTGCAATCCGTGAAAAATCTCTTCGGATTTCTTCAGGAACTTCATTTTTACTCTTATACCCAATATCATGTTCAATTTCTGCCCAAGCATGCTGAAGGATGGAACGTATTTGAATTTCAAATTTAATACCTTCAAAATGTTTATATTCTATTAATTTTAATCTCTCGTCATTAAAAGTAACTACAAAATGTAAAGAAGCATATCCGAAACGGTCAGGATCTTTTTTTCTTTTATCAACCGAATTTTTTTGATCAACTGAAAACTCATCTTCAATGATAGTAGCTAGTTTATCAACATCATCATTAAAATATGTAATTATACGTATCCCAACAACATCAGTTATATCATTCAGTTCGCTATATTTCCCTTGTTTTTTTTCTATTTTCTGTTGTAGACTGTCTCGCTCTTTTACTCTGGCTCTTATATCATGAAAAGAAACCTTATTATAATTACTCAAATCTTCAAAAAGTGTTACAATCTTAGATTCAAGTATATCTAAAGTGGCCTTTTGCTCTTCGTATTCTTTTATAATTCTCTCAGTCGACATTTGTATTCACCTCATATTTAAATTTGTAATATTCTCATTAATAAAATTCAATAATATATATTCTGAGTAATTATAATTAAAATACCTTTAAAACTCTTCCCCCTCATTCCACCTAATACGTTTCACTTTCCCCTGATGTGTAACTATATTCGTCTCTCCATGAGGTGGCAGATCAGTAACCTTTGCCTTCCCATCACACACCACAACAGCAAAACTTCCTTTATGTTCCATTATATCAATTTCTAGTTTCAAAGTACTAGGATTAATTTCTACATCTGATAATCTCACCAAAATCCCTCCTATGTTATAATTAAATTGGCTGGTCAGGAGAAATCCTGGCTTTTTTTATTTCAAATACAAATGTCAAAGGTGAAGAACTTGAAAGAGCGTGAGATATTAATATCTATTAAAAAGCTAGGTTCATTATTTAAAGAATTCCAATCATGTAACTGTCCTAAACTTAAAGAAAGAATTACTGGAGAAATCAAAACCTTAAGTGAAAAGATCCATCCTCGTAACGATTAATTTAAGAAACCAGAAAATATACATATATTAATATATTTCAATAAAACCAAGAGTTTTTACACGAAATAGCCAGTTACAATTCCACGGAATGTACCTAGTGCATAAATCCATAATTCTTCTAATGTGATAGTATTTACCTACTAAAACAGCGAGGTATTAACATGGAATATAATTTAAGGGACAAGGTTTTATACCAAGATAAGGAATATAACATACTATGGATTTATGATAGTGAGTACATTGAAATAGCTCAAGGTTACTCCAATATAGAACTTGTTCACAAATCAGAAATCAAGAAAATCAAATAGTTCTTTTTTCACAAGCAAATCCATCTATTTCTATTCCATTATTCTGTAAATAACAGTAAAATAATCCTAAGCAGTTATTTCGTCGGCCGAAAGGATGATTTTATTGAACTCATTAATTGTTCTATCAGAAGAAAAGCTTCAGGATATACTAGTAGATTCAAAAAGAGTTGGAACTTCCATAGACTTCATAAGAATGGTTGAAGATGCACTTCAACTTAAAATAGATTTAAAAGAAATGAATACATTCCTAAACTAACCAATACTTAGAAATCTTAGAACTTCTAATTCTACAATCAGGAGAAACGATACATATAGTCGTTTCTCCTGTGTTTTATTGTTCAATGGGTACCACCATAATCTCAATCCGGGGGTCCTCGCTATACCACTTACTAGCTAATAACTCCACCACCTGGCTATCATCCTTCCAAAGGATCTGGTTACAAGCGTCTTTGATTCCTTTCACGTAGTTATCTACATCAGGTTTCGTCAATGGTCTTAATTCACCACTCTCAGCTGCAGCTAACTTCTTTTGGCTGAAGTTCTTTAACGTTGGCTTATATACCCTGATAAACAACTGAAGTGGTCCTTCAAGCAGTTTCTTAGGTCGATTCTCAGCAGCAACCAACTTTACATACTTCTTAAAGTCCTTAGATTTCTTAGGATCATAAGCCCTAGTATATCCTCCTTGAGAGCTAAACCTTGGCCTCCCCTGGGCTACGGGAGTACCATAGACCGTAAACTGAATCATCTTCATTACTCAAAACCACCCATTCTCAGAACTCTCAACATTCCTGTTTCTAAATTTAGCGATGGCTAATTCTTGCCTTAGAACATAATAATTCAGGTCATAAATGCTTGTCCCACTCTTTGTTTCAGTAACACCTAAGGTAAGGAGCTCACTGATCATCCCTTGTGACTTCGTTTCCTGAGTAATCTTAATAGAATCAAATAATACACCCATTTCATTACCCCCTTTTAAATGCTAAAAGCTCTGCTTCAAGCTTTGCCTTTTCTTTCTCAAAGTCATAGTCGCTAAAGTCGCTGCGTTGATTTGGTGTAGAATTCTTATTCTCCTCAAACCAATCTGGTAATCTCTCAGTACGAATGGGCCTGACCTTCCCAGAAGACCTCACAGGTGTTCGCTTTGTCCTCTGCTCCTTAAATTGCTGTTGCTCAGCTCGAGACTGCTCCAAAGTTCTAATCCCCTTCTGAGACCAATTCTTAAGAATGGCTTCAACGTATCCCCACTTTTTCGTTCCTTGCTCTACAGCAATCTTCATGGCCTCCAGTACCAATTCCTCACAGAGATCTTCACACCAAGACACAATCTTTTGCGGTATATAACCTCCCAAGATTCCAAACCCCTCTTGCTCGTAAAACTGAAACGGATTGAGAGATGCAGGCGCATCATTTACTACATCTTTTTTTAGTTTTGTTTTGTTTAGTTTATGTTTAGGTATGGTCAACTGTTGGTCATCGGATTGGTATCCATATTGGTATATGGATTGGGTATCGGATTGGTATAGCGATTGGTCAACTGAGTTGACCAATGACTTTACCTTATAGATGGGAGCCTTCCCCTTCTTGCCTTTTTCGTACTCAATCAATTCATTTTCGATAAGCTTTATTCGAGCATTAACCAGCCCTTGTTTAGAAAGGCCAGTTAATTTCTCTACTGTGGAGTTGGGCGCATTGAATCGTTCTTTCCAGCCAGCCATATTGTTTATAGCCATCAGTGTGTGCCATAACGCAATTGCGCTGGTATTAAGATCGTTCAGTAGCAACCAATCCTTAAAAGCTTTGAGTTCCTTTAGATAATTCAAGTCATCACCTCTATGCTTGTCTTACGTATGAAATTGCCGCTGAAATGGATTCCCTATCTTCTTGGTTCGTTGCGTCTGACAAAGCATTCTCAAGCCATGTGAGTGTATTGTTCTTCGTTACATCGGTTTGATAAGGTCTGAAGACAATCCCTCCATGATCTAGGAACATTTCTAATGGGGTGCCACTATTCAACCCCTGTGTTCTTCTAATCTCTTTTGGAATAACCACTCTACCTAATTCATCGATCTTTCTCACGATTCCAGTTGCTTTCATAATTCCTCTTCCTTCCTTTCACATATCGCTTTCCCCTCTTTAATACCTTTTACGTGATAGTGGGGATATCGGTTCATATAGTCCAATACGAGACATTTCAACTCTTCCTTACTTTGAGCCTTCTTCCAAATCCACTTTGGAAGAAGGACTCTGTAAGGTACTTCATGGTTAATCAAACTTCATGTCCATCGTGTCTTGTGCTGATTCTTTTTTGTTTTTCTTTGATTTAGATTCTTTTGCCGGTTCTTCCGTTTGTTCTTCCTGGACCTCATATTCGATTGTGTTGTCATCCTCTTCAGGTGTGATATCTTTCAATTCACGATCCTCATTATCTTCAATAACAGCCTTTTGCATTTCTACTGAGAGAATGCCCCATTTAGATAAGAGATTCTTCAGTACCGTTTTCATGGCCATAGCATCCCAGTCATTCTTCCAACCAAAATCTGATTTACTGAACTTCTTCCGATGCTTCTCTACTTGTTCTCGGGTCCAGTAGACGGTTTTTCTAAATCCATTCAGTAGTTCAAAATAAGCTGCATACCCAATGACGGCTTCTGATTCTCTTTGCTCAAAGTCGATATCGATTTCCTCTGTTAGGGGATTCCATTTCATCAATTCCCCTTCATGGATCGGTGTGACGTTTATATACCGGTACTGTCCGGTTCTAAGGGCTAATTGAATATAACCTTTATATCCAAGTTGAAATTGTGCCTTGCCCCCATATGGGACAATCCAGGCATACCCTAGATTCTTATCTACTGGAAGATCTAAAGTGGCTGCAATCATGGCTGAAGAGATAACTGACATAGGTTCAGCTTTCTGTAGCATCTTTTCATTGTTGTATAGGCTTAGAATTGAGGCGGTAAATTGTGTTGCTCGTTTACCTAATACCTCTTCAAAGCGCTTAATCACACTAGGACTAGCTAGTAACCCTTTCATAGTGGAGCCTTGAGTAGAAGGAGCTTGTCCATTCTTGTTAGCTAATTGAGTTTTAAGAGATTGATTGGTGGCCATTATTTAGCCTCCTTGATATCAAATCGTCGATAAGCACTCTTTTTGGTTACTTCTTTATATATATTCGGAAACTTTTCTTTTAATAGCTTTGAATCTACTCTATTTGATTCAATCGGCTTCCAGGCTACTTCGTAGTTTGAGCAGAAGCCTAATTCAGCTTCTTTTAATTCATGCTGAAGGTCATGTTGAATATGTTTTTTCTGTTTTTCTAATTCGCTAATGGTCTTCTTCAAATCGAAGTACTCAAGGATACGATTTTTATTAGTACTCTGTAGCTCGATAGACTTCCCTTTTTCAGCTTTGGCGTACTTTTCTTTTAAATACTTTTCAGCAGCACTCGAGCCGTCCAGTGCCGGAGGATTCCCTTCAATTACGTGGTACTCCCAGAAATGCTTTTCAGCTTCGAAAATAATGCTGATCAATTCTTCGTCACGGTCCACTTCTTTACAAATAAATTTGTTACCGCCTATTAATACCGCGATGTATGCCTTGGGGTATCCAAGTACTCCTAAGTAATGCTGCACCTGTACCAAATACGATTCAGGTATTTCTTCGCTCTCCCAATCTTTTGCAAGGAACTGATTTGCTGTTTTACATTCAAGTAACGCTTCTTCACCCACAACCTTACGATCAATGTTAGCGATGATGTACTCTTGATCAGGGTGTTGAAGGATGGCATTTCTCTTTCGTACCTTCTTCCCCATACGCACTTCAAATTCTTTTGCGACCATATCTTCAAAGAGATTTCCAAAGTACGCAGCTTCACTGGATGATTCTTCAATAAGCACCTGACCTGTTTTCTCAAGCCATAATTCAAAAGGTGTTTTATATTTATTAAGTCCGAGGATGATGGAAGCATCAGAACCCCCAATACCTTTTCTTCTCATTTCTAACCATTCATTACGATCCATATCATTTGTAGTTGCTAATATTGCTGGCATAAATTCCCCTCCAATTGATTTTGTTTTCAATGTACAGTAGAATGTAAAAAACCCTTTAAAGAGGTTTCAACCCCTCTTTCCAACTAGACCTGTGTGCCAGCACAGGTCTTTACTCTGCTATTGAAAAATGAAACTTACATTTTTCAATCAAGTAATCCTCTAAATTTTCTTCCAGGATGACTTCTCCATTTTCAGGATCCGTTATAATTGAATCTCCAACCAAAATCTCGTTCCCAAAATAATCAATTCCGTTGTGTTCTGGCTGAGACACCATATTGGTGTAACCATGTCTCTCTAACCTTGTGATATCAGGATGTTCAAGCATTTGTTTCACCTCCTTAAATTGGTAATGCATGAAAGTTGCTTTCACATTCATTCACGTTATATAATTCTTTTTGCGCATAAAATAGTGAGATGCAGTAAGCTTCGGTGCCAGCCTTAGCTTGCTGCTTTTTTTGCTTTGTTTCTAAGTAAAAGTGTCTTTTCAAATGAGGAAAGCTTTAACCATTCACCTGTTTTTATCTTCAAGTCCTCAACCCTCTCTAGCTTCGATTCATCATGACGTTCACAAATGTCTGAGTAATATGATGCAATTCATCCTGCTTTACTTTTTTCTCTGCTAACCTATCAAGCTCTTTAATCGAATTAAGTAAATCAACCGCTGATAACATAGCATCTTTATATTTTCCTTCCTCCATTCTTTCCTCAATGACCTGAATCGAATTCCATGAGCCTCTTTGATGTTGAACTGCCTTACGTAGATCTTCTTTCTTAAATGTTTGAGTGATCACTTTTGTAACCTCCGTGCTTTTAGGGTTAATCTCCATTGTTTAAAAATCTGTATCATGGAGAATTGATATTCTTTTGATATTAGAGCGACAAGGTTGATCATACTGGCTGCAGCATCTAATACTTCAAAGGCAACCTTTTTCATTTCCTCTCGCTCTGTTTCGCTTTGAGATCTTACTGGCTTATACCAACATGCTTTTTCAAGGTGATCCAGAGCTTCTAGTGATTCTCTTTTGACCAGTAGCATCATGGCTGTTGGATGATGTTCAATAAATTCTCCATTTAGATATGGGATTGAGACATCACCAGCTGATTCGTTCCACCTGACAAAGTAATATTCTTCGTCGTCGATCGCTTCAGCTGTAAGTGCTCTTAAATCTTTAGGGAAACGCTGTCTCCCCGTTTCGTACTTTGCAATGCTTTCTCTTGAAATCGGAAGCTTTAACGATAGTTGTTGTTGCGTTATGCCTTGACGTCTTCTCGCACTAGCAAGCTCCTCCCCTTCCATGACCTTCATAAGGGTTGCTCCTTCCTTTACCTATATATGGATTTCAATGTTCAGACTTAGATCATAAAATGAAGTTAACTTGCTTTTTCAGATTTTTGTTTGCGTTCTTCGATGATTCTTGGGACAGATGTTTTTAAGAAGTAGCGTAGGATTTTTTTAATTGTTTCATCTGATGGTTGGTTCATTTAGATCACCTCCTTGAATTTTATTACCGAATTGGTAATTTTATTTTCAAAAAAAAGCTCTTCTATCGGTACATTTAGAACCTTCGCAATAATTGCTATTTCTTCAGCACTTATTTTTCTTTTTCCGTTTTCTTTATAGTAATAAGCATTATAGCCTTCGTAGCCTAGAGCCCTTGACATATCATCAATAGTAAAGTTTTGCTTAATTCTTAGAGTTTTTATCTTTTCAAGATTTAAAAGTTTCCTTTGCACTTTCATTTACTCACCCCCTCACAAAATTACCGAATCGGTAACTTTAACTATATACTAAATTACCTTTTTGGTAATGTCAATAAAATAATTACCATTTTGTCAATTTTATTTCTTACCGCTTTGGTAAATGATAATCTAAATATATAAATATAACGGTAAAGGGATGAAGCTAATGTCTTCATTAGGAAGTAATATAAAAAAATTAAGAGAACGAGAAAATATTTCACAAAAAGACTTTGCGCAAAAAATAGGAGTTTCCAATGTTGTTCTCTCTCGTTATGAAAAGGATGAAAGAAAACCAGATTACGACATGTTAAAGAAGATTGCTGATTACTTTGAGGTTTCCATCGATTTCTTACTTGGCAGAGAAGAAAAGGCGAATTCAAAAGAAGACACCCTTGAAGAAGTGAACAAACTCGTTAAAGAGTACGGCATAGAGCAATTTGGTTTCTTTGATATTGAAAAGTGGAAAGATCTTTCTCAGGAGGATATTGAGGAGATCAAGAAGCATTTTGAATATGTGGTGTTTCAGGCAAAACAAAGGAATAAAGAAGACTAAAAAGATAGCACAAAAAGAAGCTCAGAGATATTTCTCCGAGCTTTTAATTTTGAGGAAATATTCCATTAAAGCCCCCGTTAACGTAATAAGAACTGAGCATCTGTTAGCTCGTTTAGTAGAAGAACTATTCCTAACTAATTTTAATTTCCATTTTTCTTGCTTGTGTTTTCATACCCATAGCTTCATAGAATGTTATAGCCGTGTCATTAAATTCCCAGACACCTAGTTCTAAGCTTTCTGCACCAACTTCTTTGGTGAATTCAATTGCTTTATCAAATAACAACCGACCTAATCCTTTTTCTCTGAAGTTTTGATTAACACCAAAGTCCTCCATAAAAACATACGACTGTTGAACAACTGTGTCACGATTAGGTGTATCGTTTCTTCTTAAAAAAGTAAAAGCAATGATTTCATTGTCCTCTTCAATTATATAAACTTTTCCTTCTTCACTATTTACTAATTCTTCATAATATTCTTTATCCAATGTATTATTTGTAGGATTATATTTATCAGGTCTACCCTTAACGTGTAGGTTATGTACCTCTTTATGAATGGGCTTAACATTAACATAATCATCTAAAGTTGCTTCTCTTATTTTATATTCCAATTTTCTTCCCCCTTAGTAGTCTTTTGTTCAATTAACCTGTCGTTTACTTTAATAAGAAGAGGCGACACTTTGTTAAGCAATCGCCCCCAGTTAGCTTAATACTAAAGCATCTTAACTTACTATAAATTGCGAATCATTTCCTTTATTTCGTCACGTTTTTGAATGGTTGTATTGTTTTCATTTGGGAAAATGGCTGTAGCACCCCCGTCATTTTCAATATCAACTAGTAAATCATCTAAGAAATGCGAAAGTGTTATGTTGAAAGCTTCGTATGACTTATCAATATTGGCAGCTTCCATTTCAGCAAAGCTTCTACTTGGCCAAACAGGTAGTAAAAATGGATAGTCTCCAATATCATCTTCTAATAGTAATAAGTCCCCATTTTCGTCCTGTAGTAACCACACCTGTTCATCCGTTGCAATCATACCGTAAAAATATGCAAGTCGCTTTTCAGCAGGACGGTTTAAAATAAATCGTTTGATTATTTTCATATATGCCCTTCCCTTACTATAATTTTTTAAAAAAAGGTCTAATTAAAAACTATTATATTTTCTAGAATAATTATATCATTTTCTCCCAACTAAACTTTCTATACTTCAATTAAAAAGAGGCTAACTTTGCAAAGCAATCGCCCCAGATCGTGAAATAAAAGGCTATGTTAAAGGTAAAGGTTGATATAAAACATACAATATAAAAACTCCGAGGATCTTAGGCAAAAGCCCCCGTTTATTCAATAACAGACTTCCTCACTATTCCAACTTATTTATGTGGCAAGAAGAAAAACTCCAAAAATAATTAACGATAAACCCATTAAAATAATAAAAACTTTCATTAACCAATATGGAGCAAACTTGAGTATAAAAGATAGTAAAAATAGTACGATTGTTTCCACTATCCCAGCATTGTACACAGCAGTATTGTCTATATATTTTGCTTTTTTATGTTTACCTTTAGTAAATTTAAACCCAAAAATTATTAGGGAAGCACCTAATAATAAAATGATAGCTATTCCTACATACATCCATATCATTTTTCCACCTAGCCTTATCAAATCCTATTTTTAATAGTTATTCTACTTCATCAAAAAATATATTCTTGTTCAACTATCCTGCCCGTTAACAGAACAAGAAAATAAATTCTCCTTTTTTCTTAGTAACTTTTGATGTATCCCTTTTAAGTAATAACGCCCCAGGGATTTACTCCCCTACCATACCGTCCTTATCATTATCGCGCATGTAGGGATATAACCAATGATCATTCGTTATTGGCATACTAAAACCTGCGTCTTCTGCTTCTTTAATCGTCACCTGGCCATTACCGTTTGTGTCAACACTTGAAATATCGTTGCTTCCGCTTGAACTAGTTGAAGTTGAATCAGAAGGCTCACTCTCTGTTAAACCGAGTGATTCATTTACTTCATCAGGGTTCAAATTATCAAAGGTATCAACAACCTTTTCACCCTTTAAAATATAGGTATACTGATAACTTGAAGGAATTTGCGTTTCCGTATTCGGATATGTAATAATTGCTTCAAATTTAGTAACTCCACCAGCTTTACGTATCACGTCCTCCATATAAGCTTGATCACCATGTCGGTTGAGCGTACTATCTTGAGGGGTAATATTATATGCATTCGATACCCCTCCGAGAGAATCAGCAATGATATGGCCTTCATCTAAAACGTCACTTTCGACACCAGGAACCTTTGCCTCATCAGAGTAGTATCTGCCAGAAGATAAAACAGGTTCGGTACTATCATCCTGAATAATGATCTCATCAGCAATGACACGTACTAGTTGCCCATATTCATTAGTAAATGCCCAATATTCACGGTCCCCAAAACCAATGTCAACGACGACGTTGGGTTCACGGTCTCCAGACAAATCACCACCATCAACTTCAATAAGTTTGTATCCTGGGAACAGTTCATTCGTTGTTTGGGTTGGGGTTTCCTCTTTTACTGGTTCCCCATCAACCGTAGTAATAGTTTCTTTTTTCTCATTATTTTCATATGTATTTGCTGTGGTTACTTCTTTGGGAGTTGTTTCTCCCTCTGTTTGGGATACATCTTCTAAATCGGTACAACCAACCATTAGAATAGTAGTTAAAAGAATTATTAAATTGGTCATTTTCTTTTGCATTACAAGACACTCCTATATCTATTCCAAGTTGTTTATTCTTATGGTGGAAAATAAATTATTATTAATATTCAAAGTGTAAAATTTTACGGTTATTTAGCATTAAATCGATTGGTGTGTTGGAATATTTAGCTATTACTACAAGTATTTAATATATGTATTGAGGCATTAATTGAGAGTTAAGAATTATTTTTAGTATGTGGTGTTTCAGGCTAAGCAAAGAAATAAGCAAAATTACCCTCACAAATGGTGAGGTATTTTGCTTATTACAAATTGCATTTATCCAGTTGATAAAGTTCCTTTTACATATTCATTCTCAAATAACTTATCAAGATATGCATATAAACACTTAGGAGTTTCAGCATGATGTGATAATTCGGAGAGAATATTCTCTCTTTTAAATTCCAAATTCACCTTCCCCTTTTCAGAAAAAACCTTTCTATTCGACTTTGACAATCTGTCAAACCTTAATTTCATTAAAAAGATATGAAGGAAATCTAGTTCATACTTTCCTCTAAGAGTTTCTTGTAAATTTTCCTTAATTAATTTATTTATTTCATTTTCCAATTCTTTCTGATCAATTTTTACTGCTCTTGGGAACTTTCTCTTCAATGTTTCATAATTATACTTTGAACTAACCTTATCTAGACTTATTGATATGAAATCCTTAATATTTTTTAGGTTTTTTAGGTCCATTTTAGTGTCTGTTCCGGATTGAAGTAATCTATTTTGAATTTTAATCCATGCATTTAGCAATAGTACGTTTTGGTGAAATTCTATCTGTCTATTTTTATATAAATCCACACATTTATTAAAATCCTCTTCATATTCAAAGACATTAAATTCACTTAATAGTATTTTTTCAAAAGTTTCATAAGAAGTATAACAATTTTCTATTGAATAACCAGGAGTTTCATAAATTTCCTTTTTATTAATTGAGTCATCAAAATCCCTATCAATAAAATATCCTATTTTTTCATTTTTATATTTTGCTTTACTTGTAATGATTCTGTGTAATCTTAATACTTCATTTTTATTAAATGCTCTTATAAATCTTATGTTCCTATCAACATTCTTTGCAATGACAAAGTTTCTAATTCTAATTTCATAATAAATTGAATCTTCCCCTTCGACTATGCAGTATAATTGATTATCGTCACCTTTAAATGCTTTCATAAATTCCATATATCCTGCTGTTGCAACCTCTTTTTGTTCTCTCATTTCTTTAACTTTCATCTTCATCATCCTTAAGCTCTAACATAATATCATATTCATCATATTCTACGAATTCCTGATATTCTTGATTATCAAGCTCTCTAATGAATTCTTCCCATTCTGTTAAAGATACATCTTCCTCTTCAAAATGTTCATAAAAATCCTCTAGGTCGAATGCATGCTCATCTAGCTCATTATCAAAAATAAATGGAGAATGAGTAACTGCAAGCATAAAGTTACATTTTCCTGAATTTATAATATCCGGGAGTAACATTTTCTGCCACTCAATTGAAAGAGAAAGTTCTGGTTCATCAAACAAAATAATATATCCGCTGTCCTCATTTAAATATACTCTTGAAAATATAGAAACAATTTGCTTCTCTCCTGAAGATAATTTACTTATGTCTACTGGCTTTGCAGACCCCTTTTCCCTTATACTTATCTTTACCGATTTTTTATCATAAACTATTTCTTTGTGAACTAAGTATTTGTTACATACTTCAACAAATTTATTTATTGAAGTATCTATGTCATAATGGCTATCATTGATTTTAACCAACTTAGACAGAAAATATATTAATGGATCATGGTAACCTTGAAATATTTCTTCGGAACGAATCAATTCAATAATCCTTTGTTTATCCTCATGACTAATGTTGTCTCCAACTCTATCTAAAACAATAGTAATAGTATCGATATTTTTTATTTTCTTACGTAAGTCGTCAGTTATTCTTATCCCCTTAGAAAACTGTGATAGCATTTCACCTGATAATCTTGAAAACCACTCAACATAAGAATTCTTAATGTTTTTTGTTAAGAGATTAAATCTATTAGTTACATCTTTCATTCCAAATTGAATCAGTTGATTATCTTCATCAAAGACCTCAATATTTGTTGCACCTAAGTTTTGTATTTCTTGTTCAATTCTTCTATAAGTAGGGAAATATAAAATTTTTCCGGTTAGATGATTTTTGATTTCCTGCGCTAGTTTAATTTCCCATAAGCCTTGTCTTTTTAGCCTCTTAACTTTACTTCGAACCAAACCATATGAAACTCTTCTAGTATTATTTCTAGTACGTGTATTTTTTCTATATAACAACTCAAATTTATCCCATTCTATCTCTAAATTATTGGATAGCTTATATATTATGTAATTAAATTCATCTCTATTTAAGATTTCTCGCAAATTACCAACAAGATCATCTTCTGTACCGAAATTCAGTTTATCTTTATTCAATTCAATACAATGTCCAGAGGTGAAATTTATACTAATACTTAGAAAATCTAAATCCTGTAGCTTATGAAATTGGCAAGACAATGTGTAGTAAATTACATTTAATAATGTAGTTTTCCCCGTTCCATTTTCCCCCACTACAACCTTAATATCATTCATAAAATCTATATGAACAGTTCTATTACCAAACAATCCTTTTATTGTGAAAGATTTAATACTATCTTTATAATATTTTTCCATCTCTTCCCCTCATTTCAAATATTTCTCTCTCAATAAATATAGCACAAAATAACTACTAATCTAATAATTACCTGTAAATTTGTGGAGGTATTTGATTTTATAATATTTAACGTCTTTCTCAGGAGGTTATAGAAAAGATGAAGAAGCATTTTGAGTATGTAGTGTTCGAGGCAAAACAGAGATAAAACATTAGAAGTTAATCTTGTATAAATAAACAAAAAAGACCTAATTTGGTCTTTTTATTTATACTATTTCATTTTCGCCCTTAGAAGGAGCAGGAAGAAAAAGATTCGCCCTAAAAGCAACAAAGTGTCTCCTATTTTCATTTCTTATTTCTAACTTCAGTTCCAATCAGCTGGTATAAGGGCTTTTCCATTTCTCCATGGCTCCTCTATTAGAGAATTTTGAAATCTTTCATCACTAATATTAGCATGATCCATTACAATAACTTGTAATCCACCTTTAAGTTCCTCAGTTACGTCAAACAATAGGTCAAATAATCTTTTTACAGCAATTCGATCTTCATCATTAACTTCATTTTCTTTTCCCTCTAGTTTGGAGTATATTTCCGGTGGAAAATACACTTGAGTAGGTTGGTCCAGGACCAGAAAACTTGGAACTGGTCTATTTCTCTTAATAAACGCTTTATGAAGCGCTAACATTAATATTATATGGCAACCTAACCAATTCTCACCGCTACCCATTCTAAACATAGGAATCGGTCTTACCTCACTGTCCGCTATTACTGTAAGATTTTTTAAATCTAACCTATACGGAAATTGAGAATGCTCTAACTTTAAACTTTTTGCCCACTTAGTCATATCATTCCCAATAATATTTAGCACAGATACAAGATTTCCTTCTGCTTCCTCAGAATTAATTTTATTCTCCAGTTCACTTATTCTACTTTCTTTATTTCTTATTCTACTCTGTAAATCTGAACTATTATCAATATCATTATAACTTTCAAGAAACAATTCAACCTTACCAACCACTTTAGCAACAGAAGAATTAATATCCGAAGAAAACTCCATCTCCTCTTGTCTCTTATTAACCATTGCTATTTGTAAATTAACATTATTCAGTGACTCTTTTTTATTGTCTAAACCTTCTTTTATTCTTTCAGTGTAATCATTTAGTACTGGCTTATCTCTTTGGACACCTTCTAATTTTTTCTCTAATTGGAGAAGTGAGTTATTCATTTGTTGAATTTTAGGGGGGGGAACTTCTAATAAAGTTGAACATAACGGACACTTATTTATTTCTTCTTTACCATGAAAAAGGTTAATCGAAGTAAGACGTGCTTTTTGCTCAACAATCTCATTAGAATAACCAGTTAAGTCCGTTGACATAGCATCCGCTTCTTTCAAATGGTCAGTCAATACGCGGATTTCATTTATTATGTTTCTTCTCTTCTCTAATAACTTATTTAAATGTGTGTTATCCCCTTGACTGTTTAGATTTGAGTCTTTATCTTTAATATTTTTCAGCAAACTAATACACTTTTTAAAATCTGTAGTAGCTTCGACTTCATCATTATTTATTATTCCTACTTCTCTTGCTTCTAAAACCAAACCTCTAGCTCTAGAAACACCTTCTCCAGTAATAGATAAAGATTCATTTAATGTCTTCTTTAGTAATTTTAAATTTTTTTTCTCTCTTTTTATCTCATTTTGTATAATTAAATAGTCTTCTCTAATTGCACCTAAAAAATATGGAATTGTATCTTTAATAGCTTGTGGTATAAATGGTTCTGATTGTCTATGGAAAAGCAATTGTTCGTTTGCAACTATGCTTTGCTTCTGAAATAAAAAAAACTTAGAATGTTTAAATGTTGCCTCCAGTGCCTCTCTTGTTCTACCTACATCCGGGGTGTGAAGGTTTGGGGAAATTCCCAATAGTCGGCTTAACTCAAATTCTAATCCAGTGTCATTAGTATTAGGAATTAGACTCGCCATTTCAGGTGGGAAATTTCCACCTAGACCTAGCTCCAAATAGACTTCACTCTGACTTTCATTATTATTTTTAGGTGAAGGTTTTGCTACAAAAACTTTGTTTCCGTTAACATCTAACTTCAGTGCATACCACAGGACTTTATTCCTAATAACACCTTCAGGAATATTGAATTTGGAACGACCCAAACAATAGTCAATAATATCTATAATTGCAGACTTTCCTGTCCCTGATTTACCCGTTATAATATTCACTTTACCTAATTTAAATTTTATTTCTCTCGTTTTTCCTTCTTTATTATAAAGTAGAATTTCTTCTATCTGAATACTCATAACTTTATCCCCCATAGCGTATAAATTGTAGCCGAAGATCCACTTCTCGCAAGCCATTTCCCCATGAATTTTGCTTTTTTTATAATTTCTTCTATTTCACTAGTAGACTCTGTTTTCTTTCTTTTAAAGTTCTCTCCACCAATAATTAACTTCCCATCTTTATTAATATCGATTTTCCTTTCATTTAATAAAATTATTGTCGCTTCTTTAACATAAGGAATAAGTTTTTGTACTTTCTTATCATATTCAATTAAAAATTCTGGATATTCCTGTAACCAAATGTGCAATTGAGTTCTTGTTGACTTGGGTAATGAATCCCTAAATGTTTTTTGTAATACCAAAGGAATAAATAAAAAAATCAACTCAAATGGCACACCTTCTTTTCTTTCCTTTGAATATTCATTAATAAATTCTCGTAATAGTTTCCCAATGAATGCCGGATTTAATAGAGACTTAACTTCTAAAGGTCTTTTATTCCACTCAATCATGATATCTCTTTAGCTCTTTCTGCGATAATTTTATTCAATCTATCTTTAAATTCCGGATGCCAACCTATACTTATTTCCTCTTTATCTGCAAGGATATGGAAACTCCCTCTCATCACATACTGTTCTATACAATTTTTACGTATATAAAGTTGCATATCTTGAATTTTATTGTAGAGTTCTTTTCCTTTTTTTACTTTCATCAAATCATTATTATCAAATTCTTCTTCCATTATCATCTCGAATTGTCTTTCCCATTCTTCTGCAAGTCTTTCTTCGTATTGTTCCAATTCACCCACAAACAAAAGGTCATCCCTTATCCATCTAGATCTCTGAGTATATGCTCTGTAGTAATCATTTATAGCATGTTCAATTCTTTTATTAGAAAGGGTAATTATTTTTAGTTGATCGACAAATAATCGGTTATCACTCTCTACATTTATATCAGATTTTTTTAATGATCGATAATCAATAGGAAGTGAATCTTTATTCATTTGATCCCTGAGATCATTTATGTAATCTTGTATCTCAAAACCAGAGATTAGTTGTTTATCGTCCATCATCATACTTTGTATCACTCTATTTAACCACCAGCCTTCTAACCTTTCAAATACTGCTTGAAGGTGTGATCTTCTAACAGCTAATTTTAATTTTTGCTTAATGGACTCGATTACTTTTAAAATATTCAAGTTATTATCAATTATTTGTATCGATTTTAGCAATTTCAATTGATCTTCATGCTCTAAAGACTGGAATGCAGCAAAATTTTTTATGTGTTCTTTACTATTTGAACTACTTATATAATTAATCATCTTGTTATGTGCTTCATTTACGTTTCTGTTATTATCTGCTCTTAAATATGAGGCAATTGAATTTTCTGGAGCAGTAGAGGTAGTAACTAGGCTTAAAACAATCCTCTCAGGTACTATTTGCTTTCCCTTCGTTAATTCACTCCATACTCTAATGGTTTTCCAAAATTCTTTGCTACTATCACTCAAAGAAGCTTTTTCATTTATAGAGTGTTTAGTTTGTATGATTTCTTTTATATCACCTGATGCCTCAAATTGAACATCATCTAATTGTTCGATTGCAATATCTTTATCTAAGTTATCCTCTTTCAAAGATAAATTAAGTGCACATCTAATTTGAAATAAGTATCCAATAGCTTGTCCTCCAGCTGAAAACTTAGAGCTCATCTAATACCTCCCACAGTAATAATACATTACTATTTTAGTTATATATTACTATATTTTTACATAGGATTTCATTAAAAATTTCAAATAATTCCAAAACAAGAACGTGCGTTTCTTCAATGTTTACGAGGGGGAGAAAATTGTTACCACTTATTAAATCACAAATTATAGCGACTATTCTAATAATTATTAAAGAAAGTCACGATTTACAATGAACTACTGTGCAGTTACCAGTTGAAGCAGAACATAATCTTGCTTGCAACATAATCGGACTGCTGATCCAAAAACTCCGTTATCATAAATTCTCTTATTCCGCCCAGAAGGAACTCTACATGAAGACTACCAAAAAAAATTGAAATATTTGTAAAATTATAACTAAAAGTATAAAAATTTGTGTAATCTATTCTCCATTCTTGATAACACGAACATATGTTTGTATAATATTCCCGAGGTGAGCAAATTGTACCAATTAACATACAGGACCACCGGGTTAGAAGATTGGGTTTCTCGGTTCTATTCTAGGATCGGAATAACAAATCCAAATTCAATTAGTGAGGAACGAATATCTAGGTTCCTTGGTATCTATGTGAAGAAGAAACCTATACCAAGTAGCTTCCACGTGATTGGTAGATACCAAGACATTGTAATCGATAGTAGAGAACCGATAGAAAAACATAGGGAGATTTTCTTTCATGAATTATGCCATATCCTTAGACATTCAGGCGTTCAAACAATTATGCCTGCTTCGTTTAGAGAGCTACAGGAATGGGATGCACATCATTTTACTCAGTATGCAGCTATCCCCTATCACATGATTAAATACATTCCTATCAATGACCGAGATGTGATTAAACAAATGACTGATATGTTCTTGGTATCTCCAGAACTATGTGAAGAACGATTAGAACAAATTATTCGAAGAAATCAAATTCAAAGAAGCATTTACTAAATTACCAATCTCTCTATTTTATTGTTCTTAATTTACAAGTATTTTAGTTTTAAAGGAAGTGATTGAATGAAAGCAGCAGTGTATGTCCGTGTTAGTACTACTGAACAAGCCTCCGAAGGCTACTCTATTCGTGCACAGACAGACCGTTTAAAAGCTTACTGTGTGTCCCAGGGATGGGATATATTCGAAATCTATATCGATGATGGTTATAGCGCAAAAGACACCAACCGGCCTAATCTGGAAAGAATGATGAAACATATTGAGCAAAACTTAATAGATTGTGTCCTGGTTTATCGCCTGGATCGTTTGACTAGATCAGTACGGGATCTTTATAACATTTTGGAAACGTTTGATAAAAATGATTGCAAGTTTAAATCAGCTACCGAGGTTTATGATACGACCACTGCAATGGGTAGAATGTTCATTACCATAGTAGCTGCATTAGCTCAATGGGAAAGAGAAAATACCGGTGAAAGAATCCGCATGGGTATGGAACAAAAAGCACGAGAAGGAAATTGGGTAATTAATCGATCTCCTTATGGTTATGATTTAGATAAAGAAAACAAGACGCTTACTATCAATGAAGTAGAAGCTCTTATTGTAAAAGATATATTTAATTACTACCTTAAAGGGAAAAGTACAATTAAAATTGCTGTAGAATTAAATCGGTTAAATATCCGAACAAGGAACGATGTAATTTGGAGTGGCTTTAGAGTCAACTACATCCTTTCCAACCCCCTTTACATAGGAACCATGAGATATAACTTCAGAGTAAATAAAGAAAATTACTTTGAAGTAGAAAATACTCATCCTCCTATCATTTCCAAAGAAATTTTTGAGAATGTTCAGAGGATTAAAGAAAGTAGAAGTACATCACATCCAAGGGCAGCTACAAGTAAATTTATTTTTTCCGGAATAGCAAAATGTGCACGATGTGGATCCCCTCTATCAGGTAAACATGGTTATTCGAAAAGAGGAAATAAAGAATATCGTTCTCGAGGCTATATCTGCAATAGGAAAGTTGTTGGAGAATGTAATCAACGATCTATGGCAGAGCGTTATATAGAAACTCAGTTCATCAAGTATCTAGACACATTAAATATTAACCCTGATATTGTTGATGACATTACTCATGAAAATGAGATTGATGATAGCCAGGATAGAATGGACTTATTAAATAAAGAATTAAATGAAATTGATAAACGGAAGAAAAAGTGGCAATATGCTTGGGTAAACGAAATGATTAGTGATGAAGATTTTTCTGTTCGAATGGAAGAAGAAAATACTAAAGAGGAAGATGTAAATAAGCAACTATCTTCTCTTCAACCGGCTGGGGAAAAAATGAACACCGAAGATCTTTCAGAAATTCTCCTAGACATAAAGTCAAACTGGTACCAGCTTGATGCATTGGAGAAAAAGATGTTGCTTCAGATGTTCACGAAGAAGATAGTTATTGATCGAGTTAGTGATCGGTTGAAACCAGATTGTTTGGAAATTAAAGAGGTTGAGTTTTATTAATATTAACAACATTCCTTAATAGCTCAGAAACAGCTCTGAGCTATTATTTCTTCAGTTTAATTAAAGATTTATAGGACTAAATTGAAGGAGCGCGTCTTCCCTAAATTTGGTACTGATCATATCGTCTTCTTTAGAGAGATAATGCATTAGTCTTGGTTCCAACTCATGCATTATCTCATTAAAATCTTCAATATAATCCTGATATAAGTCATAAAATTTTTTTAGGAACTTTCTTTGAAACACGTTTGTTAGGTCCCCTTTACTTTCATGTCCTGTAAATGGATCCATTATTTTAGGGATATATACGATATTCCACGGGGCAGTAAAAGAAAATGGATTCTTAGTTCTTCCGAAAATATGTGATACTTGATAATTTCTAATACGCTTATATTTAATAGTTGGCTTTTCTTGTCTAGAAAAACCGGTTAACCTTTTTAAAAGTTTTGTTGGTTCTGCATTATTTGTGGGATCCTTTATAAACTGATTATGTCCAAATAATTCTTTATATAAGTTTATATATAATTGCGTACCCTTCGCATCTCTACCATACCCACGAACATAAATCCTTTCTTTACCTTCAATAATATTTTCTTTCAGTAACTGCCATTCATCATAAACATCATTTTTTGGGATGAAAATAGTTTCTTTTAGTCCAAAATCAATCATTTGATCTTCCGTTATATTAAACCTATCCATGAAAACTTTGTAACCATCTATCATTAATAACATCCACCTTTAAATAAAGTATATCGTTTTTCATTAATAACATTATCAGAAATCCTGTGTGCATGGTTCTACTAATATTACTGGGTGACCTGTTAAGCTCGCCCTTATTGCAATCTCCGCCGTTTCCCGATCCCGGATCTCCCCCACCATGATAATATCCGGGTCGTGCCGTAAAATCGCTTTCAAGCCGGTGGAATACGTTATCCCGGCTTTTTCATTCACTTGTATCTGCACCATATCCTCATGCATCTTCTCCACGGGATCTTCCAGTGTGATCACATTACGGTTCAAGGCTGCCGAACAATGATGAACAAGGGAATACAAAGTCGTTGTTTTCCCACTGCCAGTCGGTCCTGTGAACAAAATGAGACCATGGGAATACATCAGAAGAGCAAGTAATTTTTTTGCCGAGGAAGGATATAGTGACATTTTTTCAATTGGTATTTGATATTTTTGAGGGAGTATTCGAATGACGAGACTTTCTTTTAAATGAGTCGTTGGTAAGGTAGAAATTCTGAGAGATAGGGGTGTGTTTCGGACGGTAAGGCTGAAGGATCCACTTTGAGGTTTTCGCTTTTCTCCAATGTCCATGGAGGCCATGAACTTTAAATGGGCAATTAATCGTTCTGCCTGATCTGAGTCAATGGTCTGGAATGGAACCAATGCTCCCAGCTTCCTGAATTGAATCAAGTAATCTTTGGTTCTGGGTATTAAATGAATATCTGTTGCTTCACTGCTGAAAGCTTCTCCAATCATAGCTTCCGATAGGGATTCTACTGAGTGAAAAATAAATTTGCACCACCTTTCTGTTTTCCTAACTAAAGATATACGACATCAATTTACGAAATCCTTCTTTTTTCTTTCAAAAATTTTTCTTACCATATACTTATTTATTCATAGGTAAAAATTCTTTATGCATCGCAGAAATTACCAAGTGACCTGTTAAGCTCGCCCTTATTGCGATCTCCTCCGTTTCCCGATCCCGGATCTCCCCCACCATGATAATATCCGGGTCGTGCCGTAAGATCGCTTTCAAGCAGGTGGAATACGTCATCCCGGCTTTTTCATTCACTTGTATCTGCACCATATCCTCATGCATCTTCTCCACGGGATCTTCCAGTGTGATCACATTGCGGTTCAAGGCTGCCGAACAATGATGAACAAGGGAATACAAAGTCGTTGTTTTCCCACTGCCAGTCGGTCCTGTGAACAAAATGAGGCCATGGGAATACATCAGAAGTGCAAGTAATTTTTTTGCCGAGGAAGGATATAGTGACATTTTTCCAATTGGTATTTGATATTTTTGAGGGAGTATTCGAATGATGAGACTTTCTTTTAGGTGAGTCGTTGGTAAGGTAGAAATTCTGAGAGATAGGGGTGTGTTTCGGACGGTAAGGCTGAAGGATCCACTTTGAGGTTTTCGTTCATGAACTATAAATGGGCAATTAATCGTTCTGCCTGGTTTGAGTCAATGGTCTGGAATGGAACCAATGCTCCCAGCTCCCTGAATTGAATCAAGTAATCTTTGGTTCTGGGTATTAAATGAATATCTGTTGCTTCACTGCTGAAAGCTTCTCCACTCATTGCTTCCGATAGGGATTCCACTGAGTGAAATATAAATTAACACCACCTTTCTGTTTTCCTAACTAAGGATATACGACATCAATTTGCAAAATCCTTCTTTCATAGGTAAAACTTCTTTATTAATCATGTGACTCCATTTAGTCATTCACACATTCCTTCTTCGCCCATATATATAAAAAGAATATAAACACAAAATTGAAAGTGGTGACGATACCCCATGAGTAAATACATGGATTACACTTCTCCTGAAGCACAATTCTTTTTTGATGTTAATAAAAGTCCCTTATTTAAAAAAGATAATCAGAACTTAATCAATATCTTAGGGGTAAATCAATTGAATACATTGGATAACAGCTCACTACTTGATATCTATTTAAGTAAACATAATTTTGTGGAACCTCACTATCATCAGAACGCAGCTGAACTGGTCTATTGCATTTCTGGTGGAGCTACTGTTTCCATGCTCAATCCATATACGAAGCAAGTTCTAAATTACCGTATTTCTCCAGGACAGGTGACCAATGTCCCACAAGGCTGGTGGCATTATGAGGAGGCAACCCAGGACCACACCCACCTCTTGGCCATATTTAATGCACCTACCCCAGAAGTAGTTTTAGGTTCTGATATCTTAAAATTCACACCATCAAGCGTCATGGCTTACAACTATTGTATGGATGAAGCCGAATGGATAAAAACGACAGAAAAAGTGAAACCAACCACCTACATCGGTCCCAGTTGCTTAGAACCTCAAAGGCATTCACCTAAACGACAGTCCCATTTCGCCTATTCCCCATACCACTATCAATACCAGCCGAACCCTTATTATTACCGTCAGTGCATTCCGAAAACCATTTAGAAAGCGGAAGGGAACTTTTTTTAAAACTATTGAATAGAATTTCAAAATACAACCATACTATATTTTGTAAAGACGACTCAATGGGCTATAGCCAAGCGGTAAGGCATCGCACTTTGACTGCGACACGCGTTGGTTCGAATCCAGCTAGCCCAGTTAGAAAAGCGGAAGGGCTTTGCTCAGAGGCGACAAGCATAAGATGAGGCACCCGGAAAGGCGTTTTTTGCCTTTTTGGGTGCCTTAGCTTATGACCTCGAGCCTCTAAGCCCTGGAGCTGGACAAATTAAAAGCGGAGGCGGCTTGCTCAGCCCCGACAAGCATAAGGCGAAGCTGCCATAAAGGCGGCTTTTTGCCTTTTTGGCTGCTTTGACTTATGACCTCGAGGGGCTAGCCGCCGGAGCTGGACAGGAGAAAAGCGGAAGGGCTTTGCTCAGAGGCGACAAGCATAAGATGAGGCACTCGGAAAGGCGTTTTTTGCCTTTTTGGGTGCCTTAGCTTATTACCTCGAGCCTCTAAGCCCTGGAGCTGGACAATTTAAAAGCGGAGGCGGCTTGCTCAGCCCCGACAAGCATAAGATGAGGCACTCGGAAAGGCGTTTTTTGCCTTTTTGGGTGCCTTAGCTTATGACCTCGAGCCTCTAAGCCCTGGAACTGGACAATTTAAAAGCGGAGGCGGCTTGCTCAGCCCCGAAACCACATTGAAAAAGGCTGGCACTTTTCATAAAGTGCCGGCCTTTTTCAATACAACCATTTTTCCATTATACATTTAACTACTTTTCTTCAACGATCTGTTCTTATTCGCAAGGCTCTGTAATCCATCTGGATTGTAGCCGACCACCAGCTTTTTCCCGTCTGTTAACAAGGGTCTGCGGAGAAGTTTTGGCTCATCAATAATTAATTTGATCACTTCCGATAGAGGTAAATCGTTCACGTCTTTCCCCAAATCTTTGAAGGTTTGACTCCTTGTAGCCAATATTTCATCGAGTCCATCGGTTGTTAGGGATAGAAGCTCCATCAGTTCTTTATGTGTAGGCGTCTCTCTGAATAGATGTCTTTCATCAAAATCAACGGAATGTGCATTTAACCATTTTTTGGCTTTTCGGCAAGAGGTACAGCTTGGATAAGTAAAAAATGTCAGGTTATTCACTTTCATGACCTCCTTAAATTTAAACTTGCTTGTTTATGATTTGTTAAACATATTGTATATTAGTTGTATAACTTTTGTACAGTAATATCCCCTGGAAATTTGTGAACTTTTTTAAAACACTCGATCAATCAAGCTATATTAGGCTTTCCTTGCATATCCATTCTTTTTCTTGAAGCTTATAATAGAGTTATAACCAACAAAAATGAGGTGTTCCTTGAATGGATATGACACTGAAGGTTACAAGTGCACTTTCAGACCCTACCAGGTATTCCATTTACTTGTTCATTAGCGAGAGAAAACAAGAGGTATCGGTTCAAGACATTGCCGAAGAGTTTCATATTCACCCCAATGTTGCTCGACTACACCTAGCGAAGCTTGAAGAGATTCGAGTGCTGCAATCAGAATATGTAAAGACAGGTAAAGGCGGCAGGCCCGGCAAACGATATATCTCTTCTGAAGAAGTCGTGCAATTATCGTTTCCTCCTCGTGACTTCCGTTTACTTAGCAGTCTCACCATTGCTTCATTAGCTAAGCTTGGAGAAGAAGGTTTTAAGGCTCTGGTGGAAACGGGTTATGAGTACGGTAAAAGCCTGGTGAACCCCTACCTTCAAAGTCATAACCTATCCCTAATTGAATTATCACAAGCTGAAAAGTTACATATTTTATCGGAGATTAGCACATCAATCGGTTTTACTTTGGATGAGTCAATGACTGATGCAGATCAAATCAAGTTCCACTATGATCATTGCCCTTTTAATGAAAATGCCCAGTTGGAACCCATGTTCATATGCGGTTTACACAACGCCTTACTAAAAGGAATGTTTGAAACTCTATACTCTGTGGAAGAATTTAAACAAGAGGAAAATATGATAAATGACTGTTCCACGTGTAGATATCACGTAATCGTCACAAACTAAAAGCAAACGGATATTTACTTTTATGGTAGTATTCATTTATAATATTGAATGATGGACTTAGGGTGTAAAGGAGGGTTACATATGGATCGTATGTTTAGAGTTCTTGGATTTTGGACTGGTATTTTTGCTGTAATGTTCTATCTTGGTGATATGACCACGACATCATTAATCTTTTTAGGCCAAACAGGATTCTTCATTATGCTAAGCTATTTAAAACTGTCCGAACGTATGTATATTTATATTTTCGGTGCTTACTTAACAGTGTTCTTTGCTGGATTTACTTATTGGACGACCTTTATGATGACTCCGGGTGCAGGAGGACACTAAAAAAATTCCCTTTAGCTTATGGCTAAAGGGAATTTTTTTGTACAATTTAAAACCCATTCAAAAATGGATTTGAACCCATCTCACCTTCAATCGACGTTTCCGGTCCGTGGCCGGGTAGAACCGTCGTAGTCTCAGGCAACGTTAACAATTTGTCATGAATGCTTGTCAGCAGCTCCTTATGATTCCCACCAGGCAAATCGGATCGCCCGATGCTGCCCATAAATAACGTATCTCCAGCTAATACAATTTCACTTTCTTGTACATAATAAGAAATACTACCAGGTGAATGACCAGGCGTTTCAAATAATTGCAGCTGAAAATCGCCTATCGACAGTTTTTTTTCAGTTGTTAGTATGTAGTCAGCAGGATTCAATCTAATCAGTTCACCCATCATGAACAATTGAGATCCATTTAATGCAGGATCTAGTAACCACTGAGCTTCTTTCTCGTGAACATATACAGGAATACCATAGTTGTCCCGTACTTGATCAACCGCTCCAATATGATCAAAATGAGCGTGAGTAAGGAGAATGGCTAACGGAGTTAACGATTGACTCTCCAACCATTGAATCAACTTCTCCCCTTCACCGCCTGGATCGATGACTAAGCATTCATTTTTTGTGTTCCACAGGATATAGCAGTTCGTTTGTAAAGGTCCTAAAGGAATTTGTTTCCACTGCACCGTTTCCACCTCCAATTGTGATACTATTATTGTAGCAGAACTTATGGCATCATAAAAATTTGGCAGATAAACCCGCCATAGAAGTTTCAAATTTTCGACCTCGACAAACAGAGGAAAAAAATATAAAATGTTAATGAGTGCATTTATGTACATATGATTATTAAGCGCAGTAGTAAATCGCATTTTAATGAAAGGGGTCATATAAATGGGTCTTGTAATTATTACAGCATTGGTTACATTATTAGCGTTATTTGCAGTAGTAAGCACTTTCAAAAACAAGAACGCTATGGGAATTCTTTTCTCACTGGCGACACTGGGTGTTTTTGGTTGGTTTACAATTATGACTGTCCTTCACTCTGGTTACCCAGGTGGTCATTAATCAAACAAATGAATGATAGTAAAAAAGCCTCCCGTTTCTTGACGGAAGGCTTTTTTACTATCATCAAGGGCACCCTAAGGTAATGTAGGCACCAAAAAGTACCCTATGGACTTTTATAGTGGGTACATTATAATAAATATGAATATGTAGCCCATTCTATTTGTAAAAGGATCACATCTTTTACATGTAAGGGATAGGAGGTTCATCGATGAAAAAATACAATATACCTGTAGAAGCTTCCTTGGAAGTTATTGGAGGCAAGTGGAAAGTCGTGATTCTCTGTCATTTGATTAAAAGCAAGCGAAGAACGAGTGAATTGAAAAAATTAATGCCTGGAATCACTCAGAAGATGTTGACTCAGCAGCTAAGGGAACTGGAAGCAGATGGAGTAATCAACAGAATTATTTATAATCAAGTTCCTCCCAAAGTGGAATATGAATTAACAGAATACGGCTGGTCTTTAAAAGGACCTCTGGATATGCTATGTGCATGGGGTGAACAGCATATAGAGAAAACCTATCCTGACAAAAGTGAAGTGTTAGTCGAAAGTGAAGAAGTATGATTTCATAAGATAAAAGGGGTGAGTATCCTTTAAGGTACCCACCCCTTTTCCGGCTCTTAATGATCTAATTTACTCTGAACAGAAGATAACTTTCCTTCCATTGTCGTTTTCTTATCTCGACGGTCATCAATTCTGATATTTGTCGCTACCCTCTTGATTCCCTGTTTGAAAGGTGATTCATGAATGTCTTGAATGACCTGAAACAAAACAGGAAGTTCTCCCTCTATAATCGTATTCATTGGAGTAAGTTGAAATCGTATTTTCCCTTCTTCTTCATACCCCTTAAGAATTCTATGTAGATCCGCTACATAAGAACTTACACTTGGAGATTCCGTTCCGATTGGTATAACTGTAACATCTACTATTGCCATTACATATCTGCTCCTTCTTCTTTCAGTAGTTGAATGATGTTTGAGTTCGTCAAAACGATTACTTTCTCAAGTTGATTTCCATATAAACAATATTCCCCATTTGGTGAACATTGTATAGGCTCTAAAGGCAGGTCATCAAACAAAACGTCTTCTTTTCCCGAAACCGTGTCCCACTTCATCAATGAGAATGTTCCAGTGTACGTATCAAAAGAGCCTGGTTCATTTGCCTTGAATGTTATCAAATGACCCTTCCCACCTATCATATCATAATATGGGATTAACCAATCAGAATAACGGCTCAAGAGATCTACTGTGAATTCTGCCTGAATCTCACCACTTGAAGTGATGAATTGATACGTAAACGGTCCCTCTTCTTCCCGGGAAAAGATAGATAATAAAGAATCATCGAATTGATTAAAGTGGACACTGGAATCCACTATCATTTCTTTCCCCCCGTCGACAATATTCTGAGATAGCAGGGGAGCTGAAACGCTGATCTCATCCGTATTCCAATCTTGAAAAAGAACGGAAGAGTCCGAATGCCACTGTACAAATGGCTGTTCAACATCAATAGGATCCATTATCCCTTTTTCTACATCAATACGAAAGACTTGAAAGCTCCAATCTTCACTGAAGCTGGTCATTAACAAAGCATTGTCATCAAACTTGCTCCATGAGTGAGTTAATTCATAAGACGGGACATCCTCCTCTTGGAACAACACTTCGCCTCCCCTGTCAATAATAGTCACTTGCGCTGAATAAGATACAGGAGCTGAATGGATGAGTATTTTTTCCTTATCTGGTGAAATGCTTGCGCTCACATATGAAGATGGAATCTCGTAAATTTTCATATTGCTACCATCGTAAAGATTATAAATATAGAACGAGGTTTGACCATCCTCATTTTGCACGGTTAGAATTTCCGAATCCGAAAGCCAGCCGATGTTTTCTACAAAGCTGTCAGAGGTAAGAATTTCTGCAACGATCTCTTTCTTTTCAGTCTTCTCTTTCTCAGAGGGAGAAGTTTGAGTTTCTTCAGGTTGACAAGCTGACAACCAAAGAATACTCAACAGAAAACATATCAAAACACTTACCTTTTTGTTATTAATCATACCCTTCTCCCTCCCTCAATTTATTCCATATTAATAAGTACGTTTAAAAGAAGAAAATGTTTCAATTTCATTAAAAAAATTACAAAAATTCAAAAAAGTGATGACCGGATGTTCACTCGCACATCATTCGGGTCACCACAATCGGCTATTCTTTAAGTAGGATGATGATTTATTTTACTCCTGATTTTCACTTTCTACAATAGTTATTTTTGGAACATGCCAAAAGATTTTTCGAGTGATTTTTTATCATAAGTCGAATTTTATAGCAATCATGTCGCCTTAAGGCAAAGGACGCCTTTCCGGCATGTTCGTCTTATGCTTGTCGCCTCTGAAAGAGCCGCCTCCGCTTTTGTTTCATCCAGCTCCTGCGGCTAGAGCCTCGACGTCATAAGTCAAACATGCCAAAAAGGCAAAGGACGCCTTTCCGGCATGTTCGTCTTATGCTTGTCGCCTCTGAAAGAGCCGCCTCCGCTTTTGTTAGTACCACCGATAAATCGATACTAGGAAGATTCCGAGCATATCCTGGTAGATTTCGTTGAATTGAGAGAGAGGCAAGGGGTTTATACCTTTTCCTAACTCTATGGTAAACCCCGCTTTTTTGAATTCTTTAATAAACCAATCCTTGTAGCCCGCGTAGCTATCTATATATCTGACAGATTCATACCCGCTCACTCTGTTAAAATCCGCTGCCAACTTGGCGGCTTCCGGAGGTTCCAAGCCCTCGTAGCCCCAATAGAATTCTTTCCCTTGAGTGTGGAGGGCTAACAGCCGGTCAAACATTTCTTCTTGAGCCAGCTTAGCCATAGCGATTGTTTCAGGTTCTGAAAGAGGCTTATATCCTGGGAAATCTCTCGGAGCTGGTGATTTTTCTTCCTTTCTCCCTTTCTCCAACTCCCATTTGGCTGGAAATTGGTTATTCAGGTCTACTCCTCTTATATTTGCTTTCCATCCAGTAAAATCTGTACTTCCCCGATTGATTTCAATTAATTCTTTTCTTCTATCGACAGGTGGTCCGTTCAAAACGAGGTCCACTCCGTCCGGATTAACCATAGGTACAAACGAGATGGTCACCAACCCATATAAGGGAAGGGTCTGAATTCCTCTCATGAGGTTCCCATTCGTTAACGATAGCAAATAGTCATTAATAAACGTCATCAATATGGAGGTGGTAATCCATTCATTCGCATGAAAGGATGCATCTATGTGAACCTTTCTCTTTCCGGTACCCACTCTCATTTCAATGAGATCTTTTCCCAGTACACTTTCTCCTACTGAGTTTAACTTGATGAACGGATAGATCTCTTTTAGTTGTTTCACGTCATCCTCAAACGCTTTTGAACTATAGGCTTGTTTCCCATTTACTATCGGGGTAACGACTCTCGATGGCAGAAAAATACTTGAACCTATTTGCAAACTATTTGGATTGACTCCTTCGTTCAAGAGGAGTAGGGCGTCTACTCCTATATTCCTCTGCTCCGAAAGGGTCCAGAATGAATCTCCACTTTTAATTGAGTAGCTTTCTTTTCTAAATCCAGGGAGCTCTATCTCTGTCCCTATCTTCAATCCATTTGGATCAACAGAAGGGTTCGAATCAATGATTAATTGAATTGGAATATAAAACTGCTGACTGTAGTACCAAAAGGAATCACCACTGCGAACTTTCACTTTCATGAAGGAACCTCCCCATTCATATGTCCTTACTTACATGTATGAATGGTTCAATAATTCATGACAAAAAAAGCTTGCGAATCTCTTCGCAAGCTCTGTCTTACTTATTCTTCTTTACTTTCGGTTTCACCGTAAAAGCGAAGGAGGTCTCCATTGATGATCTTATCAGAGTATCCTAACTCCTCATTTACACGCTCTTTATATGGCTCACAGTATTTCATATCCGTTGTTTCTTCTGTTTCCTTATCCCAGCATTTTTCACCAGCAAAAACATAGTCCTCAGTAATGAAACGCCCATCACGCAGAATGGCAAGGTCTTCGTGCTGACTGGAGAAGAGATCTGAACCAAATTGGATGTCCTTCTTCGTGTCGATACCTAAAAGGTGCAAAATGGTTGGTTTCAAGTCAATTTGCCCGGAAACTTTAGAAATGGTCTTACCTTCCTGTCCAGGAACGTGAATAATCATTGGGACCTGTTGAAGCTGTGTGCTTACAAATGGCGTTACCTCTTTACCTAAATATTGACTCATCGCTTTATTATGGTTTTCAGAAATACCATAGTGATCTCCGTACATCACGATAACGGAGTTTTCATATAATCCTGATTCCTTTAAGTCTGTAATGAAGTTCTTAACAGCTTCATCCATGTAACGAACCGTTTGGAAATAACGATTGACCGTACCATCTTTGGATGTGTAAGGATCAATTAGCTTATCTTCTTCATCTAATGTGAATGGATAGTGGTTCGTTAATGTAATCATCTTCGTACTGAACGGTTGAGGCATCTCTTTCATATGCTCGACAGATTGCTCAAAGAATGGGATATCCTTCATACCCCAGTTAACAGAATTCTCTTCCGTTACTTCATAATCCGGTAAAGAGTAGAAGCGTTCGTATCCTAAGGAATCATACATAATGTCACGATTCCAGAAGCTTTTATTGTTTGCGTGCATGGCCGTGGTAAAGTATCCATTTTCTCCAAGCTTTTCTGTCATGGATTCAAACTCATTTCCTGAATGAGTGAAGAATACTGCTCCCCGGTTCAATGGGTAAAGGGAATTATCGAGTATAAACTCGGAGTCAGACGTTTTCCCTTGCTGGGTTTGATGATAAAAATGATCAAAGTAGTAGCTTTCTCCAATAAACTCATTAAGGAAAGGTGTAATTTCCTGACCGTTCATTTCACTATTAATGACAAAGTTCTGAAGGGACTCGAGTGATACAATGATTAAGTTCTTGTCCTTTGCAACCCCGAACATTTCTTTATCAGGCTCGATGTAACTTGCGCGGACGTAGTTATCAATATCCGCTAATTCGCTGCCGTCAGCCATTGCCCTTTGAGCAGAAGACTTAGATTGCAAGAAAATATCATACACATGATAATTATACGTTCCGATATTCTTTACTAACATTTCACGATCGAACGTTCTGGTTAGAAGCTGCGGTCTTTCTGATTCCGCCAAGCCCAGGTTAAAGAATACCAATGCCGTTGCAACCAGGAAATACGCACGTCGATTCGCCCGGCTGTAGTTTTGTAAAGAAAACCATGTTGGCTTTAATTTGATAATAAGGATCAATACAATGACATCTGTAAAATAGAATATATCCTTCCAGCTCATAATGGCGCTGGCACTTGTACCTAAATCAGAAAAATTGCTTGTTTGAAAAAGGACAGGGAGTGTCAGGAAGTCATCAAAAAATCGATAGAAAACAACGTTTCCGTATAGGACAAACGAGAGGACGAAGCTGGCAGCGATAATATATCGGGTCCGAGACTTATCCTTCTTAAGAAGTAACCCTACTCCGAAGATAAATAGTAAGAAACTCAGTGGGTTGATAAAGAGTATAAGTTCTTGAAGTGTACTCTCTATTTTTATATCAAAACTAGTTTTATAGACAATATACGTTTTAATCCAAAGAAGCAATGCAGCGATGATAATAAGAGAAGCCTTTGGTGTCTTTTTCAATTTCATTTAGTCAACCTCCTTGCTACAAACGGTTCGTTCGTATGTAACACATTCATGTAATGTTTTTATTGGTAAAATAAGGTAATTTTCAAAACGCAGCCTTGAACATCTTAATACTTTTTTTACAATACGTCAAACTCCATTTCACATTGTACGTGTACAATTAATATTTAAGTCTTATTCTCTTACCCATACTATTAGACGATTGAAACCGTTAAAAGTTTCAAAATAACTATATTTCTTCAAAACGGTTCTAATGTCCCTAAGTCTTAAGGACTACCAATTCATTGCTAGATTCACAGAAAAAAGAACCCTCCTTTTCAGGAAAGCTCTTTTTTCTTGAATAACTATCTATTGTGTTACCATCAGATTTTATTCTTTACTAACCAGGCTGCCCCGATCACTCCCGCATCATTTCCGAGGGTAGCGATACTCAAGTTAGTTGAAGTACGGACGGTTGGGAATGAGAACTGTTTGAAATATTTCACAACCGGGGTTAATAATATATCACCTGCTTTAGAAACCCCTCCACCGATGACGATCTTTTCCGGATTCAGTGCATTCCCTAAATTTGCGAGGGATAATCCTAAATAGAAGGCTAATTGATCAATGACTTCAAGAGCAAGTGCATCATGCTCTCTGGCTGCATCAAAGATATCCTTTGCGCTGACTGTACCATGGGACTCCCTGATTTCACGAAGTACAGACGTTTTCGTTGTCGCATCCAGTTTTTCATTTGCGAGACGAACGACTCCAGTCGCAGAAGCAACCGTTTCCAAGCATCCTGTCTTCCCACAGTTACATTGGAATCCACCTTCTGGAACAACCGTAATATGCCCGATTTCACCACCTGCACCTTTCACACCGTGCACGACATCTCCATTGGTTATAACTCCACCGCCAACACCTGTACCGAGTGTCACACAAACGATATCCTTCGCGCCGTCTCCTGCACCTTTCCACATTTCACCCAATGCTGCGCAGTTTGCATCATTATCGATAACGGCTGATAAACCTGTTTCCATTTCAAGTAAATCCTTTAATGGTGTGTTCTTGTCCCAGCCTAAATTAACCGCTTCGTAAATGATTCCTTTTGCCATATCGACCGGTCCCGGTGCACCCATTCCGATCCCGACTAGTTTCTCTTTGGATTGATCTAATAGTTCCAGCTTCTTATCAATCGCTTTGGCAATATCTACAATGATATTCTTCCCATTCTCAGATTTATCAGTTGGGATTTCCCATTTATGTAAGAGCTCACCGTACTTATTCAAGAACGCGATTTTTGTCGTCGTTCCTCCTAAATCTACACCAACCAACCACTTTTCTGTCATCATTATCACCTGTCCTGTTTCTCTTTTTCAATTTCTATTTCATGTCGCAACAACAACAAAGCTGTTTGAAAATCCCTCGTGTCAATCAGCTGGGATTGATAAAGTTCTATTAATTCGCCTTCCATAAGTTGCAGGTCAGAAAGACGATGCCCAACATATATAATGGTCCCGTAACTTTTTAATAACTGCTGGATATCATAAATCGTTTTCATATCATACACCCTGCTTTCCATCATTCACATTAAAGTATAAGTGAAAATCCCCATCTTCTCAATATGCAGCTGTCAAATATCCATTATAGGTTCTTTCCCAAAGATTGTTTTATTACAAGTCCCTTTACGTAAAGGTTGTTGCTATCTTAGAGAAGAAAGGAATAGTTGATTTCCGCTACAGGATGCTCGCTTTCCGCGGGGCTGGCCCCTCGAGGTCATAAGCTAAATGGTCCAAGAAGGCAAAGAACGCCTTCTTAGGCCCATTCATCTTATCTTGTCGGGGCTGAGCAAGCCGGCTATTCCCGCAGGAGTCGAGCATCCTGCAGCGAGAATCAACTTTCTAAGCATGTATCCTTAAAAAATCCAGTAAAAACAAGAACTTTAGCAAACAACTTGAAGTGGTTAAAGGAAAATATCCCAATTGAGAAAGAACTATTTTAATTAGTTGGTTAATGACGACTCCCCTCACCATCGTAAAAAGATTTTTCGTTATAGAGTTTAATAGTGACAATAACAAAAATAGTGAGTCAGAATGTAGTAGCACAGAGTGGATTGTAGCGGAAGGCACTTGACTCCTGCGGGAAATAGAGGAAAGGTCGAGACCCCGCAGGGCAAAGCCTGAGGAGGCTCGACTTCCTCCCCGCGGAAAGCAAGTGCCTGGAGCGGAAAGGAACGGTCTACATTTTGTTCGCAAATCGCTGTTACAAGAAAAAATTATGAACAGAGCCTATCTAAAAAACAAAAAAAGATCTCCCTAATGGAATATCCATTAAGAAAATCTCTCCAACTTATATTAACGATCGGGATCTTTCGGGTGCAGGAATCGTGGTCTTCTGTTTTTTAAAGGCATAGGCGAACGCAGGAATACATCCCTGAATGCTCTTAAATTAAACGGAATAAATGGCCACATATACGGAATGTCAAAGGATTTCATTCTTGAAAGCATAATAATCCATAGCAGTATACCCACAACAAATCCATACACCCCAAATAATGCAGTACAGATCAACAAGAAAATCCTGACTAACCGATTTGCTAAGCTCATCTCATAGCTTGGCGTTGCAAAGGTACCGATCGCTGCAATGGCGAGGTAAAGAATGACTTCATTAATTAAGAGGCCCACTTCCACCGCCACTTGTCCAATCATTAACGCCGCCACGAGACCCAGGGCCGTTGCTAACGAAGAAGGGGTATGAATGGCAGCCATACGCAGGATATCGATCCCGACTTCTATAATCAGAAATTGAAGAAATAAAGGAACTTCTCCTGCATCGTTGGGACCTACATACCTCATTGCTTCCGGCAATAGCTCAGGTTGGATCGCAAATAAATAATAAAGAGGCAATAAGAAAATCGAGCTCCAGACAGCGATAAACCTCACAAAACGAAGGTAAGCTCCTACAGACGGCTTGTTTCTATATTCTTCTGCATGTTGAAGATGATGCCAAAAGGTTGTAGGGGTAATCAACACACTCGGTGAACCGTCCACCATAATGATGACGTGGCCTTCGTATAAATGTGCGGCGGCTGTATCCGGCCTTTCCGTATACCTGACCATAGGATACGGATTCCAGTGCCTGCCTGCAATAAACTCCTCCAGAGTCTTCTCACCCATGGGAAGACCATCTGTGTCGATCTTCGAAAGTGCATCTTTGATTTTATGGACTAAATTTGGATCGGCAATGTCTTCGATATAACTGACGACTATATCCGTTTTCGATCTTCTTCCTATTTGCATATATTCCATTCGAAGTGAAGGGTCACGAACTCTCCTTCTAGTTAACGCGGTGTTAAACACAATCGTTTCTACATATCCATCTCTAGATCCTCTCACAACCCGTTCAATATCCGGTTCCTGTGGACCTCTGACTGGGTATGTTCTTGCATCAATCATAATGACCTTATCAATGCCATCCACCACAAGGGCTGTAGGACCTGCCAATACTAAATCGATCACTTGGTTCAGATCATCCACTTGTTCGATCTCTATATAAGGAATGTACGTCTTCAATAATTTTTCTAAAGTATCTTCTTCTAATTGCTCAGGACTAAGTCCCGATAAGAGCTTCATAAGATAATGCATAATATCATCTTTAACAAAGCCATCCACTAAAAACATCGCCATTTTTCTCTCAGCATACTCCAGATCCAATTGAATGACATCAAAGCTTTTGTCTACTGCTAAGGTATCCCTTAGATAATTGGTGTTTTCTTCAATCTGAGTAGAGACAGGCTTTTTCTTTTGTTTTGTCATTAGCCTTCACTCCCAATACCTTTACATGAATTTCCATCTTTACCATCCTAGACAAAGAAGCTAGAAAACATACATCCTATCATATTGATATCCTGCTCCTCATATTATTTACTAAATGGACATACTACTGGAGTGAACGAAATGAAACAAAGACTAAAAGAAGCCATGCCTTTTCTTGTCATCATGTGCATTGTTGCTCTTGGGATACAATTTATTTACAAGCCTCAAACAGAAGAGAGCATTATTTTTTTCCCGATAAATGAAAATGTTTCCTATGAATCTGCCACTACGATTCTGATGCTTCAACCCGAGAAGAAGAATGATCATTATGAGGTGAATTGGAAGGTGTCTTCAAAGCTTGATACACCGGCCTATTTGCGGCAGGATGTCGGCTTTTTATTTATGAACGGCAGATTGAAGGGACTCATGAATGAGTGGGAACAAAACACCGATCAAATTGTGGAGGAATCAACCATTAAAGGTAAAGAAAGCAGCCTCCTTCAAGCTGTTTCATTCCATTATTCAGAAATTCACGAAACAGAAACAGAGTTTACAAGCGCACAGAAAATGTCTGAAGATGCCTTGTATGTGATTGATTCAAATTTCAGCACGCTAAATGCCTTTCGAGAGCCGGGTACGGATGCAGAAAAAGAATGGAAGAACATTTTGGACAAAGTGACCTCGCAGCAGCTCGACTATCTGTGGGAAAAGGCGATCACTTCCATGCAAATCCCAGTTGAAGAGTATACATCCTTTCCATTAACCCAATTCCCCCAATTAGAAGATCAGCCTTTAGAAGGGTTCACTCAGGGAGAATGGGATCGTCTTATCGGAAACCTATGGGAAGGACTTTATAAAAACTATTATTTAGGAATTAAAAAAGAGGACGGCTCTGTCATTGAGTCAATAGACAGTGCCATCCCACTTATATTAGTGAAAAATGATCGAAAGGAAGTTCTCGTGTTACTGATTGATAAAAACGGAGAAGCTTCTTTACTTAAACAACAGATTTCCATTTAAGTGTTCTCCTGTAATTCTTTATAAAGTTTTTCATATTTTTTATCCTGCCTATTTAATTCATAGGCTTTTTTTGCATGAATAAGAGCTTCCTTTCTTTCCCCTGAATCAATCAGAATTAACGCAAGATTGTAGTGCGCCTCATGAAATTGTTCATTTTCATCAATCGCTGCTTTCAAATGATCTTTCGCAGGTGCTAATTTGTTCAGCTTGATTTCAGAATATGATAGGTAGAAATAGGTCTGAGCATTTGGTGATCCTTCCTCAACTACAGGGAGAAGAATTTTTTCAGCTTCCTCCCACTGTTGATTTGAAATCTTTTCTTGAGCCACACCATTCACCGTGTCAACGTCCCAAGAGGTTGGATCTGTACCAGTACCCCTCGACACAAGCACTCCTATAAGTACGATACTTCCCAACAGAAATAGTAATTGTCGGAGGGGACGGAGAGCATTTGGCAAGCTGACAATTCCTGCTGCGAGAAAACCTCCTATTAACCCACCGATATGCCCTGCATTATCAATTCCCGGAATCGTAAAGCCAAGGACTAAATTCAATAGAATAACCGCAATAATATTGGTGCCCATCGTTCTGAAGAAGATTTTGGGATACAATACACCGAAGTACAGCAGTGCACCAAAACAGCCGAAGATTGCTCCACTTGCTCCTGCAGAAAGATTGGATGTAAAAAGAAAGCTGGCTAGAGATCCCGTGATTCCCGATATCATATAAATGAATATAAATCGGATTCTTCCGAACATTTTCTCCACTGCCGTCCCCAGATAAAATAGGGCGAGTGTGTTCATAAGTAAATGCAGGATACCTATATGTAGAAAAATCGGGGTTACGAGTCGCCACCACTCTCCTTCAATCATGAGAGGATTATACTTAGCACCGAACTCAATCAGTGTTTGCGGATTCTTGCTTCCACCATTTAGTTCGAGAATAAAGAACATGATCAATTGGAGCGCAATGAAGAAATAGGTAAAGAACGGCTTTCCTTTTTCAAACAGCTGTCTTTCCTTTTGTATCTGTTTGGAAGAAGCAGTCATGGCCATACTTTTCACCCACTCTACATTGGCTTCCATTACTTCTTTTGGGAGGTCCCATTCTCCTTCACTGAAAAAAGGGTCATGCCTAAGCGTTTCAACACTATGATCACCATGAAGAAGGAGAGGCCGGACGGTCGTCTTTTGATTGTTCATTGGTTCCTGGAACAACTCAGGACCTGAATCTACCGGTGGAAAAGTTGAGACATAGATATTCTTCACTTGAAGCTGCCTTTTCCCCAGGGACTTCCTGATTTTCTCTCCATTTACGGAGGTCAATTCCATATCCCGCTTGACCCAGTTTCCCCAATCTAAATCTTTTAGGACCAAACGAATGACGTTTGCTTCTTTTACCCCGGTGTTTTCCAGCCAAATTTCATCCTGATTAGGAGAGAGATTAAGAATTCGATAGTGTTTAAATTCAACCAAATAGTGAGCTATCTTCCAAAACAAATAATGATATCGTAAATCCACATCATCCACTACTTTCTTTTTAATAGATCCTTTGTCTATCCCTACTATACCGAACCCTTTCTTAAAGTGTAAAACAAAAAAGACTGCAAGAGAGGTTTTCATACCCACTCTACAGTCTTCTTTAGTAATCTCATCCCCTAAATGCACCTTGAATAAATCTTGAGCGAATACCAGGTACCCCCATCGCCGCTTTCACAGCAAATTTTCTAATGAGAAAGTTTCCGAGAAGTACATTTAACAATCGGTATCGATTTGGAATCAGAAAAAGAACCAAACCGCCAAGCACTAACCATTTTGTCCATCCGTTCATGATGATCCCTCCTGATAGTAGTTTGGATCATTATAGAGAAGCTTATCCCACTAAATTTTAAGGAAACGATATTTTCTTTCAATACCGTCAAATGAATATAAGCATAAGTACACCTGCAAAAAGACTTGACAGAGCATTTACAAACTCATTATTTACTAGAGGAATCCCTTTCACTCTTTCTGTGTAATGTCCACAATGAAACGATGACTCTGTTCGAAGTCCACAAACCGGACACCTATACTCCAGTTGCATGAACGCACCCAGAAGTGTATCCAGGATGTTCCCTAAAAACCCAGAAAGGAGAAGGAGCAAAAAGAGAGATAGATCCATATCATTCACCATAATCAGTGAAGCAAGTGAAATAAGGGCAGCCCCTAAGACTGCCGCTACTGTACCTATGATGGAAACAGCACCGGACGTGCCTTTAGGTACTCTCCTGAATGATCTTACTGAAAACGGCATTTTATGACTAAGAGGGCCGATTTCAGAGGCCCATGTATCAGCATTTGCCCCAGCGATTGACGCAATGAAGGCTAGTGTCCAGACTTCGTTTCCCGTAATACTAAATAAAATGGCAAAGATGGCTGCAGGACCTCCGTTAGCCAATACCTGCTGCCAGTCCCTGATGGACGTTTTGGCTAAACGTTCTTCTATTCCTATCTTATTCTTCTTAAAAAGACGTGACCAAACACTTGATGACAGAAAGAATACGCCTAGTATAAACAGTCCCTCAAAGCCGTATGAATAGCCAATTGCAATGCCTATCATTATGGCCATTACAGCGCCTGAGGGACTTAAATTACTGGTTTTCCATCCTGCTGTGGCGATAGAGCAAATAAAAAGCAGAACAAAGAAATACTCAGCGGCCACAATCGATTCGTCCTTTTTCCGTCAGAATCGTTCCGACGGGTATGTCGAATGATTCGATCGGCAATGCCCCGACCATTTGCTCTTCAAAGGCAAGTGATATCGTAATACCTGAATAGGCTGAGAGTAGCCTGTCATAGTATCCCCCTCCGAATCCCAGACGATAGCCAGTTTCCGTATAAGCAAGACCTGGAACAATCATCAATTCAATAACGTCATTATTTACAGCGGTTGACTTGATGGGATCTGGTTCATATAAATCAAAATAGGATTGTTCGAGCTGATGGAAATCACGAAGCTCATAGAATACTAATTCACGTTTTTTTGGAAAACACTTCGGAACAACTACCGTTTTCCCTTCCTCCCAGCCACGCTTGATGATATTCCACGTATTGACTTCCGGAGGCTTTGAAATGGTCACCGCGACGGTGTCGCTCTTTTTCCACTCAGGAGATTCAAAAAGTAATTGTTCTATTCTAAAACATTTTTGTTGAAACGTTATATGATCGATTAATTTTAATGATTGAAGCTGAAGATTCCGTAGTTCTTTTTTAGACATAATATCCCTCCATGCTTACTATACAGATATTATTTTAATGGATTCTCTATGTAAAAGCGATGTTGTAACCGTTTTGAGCATAAAAAAAAGCAGCGGATAAAATCCGGCTGCTTATTTCGTTTCGCGGTGAAGAGTCACACGCTTTAATTTCGGGCAATATTTTTTTAGCTCTAGACGGTCTGGGTTGTTACGCTTGTTCTTAGTAGTAATATAGTTACGCTCACCAGTTTCTGTGCAAGCTAAAGTAATGTTTACACGCATTATTATTTCCCTCCAAACATATACATCTTCTACTATTCATACGACTTTTCTATAATATCACTTTTCTTTTGGAAATGCTAGTCCGTTTTTTATTCTATCGCTTAAATTTGAAACCTCTTCTTCCATTGCCCCTTCAATGGCATATACTTTGCCTTGTTTCACTTCAAAAGGCTTGAATGAAAAGTCTAACATATAGACCATCATATTGAGGCCATTGGTGATCGGATAGTAGTAAAGGCTTCCATTATTTAAGGATCTTTTCCATAGCTGCAAACCTTTCAGATTAAGAGGATAGATGGATTTCTTAACAGACGCAGCGCAGGAAACAATGTTGGTGATGGCAACAAGCTTACCACTGTAATTCCAGAACGTATCCTTCGATAGTGACAGAACCCCAACCCCATCTTCCTTACAAGCCAACCATTCAATTAAAAAGAAAACCTTAAGGTGCCTGCTTTCTTTCGTGGTATTTTCCATTTCGAATGCAAAGGATTCTCCCCATCCTTCCAACCCTTCGTTAATGTTTACACTTATACCGGTAAGGGAGGTTAATTTCTCTGAATAAAGGGGTACATATTCATTATTCCTGCACCAGGCTATTCCTTGGATATGGAACTTTTCATTCGGATTGTCCTTCATTAGCCTCTACACCTTTTGCCAGATTTTTATTTTCATTCCATAATATCTGGCAAGCTCCCTTGCCAGATTTCGTCTGTCAGCCTTGGAATAAATGATGAATCCTCTTTTCGGATCACTAATGATTTTCGTTCGTCCTCCATCTCTATGATCGAAAACGACTTCTTTCTGACTGGAGGAAGAAGGAACGGTTTCCAGTAATTTAGCCAGTACGAATGGTTTCTTTCCATTTGGACAAGCTACTTGGAGCCTGGTGATAAACGGCTCCATAAAGTCTTTGGAGTGGTGAAAGCCTTTTTTTATGGAGGGTGGGGCGTACTGACCCTTCATGAGATCATCACGTGCGCTTTTATATTCTTCAGGGTTTCCAATATCTCTCCAATAGGCATTCGTTTTAAATACATAGACTTCCTCATTATTTAAAAGCAGCTGAGGAATGAAATCCTGGCTGAAATCCCTCGCTCCTAAGTGGGCATAACGATCAAGCAGCCGTGGATCTAACATATATACCCCTGTGTTCACTTCATTTCCTACCCACTCTTCCGGTTTTTCAATAAAATCAACCAATTTACGATTTTCGTCTGTATGACAAATCCCATACTCTTTTGGGTTCACTACTTCTTTTGAGACGACGGTCATAACCGCTCTTTTCTCATAATGGAATTCAATGACTTTATCAATTGGAATATTAGTGAATGCATCTCCACTTAACACTAAAAACGGTTCACGCAGCCTGTGCCTGGCGAGAAAGATCCCTCCTGCTGTTCCAAGCGGCTTTTTTTCATCCAGATAGGTAATGTTCACATTGAACCGTTTTCCATCGCCAAAATACTCTTTAATCGTTTCACTTTTATAACAGGTTGTGATTAGAATATCTTTAATTCCATAGGACCTGAGGAGGTTAATGCTGTATTCAAGAATTGGCTTATTCAGAATCGGAACCATCGGCTTTGCAATCGACATTGTATAGGGTCTTAATCGCTTGCCTTCTCCACCTGCCAATATCACGGCCTTCATCTTTTTATGCCTTCTACTTTTGATTGAAGAAGTACATCATCGTACACGTGGATGGTTTGATCCGCGATTCGATCCCAGCTAAACATGGATTGGGCCATTTTGAAACCGAGATTTCCTAGCTGTTCCGATTTTAAGGGATTTTCAATTAATGAGACCAATTGTGTATAAAGACTTTGTTCATGATTGGGCTCAAATAATAAGCCGGTTTGCTCATGTTTCACGATTGATTTCAGTCCTCCCGTATTTGATGCCACCACCCCTTTACGGAAAGCCATTGCTTCCAGTGCAACAATGCCGAATGGCTCGTAAAGGCTTGGAAAGATCACGGCTAAACAATTCTTCAAATAGTCATTCCGCTCCCTATCGGAAATGTATCCGATGAAAGACACACAGTCACTCAATTCTTCTTGGTCTACCACTTGACGATAGTGCTCTAGCATTGGACCTTTCCCAGCTATGATAAATGAGATAGTAAATCCTTCTCTCTTTAACTGTGAGGCTACGCGGATAATCGTGTCGAATCCTTTTTCATGAACCATCCGTCCGATTGAAAAGAAATACGGAGTGGAGCGCTGTTCAAAGCTATAAGGAGAAGATTGATCGAGTTTCTCCAATTCCACACCATTTGGTATCACCGCGATTGGAGCTTCGATGGTAAATAAGCTCTTGATTTCCTCTTTCATATGCTCGCTGCACACGATAAGATGGTCCGATGCACCAATAAGAAGCTGCTCTTCCCGGTGAATCTTGTGTTGCAAATCGGTATAAATCCCCTGATTACGTCCATGTTCCGTAGCATGAATGGTTGTGATGAGCGGAACCCTATAATACTCTTTCAATTTCATCGCTGAAGTGGACACAATCCAATCATGGGCATGAATATGAGTGATTCTTTCATCTTCCATCAGATCATGAGCGTAATGAATGAACGCCTGATTTAAATCAAATACCCACTTAAAGAAATCTTCTTCATATGGATGTAATGGGTGTACACGGTGAATCGTAACCCCTTCCATTTTCTCAAGTGACAGGGCATCATTTGCTTTGGTCGTAAGAACGTGTACCTGTTTCCCTTTTTTCACAAGATTATTAGCCAGATCATACACATGCCTCGAGAGTCCCCCCACAATATTCGGAGGATATTCCCATGAGAGAAGGAGAACAGAATCCTGTTTCTCCTCCTTTTCTTCTGCATTCCCTGCGAAGAGCTTTTCAAGGATTTCATCAGACGGAAAGGGAACGACCCTTTTGCGATGAAGGAATAAATGTTCATCCTTCTGCCCTTCCAGTATCAAATCAAGTAAGCTGTCAAAGTGAACAGACGTCAAGCCATTTTGAATATTCAAACCTTCGAGGCTTGCTACCCATTCCCTCAGCAGTTGATGTGTCCACTCTGTCGGTTCTGCCGATGAATACAGATTGTCAAGTTTCTCTTCCATACGATGGACCATTCGAATATTCTTCATGGCCGTGTCAGATAGAATCGGGGTTTGCTTCTCCATTCCAAGATATCCAAAACCTACTCTGGAAAGAGCAGTAGAAGATTCCATCTTCTCCTCTAATGAGTGTGTGAACTCTTTGGTATTTAATTCAGCGTAGCTTTCTCTATTCTCTATGAAAACAATCGAGAGGGAATGACCGTTCTCTTCCAATGCTCCTATTCTGCCCTCTGAAACCGGTATTAATTTTAAGCCCCTTGGTGTTCTGATTACACCGCTGTCACGTTCTTTTTCACTATGTTCATACGAATAGGAGGAGATAAATGTGTATTCGATTCCTTGCTTAGTAAGGTATAAGTCAATACCCGGTACATACGCTGCCTGTGGTAACCAAAAAACCTTTGGAATCATTTGAAAATACTGCTTATACAACAATGTACTCATTCGAACCTGAGATTCGATCGCTCTCGGGGTCCTGTAGTGAGTCAATGGGAATGAGCTTACCGTCGTAGGGATCACAGTGGCTTTGCCTTCAACCACCAGAGTCTTGTAGGCTTGTACGAAATTCATGTCATGGGTTGACCATTGAGAATAAATCAGCTGCCATTTACTCTTTTCATGCGGCTCGGCTTGCAGAAGGTTGGCTTGAATGATTGAATGGGCTTTCTCTTTAAACTCTTCACTCATAAAAAGTGAAAAGAGGGTAGGGTTCACCACAACAGGTATTGGGGATGCTTCATTTCGTTGAAGGAGATCTAACAGTGCACTATTTTCGATAAGTATAGAAGTGAGAAGATCTTCCCGTTCGTTACATTGTGAAAAAGTCAGTTCGTTAAATTGTGGATATATAATCACTGCCGACGGTCCTTTCATGCCTTTTCCTCCTGATTCATTACATAATACGAATAGGTGCTCACATGCTCCACCCATTTCGGCTCTTTAATTAATCCTTGCTCATATTCAAATAACTCTTTCATACTATGATACTCCTGATGATGGGACGTTCTTGGGGTGTGGAGTACATTGGAACGAGTGAATGCAACAAAGTCACCGGACGGTAAGCGCAATCCAATTTCCATACAGTAGCTTCTGTTTTCCTTTAGACCATTTACAAACCAATCACTCTCCGTATGGGGAACATATGAATCTGTGTATGTGTGGTGATTATGTCCGTTAAAGGAAATCGATGTAATATCATACAAACGAAGGACAAAAGGTTGAGGGTCATGATTCATTTTAAAATGACTTTTTACTTGGCGAATCCATTCTTGAGTAATGTTCCAATAGCAATAGATTCGGGATGACGTTGAGAACATCATCGATAACTCAGTGGCACGCGGATTTTTTGCACGGCGCTTAGGCATCTTCCTTCCAAAAGAAGCTCTCCCTACACGCTTTTTCGGCGTTGTCGGCTCCATCACTTCTACCTGGGCAACCTCACTTCCAGATGAACTTTCAAGAGCCTTCTGATACTTCACCCACTGATATTGAACTTTCCCGACGGTGGTATTCAGCTCTTTGGCAATTTTCCTGAATGATACTCCTTGTTCTTTTAACCGAATGATTTCTGTGATCAAAACAATTCCTCCTAAAGAGTAACCAAATATTATATAATTTCAATCTAAAAATTATGACAATTATCTATGAATTCATCGTAACACCCTATTCAAAAACCTACAATAAACGCATTTTGTCGTATCTTGTTAAACGTGGTGATAATGGGGTTTATCATGCATTTTTTTTGCAAATTATTATGCTGAAATGATAATAAAGCGATTACATTTTTAGAACGACAAGATTCTTTCATAATTGCCCAATGGAATTCGACAAAATATTGGTTAAATCCACAAATTTATCCTTCCATCTTATAGAGATAAGCCACTATCTATGCTATAACTAAAGAAGAATAATACTGCATGAGGTGATTTAGTGGATTTACTATTCATCGGATTAGTAAGTTTCTCAATCCTATTACTAGTCATTTCGTTTTTCCAACGGGATAGGTATCGAGATATTGAAAAAGATATGGAAGAATTATCAATTAATTTCCTTCAGGAACATTATCAGTTAAAGAAAAGAATACGGGTACTGGAAGAAGAGCTGATGGTGGATGGCGATGCCCCTTTCAAAAGGGCAACCCCTGCCAGGAAACCCATTCACGAGGTTGTAAAAAACCAAGTCATTGCATTATACCAACAAGGAATACCTGTCGAACAAATCGCAAAGCAATCTGCACTTTCTAAATCTGAAGTCCAGCAAATTATTTCGAAGCTATAATATAAGATTCATTCATACTTCATTCAAGAAATCGAACAATCATAAAAAAAGCTGCCCTGGTTATGGGCAGCTTTTTTCATCTGAAGACTATTCATTCAAGTCGTAACGACGACCTTTCACAAGATAGAACACACCTTCTGCAATGTTTGTTGAATGATCCGCAGCTCTTTCAAGGTATCTGCAAATGAAAGAGAGCTGAGTAATCTGAGCCGTGAATTCAGGTTTTTCTTTATTGAGTGTCAGAAGCTCTACAATCGTTTCACCATATAAGTCATCAACTTTATCATCCATATCAGCAATTCTCTTCGCTTTCGCCACATCTTCCTCGACAAACGACTCCAATGTGAGCTGAATCATTTCAGATGTTAATGCGTGCATTTCCTTAATATGATGAATCGGTTTGATCAGAGGTTCATTCCCAATACGAATCGTTGATTTCGCTACATTTACAGCGAAATCTGCGATTCTTTCCAAGTCTGAAGCGATTTTGATTGCTACAATGATTCTTCTTAAATCTGTTGCGACCGGCTGTTGTTTAGCTATTGTCAGAATGGCTAAATCATTGATTTCCTCTTCCAGATCATCGGCTTTTTGGTCACCTTCGATAATGGCAAGTGCCGTATCAACATCCTTCTCTTCCAAAGCCACAATACTTCTTTCAAGTGCAATCTTTGCAATATTCCCCAAGTCCATTAGTTTGGTTTGAAGTTCTTTTAAATTCGCATCAAATTGTCCTCTTACTGCCATGATTATGCCCCTTCCTATTTCAACACTTTAGCTTCTCAATAGTAGGAATTAAACACCTATTGGTATTTATCCTTCTTTGAATGTGAATTATCCGAAACGACCAGAAATATAGTCTTCTGTACGCTTATCAGATGGAGTAGAGAAGATTTTATCGGTTTTGTCAAATTCAACTACTTCCCCGTTCAGGAAGAAGGCTGTGCGATCAGAAATACGTGCAGCCTGTTGCATATTATGGGTAACAATAATAATACTGTATTCTGATTTCAACTCTTGAACAAGTTCTTCAATCTTTAATGTAGAAATCGGATCAAGAGCAGAAGTAGGTTCATCCATTAGAATGACATCCGGCTCAATAGCAAGACATCTTGCTATACAAATACGCTGCTGCTGTCCACCCGATAATCCATATGCATTTTGATTCAGACGATCTTTCACTTCATCCCAAATCGCTGCTCCCCTTAAGCTTTTTTCAACAATTTCATCCAGAACTTTTTTGTTTTTAATTCCGTGGATTCGTGGACCATATGCTATGTTGTCATAAATCGACTTCGGGAACGGATTAGGTTTTTGGAAGACCATTCCTACCTTGGTTCTTAATTCCTCAACTCGGTAATTACGATCAAAAATATTACGCTCACGATAAAGGATATCACCTGATGTTTTTACACTTGGAATCAGCTCGATCATACGATTCAGTGTTTTAATATAAGTGGATTTACCACAGCCTGATGGACCAATGATTGCCGTCACTTCATTTTCCATAATATCTAAATCAATATTTTTTAACGCATGATTTGTACCATACCATAAGTTTAGCTGCTTTGTTTGATATACAGGCTCTTTTCCCACTGAACTTTTGCTCGTACCTCTTTTATTGTTGTTCACCATTGTTGTTTCCATATTTGAAAGCCTCCTTCATCCATTAAAACCAAATTAATAAGCGAAATTAATATCTCTTTTGAAACTTATTACGAATCAGCACTGCGATCGAGTTCATGAGTAACAGTAAACCTAACAGGATGATAATTCCTGCAGCTGCCACATCATGGAAATCTGCTTGTGGACGTTTTGTCCAATCATAGATTTGCATTGGAAGTGCCGTAAATGTATCCAGGACGGAACCTGGTGTGAATAATAAGATCGTTGGTACACCGATAACAACAAGTGGGGCAGTTTCTCCGATTGCACGGGAAAACGCTAATATGCTCCCTGTCAATATTCCCGGTATTGCGGCTGGTAAAACGACTCTAGTAATGGTCTGCCATTTTGTAGCTCCCATACCATAAGATGCGTCCCTTAACTCTCTTGGTACTGAACGAATCGCTTCTTGTGCGGCAACAATGATAACTGGCAATATTAACAAACTCATGGTCAACCCTGCTGCCAAAACACTTTGACCAAGTGCAAAGGCACGGGCAAAAATCGTTAAACCTAAGAGACCAAACACAACAGAAGGAACCCCTGCAAGGTTTGATATATTTACTTTGATAAACTTATTGACTTTGTTTTGTTTAGCATATTCTTCTAAATAAATGGCCGTTCCCACTGCTATTATGAACGAAACTACAACAACTACGCACATCAGCCAAATCGTTCCTATAAAAGCAGCATAGATTCCTGCTTTTTCAGGGAACCTTGATCCCACACTTTGTAAAAACTGCAGATCCAAGTAACCAATTCCTTGAGTGAATACCCGATATAATAATACACTTAACACGACCAAGCCAAATAATGTTGCCAGGAAGAAAAGCCCTTTAAAGACACTATTCACCATTAGCCTTGAAGACATCTTTTTTAAGACATTTTCATGATTGATATACTTCATGATTAATACTCCTCTCTGAATCGCTTAGAGATGTATTGGGCAAGCAGGTTCATACCAAGCGTGAATAAGAATAAAGTGAAACCTACTGCATAAATACTATAATAAATCGTCGTTCCATACCCTGCATCTCCTGTACTTACTTGAACGATATACGCCGTCATCGTTTGGATGGAGTCAGTAACATTCCAAGACAGATTCGGAGAAGCGCCAGCAGCAACCGTTACAATCATGGTCTCTCCAATTGCACGGGAGATGGCAAGAACAATGGATGCCACGATCCCTGATACGGCCGCTGGTAAAACAACCTTTAGTGCAACTTCTAACTTAGTTGCCCCTAATGCCTGTGCACCTTCACGAATGGAATTCGGAACAGACGACATCGCGTCTTCAGATAGAGAAGCAATCATGGGAATAATCATGATCCCAACTACAATTCCAGGACTCAATGCATTAAATATACTTAACGAAGGTATAAATGACTTCAATAAAGGAGTAACAAATGTTAGAGCAAAGAATCCAAATACAATCGTTGGAATCCCGGCTAACACTTCCAATATCGGTTTGATGAATCTTCTTGAACGATCCGTTGCATACTCACTCAAATAAATGGCTGAAGCAAGTCCTATAGGTACTGCCACTACTACTGCAATCCCGGTAATCTTCAGTGTACCTGAGATCAAAGGAAGAATCCCATAGCTCGGATTTTGAATAGAAAAAGGAAACCATTCCGTTCCTGTTATGAAATCAAATACAGATACTCTCGAAAAGAACGTAAATGTTTCAAATATAAGCGTAAATACGATACCGATCGTGGTTAATACTGACACCCCTGCTATTCCAAATAAGATCCATGGTATTGACTTCTCGAATGATCGATTAAAGCCTTTTCCTCTTTTTTGTGCAATCATCTCTGCAACAGAATATGATGATTCTTTTGAATTTGAAGCCATAAAATGCAAACCCCTTTCATCCACATGACAAGATGAGAAGCAAGTATTAGTCGCTTCTCATCTGTTTTTTTGACTTTACCAACGATACTTGATTATTTAAGACCCTCTAAGGCATCTTTAGCTTCCTTGATCTTCTCTTCCGGAAGACTCACATAGCCAACCGCTTCTGCCATTTCAGCAGAGTTATCAAGGGTGAATTTCATGAAATCATATACAGCTTCATTGTCTTTAACAGAAGCGTTTTTAGCATATACGAACAATGGACGTGATAGTGGAGTATATTCCCCGCTCTCGATTGTTTCGTTATTCGGCTCGACACCATCAATTTTCACTGCTTTAAGTTGATCCTTATTTGCAAGGTAGTAAGCATATCCGAAGAATCCAATTGCGTTTTTGTCACCTGTTACACCTTGTACAAGAACGTTATCATCTTCAGAAAGCTGAATGTTTTGTTTAACCATATCTTTTTCTTCTAAAACTGCTTCATTGAAGTAATCATATGTGCCTGAGTCAGTACCAGGAGAATAGAATTTCACTTCTTCATCCGGCCATTCCGGATTGATGTCAGACCATTTCTTAGTCTTTCCATCTTCTAGCCAAAGCTTTTGAAGATCTTCAACTGTCATATCTTCTGCCCAGTCGTTTTCTTTGTTAACAACGATTGTAAGACCATCTTTAGCAACTTCGAATTCAGTGAAATCAATACCAGCTTCTTCTAGCTTTTGCTTTTCTTCGTCTTTTATTGGACGGGAAGCGTTTGAAAGATCAGTTTCACCTGCGATGAATTTTTCAAATCCACCACCAGAACCGGATACACCGATTGATACTTTTACATCAGGTTGTGTAGCTGCATACTCTTCGTTAACAGCTTCCATGATCGGAGCTACCGTTGATGAACCATCCATTTTTACGCTGCCGGATAGTTGTTCTTCTGAACCATTCTCTGCTCCACCTTGAGCACCACATGCTCCTAATACAAGAGCTGATCCGATCATTGCTGACATTGCCAGATACTTAAAGCTTTTCATTCCTAAATTCCCCCTAAGAAACTTGGTTGTTTTGTCCTACGAGTAATAGATTAATAGATGAGTGTTAATGAGGTTTTAACCGTTTGTAAAGGTTTTGTAAATTCGACATTTTTCTTCATTTCATCAGCTTTCCCATCCGCTTAAAACCCTCTAAACCCTTATTGAATATAATGTTAGACAAGCTTTAATAAATTATGCATTTCTTTATATAATTGTTCCTGCTTTTTATCCAGTCCCTTTTAATCCTAAGATCAGCATCCATGTTTCTTATGTTTAACATTCTTAGATGAATTCAAAAAAAGCTGATTTCCAGAAAGTCATTTCGTGGAAATCAGCTTAAGTCTGCTCAGTTATTCTGTTCTCTTTCCTCTTGCATTTGTTCTTCCGCCTCTTCGGCATTTTCTACTTTCTTATTAACAGAAGTCGGGTCCTTCACTTCTTCTGCACGTTTCTTCTTCAGTTCAAAGTACTTATCCATCACTCGTTTAGAGATGTATTTATTGACGTAAGGATCGGCTACTCCGCTTGCTTGAATATGAGAAGCAGGAACCATTGTGGCATAAGCCACTTCCGGGTTATCAAATGGGGCGTACCCGATGAGAGTCGTGTTGTAGTTCAGCTCTCCATCTACATACGTCTCAGCGGTACCTGATTTACCTGCAGCATTATACGGTGCATTCTTAAATTGATCATACGCCGTTCCATCAGGATAGTGGTACACCCGGTAGAAACCTTTTTGAACATGCTCGATTTGGGCTTGAGTCGCATCAATTCGATTCAACACATTCGTTTCTTTCTCAAACAGGATTGGCCCCAGGCTATCCAGATCGTTTGTCGGCTCTCTTATTTCTTTCATGATGTGTGGTTCCACACGATAACCATCATTTGCAATGGTTGAAATATACTGAGCTAATTGCATCGTTGTATACGTATCAAACTGCCCGATCGCTAAATCCAGTAAGAAACCAGGAGTGGTGTCTGTACCTGTAAGTCCGGAAGACTCACCAGGTAAGTCGATTCCTGTCGGCACACCCAATCCGAATTGGGCGAAGTGGTTCCGAAAAATGTCAAAGGCTTCCGGATTATTCACAATCGGCTCATTCGGAACATACTGACCTCCTGCAACTTTAAGGGCAACCTTCCACATGTATGAATTAGAAGACTTTTCCAGTGCGAATAAGTCAGACATGGGGATTCGCTGGTATTTATTGAACCATGAAGATTTCGGCTTTGTCCCTTTGATTTTTAATGGTTCGTCTATCAACACTTCTCCCGGTTTTAAATTCCCGGTCATATAACCAGTCAATACGGTAGCACCCTTTACCACAGACCCCACTTCATAAGAGGACGTAAAGGTTCCTAACGCAGCATCCCTCATCTCGTATTTACCAGTTTCTGAATTCTTTACATACTGCTTACCAGCCATTGCTAATATTTCTCCCGTATTGGGATCAATCATGACTACGTAAGCCCGATCGAGGTTTGGAGACTCACTACGATTCACTATCTGTTTTCGTAATTCTTCTTCAATAATCTTCTCAACTTCACGCTGTAACTCCATATCAATGGTAAGAACAATATCTTTTCCCCGTTGACCTTCTTGAACGAGTACGGACTCTAAGACACTTCCACCTTTAGTGACGTTTTTAATTTGTTCCTTTTGCCCTTGCAGGACATCTTCATATTCAAATTCTACATAGCTTTTTCCTACACGATCATTCCGGTTGTAGTCTTTCGCCAAATAAGAATCTACTAGATTCTCAGGTAAGCCTTCCCGTGAAGATGACACGTTTCCCAGAATGGTTCTTAACGTATCGTCAAATACGTAAGATCGCTTCCAGTCTGTTGTCGTATTGACGCCTGGAAGTTCACTGAGATGTTCACTGACGACAGCGAATTCTTCCGGTGTGACCCCTTCGTTCTTCACAATTTGTGGATTTAGAGCATAACCACTGGAGAACTCACGATAAATCGCAATGATCTCTAAGTCTTTTTCAGTCAATGTCGCCAGCTCTTTTTCGGTGATTCGGTCTAATCTCATTTGGTATACTTTCGCATTCACATCATCTTCAGAGAGTTCTTCATTGTCTTGGAGCTTCTTAATTTCTTTGTCTGAAACCTTTGCGTCTGCTTTTTCTTTATTATTCAATATCCAATAATCTTTCTTGTCTCTTTCTGTAACTTCTTTCGTATCTTTTTCAATGTACTCAGAAAGCTTGGATGCAACTTCCATCATTTCATCGACCTTGGTATTGTTTGCCCGTGTATAAGTGATTGCATTTAAAGGAACATTATCGACAATCACATTCCCATATCGATCGTACATTTTCCCCCGTGGCACGCCTGTATTGACGACAACATCCTCTGTTCTTTCTACTTCTTTCTTGTAGCTTTCTCCGTTCACGATTTGAACGAGTCCCAGTCTAAGAACAAGAAGAGAAAATAATAAGAACACGGCAAAAAACAGCAGATTCATCCGAACGGGAACATGCGTCTTCCTTTTTCTCTTATTTCTTTTCAATCGTTCCAACCCTTCCTCTATGTAAAAATTTCTTTATTTCGTTACCATCCCATCTTATTTTATAGAAAATCACAAGGATAATCTAGCCATAAGCAAAGAGAGGAAATCTTTCCCTCTCTTTGCTTTAATATCCTATATGGGCAGGTCGACTTTTCGTACAAAGAAATAAATGAGGGTATGACCCGCCCCAAGCATTAGTAGGAGGATGGGGATACTCTCTTCCTGATTGAAAAATGTGACGGCAATGATGAACGCCAAGACTGACACAATTCTTCCTAAATTCAAGAAAATCTCCCTTACTACAATATACTCAATTCTCATTTCAGCGGCGTTCCATCCCGTTCCGATTACATCATACGTCATTGAAATATAAGGAACCAGGAGGATGGGGTAAGCAATGGCAATGACGCCTGCGTACAATAATAATTTCGTGTACGATACATCAAATACGATTAAGAAAATGGCTAAGTAGAGGAGGATACCCCCTATCAGAATCGCTCGTTTCCGAAATTTTTTCTTAATCACTCTAGAGGCAATATAATACCCTACGAATGCGATTCCCGAGTTGATGAGACCAAACGTACCTATGGCAAACTCACTTCCCGTACTGATGAAAACAAATACAGAAATAATAAAGATAAACGTCCCTTCTCTCAATCCCTGAAAAAAGTGAGCGTTCGTAATGTGCCGCCAATTATCATTGTTTTTCCTTTCTTCCAGAATTCTGAGGAATAGATATCTTCCGGAGGCAGGTCGCCTTTTAAGAAAGAAGCTCATAAGGACAGCAATCGAAAAAAGCAAAAGAGATAAACCGAACACAATGGTATATCCTTTAAATGACGTAAACCTGGAAATGATAAAACCTGCGAGAATCGGTCCAATCATTCCTCCAGCTGACGTTAACGTACCAAGAAAGCCGTTAAAAAAATCTCTCGTTTCAGGTTCGGTGATTTCAAAGGTAAGCACATTAAATGCTAACCAATAGAAGCCATAACCGATCCCGAGCAACGCCCCCAATACAACCAAAAAGTTTTCGGCAGACTCTCCGAAGGCGAGAACAGATATGTAAAATAGCGCCAAAAAAATAACCCCGAAGCGTAACACAATCACCCGGTCTACCTTCTTTGCCAATCTTCCTGCTAATATAAAAGTTATCGGCTGAAAGATCACCACGGTTAAATTATAGATGCCTAAGTCAATGAATTCACCCGATTGCTTCCACAAGTAGATGTTTACAAATGTGTTTGAGAGCGCAATACTCAATGAATATAATCCGCCAATCAATAACAGCAGAGTCAGATCTTTCGTTAAATCAATATCGCCTAATAACTTTTTATAGCTACTCATTTGAAAAACTCCCCTTTAACGTACCCCTATCTTGTGAAAAAGGGAGGGAAGTTATACAAAAAAAAGAGAGGTTCTTGAAAGAACCTCTCTCCTCGTACGATTACATTATTTAGCAGCTAAATAACGTTTCGCTACTTCATCCCAGTTTACAACGTTCCAGAACGCACCGATGTAGTCAGGGCGACGGTTTTGATAATTCAGGTAGTAAGCATGTTCCCAAACGTCAAGACCTAAAACAGGAGTTTTACCTTCCATTAGAGGGCTATCCTGGTTTGGTGTGCTTGTTACTTCTAATTCACCGTTGTTTACCACTAGCCAAGCCCAACCTGAGCCAAAGCGAGTAGCAGCAGCGTTAGCGAATTCTTCTTTAAATGAATCGAAGCTTCCGAACTTGGAAGAGATGGCATCTGCCAGCTCTCCAGATGGAGCGCCTCCACCATTCGGAGATAATACTGTCCAGAATAGAGAGTGATTAGCGTGGCCGCCACCATTGTTGCGTACTGCAGTACGAGCACCTTCAGGAACAGCGTCTAAGTTAGAAACAAGATCTTCAATGGATTTGCTTAGTAAATCATCGTGACCTTGAAGTGCATCATTTACTTTCGTAACATATGCGTTATGGTGTTTCGTGTGGTGAATGTTCATTGTGTCCTTGTCAATATGAGGCTCTAAAGCATCATATGCATAAGGTAATTGCGGTAATTCGTAAGCCATTATAAATTCCTCCCTATGTATAGTTTCCTGAACAATAAATTCAGGCCGTTTCAGTATAAGATTACCAAAACTACTATATCTGTTCAAATATTTTGCCTTCATTTCTTCACTTTTTCTTACAAGTATAAAATCCCCTATATATTTTTCTCTAGTCATAAGAAAATACTTTCCGGTCAAATGATAACGAAGAAATAGATAGCCATGACAATCTGGATGATTCCTTTTGTCACGACACTAGAGATGAATCCAACGACGGAACCTACGCCTACCTTTACGGCAGTCTTAAGATCAGACCTGTGCACTACCCATTCACCTATGATTGCACCTAGAAACGGGCCGATAAGGATCCCGATCACGGGGATGACAAAAGGGCCAATCAATAAGCCAATTGTACTCCCCCAGATTCCAGCTCTCGTCCCTCCAAATTTTTTGACACCTATAAGATTCGCCATATAATCAGCACCGAATAGAAGGATCACGAATAGAACCTGTACTGTCCAGAATAACCAGCTAAACGGTTCGAAGCTGAAAAACACTCCGTACAAAATGAAGCTTCCTATCAGAAAGACGACGCTGGGCAATATCGGGTAAATCAATCCGACAAAGGATAAAATCATCAGTACGATAATAATACTCCAATAAATCATTTCCATCTTTTAACACCTCCCATAAAGTATAAAAAAAACTGACCCATTTGACAAATATCAAATGGGTCAGCATTTGTATTATTCTACACCCAATACTGCTTCTGCAATATTGACTGCATGATCACCGATACGTTCTAAGTTACTGACGATGTCGACAAACACGATACCTGCTTGTCCAGAACATTTCCCTTCGTTCATACGCAGAATATGTTGTTTACGAAGCTTTCTCTCCATTTTATCGATCTGATCTTCTTTTTCAGCTACTTCTCTTGCAATGTCAGTATCGTTTAAGTCTAAAGATTTTAACGCTTTTTCCACTGTTTCAATTGTTAGACTAAACATTATTTCAAGGTCGTTCATTGCATCATCCGTAATTTTAACCTTGTTGGTTTGTTGATATTCAATCAGTTCAACGATATTCTCAAAATGATCACCTACACGTTCGATATCACGTACGGTATCCATTAAGATTGAATGGCGCTCGGACTCATTTTCAGATAATGAAGCAGAAGATAAATCAACCAGGTAATTCGTGATTTTCTTATCAAGATTGTTAATGGCCCCTTCAATTTGATAGGCTGCCTCTGAATTTTTAGAGCTCTTTGACTTCAGGAACTCATTTGTTTCTTCCAATCCCTTTACAGCGAATTTACCCATGCGAAGTACTTCTTCCTTCGCTTGTCCTAACGCGATAGAAGGTGATTGTTCTATAAACATTGGATCTAGATGTTTAGAGTTATAATCAACAAGTGAATCCTGCCCTGGGATCAATTTCGTAACGATCACCGCTAATAGGGCGATGAACGGGAACTGAATAATTGTATTCGTTATATTAAATGAGCCGTGAGCAAAAGCGATAGTCATCGGTTCATTCAGGTTGAATGAAGATTGTAAAAACAGAACAAACTTAGTGAAAAATGGCAAAATGATCAAAAAGATTGTAGAGCCAATCAGATTAAAGAGTACATGGACTGCTGCAGCACGTCTTGCAGCGACTGAAGCACCCAAAGCTGCCAGAACTGCCGTAATGGTCGTTCCGATATTATCCCCGAATAAAATAGGAAGTGCTGCCTGGATATCCACTAAATCTGAACTGTATAGCTCTTGTAGGATACCGATGGTTGCAGATGAACTTTGCACGATTACAGTAAATAGAGTTCCAATCACTACTCCAAGAATGGGGTTTGTACTCATACTTACAGTTAGGTCATGAAAGGCTTCAAGTGAACGCAGAGGCTTCATTCCTCCACCCATTAATTCCAATCCATAGAATAATGCACCGAAACCAAAAATCATCTGACCAAGATTGTGTACTTTTTTATTCTTAAAGAAGAATAACATAATTGTTCCTACTGCTATAATTGGTAAGGCGTATTCACCAATATCGATCCCGATGATAAACGCTGTAACCGTGGTACCGATATTAGCACCCATGATGACACCGATCGCTTGTCTAAGTGTCATGAAGCCCGCACTTACTAATCCGACTACGATAACCGTCGTACCACTACTGGACTGTATTAAGACGGTTACAAAAATACCTGCCAATACGCCCATGAATGGATTGGTCGTGAACTTATCAAGAATTTCTTTCAGGCGTTCACCGGCAGACTTTTGAAGTCCGTCCCCCATATACTTTATCCCGAAGAGGAAAATCCCTAATCCTCCAAAGAACTGAAACAACATCTCTTGCCAATTTAATTCCATTTTTTCAACCCCTACATAAATTTTCGACATTAAACAACAAAAACCCCATATCATTTTTAATATATTATAGAGCAAAGGTAAATACTTTTTACTGCAAATTTACAATAGGTTAATAAAACTCGTCATTTATTACAATTACATTACAAAATATAATTATTACAAATTGTTCACATGTTCGAAACTTGCTGAAGAAGAAAGACAGGCATAAAATAGATAGGGTATGCATGAAAGGAGAAAAAATAAAGATGAATGTATTTCAACAATTGTATAAAAGTATCTATTCCCCAAAAGACATTGCAACATTCCGCTTTCAGGGAATTGGCAAGACGATCCGTTATGTCTTCCTGCTGGCACTTATTTCTATATTACCCGTAGCTATTCAATTTATATCATTTGCTACCAGTGCCATCGAGAATGTCAGAGAATCAGTAGAAGCTGAGTTTCCATCCTTTTCAATAGAGAATGGTTCGTTGTCATCCAGTGAGACAGAGCCGATTACAATCGATAAAGACAGTATGACCATTATCTTTGATAGTACGGGTGACCTCCAAGAAAAAAACCTTGATGAAAATGAAAATACGATTGCATTTTTGGAAAAGAGTTTCGTTGTCATTAACCAAGGAAACGTTCAATCTTCTTCCTATTCTTTGTTTGGAAGTACAGCCCTTACTAAAGATGGCTTAATTGATTTATTAGATTCCTTAATAGGGATGAAATGGATTCTCCTTCCCGTAGCCTTATTTTTTCTCTACTTATTCACTTCAGGAATGATGTTCTTGAAGGTGACGATATTCGCAATAATCGGTGTTACGTTCGCAAATGTTCTTAAACGAAATGTAAACTACCGTCAAAGCTTTCGAATCACCGCCTATTCCGCAACGGTTTCTACATTGTTTTTTACCCTAATGGAATTGCTGCAAACCTTTATTCCTGCCGCCCCGATTCTGGATTGGTTTGTGATCACTGTCATTCTGTATTTAGTCGTGAAAGAGATTCCGCAAAAGAGAATCCGGCCATAATAAGAATCCCTGTCTCACCCGGAGACAGGGATTTTCCTTTTATATCATTTTTATAGGAAACATTCAGGTCCATCCTTATAACTTGAATTGCCTGCTTAATTCCTTTAGTTGGTTGGATGCACTCAATAGCTTTTCTCCTACTTCATGGGTATTTCTAACCTTTTCGTGCTGCTCTTCAAAGGCAGCAAGCATCTGCTCAGTTCCTGTTAACGTTTCTTGTGAAACGGAAGAAAACGCCTCAGTCGAAGCTTCCACCTTAGGGAGAGATATTTTTAGATAGTTCAAATCTTCTTTCATATTTTGCAGATCCATGCTGACACCATCTATTTCATTTTTCAACAAATCAAACGATTCCCGTGTTTCAGTAGCTTCTGATACGTAGTACTGAAATTCTTTGAAAAATTGATCGAATTGCCTTGTAGCATTTAATGTGATTGACTCCATCGTAAGAATGGTTTCACTAATATTCTTAGTAGCATCTGATGATTGCTCCGCAAGCTTCTTGACTTCATTTGCCACCACCGCAAACCCACGACCGGATTCACCCGCCCTTGCGGCTTCAATCGTGGCATTGAGGGCAAGGAGTTTCGTTTGTTCGGCAATTTGATGAATCAATGAAATCACGGTGACGATGGAGGATGATTGTTCATGGACTTCTTGAATGATCTTATTCATTTGCTTGAAGTCCCCGGATACCCTGTTCAACCCCCCAACCATTTTATCAACTTTGTACTCCCCTTCACCCGCAGATTCATTCATATCCTTTGTTTTTTCAAAGACGGTATTCATTTTCACAAATATGGATTTTACAGTCACATTCATTTCTAGGAAGTGGTTGACACTTACTTCGGAAGTACCTGCCGTTTCTTCTGCTCCCGCTTTCACCATTCGTACCGTTTCTACCATATACTCATTTTCTTTCAATAGTTCAGATGAAGAGGATTGAAGCTGCATCCCTGTAGAAGCTAAACTGTCTGTTGTTTGATGAATATTATGTATTAAGTCTTTCATTTTCACTACCATCGAATCAAAACTTTTCTGAAGGGAAACGATTTCCGGCATCGTCGTTTCGACTGGGATGTTGGCAGCCAGATCACCATCTCTTATTTTCTTCATCGATTCGCGCAATTGAGCGATCGGGGGAGTCAACCGGTTCACAAATAACAAGACAATGATAAAGGCAATCCCAGCGCTAAGCCCAATCATACCCAGTGTATAGGCAGCCATTGACCGAATGTCTTGCATATACTCTTCCTGAGGGACAACGATCACATACTCTCCTTGCAACTCTTGAATTGAATGGAAAGCCACCGTATAGGTTTCCCCTTTGATGGTTGTTTCGATGGTCCCTTTTTCAAGTTCTTCGATTTCATCTATAAGAGGTTTCCCAAATTGTAATTCAGAACCTTTACTAACTGAAGAGGGTACAGCTTTAGAATCTTTAATAAAATAGAATTGTGCTTCTATATTATCCTGGGTCAATGCCGTATCCTGTTTTTTGATTACATCATTCAGCTTTTTCTCAAACTGTTCCTGTTCACCGATATAAATGAGCATCAAGCTTTGTGCAATTTCACTCATCGAGGTCACTTCACGATCCAAGCGCTGTTCCATCAGATGAATGGTAGCCTGTTTGGACTTTAAATAAGATATACATCCAATTGTTGAGCCAGTAATGGTAACCAGCAGAAAAATGACTATGAATAATCGTTTCTTTAAGGTTAAGATCTTGAAAAACGGAAGTACCCTTTTCTCATTTGGAACCATTTTTATCTGTTGTGGCCATTTCCTTAAGAAGTTTATTATTTTCGACAAAATTATACACCCTTCCCTAATCATTCCATCTTTCATTTTCTCAAAGAAAGATGAAGGAACTGTAAAGGTGTCGTAAAGGTTTATTGAATTTCAGGACTATAGACCCCTTTTCTGCGCTTGGCGAGAAACATAAATAACAATAAGTTGATTAGTGAAAAAGCGAAGGTGATCGAATACATCTCCACCATATTGTCTTTCCAAAGACTGTAAGCAATGGGTCCGAGTGCAACCCCACCGAACCTCACAGCTCCATAAATACTGACAATAAGTCCCCTTTCGTGTTCCGATACACTCCCCGTAATAAAGGCATTAATGACAGGCAGCATCAAGCCTAATCCACCAAAGCTTACCGTAATAAAGAACATTAAAAACCCCAATGATGAAAAAAAGATCAGAAAGCCTAATGGGACTGACATCATTAATAGTCCACATTTCATATACGTCCATCCCAGTTCCTCATCCGTCTTTAGCCTCCCCCCACACCAGTAAGAGCTAATGGTCATCGCACCAAGAGGAAAGATGAACGTAAACCCTTTAAAAAAACCATCAATATGAAAAGTATTTTCAATATGGTAGGAAAGAAAGAAGAGAATGCCGAATAATAAAAATAAGCCTATTCCTCCCATTGTATAAAGAGGGAATAACAGGCGCCATTTTGTTATAAAGATGGAGTAATGGGCTTTTTTATTTGGGTTATGGTGCCTCGTTTCAATCGTTTCCCTAAGTCCGATTAATATCACTACGCACAATAAAGGAAATACCCAAAATGAATGATTCCAATGGACAAGGATAGCCAGTGTGGCTCCGGTGATGGGTGCGACTACCTTTCCTATCCCATTAAACACTTCTAACGAGCCTAACATCCTCGAGCGTTCCTGCCCCTGGAAGATGTCACCGATCAATGCCATGGCCAGAGGTGTAGTCCCAGCCGCCCCCACACCTTGTAATCCTCGGCCAATCATGAAAAGCCTGACGTTTCCATTTACTTCTCCGCTTACAACACAAAGCACACTTCCCAGAATCATTATCCATAATGAAACGATGATTAATCGTTTTCTTCCATAACGATCAGACAACATTCCAACGAAAGGAATCACCAGTGTAGCAGGGATGGTGAATGAACTTAGGATAAAACCAGACCAGCTGCTGTTTAAATGTAAATCCGCTTCAATACTTGGAAGAATGGGAATAAGCATGGAATTACCAAGTACCATTAATATGGGAAGTAGCCCGATTACCAGTTGGAGAACCTTATTTGTCATGACGCGTCACCCCTTCATTATTCGATTCACTCTAACAATATGGGAGGAAGGTATGTATGAAACGAATGGCTATATTCTTTGGTATTATCATTCTTCTTTATAGCGTTTATTATGATTTAAATAAGGGAACCTTAAGGCTCCTCTATAATGAAGCCACAGTTGCAACTGCCCAGCCACAAGTGAATCAAACGTCTTCCCCCGCTCCTCTGGAATCTCCTTCTGAAGAAGATCCCTCTTCCATTTCGTATGTTGAAATGGAAGTCAAGCCCGGTGACACAGTCTTAAGTCTAGTAGAAGACCTTCTTGATGGTTCTATGCCTGTTTCCATTGAACGTGTGATTACCGATTTCGAAGAATTAAATGATGTGCCGCCTGCAAAGATCCAAATCGGGAAAACCTATAAGATCCCGAATTATCAATAATCCAAGCATTCAAAAAACACCTATTTCTTGTCATTTCACACAAAACACTGTTACAATAGCTTCGTATTACTTATAATGAAACTTTGAGAACCTTTCTAAAGGAGCGAATTACACTTGAGTGAAATTATACATCGTTCAAAAACACGTCCGGTCAAAGTCGGAGATTTAACTATTGGCGGTAACAATGAACTTGTTATCCAAAGTATGACCACTACAAAGACACATGATGTTGAAGCAACGGTAAAAGAGATTCACCGTCTCGAAGAAGCAGGTTGTCAGGTTGTCCGCGTAGCTTGTCCAGATGAACGTGCAGCAGACGCAATAGCTGATATTAAGAAGCAAATCAACATTCCACTTGTTGTCGATATACATTTTGACTATAAACTAGCCTTAAAGGCCATTGAAGGCGGAGCCGATAAAATCCGAATCAATCCAGGGAATATCGGTCGCCGTGAAAAAGTGGAGGCAGTTGTCAAAGCAGCGAAAGAAAAAGGGATTCCGATTCGTATCGGGGTAAATGCCGGAAGCTTGGAAAGAAAAATCCTTGAAAAGTACGGATACCCAACGGCTGATGGTATGGTAGAAAGTGCCCTTCATCACATCAAGATCCTGGAAGACCTGGATTTTCACGACATTATCGTGTCCATGAAAGCATCTGATGTGAATTTAGCCATCGAAGCCTACACGAAAGCAGCTAAAGCTTTTGACTACCCACTTCACCTCGGAATCACTGAATCAGGCACATTGTTTGCTGGAACGGTGAAGAGTGCAGCAGGTCTTGGTGCGATCCTTAGCCTTGGCATTGGTAATACACTGCGTATTTCCTTAAGTGCTGACCCAGTGGAAGAAGTTAAAGTAGCCAGAGAACTTTTAAAGTCGTTTGGATTAGCATCAAATGCTGCTACCTTAATTTCGTGTCCGACATGCGGCCGTATCGAAATCGACTTAATTTCAATCGCCAATGAAGTGGAGGAGTACATCTCCACCATTAAAGCACCGATTAAAGTGGCTGTCCTTGGATGTGCAGTAAATGGACCGGGCGAAGCCAGAGAAGCCGATATCGGTATTGCCGGGGCTCGTGGGGAAGGACTACTATTCCGAAAAGGAAAGACCGTCCGTAAAGTTCCTGAAGAGACAATGGTTGAGGAATTAAAGAAGGAAATCGACAAAATCGCAGAAGAATATTTTGCACAGCAAGAAGCAGAAAAGAAAGAACAAGAAGAACAAGAAGTTTAAATGCATGTAAAGAGGACTGACCTTTGATCAGTCCTCTTTTTTCATTTCTTGAAACGCTCCCAATTTCAAGAAAAAGTGTTATTTTTAAAAGAACGGCAGTACAAATAATCCGATAATTATCGATACGGCCCCAATTCCGATGGCCCAGGCACCGAGCATTTCTGCTCCTCTTCTTCTTGCCACAAATCCAAGTACAATCCCAGCAGCCCCCATGATTACAGGGAGAATGAATAAGGAAAGAATGGATAGGGCAAGTGCAGAGTAACCCAATACACGACCTGATGTTGTCGTATCTTCGGCGGTATCCTCTTCAAAGTCGCGGCTTACACTCATTGGAGCAGCAATTTCTGCTGCTGTCTCTTCACGGTATTCTTTACTCACATCTGTTTCCGGATTGTCGTAATACACGTCGATATCTTGTAGATTTCGATCAACGCTGTTTAATTCGCGTCGTTCATCACTCATACAGCAATCCCTCACTTTCTGTGTTTGGGAGCCTTCTTATTGTGTGTCACTCCGCTTTTTTTACTATGCTAATGTTTGTCATTTTTGTTAGCTTACTTTCATTTTTGTAAGCATTCATAACTTTTGAAAGGGTTCTTTCTGCATAAATTTTATTGTTTCTTCATATGGTCTGCCTGAGCTCTGTCAATCATCGTATGGAACATAATTCTCCTCTATTAAAAATAATTTCAATCACTACTCACCATAAATGAGGTTATTTGCTAATTTTTGATGTTATTTATTTTTCAAGGATACATGCTCAAATAGTTGATTGGAGTGTAAGGTGCTCGACTCCTGCGGGAATAGCGGGAATGTTGAGACCCCGCAGGGCGAAAGCCCGAGGAGGCTCAACTCACGCCCCGCGGAAAGCGAGCACCTGGAGCGGAAATCAACTACTACTTTCTTCTTTAAGACAGCAACAGACTTTAAGAAAAGAACCTTTTGAAAACGTCGTTTATCTACTGGTCAGAAATGTGATAAACTTGAAGGAGTTTTTATAAAGAGGAGCATGATGAAGAATGAAACGTTTTGGAATCGATATTGATGGGACAGTTACATCACCTGAATCCTTACTGCCTCACATAAATGAATATTTTAAATTAAATTTAACCTTACAAGACATCACCCAATACGAATTGACAGAAGTTCTGGATATTTCTCCTCAAACCTTTGGAAAATGGTTTAAGGAAGCAGAACCTGTCATCTACAAAGAATCTCCCCTTGCTCCCGGTGCAAAAAAAATATTGGATCAATGGAAAGAAAAACATGAACTTTATTTTATAAGCGCAAGAAGATCAGACCTAATTCAATTAACGAAAGAATGGTTTAGTTCACAAGATTTAATGTACCATCACATCGAATTAATTGGCTCCCATGATAAAATTTCAACAGCGAAAAAACATGAAGTCGATATTTTCTTTGAAGATAAACATGATAATGCCGTATCGATTTCTGAAGAATTGTCAATCCCTGTTCTGTTATTCAACACACCTTACAATCAAAAGCCGATCCCTGATGGAGTCATTCGCGTAAATGACTGGCATGAAGCAAACACCTGGGTTCAAGGCTGGCTTCAAAATCAATCGTAGAAAAAGCCTCTGACATAAGAGGCTTTTTCTATTACACATTAAATAAGGATTTAAAGCGTTCCACGCGCTTTCTGTTCACTTTGAAATCATAATAGCCAAAACGGGAACCTGACTTAATATGTAGAAGATTCGTGTTTTCATCAATATAAAGTTCCAGGTCATCCTTGAATTTCAACCACTTTGAAGTAAAAACCGCTTGTACATAATGTGATTTCTCTTCCTTGATCTCTACATGATCGAACTTCCCCAGGGTGCTGTGGATTTTCGCCTTCGTATCCTTTACGCTTCCATTTATGGGAAGTGGTGCTATTCGATGATATGATGTGAGATCAATTGTGCTCACACAGTTTTTTTTATTCGTTGGGCAGTGAGTAAAAGGCACTGGTTCCATGGCTGCATCTCCTCTCAATTTCTTCCGTATAAATGCATTTTTTCCCTCTTTTACCTTCACTTAAACTATGAACATTTTAAAGAAAAAGAGACCCTAAAAGGATCTCTCTACTGACATTGAGGACATTTACCATATATTTCGAATTTATGACCGGATATATCATACCCTGTATCCGTTAAATTTTCTTTTAATGCTTCCATGGGACATGTATGAATTTCTTTCGTTTTTCCACAATCCATACAAATGAAATGATGGTGATGGTGATGGCTTTCACATGTAAACCGAAAATGTCTTTCACCTGAGAGTTCAGTCTCTTCCAAGATCTCAAGTTCAACAAACAAGCTCAAATTACGGTAGATTGTATCAAAACTGAGCCCCGGATAATCAGCTTTCATATTTTCCAAAACATCCCTGGCCGTCAAATATTTATTAGAGCTGGAAAACAGTTCAAGTAATTGCTCCCGTTTTCCTGTATGCTTATATCCTTTTGATTTTAACAGGTCCATTGCTTCCGTTACATTCAATTTCTACACCTCAACTTTAGAAGAATGACTCGACGTTCTTATTTTCTTAATCACAATTGTAATGAGAAGGATTAAAATCGCCGTCATGACAATCGTACCACCTGGTGCAAGATTCAAATAGAAGGCACTGATTAATCCAACAATAACAGAAATTTCACCAAATAACAGTGAAAACCCGATCGTTTGCTTAAATCCATTGGCAATCCTGATACTTGCTGCAACCGGTAATGTCATAAGAGACGAAACCAGCAGGATCCCTACGATGCGCATAGAAGCGGCAATCACAAGTGCCACCATGACCATAAAGATAAAGTGGATCGCCTTAGCTGGGATTCCTGACGCCTTTGCATGATCTTCATCAAAGGATAGAAGAAACAATTCTTTATATAGCAGAAAGATCACGCCAATGACAAGAACGCTGATCCCTCCAATCAAATACAAGTCTCCTCTGCTGACTGCGCTGACACTTCCAAACAAATAACTAAATAAATCTGTATTAAAACCGTCTGCGAGTGAAATGAAAATGACCCCTATCCCGATTCCTCCAGATAGGATGATCGGAATCGCAAGCTCCTGATAATGCTTATATAACATACGTAAACGTTCAATAAACAAGGAGCCCATGACTGAGAATACCATTCCAAAATACAGGGGATTCAAACCCGAAAAAGCAGGTATCGTTTTACTTAAATACAGGCTCGCTGCAATACCTGACAGAGTGACGTGACTCAAGGCATCCGCAATTAAAGATAGCCTCCTTACGACGATGAATGCTCCTAATAAGGGGGCGATGATTCCAATGAGGATCCCCGTAAGAAATGCATTTTGTAAAAATTCATATTGAAAAATAGCTTGAAGCATTGTCTTCCCTCCAATCGATCATGAATGATGATGTTCATGCTCATGATTTAAAAAATGTACATCATGACCATAAAAAGAGGAAAGCTGATTTTCTTTTAGCTTTTCAAACTCTTCTGTTTTGCCATGGAAATGTAAATGTTTATTTAGACAAGCGACATGGGTCACTTTATTCGAAATCGATCCTATGTCATGAGTGACAAGAACGAGTGTAATACCTAAATCTTTATTTAACGTTTCTAACATATCATAGAAGTTTTGGACGTTTTGACTGTCCACTCCCACTGTCGGTTCATCAAGAATCAATATATCAGGCTGGCTTACGAGCGCCCGGGCAATGAACACCCTTTGCTGTTGTCCTCCTGATAATTCCCCAATATTACGTTTAGCGAATGGACTCATCCCAACCGATTCAATGGCTCCATACACATCTTGTTTGTATTTAGATGAAATCCTCTTGAACAAACCTGCTTTTTTCGCTAATCCGCTCGCCACCACCTCATAAACCGTGGCTGGAAAACCTGTATTGAAGCTATTGGCCTTCTGGGATACAAATCCTATGCGGTCCCATTGTTTGAACTTTTGCTGGGGGACTCCAAATAACTCAATATTCCCTTGTTTCACTCGTAACAGGCCCAGAACAAGCTTTAGTAAGGTCGATTTACCTGAACCATTAGGTCCGACGATTCCAAGGAATGCCCCTCTGGGAATGGTTAGGTTAATATCTTCGAGCACTCTTTCCCGCTCATACCTGAAATTTACATCTTCTATTTTAATGATAGGATTTGTAGTATCCATTTTTATCATCTCTCTTTATAAGAATCATTACGATTTAAAAGTACATAGGGTAGTATACATGATGGGTGCACAATTGTAAATGTTCATGCCTTGATACCAAATTAAAAGGACTGCTCAATTTGAGTGAGCAGTCCTTTACTCCAATGCTGCATTAATGTATGGCAGACTTAAATCGTGCACCCTTTGTTTCCTGTGTACTCATAATCGTTATGAAGGCATTGGGATCTACATCGGAAACGATGGATTTCAACTTTGTTACTTCAAGTCTGGTGACCACGACATAAATGACCTCTTTATCATTATCTGTGTATCCTCCACGACCCTTTAACATCGTTGTTCCCCTGCCCAGTCTCTTTAATATTGCGTCGGATACATCCAGGTAATGGTCAGAAACAATGATAACGGCCTTCGTTTCATCCATTCCCTGAATCACCGTATCAATCGTCTTAAAGGCAATATAGTAGGTCATAACGGAATACATCGCTTCTTCTAGTCCGAAGACAAATGCTGCCCAGGCGAAAATGAAAATATTGATGAACATAACAAACTCCCCCACTGAAAACGGAAGCTTCTTCGTTAAAAGGATACCAAGGATTTCAGTTCCATCCAGAGATCCACCATGACGTATCACAAGGCCAACCCCCACTCCAAGGGTCAATCCACCGAAAACAGTGGCTAACACTTTCTCTGTTACAAACGGGTCAATATGGTGTAAAAGGCTTTCGATACCTGCCAGTGCGATAATGGCAAACAGAGATGAAACGACAAAGGTTTTCCCGATATGTTTATACCCGTAATACATGAAAGGGAGATTGAGGAAAACGAGCAGGGTTGCAAAGCTTACAAATGGAATGGTGTCTGAAACTAAATAATCCAATATCAGCGAAACACCAATAATCCCACCATCGATGATATTATTTGGAACAAGGAATAACTCAATGGATATAGCAGCCAAGGCTGCTCCAATCGTAATAAAAATCAATCGGTAAATAAAATGAAGGGGACTTTCTTTTTTATGTACTCTTTGGGTCATCGGTCATCGTCAATTCCTTTCCTTTCACTTTATTTTCTTATAAAAATGTCACTTTCTGATCAGGAGTTACATATGTATCTGTTGAGGAGTGATAAACATGAAGCTATTACAAAATGTGATTAATCACAAAATCAACAACATTACAAATGAAGAATTATTAAAGTACGCCAAACAATATAACATTTCATTGACGTCCCAAGAGGCAACAAGCATCGTCGCAAGTGTTAAAGGAAAGAACATCAATATTTTTGATGACAAGAAACGCAGTAAATTGGTGAAGGACTTGGCCAGGATCATAGGTCCCACTAAGGCGAAGGAGATCAACCAACTCTTTTTGCAGCTCATCAGATAGTAAAAGAAGAGGAGGCGTCCCTATTGATGAGAGATGACCTCCTCTATTGCCTTTTTATTGATTCAGTATCTTCGTTAATACATCTTCTTCGAATGTTTGATTACGAAGCATATCAATTTCGAACTTGTAAGGAGGTTTTTTATTTTTTTTATCTTCTCCTACATACGGTGTTTCCAGAATCTTAGGTATTTCTTTCAGCTGTGGATGATGAACGATATAGTTCAGTGCTTTAAATCCAATATGTCCGAATCCTAGATTTTCATGGCGATCTTTACTGGCTCCACGTTCATTCTTACTATCATTAATGTGCAGAACCTTTAAGCGATCAATCCCGACAATCTTATCGAATTCTTCCAAGACTCCATCGAAATCTTCCACAATATTATATCCTGCATCATGGGTGTGACAAGTATCGAAGCAAACAGAAAGGCGGTCATTCAGTTCTACTCCATTGATGATTTGAGCTAATTCCTCAAACGATCTTCCACATTCAGAACCCTTCCCTGCCATTGTTTCCAAAGCAATTTGCACTTTATGGTCTTTTGTTAACACTTCATTCAGACCTTCTATGATCTTATCGATTCCCTTATCTGCTCCTGCACCTACGTGAGCACCGGGGTGAAGCACAATCTGCCCCGCTCCCAGAGCTTCTGTGCGCTCGATTTCAGAACGGAGGAAATTGACACCTAATTCAAATGTAGCAGGGTTCGTCGTATTTCCTATGTTGATGATATAGGGAGCATGAACAACGATGTCCTCTATCCCATTTTCTTTCATGTGAGCGATTCCCGCTTCAATATTTAAGTCTTCGATTTTTTTTCTTCTCGTATTTTGAGGGGCACCTGTATAAATCATAAAAGTATTCGCTCCATAAGAAACGGCTTCTTCACTGGAGGCTAATAGCATTTTTTTACCACTCATTGAAACATGGGATCCAATCTTAACCATTCTTCTCAACTCCTAAGAAAATCTCTCTATATTGTATCGAATGTGTACAAATGAATCACGTTAAAACACTTATTTGCTTCTGTTTTTCTTTCTTCTCTCACGTTTCTTGATTTGATCCATTTTGTATTTCATTTTCTTTTTATAGCCCGGCTTGACTGTTTTCGGTTTTCGAACCATTGATTTCGCTTTTTCATCAATCTCATCAACATTCGTTTTTTGACGGTTCTTACGTTTGTTCAGGGGTGGTAGCTCAGACCATTCCCCTTTCTTAATATCTTGATGAGCAAAGCTGATTCCGAGCTTCTCCAGACGATTCAATGCATCTTCATCCGAAGGTGTATAAATGGTATAGGCAATCCCTGTATTACCTGCACGCGCTGTACGGCCGGAACGGTGAACATAGAAATCAAGATCTTGTGGCAGTTCAAAGTTAATGATATGACTTACACCTTCAATGTCGATCCCTCTTGCTGCTAAATCAGTCGCTACGATGTACTGATAATCCAGGTTCCTCGTTTGCTTCATCATTTTCTTACGCTCACGTGGAGAAAGGTCTCCGTGAATCCTTCCAACCTTTAATCCTTTAGCGATCAAAGCATCTGCCACTTCATCTGCTTTTTGTTTTGTATTAGTGAAAACGATACCTAAATATGGATTAATTTCCACTAAAATATTGTATAATAGGTTAATTTTATCGCGACTCTTAAGAGGGACGATCACATGTTGGATATTCTTTGCCGATAGCTGCTCGGGCTCGACATGTGCATATTGTGGATTTTCCATATACTTTTTCAAGAATGGTTTCAGTTTCTCTGGAATCGTCGCAGAGAATACAAGCATTTGTAATTTTTCAGGCATCTTAGCGGCAATCTGATCCACATCTTCAATGAATCCCATATCAAGCATCAGATCCGCTTCATCAATCACCAATATACTGGCAGTATGAACAAATAAGGCTTGATCTTTCACTAAATCATTGATTCGGCCCGGAGTACCAACCACAATATGAGGCTGGGTTTTTAATTTCTCAATCGTTCTCTGCTTGTCCGTTCCACCAATAAAGCAACGGGAAACAATGTTGCTATCTTTCGTGATCTTCAATACTTCTTGATAAATCTGTTGTGCCAGTTCTCGGGTTGGAGCAGTGATCACTGCTTGTACCTGTTCAGAATCTGCAGTCACCTTCTCAATGATCGGCAATAGATATGAATGTGTTTTTCCCGTTCCTGTCTGAGATTGACCAATCGCACTTTGCCCTTTTAATATCAGGGGGATCATTTTCTTTTGAATTTCTGTTGGTTCGTAGAAACCCAGTTCTTCTACTGCTTCATTAATGAAGGACTGGAATCCAAATTGTAGAAATAAATTATTTTTCATTCTTTACATCTCCTTTTTTCAAAATATCCTTTTATTTACGCTATTATCGGGATGAATGCCAAGTCGAACACATCATCACCATAGATATATATTTTACGGATCACTTTATCATCGCGAGTGATTTTATCTTAACGTTAGCAAGCGTCATATTTAAAGAACATCTAACCATTATAATATTTTTTTGGCAAAACATCTAGTTCATACTTATTTTAATTTGAGATGATAGTGTATCAATACCCTTTTTTCACCTATTGCATACTCTATACTGACGAGGAATTTATTCGAATGAAAGGAGGCTGTCATTATGCCGCCTAGAAGAATGAGGAATCAGGGCCAGGATTTGCGAAATCCTTTCGGAATGAGACAGCAGCGGGGAGTCAATGGGTTCGGAATGCAGCAGCCTGGAAGAAATAGATTTGGAATGGGGCAGACGCAGCCACCTCCGTTTCAATTTGGAGGACAACGTCAAAATCAGGGCCTCAATATGGGATTCAATCAGAGGGGAAGAAGCCGAGGGCCAGGAAAAGGTGGTCTATTATCTAAGCTTCTTAAAAAGGGTGATCATCAGAATTCCGGCGGAGGATTATTACAACAATTTTCCAGAGGAGATTCTTCTGCCAACACAACAGGCTTTGACCGATCTCCACAGGCAGCTGGCGGAATCCTACAAAGCCTCTTAAACCCAGGCAATGTGAATTCATTTTTATCCAATACACAGCAAATGCTCCAGACCGCTCAACAGCTGGGTCCGATGTTCCAACAATATGGTCCTATGGTGAAAAATATCCCTGCACTATGGAAGTTATATCGAGGATTCAAAGATATGTCTGCAGAAGATGTATCCGATGGTGGAAATAATGAAGACAAAAATGAGGATATCGACATCCCAGAAGTCGAATCCACCGTTAAGAAAAAAAAGAAGAAGAAACAACCCGTAGAAATTTCAGAGGATAGTGAAGATCTTGAAGATAACCAGACACCATCAAAGTTTAAATCAGGATCAAAACCCAAATTGTATATTTAAGAACGTGATCCCTAAAGGTACTGAATCACCTGTTTAGGGATTTTTCTATTTAACGCCAAATCAAAGGCATTTTGAGAGGGAAAGGTGCACATTATTATCGTTCTCTTTGTCAGGAAGACTGTTCTCCTTTATAATGAAGATAAAACCTTTTCTCATGTAGGAGGATATTCATAGATGGAAATTATTAAGATTACTCCGAGAGGCTATTGTTACGGTGTAGTAGACGCAATGGTCATTGCAAGAAACGCCGCGTTAGACAAATCGCTTCCTCGTCCAATTTATATTTTAGGCATGATTGTTCACAACAAGCATGTGACTGACGCATTCGAAGAAGACGGGATCATTACCCTGGATGGCAGCAACAGAAAAGAAATCATCGAGCAAGTCAATGAAGGAACGGTTATCTTCACCGCTCATGGAGTCTCTCCCGAAGTGAAAGAAATAGCCAAACAAAAAGGACTTGTCACACTGGACGCAACGTGTCCCGATGTAACGAAAACACATGATTTGATTCGCGCTAAAGAAGCCGAAGGTTACGACGTGATCTATATCGGTAAAAAAGGACATCCAGAACCTGAAGGAGCTGTCGGGGTTGCACCTGAGATCGTGCATCTCGTGGAAACAGCAGAAGATGTAGAGAAGCTTTCAATCGAAAACGAAAAAATCATTGTGACCAATCAAACGACGATGAGTCAATGGGATGTATTGGATACGATGGATAAAGTGAAGGAAATGTATCCTCACGTTGAACTGCATAAAGAAATCTGCCTGGCTACCCAGGTTCGACAAGAAGCAGTCGCTGAACAAGCTGGAGATGCAGATGTCCTTATCGTTGTTGGAGATCCTAAGAGTAATAACTCCAACCGCCTTGCTCAGGTATCAAAGGATATCGCAGGTACTCCTGCACATCGGATTTCCGACATTAGTGAATTGGATATCGAATGGATTAAAGATGCGGGCATCGTTGCTGTAACAGCCGGGGCATCCACTCCTACTCCAATCGTAAAAGAAGTCATTAAATTCCTTGAAGTATTTGATCCAAATGATGAATCCACTTGGACAAGAGAGCGAAATGTTCCATTAAATAAAATTCTCCCTAAAGTACGAAAAGCGAAATTGGGAACAAAATAAAGCGAAAGGCCCCTTAGGATTTCTAAGGGGCCTTTCATCTTTACATATACGTAAATGGATTGGTTTCAGCTTTTGACGCGAATATATTGACGATATATCCTTTTTCAGAGGATTTTTTCGCTAAATGACTGGCCACTCCATCCTTCATGACCTTTTCGATGTGATGACCTGCATCAACTACATTCAGCCCCATCATCATGGCATCGTGGGCGGTATGGTAATAAATATCTCCTGAAACGAATACATCCGCTCCCTGTCTTTTCGCTTTTCCGATAAACTTATTTCCATCTCCGCCAAGCATCGCTACTTTCTTCACTTTCGCGTCCCCATCACCGATGACTCTGATTCCGTCCATACCAAATGTTTCTTTCACAACTAAAGCAAATTCCTTAAGACTCATCTCATTTTGTAAATGTCCGATTCTACCTAAGCCTAAAGCGGGTGATCCGTTTTTAAGGGAATAGATATCATAGGCAACTTCTTCATAAGGATGATGGGTAAACATGGCTTTCAACACCTTTTTCTCTAAAGAAACAGGATAAACCGTCTCCACTTTCTCTTCAGCTACTTCCTCAAGGGAGCCTTGCTTCCCGGTATGAGGGTTCGTGCCTTCCTCAGGGAGGAATCTTCCCTTTCCTTCAGTCGAAAAGCTGCAATGTGAATAGTTTCCGATGTGCCCGGCTCCCGCATTACCGAGGGCCGTTCGAAGTTCCTTTGCATTTTCTTTAGGCACATAAACGACCAATTTACGGAGCTCCTCATGGTGAGTAGGAACGAGTACAGACGTATCCTGCAAATGCAGCATATCGGCCAGAAGGTCATTCACTCCCCCCGTCGCCACATCAAGATTCGTATGAGCCGCATACACGGCAATATCATGCTTGATTAACTTCTCGATCATCCGTCCCTGATACGTGTCCGTTTGCAGGGACTTTAGTGGACGAAAAAGCGGTGGATGGTGAGCAATGATTAATTTCACGTTGTTTTTGATTGCTTCATCCACCACATTCTCCAATACATCCAGGGTGATCATCACATTTTCAACCTTTTCGTTCAACTTACCAATTTGAAGACCAATCGGATCCCCTTCTTCTGCTAAATACTTTGGTGAAAATTGCTCAAACAGCTGGATGATCTCATGGCCGTATACGGTCTTCATAGGATAAGAACCTCCTCCACCATTTTTATTTTTTGAATAAGTTCCCGTTTACGTTCTTCCAACGCATCCGTTTTTTCGGCTTTTTCCATGTTATTCAATATATTCTTCCATTGATGAAGTTCCTGATTCCATTTTTTCAAAAATGCATTATTACGCTCCTTCATCAAAAATGGACCGAGCAGCAACTCTTTTTCAAGCTCGCCAGAGTAGTGGCGTCTCGGATTCCCTTTCTCCGCCACTAGAATTTCATATACCTTATCATCTTCTACAAGAATGTCTTCCCCTATTAAGTCCCATTCATTGTCCATAAGCCACGTTCGGATGGACCTTGCACTCACATTAGGCTGAAGGACCAACCTGGGTTGATTGGTCAGCTTTGCTTTACCCGCCTCCAGGATAGAGGCAATCAATGTGCCCCCCATTCCGGCGATCGTAATACAATCCACTTCACCTGGAGAAATCACTTCCAGGCCATTCCCTAATCTTACTTCGACCTCTTGAGTTAATTCGGCATCTTCCACTTGTTTCTTGGCAGAAAAATATGGACCCTTCACTACTTCTCCTGCAATGGCAGAGGACGCAATGCCTTTATTGACGGCATAGCACGGTAAGTATGCATGATCCGAACCGATATCAGCGATTTTAGATTGCTTGGGTATGTATGAAACAACTGTTTCTAGTCGTTTTGATAATTGTTGAATATTCATTCGTTCACCTTTATCATTTTTATTGGATACATCATGTACGTTAATCATTTTAACCAACTTTTCTCTATAAAAAAAGCCCTTTGCCTAAAAGACAAAGAACCTTTTTCAATCATTGATTATTTAAGTGACTTGATCCAGTCTGCCATCGCATCTAGATTTTCTTCAGCAATTAAACCGGCTGGCATGATACCTTTACCATTTTTAATCGTTTCTTTAATTTCATCTTTAGAAAGTTCAGTTCCCTTTAGGGCTGGACCTGCTCCACCTTCATAGTTCCCACCATGACAAGATAAACAGTTATCTTTGTAAGCTGCTTCAGGATCGAATTCCCCGCTGGAAGCCTCTTCCCCTTCTTTACCTTCCATTTCCCCGTGACCTTCTTCTTTTGCTTTTTCATCAGCGTTGTTAAGGCCTTCTAAAGATAAGAAGAAAACAAGACCAATTCCAAGAGCCATGATAAGTACGAATGGAATGATTGGATTACGATTCATGATTTTAACCTCCTTTATGTACAAAATCCAAAAATAGTGCTCTTTTCAACACTTTATATTTTACTGTAAAAAACGACAAAGTAAAAGTACTATCAATTAACTTTTCCATCTTTCTCACAAATTAGACACATTTCATGTTAAATAAGGTAAGTTTTCATTTAAAGAAGGAGAGCCCTACTGTCCCAGAGCGGACCAATAGAGCTCCTGATTGCTGTTATAGTGTTTTCACCTTATTGACATCCTATCAGCCTTGAAATGACCATTCTCTGGACTTCTGAGGTCCCTTCCCCGATTTCAAGGAGCTTGGCATCCCGTAGATACCTTTCAACATGATATTCTTTCATGTATCCGTATCCACCATGAATCTGAATGGCTTCATCCGCTACTTCCATACTGATTTCTGAAGCATACAGCTTACACATGGAGGCTTCTTTCGAAAATGGTCTTCCCTGATCTTTCAACCATGCTGCCTTATGAACCATGTTCCTTGCCAGTTCAATCTTCATTGCCATGTCAGCAAGCTTAAATTGAGTGACTTGAAATTGGGATAAGGTTTTGCCAAATTGCTTTCTTTCCTTGGAGTACTGCAGGGCTTTATCAAAGGCAGCCTGTGCCACACCGACAGCCATAGCACCGATTCCAATCCTGCCCCCATCCAGGGTGACAAGGAACTGCTTGAATCCTTCTCCTTCATTCCCCAACAGGTTTTCTTTAGGGACTTCTACATCTTCAAGGACCAACTCAGTCGTGTTTGATGAATGAAGCCCCATTTTTTCATAATTATCGATGACCGTAAATCCTTTTGCTTTAGTCGGAACGATAATCGCACTTATTTCCTTGTTTCCATTGTTTCTACCTGTAATCGCTGTTAAAGCGAGATGATTGGCGTAGCTTGCATTGGTAATATAACACTTATTACCGTTAATAACCCATTTATCCCCTTTATCCTCTGCAGTGGTTTGGGTTCCACCTGCATCGGAACCTGCATTAGGTTCAGTCAGGCCGAAAGCGCCAAATGATTCCCCTGTACAGATTGGCGTTAAGTATTCCTGCTTTTGTTCATGAGAACCAAATAGGTTAATGGGGGCTCCCCCCAGAGAAATATGAGCAGAGTACGTAATACCTGTCGACGCACAAGCCCGGCTTAGCTCTTCGGTTACAATTGCGAAACTGACCGTATCGGCGCCTGCCCCCCCATATTCCTCGGGAAACGGAAGTCCCATCATACCCAGATCAGAAAGCTTCTTGAAAATTTCTTTAGGAAACTCCTTTGTGCGGTCCCGGTCCAACGCACCAGGTGCCACTTCTTCTTCAGCAAATTCCCTGATTGTCTTTTTAATCATTGTTTGTTCTTGTGTTAAGTCAAAATTCATCCTTATCCCCCTTGTCTAACTTTGATGACTGAAAGCCCTAACTCCATTTCCATAATAGCGCTTTCAAACATAATCACTGCACTCTATGAATGCGCTCTCATTCTTATTATAAAAGGGAATGGTGAATTTTCTCAACTTTAAAAAACTTTTAAATTTTCAGAAGTTATAGTAATATATAAATAATTAGTAGGGTTCCACTGCGTAACCTGAAAGCGAAAATAACTCAGCCTCTATTTCCAACCTGCACTTTTCCAAAGGAAACTGTTCAAAAATAAGGTTATGTACATTCCGAAAGAACTCCCAGCGAATAACTCTCCTGTTATTTCTATGGAGGGGAGAAGAAGTATACAAGTGGTAGCCATATACAAGAGTAGAGGAGACAATTGTTTCTTAGTATAATAAATTCCTATCCCTACTATTAATCCGACAAAACTTGCCAAAATCGTTGTTTGCAAAACGATTGACAATTCAGTAAAATAAATGACAAATAATGAAATTATCAAATCGCACAGGTTGAAAATAAGTTTCTCGTTTGGGCATTCTTTTGATCATTGTGTTTTTCCTTCGGTATACAATGCAAGGAGATGATCACATTAGTGCTCTGGCAGCATGTTGGTTTGCTTCCAAAATTGTATTTTATTTACAATCAATTCTTTTCTTGAATCTCTTTCTGTATTCACAATTGCCACACCTTTAGCAGATGAATCCTTTAGCTACATTCGTCAAAGGTGATAAAAAACCCTTTAATTTGGGCAAAAAAAAACCACCTCTACGCATAATAGAGGCAGCAAATGGGTTCTATTCCAAAAAGTCTTTTAATCGTTTGCTTCTGCTTGGATGACGCAGTTTTCTAAGAGCTTTTGCTTCTATCTGACGAATACGCTCCCGTGTTACACCGAAGACCTTTCCTACTTCTTCAAGCGTACGTGTCCTGCCATCATCCAGACCAAAGCGTAAACGAAGAACATTTTCTTCACGATCTGTTAAAGTATCCAGTACATCTTCAAGCTGTTCTTTTAAAAGTTCGTAAGCAGCATGTTCTGAAGGAGATTGAGCTTCTGCATCTTCAATGAAGTCACCAAGATGAGAATCGTCTTCTTCACCAATCGGTGTTTCAAGGGATACCGGCTCTTGAGCAATTTTAAGAATTTCCCGAACCTTTTCAGGTGTCAAATCCATTTCTTCTGCGATTTCTTCCGGTGCCGGTTCACGCCCTAAGTCTTGTAATAGTTGTCTTTGAACGCGAATCAGTTTGTTAATGGTTTCCACCATATGAACCGGGATACGAATCGTTCTGGCCTGATCAGCGATAGCACGTGTGATGGCTTGGCGAATCCACCAAGTTGCATACGTACTGAATTTGTACCCCTTGCGGTAATCAAACTTTTCTACCGCTTTAATCAGACCCATATTCCCTTCCTGGATAAGGTCCAGGAATAGCATACCGCGACCGACGTAACGCTTAGCGATACTGACAACCAGTCTTAAGTTCGCTTCAGCGAGACGTCGTTTAGCTTCCTCATCGCCCTCTTCAATTCTCTTGGCTAGATTTATCTCTTCCTCTGCAGATAAAAGGTCGACTCTTCCGATTTCTTTCAGATACATACGAACCGGATCATTTATTTTAACCCCTGGAGGAACACTTAAATCATTCAGATTGAATTCTTCTTCCTCTTCCTTCTCTAACTCCGTGGCACCCGGATCATCATCTTCGTCATTTTCATTGATGATTTCTACACCCTGTTCACCTAATTGTTCGTAAAATTCATCCATTTGATCTGAATCCAACTCGAACCCTGATAATTTATCAGCAATATCTTCGTATGTGAGGACTCCTCTTTTTTTACCTTGGTTAACTAAAAATTCTTTCACCTGATCAACAGTTAATTCTGACGCTATTTGTTTGGAACGCGCTGACTTTTCAGCCATTTGTTCCCCTCCTTCCAACTTCCTTACAAAACCTTATTATAGAGACTTACGCAGCTGTAAGATTTCCATTGCTATTTGTGCTTCTTTTCGGTAATCCTTCAGTCGTTCTGCTTCTTTTCTTTCCACTTCTTTTTCTTTTATTCTCAACATCTTTTGATGTTTTAACACCTGATTGACATAATCTACTAATTCTTGGTCCGTACTTTCTTCGCTAATAGACATCATTTCAATGTCCGTTACGATCCTTCTTAACCTCTCATCGGGAAGATACCCAATAAAGGCACTGGCACTTGGAGGTAGACCTTCTTCATAATAACCCAATAAATAAGTAATAATAGCCTGATGTTCATCAATATTAAGGTTAGTACCTGCAAGCCACTCTTGCACCTTGTAAGCGATATTCGGATCCTTAAGCATATAGGCAATCAATCTTCTCTCAGCAGTTTGGTATGCGGGTAACAATTTAGACTGAGTCTGCCTGGTGAAAGTACCTTGCATACCTATCTGTTTAGGTGGTTTAGACTTCCGTTTGTCCGGGCCTTCCAGTTCAGTTAACTGCTCTTGAAGAGCCTCTAAAGATAGTTCGAACTCATCCGCCAAATACCTTAAATAATAATCCTTTTCAACCGCCTTACTCAGATGAGTAATTTCCTTAAGTATTTCTTCTATATACTTCAGGCGATCTCCTTCATCGTTTAAGTTTTTCTTCAGCTTATAGTACCGAAGCTTAAATGCCATGAACGTTAAGCTTGCCCCTATTACATCTTGTTGAAACTTTGTTGAACCATATTTGGAAATGTAGTCATCAGGGTCTAATTGTTCCGGTATTGAAGCGACACGAATATTCAGCTGATGATTGTGAAGAAGATTTCCTGCCCGGAATGCAGCTTCCACTCCAGCAGAATCACCATCATAACAAATGATAACGGAATCCGTTAGACGCTTGAGCAAGCCTATTTGCTGCTCTGTTAATGAAGTACCCATAGTGGCTACACCATTTTCCACTTCTGCTTCATTAGCTGAGATGACGTCGGCAAATCCTTCAAACAGGATGGCCTGTTGCTTTCTTCTAATCATTGCACGTGCGCCGTGATAATTATAAAGAATGCTGCTTTTGTTAAAAATTTTCGTTTCCGGACTGTTTAAGTACTTCGGTTCATCATTTGAATCAATGCTTCTTCCTGAAAATGCGACCGTGTTCCCTTTGGTATCAACAATAGGAAACATGATTCTTCCTCTGAAGCGATCTAAGAAGGAATTGTCTCTTTCTCTTCTAACGAGTAAACCCGCCTCTTCCATCAGCTCCAGGGAATAGCCTCGTTTCTGAAGGAACTTAACCGTGAAATCCCAGCTTGGAAGTGACCATCCAATCTGAAATTTAGTAATACTTTCAGTAGTAAACCCCCGGTCCAACAAATATTCGAGGGCTTCCTGACCTTCCTTTGTATTTAGAAGGAGATGATGGTAAAATTTACTTAATAACCCATGAGCTTCCATCATTTGCTTTTCATCTTCTTGAGGGGGAAGTTCCCTTTCAGATGAAGAGGTTTGAATGGAGATTTCTTCTCCTACTTTAGAGCCAAGCTTTTGCGCTGCTTCCAGGAAGCTTAAACCATCAACATCCATTAAAAACGTAAACGCATTTCCTCCGGCTCCGCATCCGAAGCAGTGAAATATTTGTTTGTCAGGGGAAACAGAAAAAGATGGAGTATTCTCTCCATGAAACGGACACAAACCAAAATAATTGCGCCCCTGCTTTTTCAGTTGTACATAATCACTGACGACATCTACGATATCAGTTGACGATAAAATTTTATTTAACTTATCTTCAGGGATTCTTTCAGACACGATTTATCACCTGTTTTTATTTACCCTCTTAATCCATTCTGTATTTATTAAGATTCTCCTGCAATTTCCGACAAGATTTTATCGAAGCAAATACAAAATGTTTCTCTGTCTTCATTTGTAAAAGGTTTAGGACCTTTACCATAGTTTCCTTTACGGCGTTCTTTTGCTGCGACGTATCGATAATCGAGTGCGGTGACTATACTCTCTTCCCTGTAGGCTTTTCCCCTGGGAGAGATTGCATAAACTTTTTTCGGCAAGACCAAGCTTGCCAATCCAATATCCTGGGTTACCAGTACATCCTGGGGTCTGACATGGTTCATAATGTATAAGTCAGCCGCTTCTTTCGAACTATCGACATATACCCACCTGCCTTGGTCAGGTGTGTTCTTTCTATGGGCATGAGAAGCAACAAAAACAACTTCAAATCCATATACTCTGGTAATTTTAATGATTTCCTGTTTTACCGGGCAAGCATCTGCATCTACATAGACGATAGACTTATGTTCGCTCATACTAACTATTCTACATCACTCCGTATTATCCTTCTCTCTTTATGAACTTTCCTAGAGATTTGATTAAAATTGTCGAATTTTAATTGAGACGAGACTTGACATATCACAATAATTAGTTTATTCCTTAAGGGTTTAGTCTAAACCTATTTTAAATATTTTTATCACAATTTTTTATTATAGTATAATCGGACAGGTTTGACCACTATAAAAACTCAGGTAAATGAAACCTTTCTATGCTAATGTTTATATTCACCCAAAAAAAGAATGATTCTTCCACTTTATTCAGGGAAAGAATCATTCTTTTTTACTTAAAAGTTAATCGTTTGAGTGCTGATAGATATTGGTAATGACATTCGCTGTTTCTTCAACCGCTTTGTTCGTTACGTCGATCACATGACACCCGATCCGATCGGTGATTTTCTCGAAATATTTCAGCTCATCTTCGATCCGTTGAATATTCGCATAGCTCGCCTGATCGTTCAATCCCAATGATTTTAATCTTTCACGGCGGATTGTATTTAACTTCTCAGGGCTGATCTTTAATCCGAAACATTTCTTCGGAGAAACCATAAACAGTTCCTCTGGAGGATCGACTTCCGGTACGAGTGGTACATTGGCCACTTTAATTCTCTTCAGTGCAAGGTATTGTGATAATGGCGTTTTCGATGTTCTTGATACACCCACTAAGACAATATCCGCTCTAAGGATACCGCGAGGATCTCTGCCGTCGTCGTACTTAACGGCAAACTCAATGGCTTCTACTTTCTTAAAGTAATCATCATCCAACTTTCTTACCGTTCCTGGCTCGAACAATGGTTCCTTTTGGTAAACTGATTGATATTTATCCATTAATGGACCGATAATATCGAAAGCGTATAACTCTTCTCTTTCAGCTTCTTTTTTAATATACGCCCGCATATCCGGCTTTACCAGGGTGTAAACAATAAGCCCCTGGTTTAATTTCGCTAAGGAAATCACTTCGTCGATATGTTCCAGGTCCTCTACATACGGAAAGCGTTTAATGACCGTATTGGAACCATTGAATTGGCTAATCGCCGCTTTTGTGACTAGTTCAGCAGTTTCACCCACCGAGTCGGAAACAACATAGATGATCGGTTCTCTCACGATCGTTCACCACCTTCTAATATTCATCTGCTAATGCTACAAATGCTTTCGTGATATTGGTTTTCGTAATTCTGCCTATTACCTCTAAATCGCCTTTTTCTGTTTTCTTAATCACAGGAACAGAGTCAATTTGCTTATGAATCAAGTCTTTGGCTACGCCTATTAGCTGGTCATCTTTTTCACAGACGGTAATATTGGGCATTCTCGTCATAATAATATTCACCGGCAAGGTACTAAGTTCCTGCTTCCCGATGCTCGCTCTTAAAAGATCCTTACGAGATAGAACTCCAACTAAATACGTATTGGCATCGACTACAAATAATGTCCCTACGTCCTCCAGGAACATTGTAACAATGGCATCATACACAGAAACATTTTCATTTACCACTACAGGAATCGATTGATAATCCTTAACATATATTTTGTTAAGGTTTTCTGTCAACAGCTGCGTTCCTGTTTTCCCTGTATAGAAATATCCCACTCTGGGACGGGCATCAAGGTAACCCGCCATGGTCAGAATGGCTAGATCAGGTCTGAGAGTTGCCCTGGTCAAGTTTAATTGATCGGCGATTTGTTCACCAGTGATAGGTCCGTTGTCTTTAACTATTTGTAAGATATGTTCTTGACGCTTATTAAGTTCGATTGTTACTCACCACCTAACGAACAGACTATTTATGTTATACTTTATATGAAATATTATATACTATTTAATCGAAATGAAAAGAGCATATTATCATTCTATTGTGTCAACACTATATTTTAAATTTCACTTTACAAAGAGTATCTTTTTTTAAAACAAACTTCAAATCTTTTCTCTTCATGAGATCAATAGTTGTTTTTATTCAAGCATCATGATAAAATATCTTCATCTTACAACCAATAATGCTATGACGGATCGATAAGTACTTGCTGCACTCAAGCGACCAGGGAGGGTGAAAGCCTGGAAAGCAAGGAAACGGCAATCCCGAGCTATTTAAACTTTAAAAGTGGGTATACATGTATGACACGTATATCAACTAGGGTGGAACCGCGAGTATCAAGCTCGTCCCTAGGCCATGCGCCTAGGGACGAGCTTTTTTATTTTATTTACATACATGATGAAAAGGAGTGACTTTTATGTCAATGGAACAAGTAGTAAATTTAGCGAAGCATCGCGGATTTGTTTTCCCGGGTTCTGAAATTTACGGAGGACTTGCTAACACGTGGGATTACGGTCCATTAGGTGTAGAATTAAAAAACAATATTAAGAAAGCATGGTGGAAAAAATTCGTACAGGAGTCCCCTTACAACGTGGGTCTCGATGCAAGTATTTTAATGAATCCACAAACCTGGGTAGCCTCTGGTCACGTTGGAAACTTCAACGATCCAATGATCGACTGTAAGCAGTGTAAAACACGCCACCGTGCAGACAAAATCATTGAAAATGCCCTTGAAGAAAAAGGTATTGAAATGATAGTGGATGGACTTTCGTTTGAGAAAATGGAAGAAATCATCAAGGAGCACAGCATAGCGTGCCCGGATTGCGGAAGCCAGGACTTCACGGATATCCGTCAATTCGATTTAATGTTTAAAACTCACCAAGGCGTTACGGAATCTTCAACAAACGAAATCTATTTACGCCCTGAAACGGCTCAAGGAATCTTTGTCAACTTCAAAAATGTGCAGCGTTCCATGCGTAAGAAAATGCCATTTGGTATTGCACAAGTCGGAAAAAGCTTCCGTAATGAAATTACACCTGGTAACTTCACATTCAGAACACGTGAATTTGAACAAATGGAACTGGAATTCTTCTGTAAACCAGGCGAAGACCTCGAGTGGTTCTCTTACTGGCGTGAATTCTGTAAAAACTGGTTGCTTAACCTGGGAATGAACGAAGATAACATGCGTTTACGCGATCATGATAAAGACGAATTATCCCATTACAGCAATGCAACTACGGATATTGAATACAAATTCCCATTCGGATGGGGAGAGCTTTGGGGCGTAGCAGATCGTACAGACTTTGATCTAAAGCGTCATATGGAACATTCTAATGAGGATTTCCATTACATGGATCCTCAAACAAACGAAAAGTATGTACCATACTGTATCGAACCGTCTCTCGGAGCAGACCGTGTAACTCTTGCGTTCCTGTGTGATGCCTTTGAAGAAGAGGAGCTTGAAAATGATTCACGTACAGTGCTTCGTTTCCATCCGGCACTGGCTCCATTCAAGGCTGCGGTACTGCCGCTTTCGAAGAAGTTGTCTGATGATGCATTCAAGGTGTATGAAGAATTATCACAGGATCTTATGATTGACTTCGACGAAACAGCATCAATCGGTAAACGCTACCGTCGTCAAGATGAAATCGGTACACCATTCTGTATCACATTTGACTTTGACTCCGTTGAAGATCGTCAAGTGACCGTGCGTGACCGTGACACAATGGATCAGGTAAGAATGCCTATCAGCGAAGTTAAAGCATTTTTACAGGGAAAAATTCAATTTTAAAACCTAAAGCGGAGGGGCTTTGCCCAGAGGCGACAAGCATAAGACGAACATACCGGAAAGGCGTTCTTTGCCTTTTTGGTATGTTTGACTTATGACCTCGAGCCTCTAAGCCCCGGAGCTAGCAGACACATAAAAAACAGGCCCATTCACATATCGTGAATGGGCCATTTCTATATAATCACAAGCAGCTTTATAAGCTAGAATAAGTCCTTTAGGTTATCCATTTGGTCGAGGAACCTTCTGGATTTTAATGTTAAACCTGAATTTTCATCGTAATAAGTCCTGATTACCCGCTTCAATTGAAGTTTTGTTTCATCTTTTACCGATATATTTCCCAATCGATTGAGATCAAAATAGTAAAATACCCTCAGAAGCTTCACAGTGCTTTGTGAGATCGGAAAATGATGAGGATCTTCACTTAGACAGCGATGACAGATGAATCCATTTTCTTTAAAGGAAAAGGCGAACTCACCATCAGCTTCCCCGCATACACTACATCCATTCAAATGAGGATACAGCCCCAATACCGGGAGCATCTTCATTTCAAATATGTGCATAAGAATCTCAGGATCATAGTCTTCATTTAAATAGTGAATGGTCTTGTAAAGCAATTCAAATAGAAATGGGTTCGGTTTCCGGTCCTCCGTCGCTTTGTCGAGAAGGTCGACGATGTAAGTGGCATAAGCCGTCTTAAACAAATCTTCCCTTACATGCCTTAACGATTCAACCATCTCTCCCTGTTGGAGAGTCCCCAGCCCACTTCCTTTAATAAAAAGGAAATAACCATATGTAAACAATTGTGAAATGGCGGATAGACGGCTATTAGGTTTCTTTGCCCCTCTAGCCATCAATCCAATCTTTCCGAATTCTCGTGTGTATATGGTAACAATTTTGTTCGACTCACCGTAATGATTCGTTCGAATAACGATTCCTTCACACTTCTGTAGCATATAGCCACCTCCCGATATCAATCCACCCGGGTGATGACAAACTTATCACGTTAAAGGAAAATCAACTTCCGCTGTTTCTTCTTCAAAGCTGTAAGGATCCTCAACCGTCTCCTTTTCAAGCTCCTTAAAAAGTAAATAGGTGTCTATACTTCCTGTCTGCGAAAAAAATTTCCATGTTAAGTCTAACATAAAAAACCCACCTTTCTGGATTTAAACTAGCAAGACTTCATAAGCTTTCTTGTGATTAGAATGAGCATTTTCTCTCTAAAAGATGTGGCCTAAATATTGTTAATTTAATCATCAATATTCGTCATCGCTAAAGCCAAAGTCACGAAGGGTGGAAGATCGGTTCCTCCAATCCTTTTGGACCTTCACCCATAGTTCAAGATAAACCTTTGATCCCAATAGGTTCTCAATGTCTACACGGGAACGCTTTCCAACTTCTTTAAGCATGGATCCCTGTTTTCCAATCACAATTCCTTTTTGTGAATCTCTCTCCACAATAATGGTGGCGATAACATCGATAAGATCCTTCTCTTGCTTTCTCTCCATTTTATCGATTACGACTGCAATACTGTGAGGGATCTCTTCCCTTGTCAGATGCAGGACCTTCTCACGAATGAGTTCTGAAACGATGAAACGTTCCGGATGGTCGGTAATTTGATCAGCCGGATAGAATTGAGGTCCTTCTGGTAATTGATCCTTTAATAGTTGCAAAAGATTATCTACGTTATTTCCTTCAAGTGCTGAAATCGGAACAGTCGCCGCGAAAGGAAACAGGTCATTGTATTGTTGAATCATTGGCAATAACGCATCTGGATGGATTTGGTCAATTTTATTCAGAATAAGGAAAACGGGTGTTTTTACCCCTTTTAACTTCTCAATAATGAAATGATCCCCTTTTCCTAATCCTTCTTCAACATTGACCATGAACAAAATGACGTCCACTTCTTTTAAAGTGTTCTGAGCAATCTTCATCATGAAGTCTCCCAGTTTGTGTTTCGGTTTGTGTATCCCTGGAGTGTCGATGAATATCATTTGTGCATCATCTGTCGTGTAAACTCCCTGAACTTTGTTTCGTGTTGTTTGAGGCTTATCACTCATAATTGCAATCTTTTGACCGATTACACGGTTCAGGAAAGTGGATTTCCCAACGTTCGGTCGTCCGATGATGGAGATGAAGCCTGATTTGTATTCTGTATTACTTCCAATATTACTCATTTAAATCCTCCGGTGAAAAAGCTCCTGGTAATAGTTCTGCAACGGTTAGTTCTTCCACATCGCCTTTAAGATTTGTCAGTACGACTTTCATTTCTTTCGGGCATAATTCCGAAATGACCTGACGACAGGCTCCACATGGTGGCACCGGTCTTGCCGTGTCTGCTACAACCGCAATCATTGAATAGTCTGTATCGCCTTCTGAGTAAGCTTTGAATAGAGCTGTTCGTTCGGCACAATTACACATGCTATAGGCTGCATTCTCGATATTACAACCGTGATAGACCTTACCATCCTTTGACAGAAGGGCCGCTCCCACCTTGAATTTACTATAGGGTACGTATGCTTTTTCTCTCGCTAGTTTAGCTTCTTGTATCAATTGTTCTGCATTCATTCGTTTAACTCTCCTTTTAACCCTTACACATTCATTTTACTACAATTTTCATAAAAGAAAATGGGCTGTTATCATTTTGTAATAAAATAGTTAGATAATTCAAACTATTTATTGATTTTGTCCTTTGCTCCACTTATTCTATACAAGTATAAGAACGTTTTCAAATGAATTAAAGGCTGCAAGAGAGAAATCGTTCAATTTCTCTCTTGCAGCCTTGGTATTCGTATCTTCTTTGCTTCCATCAAAGAGCAGAAATAAGCTCAAGTAGCTTTGGAAGAAATATAATGACACCAACAATCGCAGTACAGAACGCAAAGAGTAATACGGCAGCCGAAGCAAGGTCCTTTGCCGTTTTCGCCAAGGGATGGTAGTCTGAAGTTGAAAGGTCCACAGCCTTTTCAATCGCTGTATTCATTGTTTCAAGTGCCAACACCGAAAACACCAATATGATCAGGATGATCCATTCCATGGCAGATACAGACAGCATATACGCTAAGATAAAAACAATTATCCCTACACATGAGTGAATCCTGAAATTCTGCTCCGTGGCCCATACAGATTTAATCCCGTCTACGGCATACTCAAAAGACTTCAAGAACCTGAATAGGCCGAACTTAGTCCCTTTTGAGTCCATATTCATCTAAAATATCCTTTTGTCTCTGAAACATTTTCTTTTCATCCATTGCTTCCATATGATCATAGCCCAATAAATGCAGGAAACCGTGAAGAGCAAGAAAACCCAGTTCACGGGAAAATGAATGATTATATTCTTCCGCCTGCTCTTTGGCTCGATCGATGGAAATGATAATATCACCGAGTACACGGGGAATTTGACCACCTACAATTTCAACTTCGTCCTCTCCCAATTCTTCAAGAGCAAAGGAAATCACATCTGTGGGCTGGTCCTTGTGGCGGTATTCACGATTGATTTCCTGGATTCTTTCGTTCGTCACAAACGTAACCGATACTTCGCTGTCATCTTCGACCTCTTCTTTTTTTGCTGCAAAGTTTAAGATGTTTTGCACCAAACTTGTTTCCTCTTCGGATAATTTTTCAGTTTCATCAATAAAGTCGATCAATAATGTCATGCTTCTTCTCCTTTTGCTTTAAGTTCCGGATATTCTATTCTCGGATGAAAGATTCCATTCAACGTCTCACAGAGAGACCTCTTGACTGTTTCCAATTGCTTCAATGAAATATCACATTCGTTAAACTGACCGTCCTGCAGGCGGTCTTGTACAATGGAATGAACAAGCTGTTGAATCTCTCCCTGAGTGGGAGATGTCTTCGATCTGACAGCCGCTTCTACACTATCTGCAATGCTAATAATGGCCGCTTCCCTTGTTTGTGGTTTAGGACCGGGATATCGATAATCTTCTTCCTTAACATCTTTCCCTTGTTCCTTTGCCTTATAATAAAAATATTTCAACAACGTCGTGCCATGATGCTGCTCGGCAATATCTACAATTTCCTTTGGCAACTTATGCTTACGCAGCATGTCGGCACCGTCTGAAGCATGACTTATAATAACATCCCTACTCGTCTCAGGCGAGACCCGATCATGGGGATTTTCCATATTTAGCTGATTTTCTATAAAAAAGTGTGGCCTCTTTGACTTTCCAACATCATGATAGTAGCATCCGACCCTCGCTAATAGTCCGTTTGCGCCAATGGATTCACATGCAGATTCTGCAAGATTCGCTACCATCACACTGTGATGATAAGTACCCGGCGCATCGGTCAGCAGCTTCTTTAATAATGGTTGTGTAGGGCTTGATAGCTCCACCAGCCTCATGGAAGAAAGTATGCCAAACCCGGCCTCGAAAAACGGAAGGAAACCGATTGTTAATATAGAGGAACCGATTCCTGATACCAGGGCAAACACGAGATAATACACATATTCGCTATTGGAATAAGAAGTACCGCTTAACAGAACTAAAAACGCCAGGATCAATATATTCACAAGAGCTACATAAATACCCGCTCTTAAAATATTCGAGCGCTGATTGCGGCTCACCAGGAAAAGAATCCCTGAAACTCCACTGAATAACGTATAAATAGCGATCTCTATATCGATTGAACCAGAGAACTGATGGTGAAAGACGATACTTGAGCAGGCTGATAGTATAAATATCATCATCATGGCAATCCGCTCATTCAATAAAATCCTCAGTATCATCCCCGTGAATGCAGCAGGTAATATAAAGGCAATATCATTGATCTCCATCTGGTCTATTAATCCCACAATCTTCATGATCAGCAGTGAAATCACAAATACGATACTTGTAAGGATTAAATAGTTCTGTTTTCGTTCTTCTGTTACTTCCAGGGTGTAGAAAAAGTAATACAGAGAACTGATTATGACAAGGACAAAGAGGGCTAGTCCAATATAGGGCTTGAAAGAGAACGTATTTTCTACCATCCCCATTGATTTCAGGATACTGTATACTTTCGGTGTAATCAGGTCTCCATCCTGTACAATGACTCCACCTTCAATGATTTCAACCTTTTGAACATTAACCTCAGCGAGTTTCTTCAACTCATCGGTTTTTTCTGCGTCGTAATACTGAGTAGGCTCAAGGGCAACATTTCCAAGCGCAACAGCCGCTGTAGTCAGATCACCTTTAAAACTATAGCTCGTGATCCTTTGTTCTAAATTGAATCTCGCTTCTTTTAACTCATCCTCTTTCACACCATTCTCCATAATGACTTTCAATTGAGTGGAAACGATCGTCTCCAATCGATCCAAGTCTTCTTCTGGTGCTTCTAAAAGGGTTTTTAATACTGAGTCATTCAAACCATTGGTCACATTATTATCTTTATCCTTTGGAAGCTTCCCTTTAAGCAGCTTTAGCTGCTCATTTATATCAGCCCCGGGAGAAGGCTTTAGATCCTCGGTTTCTTCATCCTTCGTTTCCGCCTTCACTTCTTTTACACTTTCAATGAGTGAGCGAAGAAGGGATATGGAGTTGTCGACGGCTCCTTCTTTCGTGGTATAGACATTCGCTACTTCAGCCTTTGCTTCTTCCCTCTTCTTCTCAGTAGCCTCATCATCAACGAATTTCTTAGGAGCCCTTATCGTTGTAGGAGCTTCTTCATACAAATTGATATCCAGGGTTTTTGGTTTTACGTTTCCATATAAAACCCCAAAAACAATAATACCAAGTAACACAAATAAGAGATTGGTAAAGAGTCGGTAGCTAAGAAAGCTCCTTATTTTGAGTAAAAATGGGTGCGTTTGCATAAAGAACCCCCTGTTATGTAAGTACAATTTCAACCAGTCCAAGGTAAAGAGCTTACAAAAAAAGCACGAGTAAAAAATAATCCATCAATTATGTAAAATGATAACAGTTTTTTACTTAATTATCTATGTTAAACCCTATAAAAAAGATTGATCCTGCATGTGTCATCTCTGTTCAAGGATGACACACTGGATCAATCTCTTTATCGTATTACTTTTCTATTGTTTCATACGCATCGATTATTTTAGCGACCAATGGGTGACGAACCACATCCGCTTGATCAAGATAAATAAACGATACTCCTTTTACATCCTTTAATATTCTTTCAGAAGAAATTAATCCTGACTCGCTACCTCTTGGTAAATCCACTTGAGAGCGATCTCCAGTGATGATCATTTTCGAATCAAAGCCAAGTCTGGTTAAAAACATTTTCATTTGTGCTTTCGTTGTATTTTGGGCCTCATCCAATATGACAAACGCATCATCCAGTGTACGACCCCTCATATATGCCAGAGGAGCGATTTCAATGGTTCCTCTTTCAATCAATCGAGCTGTATGCTCGGCCCCCAGTACATCATGCAAGGCGTCATATAGGGGACGCAGATAAGGATCTACCTTTTCCTTTAAGTCACCTGGAAGGAAGCCCAGGCTCTCTCCTGCTTCAACAGCAGGGCGTGTAAGGATAATTTTTTTAACCTGCCCGTTTTTTAACGCATGTACTGCCATTACAACAGCCAGATAGGTTTTCCCCGTACCTGCAGGACCAATCCCAAACACCATATCGTGTTTCTTGATAGCGTGGATGTATTGGCGTTGCCCAAGAGTTTTCACCCTGATGGATTTACCTTTTGCATTTTTCGTAATTTCTTCATTGTACAAATCTGTAAAGTATTCAAGTGTGCCTTGTTTGCCCATTTCCAGTGCATAGTGAACATCTCTTTGGCCAATATTGATTCCTTTACGTATCACAGCTACGAGTCGATCTGAAACTTCAAGAGCGAGACTTACATCTTCTTCCTTACCTGAAACCAGCAATTCTTCGCCTCTTGTTACGATGGAAACGTGTAATTCCTGTTCTATTAATTTAAGGTGAGAATCTGAAACACCAAACAATGCGATGGCTTCGTTGGGGTTTTCAAGTTGTAATTTCATTAAGATTTCATCTGACATTCGTTAGTCTCCTTGAATAATTGGTTGTCCTACTGCAATGTTTTCTAATACTTTGAAGTGAATTGTTACCCTAACTTTACCATTCTCAACCTTTTCTTGCAAAATTTTTTCACCTGTGACTTCTGCATCCTCAGGGAGGCTGGATTCCAAATTACTTTTGGCCAGCTTCTTAGCAGCATCAATGGCTTCTGATTTTGTATACGTTCTCTCTACATCTTCTTTCTCTTTAAAGCTTTTATCAATATAATATATAGGCAGCTCCCATTTAAGAAAACGAAGGTTCTTTTTGTTCTCTTCCACGATGGACTCTTTGTACTCAACCTTGCCAAATCCCCAAATCGGAATATTGAAAGAACCGACTCCGACATAATGTTTTCTTTTTTCATTACCGCTAAAAACCACAAATCGGGATTTCAATGGAAGATCCACGTTTGATTTATACCATGTTTCCCCCAGGATTTTCGCCTTGGCCGAAACCCCTTTAGGATCTTTTTCATTCCCGATCAAACCCGATACGAGGAGCTGACCTTTGTTTACATAGTCATTGACGTTCACCTGGGGGTCTCCTTCTTCTACAAACATTTGAGTGATAATTGCTTTCTTCTTGGCTACAATATGCTGCAGACCAGATGATTCAGATGGTTCAGGGGCATTCTTCTCAACCACTTGGAAGTGAAAGGTTGTCCCTTGCAATTCCACCCCCACCCATGTAATATTGTTCATCCTGTAGGATAGCTCCCGTTGGATATTTTCCACATCCGGCAGGGAGAATTGCAGCTTTCCTTTCGACACTCCCATTTCTTCCAGCTCTTTTCTTATACTGTGCTCCGTTTGGGGTGATGCTCCTTTAATTTGAATGTCCCAAACCATATTGGAAAGCAGGAACACAATGACGAAGAAAGCAAGTCCACCTATCATGAACCCTGAGTTCTTCAGGGAACGCTTAAACAGAAATGGAACTCCCTGACCTCTTAGAAATGTCACTTTACACTCGGATGTCCGTACCGCTCTTCGGAAGTTATGTACATCTTCTAAAGATAAGTAAAAGGTGATGGTCTCCGTTCCAGCCCTCTTCACATTCCAAATCGTGATACCCGCCCGGAGCAATTGATTAATAACCCTCTCAATTAATCTGCCTTCCATTTTTACAAATACCTTTCCTCTCAAAAAGGTAAACCACTGGTTCTTCAAATCGGTCCCCCCTATTGTTCTAAATAGATCACTTCTACGATCTTCCCCTGAAGAAGAATTTCTTCAGGAAGAATCATCTTGATGACAAATTGCTCACCTTTTATTAAAAGTTGACCTTGTTTTAGCAGAAGCCGCACCTCTCGATCTGTGAACGTCAGCAGACCGCGATGGTTTTCTATATAGATATGAATTTGTCCAATCATTGTGACGCGAGGAAGGTCCATCATGACATCTTCAGGTAAATCCATCTTCTGTGTCATCCACTTACGCATTTGTTGTAAAAAGCTTTTCGCCATAAAAAAAGAACCCCCTTTCATCTCATATTTATGAAATGAAAAGGGGTTTCATCACTCTTATTTTTGATGATGGCGTTTTTTTGATCTCGGAGGTCCAAATACCTCTGAGAAGATAAATCCTTTTACGATATCATCTTCATTTTTGAAATCGATGTTGAGAGTTGACCTTTTCTCCCTTATTTTCTTTGCCCTTGTTTGATGAGCTTCCAGTCGGCGGGAATACCGCTCTTCTTTCTTTTGCAAGTCTGCATACGTTGATTCTGCTTCCTTCTTCTTTTCTTCAAAACGGGTTTGAATGGAAGAGGCTGCGTCTTTCAATGGTTCTTTGTATTCTCTTGGCACTCTGCTGCGTGCCGGTCTCTCTCTCTCCCTTTCTCTTCCTCTTTCATAAGGTTCGGAAGGAGGGGGAGACGCCGTTTGAATCGGTTTTTGCCTTACTGGTTTAGTAGAAGGCGACTCTTTCACTTTATTGAAAATCGACGTGATGAGCCCGATCAGTATGGCTATGATTAAAGGTTCCATGGAGAAAACTCCTTTCTCACAAGGGGAAATTACTTATCTTTAGAATTTTTCGGATCATTTTTATCCCCGGTTAGTTTCCCGATCGAGTCTCTCATATCCGTATCAGCGTCGATGTTCTTTAAGTTCATATAGTCCATCACTCCGATATTGCCTGATCTTAGTGCTTCAGCCATGGCAAGAGGTACTTCTGCTTCCGCTTCCACAACCTTCGCTCTCATTTCTTCTACTCTTGCTTTCATTTCCTGCTCATTGGCAACGGCCATTGCTCTTCTTTCTTCCGCTTTCGCTTGTGCAATGTTTTTATCAGCTTCTGCTTGCTCTGTTTGCAGTTCTGCTCCGATATTCTTGCCGATATCAACGTCCGCGATATCAATCGAGAGAATTTCGAATGCCGTACCTGCATCCAGTCCTTTTGAAAGGACCGTTTGAGAAATCAGATCTGGATTTTCCAACACCTTCTTGTGATTATCGGATGAACCGATTGTTGATACAATCCCTTCCCCTACACGGGCAACGATCGTCTCTTCCCCGGCACCCCCGACAAGGCGGTCAATATTTGCACGAACCGTAATACGCGCTTTGGCTTTCACTTCTATTCCATCCATTGCAACACCGGCAATAAACGGTGTTTCGATCACTTTAGGGTTAACGCTCATTTGAACCGCTTCAAGTACGTCACGACCAGCAAGGTCAATCGCCGCACAACGCTCAAAGGTTAGTTCAATATTCGCACGATGAGCCGCAATCAGTGCATTAACCACTCTGTCTACGTTACCACCAGCTAAATAGTGACTCTCCAGCTGATTGATCGTTACCGTGATTCCAGCTTTATGGGCTTTAATTAATGGATTGATCACACGACTCGGGATAACACGTCTCAACCTCATCCCCACTAGTGTGAAAATACTGATTCTTACTCCTGCTGCGATTGCAGAAATCCACAGCATGACTGGAACAAATGTAAATAAAACAGCTAAAACGATGATGCCCACCACGATCGCAACGAGCAGTAAAATCGTACTTGGTCCTATTACCATATCTTTTTACCTCCTAAAGTATTATGAAATGTCTCTTACAACAATCCTTGAACCTTCTACCTTCACTATCTTAACCTTTTCGCCTGCTTTGATAAAGCCGCCTTCTGTCACAGCATCGATTCTTTCATCATCCACGATCACGGTTCCAGATGGTCTTAAAGGAGTTTTGGTTACACCTTCTTTACCGATCAGCTCTAATCGATTGATGTTTGATACATATCCACTTTCTGTGCTTGTTGAATCTTTTAAAATGATTTTGTTAAATAATTTCATTTTTTTACCAAACACCTTTACAAATATAATCATTGTCACAACGGCAATAAGAATAGCGATAAGAAGAGAAATTCCCATTTGCACTACATCGCCCCCTGCCAGCATGATACTTGCGAGAATCGCCCCGATGCCAAGTCCGCCTGCAATGCCCCCCGGGAGGAAAAATTCCGCAACGATAAGGGCGATTCCAGTGATAAAGAGGATGATGGTTTCGTAACCGGCAAGTCCTGCCACTAAGTGGCCATAAAAGAATAATAGAAGAGAAATCAACCCGATTGAACCGGCAATTCCAAAGCCTGGTGAATACAGTTCAACAATCAACCCAAGGCTCGCCAACGAAAGAAGGATTGGTACAACGACCGGATTTGTAATAAATCGGGCCAACTTCTCTGCAAAGGTCTCTTCGACATTTACAACCGAAGATTTATTGACACCAAGGGTTTCATATAATTCATCCAGATTTGCAACGGTTCCTTCAGAGTAGCCGACTTGCTTGGCTTCTTTTGAACCGAGAGTCAGCAGCTCTCCTTTTTCAATCCCCAATTCTTCGATCACTACCGATTCATCGGCCATGGCTAAAGCATATTGAGGATCTCTCCCATTTGATTCGGCGGCACTCTTCATGGCAGAAAGCCAGTAACTCTGAGCTTTCTTATCCGCTGCATTTCCCGCCTGATCAATCACGGCCGCAGAACCGATTTGAGCATTCGGAACCATATAGATCTCATCTGCATGAAGGGATATGAAGGCACCTGCCGATAAAGCATGATTATTCACAAAGGAAACCGTCTTTGTCTCCACGCCATCAAGGAGCTGACCAATATCACCCGCTGCCGTTACCAGACCACCGGGCGTATCAATATTAAATATAATAAGTTCAGCATTGTTTTCTTCTGCATCACTTATCGCCCTCTCCAAAAATGCATGAAGGCCTTTCTCGACTTCTTTGTGAATAGGAATAACGTATACTTTTTTTGTATTCTCAGCAGAGCTTAACAAGGGCTGTAAGAAACTAAACCCGAGAATCATCATGAAAAATATAAGTAGACCTCTTTTCAACGCAACCCCCTCGTTTCAGGTAATATTCCTTGATACTCTATGTACGTATGACCTATTAATATAGTTTCAACTTTTTTAAAAATATTATGTTATTGGGGCGGAAATTATTAATATAGTAAAAAAATTGAAAAATGTGGGTGGTTTTTGATGGGTTGACCTTAGATACGACTCGTTTGGGACTTTTCATTATGGTTTTTAGACACTTTATTATCGACTTTGGTCCTTTTATTATCGACTTTATCCATTTTATTATCAACTTTCGCATCCTTATTTTCAACCCTTATCGCTCCGGTATGAATATCCATTCAACAATAATAAAAAAACCGGAAAGCATCAAGGCTTCCCGGTTTTTCTAATCTTATGATAAATGTTGAAGAACAAGTTTGTTGACGAGAGCTCCATCGGCTTTCCCTTTTAATTTAGGCATGATTGCTCCCATCACTTTGCCCATGTCGGCTTTAGAAGTAGCACCTACCTCCGCTACTGTTTCTTGAACAATAGCAGAGACTTCTTCTTCTGAAAGCTGCTTCGGCATATATATTTCGACGTAAGTCAGTTCTGTTTGAATTTTTTCAACGAGGTCTTCGCGACCAGCGTTTTGAAATTCCTGGAGGGAGTCTTTCCGTTGCTTCACTTCTCGAGAAAGGACAGTCAACTCTTCGTCTTCAGAGAGTTCCTGATTCCCATGTTTAATCGCTTCATTTTGAAGTGAAGCTTTAAGCATACGAATAACAGAAAGCTTCTCTTTTTCTTTATTTTTCATCGCTTGTTTCATATCATCATTTAAACGATTGAGAAGACTCATACTTACACCCTCTCTTAGAACTTACGCTTTCTTGCAGCTTCTGATTTCTTTTTGCGTTTTACGCTTGGCTTTTCATAAAATTCGCGCTTTCTAAACTCTTGTAAAGTTCCTGTTTTAGAAACTGAGCGTTTGAAGCGACGAAGAGCATCTTCAAGCGATTCGTTTTTACGAACAACTGTTTTTGACATCTCTCTTTCCCTCCCTCCGAACACACTACACTTACATGTTAAAGTCAAGAAATGGTTTGTACCAATTTCTTCAGACGCAAGATGTAATCCCAGCGTCCTTTACTTCACCAATAGGTTATGGCTTTGCCCTTGGATCATTGTCACAAGGGGACAGAAAGTGTATGTCTTTCTTGGATGAATTCTTTATCTACATAAAGAAATCCATGTACTTTGCCATTATAATATATGATATGTAATAGGTCAACAATTTATCATAAAACACTCATATAATTAGGCATGTCTCACTCGTTCCTTCCATACATTTGTATTAAGCAGGCTGGTGTGTAGGAGGAATGAAATGATTTTACATGGAATCGCCTTTATTTTTTTTATCTTATGTTTTTTGCTTGGGATGACTTGGCTGCGGTCAGGACTTTTTAATATTGCGAATCAGAAGATAAAGAAATGGCTTCATTTTTTAACAAGCACTCCCACTAAGGGTGTTCTTACAGGAACGATTGTGACAGCCTTTATTCATAGCAGTTCTGCCGTTATGGTACTCACTGTGGGACTTGCTTCCTCTGGCTTGATACCGTTCAGACAGACCATTGGAATTATGCTCGGATCCAATATTGGAACAACGTTTACCCTTGAAATGTTCACACTGGATATGAATTATCTTATTGTCCCATCCATGATCATCGGATGCATCCTGTATTTCTTCCCCTCACCTTCCTTACGGAGTACGGGCATGATATTTATCGGGTTTGGATTGATCTTTACGTCGATCCGTGCGATCCAGTGGTTAGCTACTCCATTAACTTCTCACGAATCCTTGCGCACGTATATCACAGAAGTGAACGAGCATGTTGTCCTGGCACTCTTGATTGGTTGTATATTAACGGCGATCATTCAATCCAGTACCGTTGTGACAGGTGTGACGATGGGGTTTCTGGCTGCCGGCTCCATTGATCTTCATGCAGGAATCGCCATTATGCTCGGAGCAAATGTCGGTACGTGTATAACCGCCTTTATCGCAAGCATTGGTGGAGGTATCCAAGCAAAGCTGACGGCTTACGCTCACATATGGCTTAACGTTATCGGGGTCGCTCTTTTTATTCCTCTAATCCCATTACTCGGAACCGTGGTTCAATCTTTAGCGGGCTCTCCCGATTTACAATTAGCCCATGCCAGTGTCGTATTTAACATATTATGCTCGATCCTTGTTCTGCCGTTCACTAATCAATTTGCACGTTTCATTGAAAGAATTCACCATCCAAAAAAAAGCTGAACGAGGTATGATAACCTCGATCAGCTTTTTTTATTAATAGTCAGAGTCACTTGTTAAGCCTTGTACGATTTTCACACCAGAGCTCGCTCCCAGACGAGTAGCTCCAGCTTCAATCATCGCTTGTGCATCCTCAGCAGAGCGTACGCCACCTGAAGCTTTCACACCGATTTCAGGTCCAACCGTTTTTCTCATAAGAGCGATATCTTCCACAGTCGCTCCTCCAGTAGAGAAACCTGTAGATGTTTTCACATAATCTGCTCCAGCTTCTACAGCCAATTGGCAGGCCTTCACTTTTTCTTCGTCCGTCAGTAGGCACGTTTCGATGATTACTTTTGAAAGTGCTTTACCTTTAGATGCTGCCACAACAGCTTCGATATCGCGCTTAACCAGTTCATGGTCGCCACTTTTTAATGCGCCGATATTGATGACCATATCTACCTCTGTTGCTCCCTTTTCGATTGCATCTTTTGTTTCGAATGCTTTCGTTTCAGGTGTAGAAGCTCCCAGTGGGAAACCGATAACTGTACACACTTTTACTTCAGTACCGCTTAATAATTCGCTTGAATATTGAACCCATGTTGGGTTAACGCACACAGAAGCAAACTTGAATTCTTTTGCTTCCTGGCAAAGTACTTCTACTTGGTCTTTCGTTGATTCAGGTTTAAGTAAAGTATGATCAATCATACTTGCAATGTTCGTAGTCATTCATTATCTCTCCTTTAACAGTTGTCCGTACCTCTCCTATCATATCAAATCAAAGAGAAAAAGACGAGCATTTCTTCATAGCATCTCCAAAAAAAGAAAACCTTTTCATTTTTTAATTCTCTTTTAACAAAGTTTGTTGTTTTCTAACATAAAGTCTGCCAAGGTGCAAGGTGCTCCGTCAACCAGTGTGTGTGCTTAGATGGTGAGGGGAACCGCTTCGCTTTCCACGGACGTGCGGCCGTTCTTCCGCAGGAGTCTACGCAGTTCCCCTCACCATCTATAAGAAATATTCGTGTCAGAGCTTATAGGGACAAAAAAACAATCTTAAGAAAACAGAATTACACAAGAGGAAATCGACCACTACTCTCTTTAAATGAGGTTGTTTTCCAAAGAAATTTATATTGATTTTATTAGAATTACTTCAAGTTGAAAAAGTTGATTAGATTTATCAGTGACCTTCTTCTTGCGTTTCGATGTCCTTCTTGGTTTTAATCCAAAGCAACCGTAAATTCAACCCAAGTCCGTCTATCTATATTATTAGGCATTCAGAATGTAGAAGAACAAAGTGGATTGTAGCGGAAGGCACTTGACTCCTGCGGGATATAGAGGAAAGGTCGAGACCCCACAGACGGAACGTCGAGGAGGCTCGACTTCCTCCCCGCGGAAAGCAAGTGCCTGGAGCGGAAAGGAACGGTCTAAGTTTTGATCACTCTACCTGTTTCCTTCTCTTAAATAACAACAATTTTTAAGAATAGAGCCAATGAAAAACAACCCCGGTATTCAATCACCAGGGTTGCAATCCTCATTATTTCAAACGATACACTCTCGCCTCATATGGCTTAAGAGTTAACTTGCTTACATTTTCATGGCTGTCTACATCATAGTTATTCAGTAAAAGGTCCGATGAAGATACTTCTAAGTCTTTAAGGTCACAAACGGTGTTCTTGGTGGAAAGGTTTGTGATCACGATCATGGATTGATCTTCACCTGTGCGGGTATAAGCATAAATTTGCTTGTCTTTTTCAAGTAGCAGGTCATAGATTCCGTACGTGAAGACATCTTCATTTTTCTTTAATTGGATCATCTTTTTGTAGAAATTCAGGATGGATTTTTCATCCTTTTCCTGAGCTTTTACATTGATTGTTTTATAGTTTGGATTCACTTTCATCCAAGGTGTTCCGCTAGTAAACCCGCTGTTTTCACCGTCTGACCATTGCATTGGCGTTCTGCTGTTGTCACGGGATGATGCCCAGATGATTTCCATAATATCCTTATGAGATACGCCTTCTTCACGCTTAAGACGATATAAATTCTTGACTGCTACATCATCATAATCTTCAATCGAAGGAAATTGAACATTCGTCATGCCAATTTCTTGTCCCTGGTAAATGAACGGTGTTCCCTGCATTAAGAAATACATGGTTGCCATAGCTGTGGCACTTTCTTTCCAGTATTCTTTGTCGTTCCCCCAAGTGGACACAACGCGGGGTTTATCATGATTTTCAATGAATAGTGCATTCCAGCCGTTGCCTTCAAGTCCTTTTTGCCAACGCGAGAGCACCTTTTTCAATTCGACGATGTCCAGGTCAGGATTTGTTTCAGCGTCCCATAAACCTAGATGTTCGAATTGGAAGATCATATCCATTTTACCGTTTTCTTTACCAACCCATAGTTCTGCTTCATCAGCCTTCACGCCATTCGCTTCTCCTACAGACATGACATCATAATTTCCATACGTCCGATCTTTGAATTCTTGAAGGAACGTATGAATCCCTTTTTGGTTCATATGCATATCGAAAGAAGAAACGTATTTTTGCTTTTTCGGATTTGGCATATCAGGAAGACCCGGACGTTTCTTAATATGGCTGATGGCATCGATTCTAAAGCCATCGATTCCTTTATCAAGCCACCAGTTGACAGTATCATAAAGAGCATCGCGCACTTCTTCATTTTCCCAGTTCAAATCAGGCTGCTTCGTAGAGAATACGTGAAGGAAATATTGATCTGTTTCTTCGTCATACTTCCATGCCGACCCTCCAAAGATGCTCTCCCAGTTATTCGGCTCCTTGCCTTTGACCCCATCTCTCCAAATATACCAATCACGTTTTGGATTGTCTTTAGAACTCTTAGACTCAATAAACCATGGATGTTCGTCACTTGTATGGTTAAGCACAAGATCGATGATCAGCTTCATATCTCTCTTATGGACCTCTTTAAGGAGTTGATCGAAGTCTTCCATCGTACCGAAATCCTCCATGATATCCTGATAATCTGAAATATCATATCCATTATCATCATTAGGTGATTTGTACATTGGACAAATCCAGATCACATCGATACCTAATTCTTTAATATAATCCAAACGTTGAATCACGCCCTGTAAGTCGCCAATTCCGTCTCCGTTTGAATCCTGAAAACTTCTAGGATAGATTTGATAGCCTACCGCTTCTTTACGCCATGCCTTTTTCATCGTAACACCTCATCAAAGTATAGTAAGATACAAACGCTTACATTTAATGCAATCGTTTGCACTATTAGTTTAAAAAAAAGAACCATTTCATTTAATATATTGACATTAATAGTTTACAACCTTCTTCTTCACTTATCAATAGATAAATTGATTCTAAGCAAAAAAAAGAAAGTGGTTACAAAGTATTATTGTGCAAAAACAAAAAAGCACCCAACCATTGTCAGGTGCCTTGATCGTTAAATTGCGGCTTTTTCTTCTGTTTCTTCAAGTACACGTACAAATTGACCTTCGTTTAAAGGATAGCCTGCTTTCGCGATTTTCACTTTCACAAGCTTTCCTACCATGTCTTCCGTTGCAGGGAAAACCACTTTCAAGTAATTATCCGTGTATCCAACATAGAGATCATCTTGGTAAATTTCTTCAGGGATAACCTCTAATACTTCATTTTCAAACTGAGAAGCGTATTCTTTCGCTAATTGATTCGAAAGTTCAATCAAACGATGAACTCGTTCGTTCTTGATATCTTCATCGATTTGGTCGTCCATACGTGCTGCAGGTGTACCTGTTCGCTTCGAGTATGGGAACACATGAAGCTCTGAGAATTTATGTTCATTGATGAAGTTATATGTTTCCATAAATTCTTCTTCCGTTTCACCAGGGAAACCGACAATGACATCAGATGTAACTGCAAGACCCGGTAAAGCCTTTTTAAGCTTTTCCAAGCGCTCTGCAAAGAATTCCATCGTATACTTTCTGCGCATTCTCTTAAGGACCGTATTGGATCCTGATTGAAGTGGAATGTGTAAGTGTCTGACAACAATATTGGATTGATCAATCACTTCAATGACTTCATCCGTCAGTTGACTGGCTTCGATGGAAGAGATACGAATTCTTTTCAGACCCTTCACTTTTTGCTCCAAGTCTTTAAGAAGCATGGCAAGGTTGTAGTCTTTCATGTCCTCTCCGTATCCACCTGTGTGAATTCCTGTCAGGACAATCTCTTTATACCCTGCATCCACAAGCTGTTGAGCTTGATGAATCACTTCTTCAGGGTCACGGGATCTCATAAGTCCACGAGCCCATGGAATAATACAGAATGTACAGAAGTTATTGCACCCTTCCTGGATTTTAAGAGAGGCACGAGTACGATCCGTGAATGCCGGAACATCCAGCTCTTCATATACACGATTTTTCATAATGTTTGTAACACCATTGATTGGTTGGCGTTCTTGTTTATATTCTTCAATGTACGTTAACATTTTTCTTCGGTCTTGGGTACCAACCACGACATCAACGCCCGGAATCGCCATAATTTCGGCAGGGGATGTTTGAGCGTAGCACCCTGTTACACAAATCACACCGTCAGGGTTCTTACGGATGGCACGACGAATGACCTGTCTGCTTTTCTTATCCCCTGTATTCGTTACCGTGCATGTGTTAATGACATATACATCTGCGATCGAATCATATTCTACACGTTCGTATCCTTCTTCTTTAAATAGTTGCCAAATGGCTTCTGTTTCGTAGTGGTTCACTTTACACCCTAGAGTGTGAAACGCTACTGATGGCATTACAATCACCTCATAAGTTCTAATTGATAGCTGATGGCTGATAGGACATACAATGGAGCAGTCTCCGTCCGTAAGATTCTGGGACCTAAACCACAGGAAATAAATCCTGCGCTCTTACACATCTCTACTTCTTTTTCCGTTAATCCACCTTCAGGACCGAATACGACCAGGACACTTTGTCCATTCTCAATCGTCGATAACACCTTTGAAAGATTTCCTTTTTCTCCAGCTCTTGCTTCTTCTTCATAAGCGATCAGTTTGAAATCAAACTGCGCCTGTATTAATTGTTTCAATGAAATGGGTGCAGATACATCGGGAACAAGGAGTCTATGAGACTGTTCAGCTGCTTCCTTGACGATTTTCTCCCATCGCTCTACCTTTTTCCTTGCTTTCTTATCGTCCCACTTCACAATGGAGCGATCCGCATTAAAAGGGATAAATTGAGTGGCTCCAAGCTCTGTTCCCTTTTGGAAAATCAACTCCAATTTATCCCCTTTCGGCAGTCCGCTCGCAATGGTTACTTTAATTGGTAATTCTTTCGTCGTTGTTTCCCATTTTACTATTGATAGTTCTACTGCGTCACTGGAAATCGTTTCAATACGGGCAAGCGCTGATGCTTGATCCTTGAAAACAGCAAATACTTCATCATCTTCCTTCATTCTCATGACACGAACAATATGATGATAGTCATCCCCTGTTATCGTAATCGGATCATTTTCTCGATATATGTCATCTATAAAATATCGTTGCATACAGTTTCAACTCCACCGTTTTTTACTTGCCTTTACATAGGCTTCTTAGCGATAATAGCGACCCAGTCTTCCATAACCATAATTTCTTCTATTATAAATCCGGCAGTCTCCAGTGCGTCACGTACTTCTTGCTTCTTAGGCTGGATAATCCCAGAGGTGATAAAGAATCCGCCCGGTTTCACAAGTTCGTAGGCATCATCTGTAAAGCGTAAAATGATTTCAGCCAAAATGTTCGCTACAATCACATCGGCTTGCCCTGTAACGCCATTCAATAAATTGTTCTCGTCGACCGTCACAGTTTGTTGGACTTTGTTCAGCTTCACGTTTAGTCTTGCTGAACGAACAGCCACTTCATCCAGGTCATACGCTCTTACATTGTCTGCAGCCAACTGTGCAGCAGCAATGGATAATACACCTGAACCTGTTCCTACATCGATGACCGTATCATGTTCTTTAACGATTCTCTCAAGAGCCTGGATACACATGACCGTTGTAGGATGAGTTCCTGTCCCGAATGCCATTCCTGGATCCAGTTCAATGATGAGTTCGTCACTGTGAACCGGTGTATAGTCTTCCCAAGTAGGGACGATTGTAAATTTATCGGAGATCTTCACAGGATGGTAGTATTTCTTCCACGCCGTTGCCCATTCTTCCTCATTCACTTCTGAAATCTCCACTTTGTTTTCACCAATGTCGATATCATACGTAACCAGGTTCGTAATGCCCTGCTTGATCTCATCAACGGTTTCACCAAGAAAGCTATTTACGGGTAAATACGCTTTGACTAAGACACCTTCACTCGGATAATCATCAGGATTGAGTTGGTAGATCTCTCCAAACATATCTTCTCTTTCCTTAATTAATTCGGCAGGGTCTTCAATGACCACACCGCTTGCTCCAGATTCATGAAGAATGTTTGAAATAGGTTCAATCGCTTCATTCGTAGTAAGAATACTGATTTCTGACCATTTCATTGATCTACCAACTCCGTTCTTTAGTTATTCGCCTTTAAAGGCTTTTTTTACTTTATCAAAAAAGCTTTCATGCTGTTCGTCTGGTACCTGTCCGCTAATATCCGCAAACTCTCTTAATAGTTGCTTTTGCTTATCCGTTAATTTAGAAGGAGTAACCACCTTCACTTGAACATGCTGATCACCTGTACCGTATCCACGTACATTCGGTACTCCTTTACCTTTCAAACGGAATCTCGTGCTTGTTTGAGTTCCCGCAGGTACTTTCAGCTTTACTTTTCCGTGCAGCGTTGGTACCTCAATTTCATCACCTAATGCAGCTTGTGCAAACGTCACAGGCATTTCGCAATAAATATCATCTCCGTTACGTTCGAAGAAATCATGTGAGCGAACGTGGAAGACAACGTACAAGTCACCCGCTGGTCCACCATTTATACCTGGTTCACCTTGACCAGTAACACGCAGCTGTTGACCATCATCGATACCAGCCGGAATTTTCACAGAGATTTTACGGCGCTTCTGTACTTTACCAGCACCGCCACATGTAGAACATTTTTCCTTGATTTGTTTACCTGTACCGTTACAGTAGTGACAAACGCGTCTGTTCACAATGCGGCCGAACGGTGTATTTTGTTCCACATTTAATTGACCAGATCCATTACAGTGAGAACATGTATTGACCTTTGTTCCCGGCTTCGCACCAGAACCATGGCAAGTGTCACATTCTTCCTCTCTCGGAATCTCGATTTCTGTTTCTTTTCCAAATACCGCTTCTTCAAATGTCAGAGACATCGTATACTGAAGGTCCGCACCTTGTCTAGGGGCATTCGGATCTCTTCTGCGGCCTCCGCCGCCACCGAAGAACGTATTAAAGATGTCTTCGAAACCACCGAAACCGCCGCCGCCAAAGTCTGCGCCACCGCCGAAACCTTGGTTAGGGTCCGTATGTCCAAAACGATCATATTGTGCACGTTTCTGATCATCACTTAATACTTCATAGGCTTCCGATATTTCTTTGAATTTCTCGTCCGCATCCGCTTCTTTATTAATATCCGGATGATATTTTTTGGAGAGCTTGCGGTATGCTTTCTTCATTTCGTCTTTTGAGGCATCTTTTCCGACACCGAGTACCTCATAATAGTCCCGTTTACTCATTAAAACACCACTCCCGAATCCTTTGCATAAAGGTTATTTTAACATTGAGCTTCGACTATTATCAATAAAAACTCAACATTCCTTATATTTGATTGTGTCTGTTAGATGAATTGAATCATCTTCCACTCCCTTCAATCATAGAAAAAGTCAAAGCCAAGAACCGCCCTGACTTTGACTTTTTCGTTCATTCTGGATTATTTCTTGTCGTCGTTTACTTCTTCGTATTCAGCGTCGACTACATCGTCGTCTTTCGAAGCTTCGCCTTCTGCTCCTTGAGCTGCTTGAGCTTCCGCTTGAGCCTGCTCATAAAGCTTCATCGTTAAGCTTTGAACGATTTCCTGTAATGCATCTTTCTTTTCACGGATAAGATCTAAATCGTCTTTCTCGATCGCTTCTTTCAGTTCAGCTTTCGCATCTTCCGCTTTTTTCACTTCATCTTCTTCTACTTTGCCTTCAAGATCTTTTAACGTTTTTTCCGTTTGGAATACAAGTTGGTCGGCTTCGTTGCGAAGTTCAACTTCCTCTTTACGTTTTTTATCCGCTTCGGCATTTTCTTCTGCTTCCTTCACCATGCGTTCTACTTCATCATCTGAAAGACCTGTAGAAGATTTGATTGTGATGTTTTGCTCTTTACCTGTTCCAAGGTCCTTCGCACTTACATTCACGATACCGTTCTTATCAATATCGAATTTCACTTCGATTTGAGGTACGCCCCGTGGTGCCGGCGGAATGTCCGCTAATTGGAAACGACCTAGCGTTTTGTTATCAGCAGCCATTGGGCGCTCACCTTGTAATACATGGATATCAACAGCTGTCTGATTATCCGCAGCAGTTGAGAATGTTTGTGATTTAGACGTCGGGATCGTAGTGTTACGCTCGATCAACTTCGTTGATACGCCACCCATTGTTTCGATACCAAGTGATAGTGGTGTAACGTCAAGTAAGACAACGTCTTTTACGTCTCCAGTCAGAACTCCACCTTGAATCGCTGCCCCCATCGCTACAACTTCGTCAGGGTTAACACCTTTAGATGGCTCTTTACCTGTTTCTTTTCTGATCGCTTCTTGTACAGCCGGGATACGAGTTGACCCACCAACAAGAATGATTTTATCGATTTCACTTGCAGAAAGACCAGCATCTTTCATCGCTTGACGAGTTGGACCCATTGTACGTTCTACAAGATCTGAAGAGATTTCATCGAATTTCGCTCTTGAAAGAGTCACTTCCAGGTGAAGTGGTCCAGCTTCTCCAGCCGTGATGAATGGAAGTGAGATCTGAGTTGAAGTAACTCCTGAAAGATCTTTCTTCGCTTTCTCAGCAGCGTCTTTAAGACGTTGAAGAGCCATTTTATCTTTAGAAAGGTCGATGCCGTTCTCTTTTTTGAATTCAGCTACAAGATAATCGATGATCACTTGGTCAAAGTCGTCTCCACCTAGTCGGTTGTCGCCGGCAGTAGAACGTACTTCGAATACACCGTCACCAAGTTCAAGGATAGATACGTCAAATGTACCGCCACCAAGGTCATAAACAAGGATCGTTTGATCTTGGTCCATCTTGTCTAAGCCGTATGCCAGTGCAGCTGCCGTTGGTTCGTTGATGATACGCTCAACTTCAAGACCCGCGATTTTCCCGGCGTCTTTTGTAGCTTGACGTTCTGCATCATTGAAGTAAGCAGGTACTGTGATAACCGCTTTTTCAACTTTTTCCCCAAGATAGTCTTCTGCATATGATTTTAAATGTTGAAGAATCATAGCTGAAATTTCTTGTGGCGTATATTCTTTTCCTTCAGCTTCTACTTTGTGATCTGTCCCCATGTGACGTTTCACTGAGATGATCGTGTTTGGATTCGTGATGGCTTGACGCTTCGCTACTTCCCCAACCTGCTTTTCACCATTTTTGAACGCAACAACTGAAGGAGTTGTGCGGTTTCCTTCTGCATTTGCAATGACCTTTGGCTCTCCGCCTTCAAGTACTGATACACATGAGTTTGTCGTACCTAAGTCAATACCGATTATTTTACTCATAGTAAGAAACCTCCCTAATTTGTATATGTAATGTCTTTATTATTGATTGACCTTCACCATGGAAGGACGAATTACTCTGTCTTTCAGTTTGTATCCTTTTTGGAATTCCTCAACAACAACATTGCTATCGACGTTTTCCTCTTCTGTTTGCATAACAGCTTGATGCAAATGAGGATCAAACTGTTGACCTACTGCTTCAATTGGCTCTACTCCCTCTTTCTTAAGGGCTTCAACAATGCTTCTGTGAACCATTTCCATTCCTTGTAGCAGTGTTTTCGTTTGATCATTATCAGCTTCTATATTTAAAGCACGCTCGAAATTATCAAGTGCTGGCAATAGTTCAGTAATCAGACCTTGAGCACGATATTTCTCCTTCGCTTCGTTTTCAACATTTACGCGTCGGCGGAAGTTATCGAAATCAGCTCTTAAACGAAGATAACGATTTTCAGACTCATTCAGCTTTTCTTCTAATTGTGAAAGCTCATCTGATTCGTGTTCTTCTTCTGTTACTACTTCTACTTGAGGTTCTTCAGCGAATACTTCTTCAACCGCTTCGCTTTTTTCCTCTTTTGCTTCTTGCTGTTCTTGTTTTGTTTCTTCAGACATAACATTCACCTCCTTAAAAATCTGCGACCAATTCAAGGCGCCGGAAGTCAATCAAACCTGCTTCCGGGGTCCTTTTTTCCTTTATACAATATGTCCACTAATCTTCACTTTGATACAGTTTCGTAAGAACCTTGGACATATCATTTGAAAAGAAATTAAGTAAACTAACGACACGGGAATACTCCATTCGAGTAGGCCCGATAATCGCAATGGAACCTAATTGTTCTTTACCAATAGAATAAGTAGCGGTTATGAGACTACAATTCTCCATAGCAAGATGATCATTTTCTTTCCCAATCTTAATATTCAATCCTGTAGCGGAAGGCCGAATCAAGTTGTAGATACTCTCTTCCTGTTCAATCATTTCAAGGAGCATACGAACCTTTTGGACATCATTAAACTCAGGCTGATTAAGTATATTGGTTTTCCCTCCAAAGAACAGCTTATCTGTGACCGATGGATTAAAAGAGTCCGTGATGGAGTGGAGGATAAAATCATAGTTCTGAATATGCTCTCTAAGTAAAAGAGCGACTTCCTTAAAGATTTTATCGTTCAATTCACTAATCGGGACCCCCGATAGCCGGTCATTCAGGATGTACACGAGCTTCTCAAGCTCTGCTGCGTCCATTGTAGGCGGGATGTGGAACAGTTTATTTTCAACATGCCCGTTATCCGTCACGATAATGGCAATAGCCGTATCTTTGTTCAGAGGGATAAGTTGAATTTTCTTCAGCTTATTCTCCTTCAAATCAGGTCCTAATACGATTGTCGTATAATTCGTCAGCTCTGATAGAATCTTTGCCGATTTCTGGACCACTTTCTCCAATTCATATATTCGCTCTGTGAAAATAGAGCGTAATGCATGAACATCGTTCTTCTTTAATTTCTGAGGAGAAAGCAAGTGATCCACGTAATAACGATAACCCTTTTCAGATGGAACACGTCCTGAAGAAGTATGTGTTTTTTCAATAAAACCCAATTCCTCCAAATCAGCCATTTCATTTCGAATCGTAGCCGAACTGAACGAAATCTCATCCTTCTTGGACAAGCTCCTGGAACCGACAGGCTGAGCTGATAGAATAAAATCATCAATGATCACTTGAAGAATTAGAAGTTGTCGATCTGTTAACAACATTCATCACCCCTGTTAGCACTCTCTTCTGATGAGTGCTAAATCTAATTAATAAATTATCAAATCAGAAAAGGGATGTCAATATATTAGATTGGCTCTTTTCGTAAAGTCAGTTGCTTTTGAAAAAGCGAGTAGTGGTTGATTTCCGCTTCAGGTGCTCGCTTTCCGCGGGGCGTGAGTTGAGCCTCCTCGGGCTTCGCTGTGAGGTCTCAACTGTCTAGCTCCGGCGGCTAGCCCCTCGAGGTCATAAGCTAAATGGCCCAAGAAGGCAAGAAACGCCTTCCCGGCCCATTCACCTTATGCTTGTCGGGGCTGGTCGAGCCGCCTCCGCTTTTCCTACTTTCCCGCTATCCCCGCAGGAGTCGAGCACCTTCCGCTCCAATCAACTTTCTAAGCATGAGTTACTAGCTGTAGACGAACATAAATACCATACACCTTTAGGATGCATCCATTAGATTACACCAAGGAAAGATTGAAATACTTCGTTTCCTAAAAAGCGACCCTGTTTCGTAAGCGCAACCCGCTCTTCATTCACAGTAAGCAGTTTTCGTTTCTCCATTTCTTCAATGGATGAACCGAATACAGATTCGATACTGCAGCCAAATTTGTGCTGGAATACAGATTTACTCACTCCCTCTACCTTACGTAAGCCGAGGAACATTTCCTCTTCCATCATTTCGGCTTTGGTGACTTCATGCTGCTGGATGGTGGGCAGGAAACCTTCTGCAATCGGGTCCATATATTTTTTTAGGGGACCGTAATTGGAATAACGTACTCCGTTTATATATCCGTGTGCACCGGCACCTAAACCATAATATTCATTATTGTTCCAATAAACGAGATTATGTTGGCTTTCAAATCCCCGTTTAGCAAAATTACTGATTTCATATTGATTGATCCCATATTTCTCCATCGTTTCGATCAAGATTTCGTACATGGCCGCTTCCTGATCTTGAGTTGGAAGTGGCAGCTTCCCTTTTCTCATCAGGTTGTAGAAAACCGTCTTTGGCTCTACGATAAGCGAATAAGCCGAGTAATGGGGAAGATCAAGGTCAAGTGCTTTCTTTAATGTATCCTGGAAATCTTGCTCTGTTTGCTTAGGCAGGCTATAAATCAGATCAATGCTGATATTCGAGAATCCTACTTTTTGAGCCGTTTCCACAGATGTATACACATCTTCGCTTTTATGCGTGCGTCCTATTCCTTTTAGAAGCTCATCATTGAATGACTGGACACCAAAGCTCAACCGATTCACACCGTGGTCCTTTAAGACTCGGAGTTTATCTTCGGTCAAATCTCCAGGGTTTGCTTCAAAAGTGAATTCACCCTGATCAAAAGGCAAATGAGTAGTGATGGATTCGCATAACGTTTCCAGCTGGCTTGCATTCAATGAAGTAGGAGTGCCGCCCCCGACAAAAATTGTATCAAGTTTGTCTTGGGTCATGACCCTATGCTTCATTTCATTCCCTAAGCTTGTTAAGTATTCGTTTACAGGCTGTCCTTCTAAAAAGACTTTATTAAAATCACAATAGTGACAGATATGTTCACAGAAAGGTATATGAATATAAGCTGATTTCACCAAGTTTATCCCTCCTTTGGGGGCATTCATAGAGAAAAGGGGGTAAGCAGTGCTTGTTTAGTACAAGCCACTTTCCCCCTTTATCATCAAGACAATTATTTTTTATCTGTATCGTCCATTTTCAATACGGCCATAAAGGCTTCTTGTGGAACTTCAACAGAACCAACGGACTTCATACGTTTTTTACCTTCTTTTTGTTTATCAAGAAGTTTACGTTTACGTGAGATATCTCCACCGTAACATTTTGCCAGAACGTTTTTACGAATGGCCTTAATGGTCGATCTTGCGACGATCTTTTGACCGATCGCTGCCTGGACGGGAACTTCGAATTGCTGTCTTGGAATTAATTCCTTCAACTTCTCAACAATTAGCTTCCCGCGTTCATAAGCGAAGTCGCGGTGAACAATAAAGCTTAAAGCGTCGACATTTTCAGCGTTTAAAAGGATATCCATTTTCACAAGCTTGGATTCTTTGTATCCAATCAGCTCATAATCAAATGAAGCATATCCTTTCGTATTGGATTTTAGCTGATCGAAGAAATCATACACAATTTCAGCAAGTGGAATTTCATATACGATGTTCACTCGCGTATCATCCATATACTGCATGTCGATGAAGTTACCTCGTTTTCCTTGACAGAGCTCCATTACGGCACCGACGTAATCGTTTGGAACCATGATGGTAGCTTTAACATAAGGCTCTTCAACATGATCCACTTTTTGAGGATCCGGCATCATGGACGGATTATCCACTTTCACTTCTTCCCCATCTGTCAGCTTAACATGATAGATAACACTTGGCGCTGTCGTAATAAGGTCAATCTTAAATTCACGCTCAATACGCTCTTGGATGATTTCCATATGAAGAAGGCCTAAGAATCCACAACGGAATCCAAATCCTAACGCTTGAGATGTTTCCGGCTCGTACTGAAGTGCAGAGTCATTCAATTCAAGCTTTTCAAGTGCTTCTCTAAGATCGTTATAGCGGTTTGAATCGATTGGATATAAACCGCAATAGACCATCGGGTTCAGTCGGCGGTATCCAGGTAATGCTTCCTGTGCAGGGTTTTTCGCCAGGGTGATGGTATCCCCTACACGGGTGTCCCCAACGTTTTTGATAGCGGCCGTCAGGTAACCAACATCCCCGACTGTCAGTTCTTTCTGACCCGTCGCTTTCGGAGTGAAGACACCGATCTCGGTCACTTCAAACTCTTTCCCTGTTGCCATCATACGAACCTTATCCCCTACTTTGACGCTGCCTTCCATCACACGGATGTAGGCAACGACTCCTCTATATGCATCATATAAGGAATCGAAGATCAGCGCTTTTAATGGCGCATCGGGATCTCCAACTGGTGCAGGTACCTTCTCAACCACTTGCTCCAGGATTTCTTCAATCCCGATCCCTGCTTTAGCAGAGGCAAGTACCGCTTCAGATGCATCAAGTCCGATCACGTCTTCCACTTCTTGACGCACTCTTTCCGGATCTGCTGCCGGAAGATCGATTTTATTGATAACTGGAAGGATTTCCAAGTTATTATCTAAGGCAAGATACACGTTCGCCAATGTTTGGGCTTCAATCCCTTGAGCAGCATCCACTACAAGGATGGCCCCTTCACAAGCAGCTAAACTACGAGATACTTCGTATGTAAAGTCGACGTGCCCTGGTGTATCAATGAGATGAAAGATGTATTCTTCCCCGTCTTTCGCTTGATACTTTAATTGCACAGAATTTAATTTGATTGTGATTCCACGTTCTCTTTCCAGATCCATTGAATCTAGCAATTGCTCTTTCATTTCTCGTGCCGTCAGTGCTTTCGTTTTCTCTAAAATACGATCGGCAAGGGTAGATTTCCCATGATCTATATGAGCAATGATCGAAAAGTTTCTAATTCTTGATTGTCTTTCTAATTTCTCTTCACGGTTCATTATACGTTCAACTCCTGTTATTTCCACACATGTACACTATTTTGAATTATAGCAGTAGACAATATATTATTCAATGTAAACTAAAGGGCTATGCAGGAATTGTCCATTTTAAAGCAGGACACTTTTAATTCGATGGCACAAATCCACTTATTATTGGACATCAAAAAGAGAAGGCAGTACTGTTTTCCAGCCTTCTCTTCCCGCTTATATTTAGATTAACGAAGCGATAAAGTTCATTATTTCGTTGGTAATACTTTCAATGGTATTCGCCAGTGCTTTCCCGATCGAAGAAAAGGCATTAAAGGCTTTCATATCTTCTAATTTCTCTTTCTTTTCGCTTAACGTTTTGGATTCAACTTCATTCCCGAGGAAAGACGCCTCCACGTTCCCTTCCCCGTCCTGACTCACTCCCACCGGAGAAGTGAAGTTCTGCTGTTCATGCCCCTTCATTTCCACAATCCCCTGATTGGCATACTGCATTCCCATCAGAACCCCAATAAATAATGCAGATATAAGCAGTGCACATTTAAAAAAGAATTTCGTCATGGTTTCATTCATCCTTTTTATTACTGACTTACTGCAGGAGTGACAGGTATATGATTCACCTTTTCAGCCTGCCAATAATAATCAGCGAATACTTCGGCGAAAGCCTGCGCGGATCGTTCCAATTCTTCAAACGTATTATCCACTCCGCCAAACTCCAGTAACATGGCGTTACTTGAAAGATCCTGATTGAACTTACCGTTTGTACCGCTTCCCTTTTTCGCAATCACTCCACGTGAAATACCTTTATAGTTAGCTTCCAATAACTTATGAAGCTCTGTTGCCACCTTTAAATTCTGTTCGTAATTCGGATGCTCTTCCCCGACTACAAACGCGAGCTTGGCATAGGATTTGCCATTAATGGTTCCCGTCGTAACAGCCCTTCTTTGTGAATCACGATGTATGTCAACGAGATACAGCAAGTCTTTATTACTCGTCATGGCAGCCTGGACTAAGGGCCTGGACTCCTGATATGCAGCCCAATAATCCAATCCTTTATTGTTCAGGTTCGCTATCACATCGGTTTTATCGATGGTCGTTCCAATCCCAAGTCCCTCTAAATGCTTCTTCACCATATCTCCCACCTTGGTGACATTTACTTCCGAATGCATGGCTGAATCAGGATTTGTTACTCCCTCCAAGTAAGGCAGATAGGATTCACGGGTATGTGTGAAGTAAAGATGAACCGTCTTTTTATCTCCAGTTGATAAAGGCGGGGACACATCTCCACTCTTTTGATCCGATTCATTAAAATTCTCTACATTCTTGAGTGGTGCTTCATTCCCAGCCTCAAGTGCTTCGGGAGGAGGGACAGATTCGATCGGCATATTCGTAAAATCCGTCCCCTCCCCGGCCACTAGAATGTCACCATCAAAAATCGAAAATCCCGGCAGTTCTCTCCCCAGGAAGCTTCGGGGATCTTCAAAGCTCACATTGGTAGCCACCTGAAAAAGGAGGGATGAAAAATTCGGTAAAGCCTGCTCTTCTTCAGTCAATATTTGATTAAAAGACCGGTTTTCTAATGCCAAGATCTTATATAATGCATCACCCTTCACATTGGAAGCCGCTTGATTCAATGAATGCGATGTAATTCTATACTCAGGGTTTAAGGAAGTGAGGATGCCCGTTATCGAAAAAACGGAGAGTAATCCTACTACGAAGATCAACATCCCTTTCAGTATCGTTGACATATTAATCGCTACTACATAATTGGACGCTTTATACGACCTCATTCTCCCACCCTTTCCTTTACTCTACTCTAGTACAATGTATGTCATTACTAGAGATAGTAGAACTATATTTAGTAGTCATTATGAGGTTATTGGTGGAAAGTTAAACGGGGGAATCTATTATTTTTAGGATGGGTGGCAAGGTGGGGGTGGGGTTCGATAGCTAGGGTGAGGTGTAGTGAGGTGAGTAGGAAGTTTCAATTTTTGAAGGGAGAACTGCAATTTTCAAGATGGATTAATCTCTTTCAGGTAAAGATCACTCCTTTTATCTATCATCTCCGGTGTCAGCTTCATATAAATCCCATTTTTTATAGATATATTCCATCTACATTTTTGGATATCGGCGAATTTTTCAATTTAACGGCGAAATTCCTAATATATCGGCGAAATGGTTTCTCTCCAATGAATCCACTACAAAAAAACGCCTCAAGGTTCACTACCTACCCCTAAGGCGCTACTTTCATCTTCAACCTATCTAGTCTGATACCCCGTATTTTCCTGATCAACGGCATCATGTAGTGCCGCATTCAATCCGCTTGCTATGAGGTTGGCCATATCTTCCATGAACACGTCCACTTCTTTAGGGGTGACCATCAGGTTGTGACCGATCGGAGCTAACACCTCATGAATCAGTTTTCGTTTTTCCTGATCCTCGAGGGTCCCCACAATTCCCATGAATGTTTGACGATGCTGTTCTTCCGGAAGATCTTCTTCGGTTAATTTTCTTCTTTCACCGAAGCTTAATCCTGCCGGGGCGAGAGATCTCGAAGGCCGCCCCCCTTCTCTCATCTCTTTTCCAAAATGTTTTAAAAGAAAGTCCACTGTATCACTTACGATGGTGACAGCATCGAGTACGGTCGGAACACCGATGGCAATAACCGGAACACCTAACGTTTCCTGATCGAGACCTTTTCGTTTATTACCAACTCCAGATCCCGGATGTATACCTGTATCAGAAATCTGGATGGTGGAATTGACGCGCTCAATGGAACGGGAAGCAAGGGCATCGATGGCGATGATAAAGTCGGGTTTGGATTTTTCCACAACACCGAAAATGATATCGCTCGTTTCAATTCCCGTTAGCCCCATCACACCAGGAACGAGGGCACTGACCGGTCGATAGCCCTCTTCCACTGATTCCGGCTGCAGTTCAAAAAGATGTCTCGTCACGATGATATCCTCACATACGCGGGGTCCCAATGAATCGGGGGTTACATTCCAGTTTCCGAGTCCAACAATCAAGCAGCTTGCATTTTTACTGATATTATTGTTAATTAAAAACTGATTAAATTCATTCGCAAATACTTTTTCTACTCTTTGTTGCAGTTCTGCATCTTCCTGGCGAATTCCATGAGCCTCGATGGTTAAGTAATTACCAGGTTTTTTACCGATTTTCTCTTCCCCTTCAGGTGTAACGGTGACAAGGGAAACTTTCACCCCATCTTCTTCCTTCTCTTTAATCATGACACCTTGTATCGATGACGTATCCTCCGCTTTATCACTGACCACCATTTCTCTTGCTTCAACGGCAAGATCGGTACGTACGGAATATTTACTTAGATCGATTTCTTCGTTCTTCATTTCGACTCTACCTCCAAGCTTGGGATCTTATCTACTATTTTTTATGTTTACCTTTTTCGTATGGGTTCATTCACACGTTTAATTTCACTACATAGTATTGCAATATCACTGTTCGTTTGATAAAATATCATTTGTTCTTATTGTTTAGGAATTTAAATCGAGTCACATAGAATCTCGATCCTTTTATAGGAGGTGACAGGAATGCCAAATATTAAATCAGCTATCAAGCGTGTAAAAACTAGCAACGAGCGTAACGCTCAAAACGCTGCTGTGAAATCTTCAATGCGTACTGCTATCAAGAAAGCAGAAGCTGCAGCTGCTAACAGCGCAGATAACGCAAAAGAATTAGCAACAGAAGCGGTTCGTCAATTAGACAAAGCAGCTCAAAAAGGTCTTATCCACAAAAACGCTGCGGATCGTCAAAAGTCTCGCCTAATGAAAAAAGCGAACTAATTGAAAAAACCACCTCGCCCCAAGGGCAGGTGGTTTTTCTTTTGATCTCTATCATTAACGAATCGAAAGTCTTCATGTAAAGCTCTGATCATGAAGTTTAAACAAAAACATTTCAATCATCAATTCTTTTTTGATTTTTCCTGTTTTGATTTCGTAATCTCCTTGTGATAACAATTCGATGATATGGGCAAGTTGTTTATCGTTGAAGTGCTTCGCCTGCCCTGCTGCCAGTTTGACCCGGAAAGGATGAACTTTCAAGTAGGACGCGATTTTTTGCTGGCCGTATCCTCTTCGTGATAGTTCTTTCGTTCCGTATATGAGCCTGAACTGTCCTGCCAGGATCGAAAGAATTTTCAATGGCTCTTCATTTTGCTTGAGGAGATCGTAATAAATTCTTAATGCCTCATCAATCCTTCTTTGAACGACCTTATCCACTAGGGTAAAAATATTTTGTTCCAGGGACCTTGCTGTTAATCGTTCCACCACTTCCACATCGATTCTATTTGTATCGCTTGCATATAAGGAAAGTTTGTCCAACTCTTGGGTGAGCATCATTAAGTTTGTTCCAGCGAGGGTGAGCAGTAATTCAATTGCATCTTCATCTATCTGAACACTATTAGAGGCAGCCCGTTCTCTTACCCACGATTTTAACTCATACTCGTTCAGCTTTTTTGCCTCTACGACTTCTGCCAGTTTCTTCAAGGACTTCGTAATCTTCTTACGCTCGTCCAGTTTTTCATAATTCGCCGTAAAGACCAGAACTGTATAGGGAGCAGGGGATTGTATGTATTGTTCCAATCGTTTAATGTTATGCTCTACCTTCTCTTTTGTTTTTTCAGCTGTCAAAAAAACAGGGTTTTGGATAATGACAACCCTTCTCTCTCCCATAAACGGAAAGGTTTCTGCATCTTCTATCGCTACTTCTATCGGAGTTTCTTCCAGATCATAACTGGAAAAATTAAAATCCATTTCTTCTTCTGAAAGGGCACTTGAGACTATTCTTTGTTTCGTTTCATTAATAATAAATGACTCATTTCCGTAAACTAAATATATAGCTGAGAATTGAGATTTCTCTATTTTCTTCCAAATATCAATAACCAAGTCAGCACTCTCCATTAATTCTTTTCTCTACTCTATGGTAAAAAAGCTTTTTGGTTTTGACAAGGGGTAAAGGGGACATCCGTCATATGGGACACCCCCTATATCTATATTAACGTTAACGGAGAAGACCTAGGAACCTTTTCCGTTAAGCGGTATTTCCTTTGTAATGATTAGTGTCACCCAGGATGGCGAACTTATAGGTGACAACTCTTGTCAGTAAAGGAAAAAGTAAAGGGAAGTATAGATTTTTTAATAGCGATGTTCTATACTAGAATAGAAATAGGAGGGGTAGTTGTGAACCAATTTGAAAAGAATGTACAATCAAAAAGAAATGATGCAGTAGATTCAGGCGTTGGCTTTATTGTTTCTTTTGGATTCTTTGCTACAATGTTCGTTATTGCAACTGTTATTAAGTTAATTGGCTCTTAATGAAAGATAGGAGGCAGACCTTAAAGATTCCGGTTTCTTCAATCGCCATATATGGTACTGGTGTATCATACAGATGGTTTGAAGGCGCCTGACTCTTTGTGATGGGTCTGCCCCTTTTTCATTAGCGCTTAATTTGTTTTGTAATACATCCTATGGCAGGTGGGCTGAAAACGTTCCTTTTTTATCCCCAAAACGATAGGTTATCGCCCCATTTTCTCCGGTGCTATATATAGTCATTCCTCTTCTCTCCAATCGTTCCACTACTTCAGGATGAGGGTGCCCAAATCGATTGGTTTCACCCGCAGAGATCACCGCAACAGACGGATTCGTTTCAACGAGGAACTCTTCAGTTGTACTCGTATTACTCCCATGATGACCTACTTTTAACACATCAATCGGCAAATCAAAGGTTCGGATGAACTCTTTCTCCCCTCGCTCTTCTAAATCCCCGGTAAATAACCATTTCAAAGATCCGATTTCTCCATATAAGACAATGGAGTCATTATTGCCTTCATATTCCTCATCCTGTGGCGAAACAACATGCAGCCCATCCTTATCACCATCCCAACTGAATGGATACCGGGCTTCCTTAACAGGAACCCTCTTTTGCCGGGCGAATTTCACGATTTTTTTCATTTCACCTTTATCCTCGCTGTTAGGGCTGATCAAGACTTCCTTCACTTTCATTTCCTCAAGAACCGCTTCTGTTCCGCCAATATGATCGAGATCTCCGTGTGTTAATATCAGGGTGTCAATGGATGTGATACCTTTACTTTTCAAAAAAGGAACGACGATGTCTTCCCCTACAGAAAAACGATTCTTTCTCTCTTCCCATTTTTCTTTCGGAAACTGCATTTCCCCACCTGTATCGATAAGATAGGTTCCTCGATTGTATGGCAGCTTGATCAATGTAGCATCACCTTGTCCAACATCCATGAATACGATCTCTCCATAGGGATTATAGGTGTTGATGAGCAGGTGCGAGGCTCCATAAAGAATCAAGAACAATCCGGAAAGCATATATTTCCTTTGTTCAAACCAAACGAACACAACGTAAATAACGATGAAATAACCGAGCAGCAAAAGAAAGTGAGGCTTCCCCAGCACAATTGTACTGAATGGAAAAGATGCAATCGCCGAAGAGATCCATTGTATGCAATCCAGAAGGTATTTATAAATGAGCAGCAACCACTCGAGAGATAGAAAAGACGTCAGAAAATAGACAATGATGCAAAGGGGAAGAACCATGATCGAGAAAAGGGGTACATAAAGAAGATTCGTGAGAAAGCCTATCAAAGAGAATTCATAGAAATGATAGATGACGATGGGCAGTGAAGATAGCTGGGCAACAAGCGTTACTTTAAGCAATTGAACGATGGATGAAGAGGTATATAAAATAGCTGATGAAGATACAACAAGAGAAAAACTCACTATAAATGACAGCTGAAATCCCACATTGAAAATAGAAAAGGGTTCGTATAATACAATGATGATGAACACTACCGCCAGACTGTCAATCGTATTTAAGCCCTTTGCCACTTTTCTGCTCATAAGAATCACAATCAGCATGGAGGATGCCCTGATAACAGAAGGTGATGCTCCTGTCAGTACGATGTAACATAGGAGTAAAAAAATCCCTATCCATGTCACCGCTTCTTTTGTAATGCCTACTCTTAATAGGAAATAATGGAGAATGGCAAAGATCAACCCGACGTGCAAGCCCGAAATCGCCAGTAAATGAACGACGCCGAGCTCCCTGAATGCCTGCATCGTATCTTCTGAGATCATATTCGTTTCCCCAAACATCAACGCTTGGGTCACTCCTACTGTTGAAGATGGAAATTCCCTTTCGATTTTCTTCAGTCCATTGAATCTCAGATGTATGAGGGCGTGTTTCCATTTGCCTTGATCCACGCATCCCCCGAAAGCTTGTACGTCGAGAATCCAATAAACTCCCCGCTGAGCTAAATAACTTTTATAATGAAATAAGTTTGGATTTTTATTCGGTTTGGGTTCTGTCAACTCTCCTTTCACTTCGCAGACAAAACCGGGCTTCACTTGTTGAAATTGTCGTTTTTCTTCCTCTGAAGAGAAATAAAAGCGCACGAGAACCTTTTCCTTCTTTATTTTGGCCAAGGAAACAAAGGTACTTCCATCGATGGTTGGTATGTCATTGATTACGATTTGAAAGACGTTTGGTGCAGGTTCTGATGGCAGAACGGTTTTCTGCCTTTTTTCTTGAATCGTGGTATTGAAAAAGGAAATGAAAAGAAATAAGAAGCAGAAAAGAAGAACGGTGAAGGTCATTTTCCTGAGGAAAAGGGATAGAAGGAGCAAAGCAAGAACGACAGCACCCCAATGGAATTGAAGTGCCATCAGCGTCCCTGAAAGTACTGAAAATGCCAGGTAAAGGCATATTCCTCTATTCATTAAAGAGTTTTATGTATTCTTGTTCATAGTAATTGAGCTTTTCTTCTGCAGCACCCTGTTTTCTCAAGTCTTCAATTAATTGGACCATCATGGAGGCTTTTTCTTTGTGTTTTACGTCGGTGCTGCTTTCGTCAAAAGCAACTTTCTCAACATGGACGCTTGCCTTTTCGAAAAGTTCAATGGCGTAAGGATGATTTTTATAGTCTTTTGCGTAATAAACCGTTTTGATTCCTGCCTGAATAAGAGCCTTACAGCATTGAAGACATGGGAAGTGCGTAACATAAATATCCGCATTCTCCGTTCCCACGCCGAACTTTGAACATTGCAGCAGGGCATTCATTTCGGCATGGATCGTCCTCACGCAGTGATTGTCAATCACATAACATCCTTCATCTATACAATGATCCCCTCCTGCAATGGACCCATTATAACCTCCTGCAATGATTCGTTTTTCACGAACGATGGTTGCCCCGACTGCCAGTCTTGTACACGTACTGCGCAGGGCAAGGAGCTGACTTTGAGCCATAAAATATTGATGCCAAGCGATTCTTTCCATCCCCATTCCTCCTTCTTTGATTTTTAGCTACATTTTATTTGTCTGTTTAAGTGTATAAAGACTTCCTATGTTCGTCAATTCATTGAACATAAATATATTCTTTTAATTTCTCAAAGGTTTTTTCACCGACTCCAGAGATGTTTTTAATTTCTTCTATAGCCTTAAAGGGACCATTTTCTTCACGATATTGGATAAAAGTCGACGCTTTGGCAGGACCAATTCCTGGCAGGGTTTCGAATTCCTGTTGTGTGGCAGTATTAATGTTTATTCCATCCTTTCCTGAATCGGCCCCGGGCATCGAAGGAGCCAGCCGGGTTGTTTCAATTTCTCCGATTTTGGGTACATAAATCATCATTTCGTCTGATACCTTTACAGCTAAATTGATCACTTTCTTATCTGCTTCTGCGGTGAAACCACCGGCTCGATCGATTACAAACTTCAGCCGATCGCCCTGCCTCACCTCATACAATCCAGGGTGAACAACCTCTCCCTTTACGTCAACATACACTTTTTCGACGGATTCCACTTCTTCAAGCTCCTTTTCTTTTTTAGCAGGGGCTGCTGTAAAAGTAGCCTCTTTCACTGGAGCTGCGGAAGCATTTTTTAATATATATGCAATCAGGACAATGGCACAAATCATCAGAATCACAAGGACTGTTCTGTATTTTTCAATTAGGGACTGCACAGGAAATCACCTCTGGTGGAATATTCATTGCAAGAAATTCATAAGTTTTAGGAGAGAGTGTGATAGAAGGAGGGCTGCACATGAAAGTAGGTATCATTGGAACGGGAAACATGGGGAAAATCATTATTGAAGCTCTCATTGAATCAAAAGCGATTTCTCCTTCACATCTTCATATTACGAATCGTTCAATAAAAAAGGCCGAGGATATAAAAGAGAAATGGAACAAAGTGAATGTGAGGTATTCAAATGAAGACGTAATTGCGTCATCTGACTTGATCTTCCTTTGTGTGAAACCTCATGATGTGTATGATGTGATTCAGGAGAATAAGAAAAGCTTTACAAAGGACAAATGCGTTGTTTCGATAACCAGTCCAGTTAGCGTGGATCAGCTAGAGTCGTTACTGACCAGTTCCTGCGCCCGATTCATTCCAAGCATTACAAATCGCGCACTAAGCGGGGTGTCACTTTTAACGTATGGAAGTCATTGTTCAGATAAATGGAGACGAGATTTAACGAGGCTGGCTGAGCATATTTCCACACCTGTAGTGATTGATGAAAATGTGACGCGAGTGGCTTCTGACATTGTCAGCTGCGGGCCGGCTTTTTTCAGTTATGTCACACAAAGATTTATTAACGCTGCTGTGGAAGTGACGGAAATTGACAGGGAGACGGCTACTGTTCTGGCATCCGAAATGCTAGTTGGTCTTGGGGACTTATTAAAGAAAAATATTTATACATTACCGACACTTCAAGAGAAAGTTTGTGTAAAAGGTGGAGTGACCGGAATAGGCATTTCAGTCATGGAAAGGGAATTAGGAGATGTTTTCGAAAAATTATTTGAAGCTACACAAGAAAAGTTCGTGGATGACATTGAAGGAACGAAATCACAATTTGGAGTCTAGCAGGACTCCTTTTTTATATTTCGACATAAAATGAATTTTCCCTTCTTTTTTAACGCTCTTTTCGCAAAGATTGTTATTTTTAACATAAGTTCTGCATTGCTCTGTCAATTAATGTGTGCTGGATGGTGAGGGGAACTGCTCCGCTTGCAGCTAGCGTTCGGCCGAGCCTCCTCAGCTTAGCCGAACGGGGTCTTGGCACGCCCGTACATCCGCAGGAGTCTACGCAGTTCCCCTCACCATCTTCAACATAATTTCTGTGACAGAGCTTCAACATGTACAAGAAAGTCATTTAACTAGAAAATATAATTCTTCTTTCATAAAAGGGAAATCAATCTCTACCCTTAATTAAGGTTGTTTGCTAAAATTCTTGTTCTGATTAATTTCCTTAAAGATACATGCTCAGAATGTTGATTGAAGCGGAAGGATGCTCGACTCCTGCGGGAATAGCTGGACAGTACGAAAAGCGGAGGGGCTTAGCTCAGGGGCGACAAGCATAAGACGAGTCTGCCGGAAAGGCGCACTTTGCCTTTTTGGCAGACTTGGCTTATGACCTCGAGCCCCTAAGCCCCGTAGCTGGACAGGTGAGACCCCGGAGGCGCAGCCGAGGAGGCTCACCGCCAGCCCCGCGGAAAGCGAGCATCCTGGAGCGGAAATCAACTAGTACTTTCTTCTCTACAATAGCAACAAACTTTGCAGAACTTTTTTATAAATCCTTTTGATAAGGCCATTCAAAAAAGCCGGACCATTTCTCTTTTCAGAGACGATCCGGCTTTTTATTATTTCTTCTTACAGGTAAAGAAAATTCTTTCACTATGGTCTGTAGGAGCTTCTCCCGTGAAGTCTGCAGAGATCTCCAACACTTCGAACCCTGCATCCTTTAACCATTCCTTTAAGGTAAGAATGGGGTATGTCCGCTGTTTGTGAAGCTCTTCTACTCTTTCGTACTGATTCGTTTCCTCAACTTTCACGAAAAAAGTCAGTTCATGCTCTACACTATTGGGCACTTCTCCAGGAAAGCAATCCCAAATGTATGAAACCTGATCATCCGTCAGGGTATACGTCTTGTTAATAAATATTTGCGTCATTTTAAAAATGGAATGCACATCAAATAGGAATAAGCCACCCTGCTTCAGATGAGCAAATACACTTTTAAACGTATTTTCAACATCAAGTTCGTCTTCCAGGTAATTCAGGGAATCACAAAAAATCGTGATAAGATCGTATTCACCAAGTGAATCAAGCTTTGACATATCCTGTTGAAACAGATTAAGCTTTACGTTCATTTCTAATGCCTTTTCCTGAGCAACCATCAGCATATCCTGGGAGAGGTCAACACCTGTTACATCGTAACCGTCCCGGACTAGGCGCAGCGATAATTCCCCTGTGCCACAAGCGATGTCAAGAACACTTTTCCCTTGGATTGAATGGGCCTTGGCTTGTTTATCGACAAACTCCAACCAGCCATCATATGGGACGTCCTGCATTAAATAATCGTACATATAAGCAAAACGTTCATAACTCATTTAGTGACTCTCACCTTGTCCAACTTCAACGAAAGATGCATCTCCCCATAAGCGCTCAAGATTATAGTAACCTCTTTCCTCTTTATGGAACACGTGAGCGACTACATCACCTAAGTCGACTAAGATCCAGCGTGCTTGATCAAATCCTTCCAACCGTTTGACTGAATAGCCATTTTCTTCTGCTTTGTCCTTTAATTCACGGGCAATTGCCTGTACCTGTTTGTCTGAGTTCCCGTGACAAATCAGGAAATAATCCGCAATTAAAGAAACACCTTTCATATCTAATACAACAATATCTTCAGCACGTTTATCATCAGCGGCATTAAACGCTAATTCTACTAAATTTTGTTCCATTCCTTCATCTCCTCTGGTTTAAAATTAATCCGTTATAAAAGCGAAATGTATCCGGATAGATCGCTTGATTTTTTTTCATTAAAAACGTCATTGTATTTTGAAGAGCCTTTAAAATGCCTTGATCTAATGATTCTTTGGCGAGTTCCCTCACTTCTTCCACCCCGGGAAATTGTCGATTCGGCTCGATGTAATCAGCTAAATAGATCACTTTGTCCAGAGTGGTCATCTCTTCTTTTCCTGAAGTGTGGTAGCGAATGGCATTTAAAATATCTTCATCCTGTATACCAACTTCACGCTCTACAAGTAAGGCTCCTACAGGTGCATGCCAGAGCTCACTATTGTACAGCAAAAGATCCTGAGCCAGCTTCTCTTCTACAATGATTCTTCGCATTTCATGCTTATCCCGGAACTTCGCATAGTCATGGAAAATCGCCGCTATTTCCGCCTTTTTCTCATCGGCTCCATACCGTTTCGCAAGCTCTATACTTGTGTCCAAGACACCACAAGTGTGTATATAGCGATGTTCCGTTAAATGGTCTTTTACGATTTCCAAGGCTTTTTCCCTATTCATACAACTTCTCCTCCTTTATGAATCGACACACATCATCTGGAACTAAGTAGCGAACCGATTGTCCCTTTTTCACTGTGTCGCGAATATAGGAAGAAGAAATATCAATTTCTGGAACCTCAATCAACTGAACATCAAACGAAGTCTCATGTGAATAGGAAGGACGATTGACACCAATAAACCTTACCATTTCCTGAAGATCTCCGATTCGATACCACTTCGGGAGATATTCGATCATATCCCCGCCTATTATAAAAGAAAACTCGGTTTCCTCTTCCCTCTCGGTTAATAGCTTGATGGTGTCGTAGGTGTAAGAGGCACCCTCCCTTTCCAATTCAATCACCTCAATGGAAAAGTGGGGGTTGCCCTTAATCGCTTGTTGCAGCATGAAGAGGCGCTGATTCGCCGTTACACGATCATCCACCTGTTTATGAGGAGGGGCATGATTAGGAAGAAATCGAATTTCATCTAAATTTGCCTTCTTCAACACCTGCTCGGCAATAACCAAGTGGCCCATATGAGGAGGATTAAATGTCCCTCCCAGGAGTCCAACCTTTTTCATCATTTTATCAATCCTTATCGTGGTAGGATTAATTGCTTGTTTTCCTTCGATTCTTTGTAAAGGACGATGGTACTTCCAATTACCTGGACAACCTCTGCTCCTACGCCTTTTGATAGCTGGTCAGCTACCTCTGACTTATCCATATCACAGTTTTGAAGAACACTGATTTTCATCAGTTCTCTTACTTCAATCGCTTCTCCGATTGTTTTAATCATATTTTCATTGACTCCGCCTTTTCCCACTTGGAAAACCGGATTTAAATGATGTGCTTCTGAACGTAAATATCTTTTTTGTTTACCTGTTAACATGTTGACCTCCTAGTTGTTGTAATACGGTGTTTTTCATTATCGAATACGGTGGAAAGATTCCAGTCCACTTTTCAAATGAAAGGGCTCCCTGGTACACAAACATATCAAGACCATTTTGAGTACGAGCACCTTTCTGATTCGCTTGCTTTAATAATGCTGTTTCTAAAGGGTTATAGATAATGTCACTAACGATGCACCCCTCTTTTAACTCTTTGATCGTTAATGGACTCCCTTTTATATGAGGAAACATTCCTATAGATGTTGTATGGATGATTACATCATATTGGTCCAATCTGTTTTCAGCAGCCTCAAGAGATAGAAAGCGCGAGTTTAAATCGAAAGGGCACGCTTTAATCATATTTTCTGCTCTCAATGCAGTCCGGTTGGTCACATCGATTCTCTTTACTCCTAAAGAAGCAAGAGAATAATAAATGGCTCTCGCAGCACCACCGGCACCGATAATCAGCATCGATTTATCTTCAAGTTGGTCATCTGCTATATTTTTCAAGCCTTCAACAAACCCAAGACCGTCTGTATTATAACCGATCAGCTTACCGTTTTCATTGACAATCGTATTCACTGCCCCGATCGCCCCTGCCAATGGATCGATTCCATCTAAGAGAGGCATGACATGTTCCTTATGGGGAACTGTCACATTCACTCCTTGAATTCCCAAAGCCTTTATTCCATTAATGGCTTGGGAAAGCTGCTCTTTTCTCACGTGAAATTTCACGTATACAGAATCCATTCCACATTCTTGGAACGCAGCATTATGCATCTCGGGAGACATAGAATGGGCAATCGGATCTCCTATAACACCATATAGAGCCACAGAATCCCTCCTAGATTAATGATTTTCTCAAGAAAACACTAACGCCTTTAGGAACATGGGCAGCAATGGTCGCCCCTCTGTCATTCACTGTAATCCATCCTAAACCTGAGAAGACGATATCTGTTTTTGCTTCTTTAATTCTGAACTCATGCCTCACAAGTAGAGGGAATGTGCCCATATCATCTTTTCTTGGCGGCTGCAACAGTTCTCCTGCATGGTTCATATAGAGCTCATCGGCTTTCTCAATCTTTGTGCGATGAATGGATAGTTCATTTGAGAAATAACAGGTAAATGCCTGACGCTCACCCGCCATGAAGTCAAAGCGTGCCAATCCACCGAAGAAAAGGGTTTGTTCCGGATTCAACTGGAAGGTTCTCGGCTTGATCTCTTTCTTGGGAGTAATGATTTTCAAATCCTGTTTATCAATAAAATGGGCCATCTGATGATGATTAATAATTCCCGGCGTGTCTATGAGTGATTCTTCGTCATCAAGTGGAATTTGAATCATATCGAGAGTGGTGCCAGGGAAGTGAGACGTCGTAATGACATCTTGTTCACCTGATACATGCTTGATAATACGGTTTATAAACGTTGATTTCCCAACGTTTGTACACCCTACTACATACACGTCTTTCCCGTTTCGATAATGTTCAATCGCTTCGATCGCTTCGGTAATCCCCTGACCTTTTGCAGCACTCACTAACTGAACATCAATAGGCTTTAACCCTAATTGACTTGCTTCATGCTTCATCCAATGAATCAGCTTGGAGGGTTTCACAGACTTGGGGAGAAGATCCACTTTGTTTCCGATTAGCAGAATCGGGTTAGACCCCACGAAACGATGCAATCCAGGCAGCCAGCTCCCATTGAAATCAAATATATCGACAATCTTGACAATCAACCCTTCTGAATCACCAAGTTCATTTAATATTTTCAAGAAGTCATCATCCGTTAAGGGGACATCCTGGACTTCATTATAATGCTTTAATCTAAAGCAACGTTGACAAATAATCTCTTCTTTTTGAAGAGCCGAAGGAGGTGCATACCCCATTCCTTCCTTATTCTCCGTCTGGATTTCAACGCCACATCCTATACATACAACTTGACTCACTTTTTATCCTCCCACTCAAGCATGCCTTTACGCTTGAAAAACTTCATTATTCTGCGTTCAACTCGACGATTGAACTTTGTGATGAACCCATCTGATTGAGCAACGGGAACAACCAGTATCGTATGGAAACCGTTTCGATTTCCGCCCAAAACATCCGTTAACAGCTGGTCTCCAATCACGACCGATTCTTCCTTCTTCACACCCATTTCCTGAATCGCCCTCTTAAAAGCACGTCCCATTGGCTTACGGGCCTGAAAAATAAACGGAACGCCTAAAGGTTCTGCAAATGCTCCCACCCTGTTTTTATTATTATTGGACACAATGGTCACAAGGATTCCATGTTCCTGCATCTCTTTAAACCACTGAATTAATTTAGGGGTGGCATTGGGGCGGTCCCATTCCACTAACGTATTGTCTAAATCTGTAATGATCGCTTTAATTCCCTTTTCTTTTAAATACTCCGGACGGATACTGAAAATATCCTGAACCTGTTCATCGGGTAAAAATTGCTTTATCACTTGCAGCACCTCAAATTTCTTTATCATTTATTCACTTTAATATTTTACTTTTTTTAAATTGTATAGCTCCACGTCCATTGATTTCTGCGGATTCCAAATTCTTTCTATTAGTATCTTTTAACCTATAACAGATTAATGATAACCAATTTTCCCTGCAGATTCAAAATAAATCACATATATTCCTGGGATTCCATAAATATTCCCAAAGAGAATAAATATTTTTCGACAAATTTCCAGTTTCCTTCATGGTTGTGGATAACCTTATTCACATTATACAAGACATGAATATGGCTTATTTACCAGTTATATACAAGTTAGTCACAACTTATCCACCGTGAACTGTGGATAACGGAACGCTTGTTCTAAAAAAATAAATTTGGTAAAGTTTAATTACTACTTAAAAACGTACAAAACTTAATATTTCGAAATAAAAAAAGATGATGGTTATGGAGGTGGCATTAATGAGGAAATTATCGGACGAACTGTTGATTGATTCTTATTTCAAAGCGTTGGAGTTGAAACTCAATACAGAATTCATTCGCCTCATCGAAATGGAAATTCACCGTCGATCTCTTACTAATAAAATAAAAGCTACTTCGTAGAATACTAACATGAAATGGGACGGATTTATATCAAATCCGTCCTCTTTTTTATTGAGTGAAATCTCCTATTGTTTCCCCGACGGTTACATTCCTTGGAATTTCTTTGTTCCTTGAGAATTGGAATGTATCCCTTTCAAATAAAAGGATCACGGTGGAGCCGAAGCTGAAGTATGCGACTTCTTCGCCTTGTTTCCACTCTTTTCCTTCATGAACATAATCAACGCTGTTGACAAACATGGCCCCTACCTTTACTACAGCCACTTTGCCCTTTACATGTTGAAGCTCCGTAATGGAGCGGAAATTCTTTGAAAGTGCTTCTTTGCCGTACATCAACCCCAGCTCATTAACAGGGTAAGAATGCTGTCCAAGTGACCACCTGCCGAGAATCGTGCCTGACACGGGGCTGTGTATGCGATGATAATTTGCAGGACTCAGATAAAACACCGCAAATTCTCCCCCGCAATAATCAGAAGCTTTCTCTGCACTACCAAGCATATCAAGAATGGAGTACGTCTTTCCTTTCACCTCTATTTCAAGGGACTCGGAAATGACTCCGGTACTGGCAAGGGAGCCATCAACTGGACTAACTGCTTGTTTCTCACTATATTGTACGACCCTCGCATCTTCCTTCAGGTTTCTTATAAAGAAGTCATGTAATGTTTTATAGTCAGCTACCCGACCTTCTATTTCATCCACATTTATTTTGTACGTTTTAATGAATGATGAAACAAACGGCCGACTCAAAGGTGACTGTACAAATTTCCTGATCATATAAGAGGACCATTTCTTATTTGTTAGTTCAATAAAAAGACGATAAATGGATTGCTTCATTATAATCCCTCACATATTTCTAAAAAACGATTAACTTTAACAGTTTAATAAGTATATAATAAAATATTATTATATACTATATTTATAAGAATCTTTTTTCACCATTGGATGTAACAGTGACCTCAGGGCCCTTGTTTCTGCAAGTAATGTGACACGTGAAAATCCCAGGCAGAAATTATGTTCAATGGTGAGCAAACTTATTTAAAAGGAGTGAGTAATGATTGTTTCTCTCCGAAGTCGTCGATCAAACATTTAAAAAGCTTAAGGCCCAAACGGCCAACCTCATTACCTTGTCCAACTTATCTTTAGGTGGATTTGCTATCATTTCTATTCTTCATAACCAATTAAACCTATGTTTGTTACTCATTTTCGTCGCAGCCTTAACAGACCGCTTTGATGGGATGGTTGCGAGGAGATTGAACATTGAGTCAGAATTAGGGAAGCAGTTGGATTCCATGAGTGATATTATATCATTCGGCGTAGCACCGGCATTACTCCTGTATACAGCTGTTCTGAATCAGTATGACTTTCCCGGGATGTTTTTCGTCATATTTTATATAGGGTGCGGAGCTTTTCGATTGGCTCGCTTCAATATTTCAGAGAACGATGGCTACTTTACGGGCTTGCCAATAACCGTAGCCGGATGTTTACTGACCCTGTGCTATTTCGCCATCCCATTTGTTTCAGGTGTTCTCATTTTATGTATGACCATCATTCTGTCCATTTTAATGATTAGCCCGTTTACTTTAAAGAAGATGTAAGGATGATAACAGAGCCCTGTTCCCATGGAACAGGGCTCTGCTCGGATATAAGGTTGTACTTGTCAGGCTAACAGTTATTGTAGTACCACCATCCACCAAATAGGAAAAGTAAGATTAGTAATACAACAACTAACGCGAAGTAGAATCCTCCACCACCATAGTAACCTGGATAGACTGGTCCATAACAAGGGTACCCATACGGCATTACAATACCTCCTCACTTACTTTTACTACTAGTATATGTACATAGGGAAAGAGCGTATAGGCATTTTTCACCTTAAATATGGGATTTACCGGCTAAGAAAGTTTGCCTTTTCTTTGATTACTTTCCAGGGACATGCAAGGACATTCCCTTCTTATCATATGAATGAATATAGGCTTAAGTCCTTATGGAGGTGTAAACATGTCTGGAGTTCTAACAGCACTGGGGTATTTCTTTAAAGAGTTAATTTTCCTCGTTTCTTACGTTAAGAATAATGCATTCCCTCAACCACTTTCTGCAGCAGATGAAAAGAAATATTTAAGGCTGATGGCAGAAGGAAATGAGCATGCCCGTAATATGCTCATTGAACATAATCTGCGATTGGTTGCTCACATCGTCAAGAAATTCGAAAACACAGGCGAAGATCCAGAAGATCTAATTTCCATCGGGACCATCGGATTGATCAAGGCAATTGAAAGTTATTCAGAAGGCAAAGGCACCAAGCTTGCAACTTATGCGGCACGATGTATCGAGAATGAGATTCTTATGCATCTTCGTGCTCTCAAGAAAACGAAAAAAGATGTCTCTCTTCATGATCCTATCGGCCAAGATAAAGAAGGAAACGAAATCAGCTTAATTGATATCTTAAAGTCTGAGAGTGATGATGTCATCGATACGATTCAACTAAGCATGGAACTGGAGAAAGTAAGAAAATATATTTGTGTTCTCGACGAAAGAGAAAAAGAAGTCATTGTGGGGCGATTCGGATTAGACTTAAAAGAGGAAAAGACTCAGCGGGAAATTGCCAAGGAACTGGGAATCTCAAGAAGTTATGTATCACGAATCGAGAAAAGGGCACTGATGAAGATGTTTCATGAATTTTATCGTGAAGAAAAAGAAAAACGCAATAAATCATGAAAAAAGCGATCCAGGCTCGGATCGCTTTTTTTATTTGCTATTCAACACTGACTTCAGCGGCAATAATCAGACCAATCACAGATGTTACGATAAGACCCATTATCATTGAAAACATCGTAATCTCACTCCCTCTTTAGCAGTAATTAGTATTACTCCTCTTACTATTAATGTATCACGAAAAGCCGGATATTCCCCTCTCAATCGTGAACAACTTATTACTAAAGATTGACGGAACTGTGTCTGTCTTACGGCCCTCTTAATCCCATTAAAACAAAGGAGGACACCCTCCGAAAAAGGCATCCCCCCATTCATTCTATTTCTTATCCTGCTTCTTCTTTTTATGGAAGAGAGCCGACCAAAAAACAATATTTAAAAACATCGTTCCACCCACCTTCTGTTTCGTTAGGCAGTATCCTTCTCTACCCATAGCGCATTTAGCCTTTTCTCCTGTACATAAATCATATTTCATTCTCCTCTCCATTTTTTGATATTACCTTAGAACAACTGGGACATGTACTGGTTCTTGGTTTTCGTTTCTTCATAGAACTTTGAAACCGTTTCATTGTGAGTCACTTCTTCAAATGTTTCTTGTTTCTTTTTGAACGTTACCGTAATAAATAAAAGATTCAGTGTCATACGTATCACCCCTTTCAAAGTGCCTGCAGGGCTGCAAGGCATACTAAAAAGCCACAAAGAGTCCGATCCTTGTGGCACAAAAAAGCCACAGGAACCTGCATTCTCCCTGTGGCTATCATTTAATGGATTTAAAAATTAAGCGTGAAGCATCCCACAAGCGGTCGAATGATGAAAACAATATGAAGTTGTGTCTATTTTTCCAATAAGCATGAACATGTTCTTCGACCTCCCTCTTGTGATTTTTTTCTTACATTGGTTAGTATATCCAATTTCCATTAGAAAGTAAACCACTTTCCTCATTATTTTTTCTACAAATTTCCACATTATTCTAGAGTGTTCTTTTTCATAGTTTTGTGATTTTAAGACATCAGACCTTCCGCGGGCTCTGTCAATGAGAATGTGCTGGATGGTGAGGGGAACTGCTACGCTAGCTGAGGAGGCTCGGCACGCCCGTTCTTCCGCAGGAGTCTCCGCAGTTCCCCTCACCATCTATAGAAGATTTTCGTGACAGAGCATAAAGGTCAAAATAACAAATATAGAATGTATAGGATATGATTTCCAATGATCCGATCTGGCAGTAAGAAAGACTAAATTGACTTATTACCCTAATATTCGTTATCAATTTTTTGTTTATGCGATCCTGTGTAGATAATTTGTTTTATGAAACAAACTATCTACATATCTACAATTGGAACTATTTTATGTTTGTTTATCAATAACCCATAGGTAAATAAATAATTAGCACAGAGTGGATTGGAGCGGAAAGGAACGGTCCAAGTTTTCACACTTCACTCATACAAAAAATGAATTTATTTTTTTAGAATCTATACAAAACCATGGGATGAGACCCCATATGCGGGTGAAGGCTCACAGCCATCCACTTTTGAAAACGACAAAAAGAAAACGAGTCCTCAATGAGAACCCGCTTTACATGATCTATTCATCTATAGATTGCATATCTTTTTTGTATTTGATCGCTTTTGTAAAAAATATAAGTGACAATCCGAGTAAAACAACGGTCCCTGTCATGAGGGTGATCGTTTTACTAGGTGTGACGGTTTCTGTTGGAATAATGACCCCTAAATACATAAAGACACTAAGTGCAAGTAACGTAAAACCAAATCGTTTGAAGTCGTTCATCTTTTGTTGAATGGTTCTTTTTTTTGCGTTCTTCATGTGCATTCACCTACTTTAGAACTAGTAAACTCTCATTCTATGGTAACATACTGACGCATGTCAGCTACCATGTAATTGATACCAGTTCTACCAGTTGACGAATTACTTTGAAAGGGCATTTTCAATATCTTCAATCAGGTCTTCCACGTCTTCAAGACCTACAGATATACGTACTAATCCGTCTGTGATCCCTAACTCATTTCGGCGCTCTGCCGGAATGGATGCGTGAGTCATGCGAGCCGGAACCGAGATCAAGCTTTCTACAGCTCCCAGACTTTCAGCTAATGTAAAGTATTTGGTGTTCGTGAGGAGACGATCAGCATTTTCTTCACTGCCCACATCAAAGGATACCATACCACCGAAGCCGGATGCCTGTTTCTTGGCAATGTCGTGGTTCGGATGGGTTTCGAGTCCCGGATAGTAAACCTTTGATACTTTCGGGTGTGATGTAAGGTACTCGACTATCTTCTTCGTGTTTTCTTCATGTTCTTCCATTCTAAGCCCCAATGTTTTAATGCCCCGAATCAGTAACCATGAATCCTGTGGTCCAAGAACCCCACCTGTGGAATTCTGCACAAAAAATAACTCTTCAGCAAGCTCTTCGGAATTCACAACGACCAGTCCTGCCACAACGTCACTGTGTCCGCCGATGTATTTCGTTGCACTGTGAAGAACGATGTCTGCTCCCAGGCTGATTGGATTTTGCCAATATGGCGTGCTGAACGTATTATCTACAATCGTCAACAGATTGTGCTTCTTAGCTAATGAAGCTGCAGCCTCGATATCGGTAATTTTCAATAATGGATTTGTAGGTGTTTCAATGTATATAGCTTTTGTATTCGGCTTAATGGCACTTTCGATATTGTTGGTATCACTTGTATCAACGAAGGTGGACTCGATACCGACGCGATTTAACACCTTCGTCATGACACGGTACGTTCCTCCATAAACATCGTCTGTCATCACAATATGATCTCCGCTGTTGAACAACATCATAACCGCTGTGATAGCCGCCATTCCCGATCCGAAGGCAAAACCTTTTTCCCCGCCTTCCAGATCTTTAATAAGCTCTTCAAGGGCGTGCCGGGTCGGGTTTCCGGAACGCGAATATTCAAAGCCTTTATGCTTTCCTACTTCATCTTGTTTATACGTACTCACCTGATAAATGGGAGTGGATACAGCACCTGTTTGAGGATCTGTCGGGATACCGCCGTGTATTAATTGTGTTTTCTTTTTCATGATTAGATTCCTCCTTCATATATTTTCTTACTTAAATAGCGCTCACTTGAATCCGGGAAAATCGTTACGATGTGACTTCCGGATTGAGCTTCTTCTGCCTCCTGTAATGCGGCATGAAGTGCAGCGCCAGAAGAACTGCCGACCAGTAAACCTTCCAGCAAGGCAAGCTCTTTTACTCTTTTAAAAGCATTGTCATCTGTTACGGTATGGATACTATTGAAATAGCTTGAATCCATATAGTGAGGTAAAAATTCCATACCGATCCCCTCAGTTTTATGAGGTCCCGTTGACCCGCCATTCAAAATGGATCCTTCAGGTTCGACAATCACTGTTTTAATATTTCCATTCATTTCTTTGAGGAATTGAGCTGTCCCCATAAAGGTACCACCTGTCCCCGCACCTGCAACAAACGTATGAATTTCGCCGTTCATCTGGCTCCAGAGTTCCGGTCCCAATGTTTTGTAATACGTATTGGGGTTAGCATCATTTCCAAATTGCTGAGGAGAATAAGAGTTAGGGATTTCCTTCACCAGTTCAGTTGCTTTTGCGATGGCACCCTTCATTCCTTCTTCGGTAGGAGTATGGACTATTTTTGCTCCTAATGCTTTCATAAGCTCCTGTTTCTCCATACTGAATTTTTCAGGTACGCAGAACATAACGTTGTATCCAGAATTCACAGCTGCGAGAGCCAGGCCGATTCCCGTGTTCCCTGCAGTCGGTTCGATGAAGGTGCCTCCCGGTTTTATTTTACCTTTGCGAATGGCATCTTCTAATAATTCCCTGCCTAAACGATCCTTCACACTACCCCCGGGATTGAAAAACTCCAGCTTGGCAAAGAGGCGAACGCCTTTCTTCAATGGGAAGTTTGTAATCTCGACAATCGGTGTATTCCCAATCAGGTCATGTACGCTTTTATACACGTCCATGTATTCAATCCCCCTTTATAAAAAAAGCTGACCCATCCACCATCCCTGTTCTCCGTATACACGAATAGAGTGCTCGCCTGAACACATCTGTTCCGTATGAGTTTAGGAGAAAGTTGGTACCTGGGTCAGCCATATTTCCCTTGTATTATACAGACTCTACAATGCTCATTACCATTTTAGCAGAGTGAAGTGCTGCCTTTTCTAAGTATTGCTCGAAGGAAACATCTGATTCCTTGCCGGCAATATCAGAAAGAGATCGAATGATGACAAATGGTACGTGGAATTGATGAGCCACTTGCGCAATGGCAGCCGCTTCCATTTCTACTGCCTGTAAATCAGTAAACTTGTCACGGATCGCTTCCACTCGCACCGGATCATTCATAAATGAATCTCCCGTGGCGATTAATCCTGACACCACTTGAGCATCTCCCAGTTCCTTCACGCTGGCAATAGCCGTTTTCATTAATTTCTCGTCTGCTGTAAATGCTGCAGGAAGCTGCGGTACCTGACCGTATTCATATCCAAAAGCCGTTACATCCACATCATGATGTCTTACTTCTGTTGAGATGACGACATCACCAACATTTAGAGAAGGATCGAATCCTCCTGCTGACCCTGTATTGATGATGCAATCCGGTTTAAAATGCTGTAGAAGAACAGCTGTTGACATCGCTGCATTCACTTTGCCGATTCCTGAGCGAAGTAAGATCACTTCTTTGTCTTTCATCATTCCACTTGTATATTCACACCCTGCGATTGTTTCCACTACAGGGTTTGAAATATTTTCTCTAAGTAAGGCTACTTCTTCTTCCATTGCTCCAATGATGGCGATTTTCATTACTAAAAACCTCTTTCTACTGTTTAGTCGCCTCCATAATCCAAACAAAGGTATTCACTTGCTTAAATCGAACTGAAAATCCATTCTGGTTCAATAACTCCCTTAGAACCTCCAAGGTTGTGTAATATTCCCGTTTTAAATCTTCAGCCAGATTGTAATACTCTTTTTTTATTGCTAGGGATATGGCGGCTTGATAGTGCTGATCCGTTTCAAATATCGTATCGGCAAATACTATTTTACCACCTTGTGCTAGGAGCTTTCCATATATGCTAAAAGCTTTTCCCTTTTCTTCATCTGTTAAATGATGAAATGCATAGGAGCTGACGATGGAATCTGCCCTTCCTTCTAAAGAAAAGTCCAGGAAATCACCATCCCTAAACGTCACGTCTTCTCCAAGCTTCTGCATTCCGATCGCTCTCATTTCAGGAGAAGGTTCAAAAGGAACCACTTCAAGCCCTGCATCCAGTAATCTCTTGGTCAAGTTTCCAGTACCGGGACCAAATTCAACGACCCTTCCCTTAGAACGGGACACAACCTCGTCAAGAATGGATTCATACTCCTCGAAGACCGCTTGGTATTCAACGTCTTTTCCAGTAACTGTATCGTCATAAGAATCTGCCCAATCCTGAAACAAATCCAAAAATTCTCTACCCATGGTTTAGCACCTCTGCTACATTAAGTTTATAATTCCTATAAACATACTATGAATTAAAATTTAAACTGTTATTAAATTATCATATTCTCCTAATGAATTCAACAAATAATAATTGTAAAATCCGTTTTGTGACTCTAAAATAAGGGGAGACAACCTGCCACAAGCAAATGAGGAGGAGAATCTTATGAATATTTCATTTGACTTAATAGAAGATAAAGTGGAATTTTTTGAAGCAGATAATTTAAGAACATTAGAAAAGAAGGTAGATGAACAAATTCAGCATAATAAAGCGATCATGCTTAGTGTACACCATGTGGATCATGCCGTTTCAATTGATGAAAATGGCAGGAGGTTGTATAGTGCTGCGGTTCATTTTAAAGTAAAGAAGTAATTCATTGAAAAAGGCCCTTCCAAGAGAAAGGGCCTTTTTCATCTATTATTAGTCTTTATCATTTTCCACTAATTCCTGTACTTTCGTAGGCTGCCATCCTTTGCCGTCCACCCACTGCAGGTACACTCTGTATGGCGTTTTTGTATCTTTAGCTGTCACGGTAGCCATGGATTTCTGAGGGCCGCCGTTCCCTTCAATATACCAAACGGTCATATTATCTTCAGGAATTCCCGTTGCATACGACGTAGCTTTTACTTTTTCCTGCCAGTCGGCTGATCCTAAATCATATGAAGATACGTGTTCACCTGTTTGCTCTGTTCCGATTGGCTTCCAGTTAGGATGCACCATTGTTTGCTTCACATTTGGATCGTCACTATCTTCTACTTTTAATTCACTTTGGTCTTCACCTTCTAATTTAACAGTGTCCTGCTTTTCATCAGAAGCTTCATCTTTTTGTTTTTCTTCATCGCTTTTCTTTTCTTCGTCTTTTTTATTTTCATTCTCTTTTTCCTCAGATTTTTTATCCTCATCTAAAGAAACAGATTTATCGTCTTTTTCAACATTATTATTGCTCTTGTTTGATTCTTTTGTTTCTGTATTCGCAAGACCGGATGATGCCTTTTCATCGCCGTCTCCCATCACTATTGTTGCTCCGACAACGACAATCAATAAAAGTACGACTGCAATCATTATGTTCAAAATTTTATTTGTATTCTTCTTGGATCGTTTATCTAATCGAGATTGGTATTTCGCCATTATGTTTCCCTCCCTATTATCCTAAACATTTTAACATGACAAGAGGAAAAGAATAAAGCGAAACATTATCCATTCTTAGGGATTCAGCCACTTTCATTAGAAAGGGAAAAAGGTCACAGGACCATTGTACAATAGGTTTAATCGTTTTCAAGATTATATATGGCATCTACGCTATCTTTGAAAATCGGGTAGATCCCACCCTCATCGATCTTCACATCCATGTTGACGGCAACCAGGGAGTATTTAGGGTTTTCAAAGGGAAAATATCCTGCGAACCATTTATTATACAATTCATTTTCTTTCGCTTCTTCACCCCGATAATTACCTGTTTGCGCCGTTCCCGTTTTACCGGCAATGGTGTAGGCAGCTGTTTGCAGGTATGGAGCAGTTCCTTCAGGTGAGTTTACAACTCCTCTTAAATACTGCTGAAGCTTCATTGCCGTATATGGAGTAATCGTCTCACCCTCCTGCTTTTGTTTGGGGAAGGAAAACATCTTCGTTCCATTTTGGTACTCGACGGCGGATACGGCACTCACTTGATATTTCTCTCCTCCCCTGGCGATGGTGGCCATCATATTGGCGATGCCCAGAGGAGTGACTCGAACTTCTTGTTGTCCAATCCCAGTTTGAGAAACAAGTTTGGGTTCATCTCTATGTTCTTCCGACGCAAAGATCCTTCCTTCGCTTACTTGAAGCTGAGGAAAGCTTTCGTAATGAAAGACATCCCCTTTCCAGACAATATCACCAAGCAAGCCGATCTTTTCAGCATATTCATCAAGAAGATGGGTATCTTTCTCCGTTAATTCATTGGCCAAATCCGCAAACGTCCGGTTACAGCTGACGGCAAGACTCGTTTTTATATTGATAGTTCCGTGTGGCTTTTCTGCACGACCGCCTCGAATATCTTCATCACATGCAAATAGCCTGCTTTCATCCACAATCCCTTCGTCCATGGCTGCAGCGGCGACAACGGTCTTAAACACAGAGCCGGGGATCAACGCTTTCAGCATGTAGTTCGTTGCCCCGCCACTGAACGGGTCACGGCTGCTCATCGCAGGTCTTGAGACACTTGCGACAATTTCGCTTTTTTCAATATCAAGGAGCAGTAATCCTCCCTTTTGAATGTTATACGTATCTGCAACCTCTTCCAATGCTTGCTGCATCTTCCCATCAATCGTCGTTTTCACATTAAGGGGATAGAATGGATTGGCTGGCGCCAAATATTTTACATCCACACCGAATAATGGGCCACCGATTGCATCAACATGATAGATCAATTTCGCTTCCTCTTCTGCTACCAGCCATTCATCAAAGCTCTCTTGAAGCCCGGACACGCCAATTTTCTGATTGGCCCCCTTTACTTTATCCGGGTAACGCTTATGGAACACGTCGGCATTTTCTCCCGTCACACCAATCAGCTGTGAAGCAGGCACTTCACTACTTTTGAACTTTTTCGTGAGTGCAAACACTCCTTGAATTTCAAGGTCATTGATTTCTTTCATTTGATTTTCGGTGAGCTGTAAAGGTTCTTTTCCGCCAAATACGATAGGTCCTTTCGCTTCTTCAACCTTAGATTGAATGGTTTTGGGAGGGACATGAAGGATTCCCGCCACTTTTTCTACTGGCCATTCGATTTGTTTTAGAAATGGAAAAAGAACGAGAATATTCTTTTCCGTAAACGTAAGAGGCTCACCGTTTCGATCAAGAAATTCTCCACGCCCTTCATCGATCACCAATTGTTGTGTTCGTTGAGATACACTTTCTTCAAGAAGATTGATTTTATGTTTCGAATAGGACTCTGTTTGAAATAATTGCAATTGCATCAGTCTCCCTGACAAGGCAAAGAGAGAGAGTAATAAGAAGATACTGAGCAGCCTGATTCGTTTACGTTTCATAATGTCACCTCGTCCCCATTGTTGACGAGTTTCGGGTGAAATAATCTTTTTCCCGGCATAAAAAAAGAAGAGGCCCGCTAATGAGCCCCTCCTACATGATCAGCTTACTTCCACAATCTTCACATTCATTTCTCCACCTGGAGTTTGAACGCTTACTTCCGCGCCTACTTTATGGCCAAGAAGGCTTTTCGCGATTGGTGAATCATTTGAAATCTTTCCTTCAAATGGATCTGCTTCTGCACTACCGACGATTGTGTATGTTTCTTTGTCTCCGTCCGGCAGTTCAACGAACGTTACCTTTTTACCTAATTGTACTGTATCTGAATTCATATCATCTTCTTGAATGATTTTCGCATTGCGAATCATGTTTTCTAAAGTAGAAATACGGCCTTCAACAAATGCTTGTTCATCTTTCGCTGCGTCGTATTCTGAGTTCTCGGATAAATCTCCAAAGCTTCGGGCGATTTTAATACGCTCTACTACTTCTTTACGTTTAACCGTTTTCAAATTCTCAAGCTCTTTTTCCAATTTAGCTTTACCTTCTGCTGTCATAGGAAATACTTTTTCTGTACTCATGACCCTCTTCACTCCTTCTGCTATCTAAGAGTTTCCCCATACTCTCTATGTAAATGTTCATTTGCTAGTTATGTAAAGGTAGGGAATGGAGAGAGAATTCATTCTCTCTCCATTCCCTGCTTCTTTACAATGTGGGAAAATGTAACTTCTACCTTTATGTCTTTATCTATGCTATCGTATTACAAAAATGACTTTTGTTCAAGAATTGTTTGAATTTTTGTTACCATTAAATCGATGGCTACGTGATTATGACCACCTTCAGGAATGATCACATCAGCATATCGCTTCGTCGGTTCGATAAATTGATTATGCATAGGACGAACAACTGTAATGTATTGATCAATGACGGAATCAATGGAACGGCCACGCTCCTTGATATCACGAAGCATCCTTCTAATGATGCGAAGATCGGCATCTGTATCTACATATAGCTTAATATCCATTAAGTTACGCAATCTTTCATCTTCTAATACTAAAATTCCTTCTAAAATAATAACATCTTTCGGTTCAACGAGAATCGTGTCGTCTGAACGGGTGTGCATTTTATAATCATAAACCGGCTTATTTACGGGTTGATGATCTAAAAGACCGTGCAGATGTTGAATTAATAGATCATTGTCAAATGCTAATGGATGATCATAATTGGTTTTTAAACGTTCCTCAAAAGGAAGATTCGATTGATCTTTATAATAATAGTCCTGCTGCAGCATTAAAATCGAATGACCTTGAAATTGCTCATAAATGGCTTTGGTGACACTTGTTTTACCTGAGCCGGATCCTCCTGCTACACCAATCACAACGGGTTTATGCTTCATAAGTATTAGGTGTTCTCCTTTCGCATCATGTTATCAGGATATACTCTCTGATGAACTTTGAATTTCACAATTTGTAATGGGTGACGTGCAACATCAAGCTCATTTCCTTTTTCATCCCACATTTTCTCGACGACTTGCGTGAAATTTGAGATTTCAGGTCCGAAAAACTCTATTTCCTGTCCTGTTTTAAAATGGTTTCTTTGTTGCAGGGTGACGATTTGCGTTTCTTCGTCGTAATCTAACACAAGTCCGACAAATTCATAGTTTGTATTTTTCTTATTATGAACACCAAACATTTGCTCCTTAAAGCCAGGAACTCCCTCAAAGAACGCTGGAGCTGTGTCACGATTCGCACATTTGTCCAGTTCTTTCAGCCACTCTTGTTTAATCGTAAAGTTATCGGGATCTTTACAGTATTCGTCAATCACTTTACGGTATACACTTACGACAGTGGCTACATAGTGAATGGACTTCATACGTCCTTCGATTTTCAGGCTGTCAATGCCTAATTCAATCATTCTCGGAATTGATTCAACCAGCTTTAAATCTTTCGGACTCATGGCAAAAGGAGCATCACCGTTGTCGTAAAGAGGATTTTCATTCTCTCCGTCGACTTCATATAAATCATAATCCCAACGGCATGATTGACAGCACCCGCCACGATTTGAATCACGGGCAGTCATATGGTTACTTAATGTACAGCGGCCGGAGTAGGCAATGCACATAGCTCCATGAATAAAGGTCTCAATTTCAATATCCACCTTTTCCTTCATCTCTCGGATTTCGTCGCCGCTTGCTTCACGGGCCAATACAACACGATCAAGTCCTTCTTCTTTCCAGAACTGGACTGCCTTCCAGTTTGAAAGTGACTGCTGGGTACTTAAATGTACCTCCACATTCGGAGCGACTCTCCTGCATGTCTCAATGATGAGGGGATCTGCTACAATAATACCCGCGACTCCCGCTTCTTGAAGTCCACGTAAGTATTCTTCCAGGCCATCCATATTTTCATTATGGGCATAGATATTGGTTGTCACATATATTTTGGCACCATAAACCCTTGCAAACTCAACGCCCTCTTTCATCTCTTCAAGGGTGAAGTTCCCGGCATTTGAACGCAGGCCGTATTCCTGTCCGCCAATATAGACTGCATCTGCACCGTAATGAACAGCTATTTTCAATTTTTCCAGATTACCAGCAGGAGCCAGTAGTTCAGGTTTCTTCACAATGACACGCTTTCCATCTACCATCTTGGATATAGGGTTTTTCACAACCGTGGTCATCGTAACTCCTCCGTTCTGATCAAACATGATTTCATTGTTAATACACCGTTTCTTTAAAAAAGAATCCCGTATCCAGTGGACGATTTTCCGGTTGCAGCTTCTTCGCTCCTTCTAGAAAATCGTCTTTTTTCTCTTCATATTGATCTTCGTCTTCTACACATAGATCAATGGCTTTACGATATAGTTTCGTCACTTCCAATATATAGTCTGATGATTTCAGAACCCCATCGATTTTGAAGGAGTCAATGCCTGCCTCGACCATTTCACCCAGTTCATCGACGATGCACATATCATTCGGACTCATAATATGAGTGCCGTTCTCATCCTCATAGATTGGGTATTTATTATGACGTTCTTCATCGTGCAGGAACATATTTCGTTGTTCTTTACGGTTTTCAATCTCCATCGCCTTTCCTCTATACTCAAAATAGTTACCAAGTAAAGAGCGTTTTGATTGGAACATGCAGGTCATACCGTGGACCTGGACCTCGATTTCAACCTCTGCATTCTCTTTCATCTCCACAATGGTATCCATGCTTAATTCCCTGGCCAAAACAGCGCGTTTCGCCCCTTTTCTGCCCCAGTAATTACACGTGTACCAATTGGTGGCAGTTGTTTCGGTATTCCAATGCAGCTTCATCTCAGGTGCCACTTCACGTACAGCCATTAACACAGCCGGATCACCGAACACTATCGCATCCGCACCGGCTCCTTTTAGAAAGGAAATATAGTCGTCAAGCTCAGAAATTTTATCATTATGGAAAAGAGCGTTCATGGCTACGTACACTTTCTTACCGTGTTTGTGAGCAACTTTGATGGCTTCTCGAACATCTTCTCTTGAAAACTCTCCCGCAAGCCTTAAGCCATACCTTTGTTCACCAATCATAAACGCATCTGCCCCCGCCAATGCCAACGGTTCAATATCAGCAACAGAGACAGGGGTTACAAGTAATTCTGGTTTTTTCATGAGCGCTCACCTCTTTTTTTACTGATGGCAATACCGTCTCCTACGGGTAAAATACTCGTATTAAATTGCTCATGGGTCATGAGCCATGTATTATAATTCCGTAGTTTCTTGACCATGTTTCGAATTCTTTTCTGCTCTACCTCTTCTTGAGCAACAAGTCCTTTGAACAGGACATTGTCAGAGTAAACGACCCCTTCTTCTGACAGCATACTGGAGTAAAGTTCAAAGAATTTAAGGTATTGTCCCTTGGCCGCATCGATGAATATCGCATCAAAAGGCCCGTGTTTCTTCACTTCTTCCCCAAGTTCCAGGGCATCACCGAATAAAGTAACAATCCTCTTTCCGTCCTCTGAGCGAGACAGAAAGCTCTGAGCTGCGTCGAATCTTCCTTCGTCACGTTCAAGGGTCACAACTGTCGAGTGGGGAAGAGCCTCCGCCATTCTGAGAGCAGAATATCCGATAGCCGTTCCGATTTCCAAGATGCGCTTCGGCTGTTGGATCCTTAACATCCCAAGGAGTGCTTCAATGCCCACCAGCTCCATAATGGGAACATTATGGACTTCAGCATATTGTTCCATCTCTGCAATTAATGCAGGACGTTCTTTCACGATTGATTCTATATAATGAATAACCTGTTCGTTCATATATAAGCCTCACGATCATTATCATAAATGGTCCCGGGTTACGATTCTTTCTCAGACAACATGAAAAGAAGAAAGCTACAATGAGCTTTCTACTTCACACACATCTTCATAAAGATAACGCCCGTATAAAAAATAACTTGTACTATTTTATCACATAGAGAAGAGGAAAGCGAATCTTTCTTTCCTCTTCTCACCCCGCTATTCTTCTTTGTTTGTAATGTACTTCGCCTTTTTCTCATTATGCTCTTCTAATGTTTCAGAATAATAAACGGATCCATTGGAAGAAGCCAGGAAATAGTAATACTCTGTATCCTCCGGTTCTAAAGCCGCTTCAATCGAAGACACACCGGCGTTCGCGATCGGACCGGGCGGTAACCCCTTCACTCTATATGTGTTATAAGGTGAATCCACTTCAAGATCTTTGTATACGGTTCTATCTTTATGCTTCCCTAATGCATAAAGCACCGTTGGATCGGTTTGAAGGGGCATATCCTCTTCTATACGATTATAGAATACACTTGAGATTTTTCCTCTGTCCGCTTTTTCTGTTGCTTCTTCTTCAATGAGGGAAGATAACGTCAGAAGCTCATGGGCCGTGTATTCCCTATCTGCCATCGCTCCCTCATATTGAGCGAGGACTTCGTTCGTTTGTGCAATCATCTTCGTTAAGATTGCTTCTAAGGAAGGCTTCTTCTCATAGAAAGGGTATGTCGCGGGATATAGATATCCTTCTAACGGACGTTTAATTTTTTTATTTAATATTTCATCAGTTATCAGTGCCGGATATTCCTGTTTTAATTGCTCGAGCCATTTCTTATCATTTAATTTTTTTTCAATTTCTTCTTTCTCATAAGGGGACTTATCAGCTATGATCTCAGCGATTTGATCTAATTGAAGTCCCTCAGGTATGGTAATCTTAAACTCTGCTTTTCTCATTACCTTCCCTGTTTTTAAACTATTAACAATTTCATTTAACGTCATGGAAGGTGTCAAGTCATAGGAACCTGCCTGAAAACCGGATTCATTATTAAATTTTACATAGTATTTAAAGATCGTTGAATTCTTGACAATTCCTTTTTCCTCCAAAATGTTTCCGATGGAAGTAACTCCAGAGCCTATAGGTATTTCGACTTTCACTGGATTAGTGTTGTCCGGATCGACGGGTTTTAATGCTGAATTCACATAAAGGTATCCACCGATGGCCGTTCCTCCAATAACGATGACAAGACAAAGAATGACAAGACCTACTATTTTTCTAATGACCTTAGCCTCCTCTTGTCTCTCCAGCAGTTTTTTCATAAGCGTTTCTTTTATGTTTTTATTTTTTTCCAAAGCTATATTTCCCCCTTTCGAGCAAAAAAAGGGATATCCGTTGGGCGTAATTCGACATCATCTTCACTATTATACAATATTTTGCACAAAGTGAAACAGGGACCTGCAAAAAGGTGAATTTTTTGTCCCTTTTTGCGGTCCCTGTTTCGTATGAAAAATTAACGCTTATTCAGCTTCTTCTTCTTCGTCTAAGAAAGTGTTTAACATTTCTTCGATCATGTCCCACTCTTCTTCTGTTTCAATCGGCTTTAATTCGCCTTCTTGGCCTTCGTCTCCCGGAAGGAATGCAGACGCGTGGATTTCGATTTCTTCTTCGTCGTTCTCATCTGCTCCCAGTGGATAATATAGTACATAAGATTTTCCGAATTTATCTGATTCAAACGTGAAAAGAACCTCGCATAATTGTTCATTTCCTTGTTCGTCAACTACTGTAATTTGTTTTTCTCCGTGTTCCATGAACATTCACCTCATTATTTTTGGCTGTCAAGATATCCTTGAAGGATCATCATCGCAGCCATTTTATCAATTACTTTCTTACGTTTCTTCCTACTTACATCGGCTTCTAAAAGGACTCGTTCCGCTGCCATTGTACTTAGTCGCTCATCCCAATATTTAACGGGAAGGGATAATTCCTGATGAATTAACTCTCCATAAGCTTTAGACGCTTCACCCCGGGGACCAATTGAGTTGTTCATATTTTTAGGCAATCCGACTACAACTGTGTCCACTTGGTATTCCTCGGCAAGTTCCTTTAATCGGTCGATCCGGAACACACCTTGATCTTCGTCAATCTTAATCGTTTCAATCCCTTGAGCGGTCCAACCAAGCTCATCGCTAATTGCGACTCCCACTGTTTTAGAACCGACGTCTAAACCCATTACGCGCATGTATTATCCCTCTTTGTGCTGTTTCAAATACGATTTGACTAATTCTTCGATGATCTCATCACGTTCTAAACGGCGGATGATATTTCTGGCATCTTGATGTCTAGGAATGTAAGCAGGATCTCCAGATAATAAGTACCCTACGATTTGATTGATCGGGTTGTACCCTTTTTCTTGAAGAGCATCATGAACCTGCAGGAGTACTTCCTTCACGTCATGTTCGAACGGCTCCTCTGAAAAATCAAACCGCATCGTTTTGTCAAAAGAACTCATTTTTAGCACCTCTCTTCAGGCTTGTCTTTTTGACAACCGAATTGTTAATCGTTACCTACATTGTACACCACTTTAACAAGGAGTTAAATGGATTTGACCCATTCTTCTACAAATTGCAGGGCTTCTTCCACTTTTTCCGGGTGTTTACCCCCGGCTTGAGCCATGTCCGGACGGCCACCGCCTCCACCACCACAGCGTGAAGCTACCTCTTTAACAAGTTTTCCAGCATGATATCCTTTTTCGACTAAGTCCTTCGTAACTCCTGCAATGATCGTAACTTTGTCGTCACCAGTTGTTGCCAATACAATAACCCCTGAGCCCAATTTCTGTTTAAGATCATCCATCATTGTACGTAATCCATTGCTATCTCCCACAGCCACCTTCGCGGAAAGAACATTCACCCCGTCAATGACTTTGACTTGATCCGTTAAGCTGCCTGCTTCTATGTTAGACAACTTTGCGGATAATGATTCATTTTCTCTCTGAAGCTCTTTCATTTCAACTAATAAAGAGTCCACTCGGTTGACGACTTCTTTAGGATTCGCTTTAAGTTTGCCTGCTACTTCCTTCAGTTGAGTAACCTGATCATTCAACACTTTGTAAGCATTCTCCGCTGTAACAGCTTCAATCCTTCTCGTACCTGCTCCGATCCCACCTTCTGAAAGAATTTTAAATAACCCGATTTCAGACGTGTTCGAAACATGGCAACCACCACAAAGCTCTAAGCTATACTCTCCAATCGATACAACGCGAACCTCTTCGCCGTATTTTTCTCCGAATAAAGCCATCGCTCCCATCGCTTTTGCCTCTGATAGTGATTTAAGAGCTGTGTTAACTGAAATAGCCTTCCAGACCTTCTCATTGACGATGGTTTCGATTCGCTCAATCTCTTCCTGGGAAACAGAACCGAAATGAGAGAAGTCGAATCGCAGACGGTCTGGTTCCACCAAAGAACCTGCCTGATTGACATGATCTCCAAGGACATCTTTCAATGCCTGATGAAGGATATGCGTCGCCGTGTGGTTCTTCTCCACTTTTGTTCTGGATTCACGGGACACTTTTGCAAGCACCTGTGCATTTTGCTCTAGTGTGCCCTCTTCAACGATGGCAGAATGAAGGTTTTGGCCGTTAGGGGCTTTCTTCACGTTTGTCACAAATACTTTCACGCCCATAGCTTCAATGTATCCTTTATCGCCGATTTGTCCTCCGCTCTCTGCATAGAAAGGTGTCTGGTCCAGAATAAATTGGCATTCCTGTCCTTTATCGACTTTCGGCTGACGTTCATTATCAACCAACAGTTCAAGAATTGTAGCAGTCGTTTCTAATGTGTCATATCCTACAAAGCGACTTTCTACCGTGATGTCACTTAGGATTCCTCCTTGCACTTGCATGCTGCCCACATCCTGGCGAGCCGACCTCGCTCTTTTACGCTGACCTTCCATTTCTCTTTCAAAACCGTCATGATCAACCGTCAATCCTTCTTCTTCTGCATATTCTTCCGTTAATTCAACCGGGAAACCGTACGTATCATACAGACGGAAGACATCTTCACCAGGAATCACTTTATTCCCAGCAGATTTTTGTACCTTGATAATAGAAGAAAGAATAGCCAACCCTTCGTTTAAAGTTTCATGGAAGCGATCCTCTTCATTTTTCACCACTTTTTGAATGAATTCCGCTTTTTGTTTCACTTCCGGGTAGAAATCAACCATGATTTCAGAAACAACCGGAACCAATTCATACATGAACGGACGATTGATTTCAATTTGCTTCGCAAATCGAACCGCACGGCGAAGCAGTCTTCTTAATACATAGCCACGGCCTTCGTTGGAAGGAAGGGCTCCGTCACCGATTGCGAAGGAAACCGTTCTGATATGATCGGCAATGACTTTGAAAGCTACATCGATCTCGCTGTTTTTCCCGTATGACTTACCGGAAATCTCTTCGGTTGCAGAAATGATCGGCATAAATAAATCTGTATCAAAGTTTGTTGGTACTTCTTGTACGACACATGCCATACGTTCAAGTCCCATACCGGTATCAATATTTTTCTTGGGAAGCGGAGTATACGTTCCATCAGGGTTATGATTGAATTGTGAGAACACAAGATTCCATACCTCAAGATAACGATCATTCTCTCCACCAGGATATAATTCAGGGTCTTCAGGACTTTCCCCATATTCCGGTCCGCGATCGTAGAAAATTTCTGTATTCGGGCCGCTTGGACCTTCACCGATATCCCAGAAGTTCCCTTCAATACGAATGATTCGTTCAGCAGGTACGCCTACTTTTTTGTTCCAGATATCAAATGCTTCATGATCTTCAGGGTGAATGGTAACGGAAAGCTTCTCGGGATCAAACCCGATCCATTTTTCATCGGTTAAAAATTCCCATGCCCATTCAATCGCTTCAACTTTAAAATATTCACCAATGGAGAAGTTACCCAGCATTTCAAAAAACGTGTGATGACGTGCTGTTTTCCCTACATTTTCGATGTCATTTGTGCGAATGGACTTTTGAGCATTCACGATTCTTGGATTCTGAGGAATGACACGTCCATCAAAATACTTCTTTAATGTAGCTACTCCACTATTGATCCATAAAAGGGACGGATCTTCATGCGGAACTAATGATGCACTCGGTTCAACACCATGCCCTTTTTCCTGAAAGAAATCTAAAAACTTTTGACGAATTTCTGCGCCTGTTAATTTGTTCATGTAAAACTTCCTCCTTCATTGATTATGTATGGTTAAAAATGAATACAAAAAAGCCCTCATCCCTAAAACAGGGACGAGAGCTAACTCGCGGTACCACCCTGGTTATGAACAAAGAAAGTGCAGGCTTAGAGGCTCGTAGTTCCTTGTTGCCTCTCAGGAAGCCTATTCGCATTTCTCTATTGTTCATCCCTCAAAACACCTTAACGCGGATAGACGGCAGGTTTTACCTGCACTCAGGATTAGCATTCGGTTATCCTTCATCTGGAATCCCTTGCAGCCTGGGGAATCCCTCTCTGATAGATGGACTATAACGTACTCGATCCTTCATTGCTTTCATTTTATACGAATACTTGTATATGTTGGATTATAGAAATATTCACTGTATTTGTCAATGTTGATTCTTATTTTTTCAGTTAATCTCCCCCTGCTGCATGAATGAAATGGGTTCGTCCATGTAAAATCGCTACTTTTACCACAGCTAAAAAAGGCACTGCCACAATCATGCCGATCACACCCCCTACTTCACCACCAATGATAAGGGCAGCCATAATAAACAGTGGATGCATATGAAGGCTTTTTCCGACAATGAGGGGCGATAAGATATTCCCCTCCAGGAATTGGAGAACTACGACCATGATGACGACATATATCATCATATTGACAGAGATCGTACTTGCCACAATGGCAGCTGGAACCGCTCCGATAATCGGTCCGAAATAGGGTATTACATTGGTTACTCCAATGATCAATCCGAGGATCAAGGGATACTTCATACCGATTAACCAGAGTGTTAATGCTGAAAGTCCCCCAATGATCAAACAAACTAAAAGCTGTCCCCGGATATAACCTCCCAGCGATTCATCCACATCCCTTGAAAATGAAATCGCGCTGTTCCTCCATTTTTTAGGGGTAAGCTGCCACAGGAATTTTTTCACTTTCGTAATATCCTTTAATAAATAAAAAGATACAAAGGGAATGATTGCAACAAGCAGAAAGCTGTTCATAAACTTCATCACAGTGGCCAGAACGACTGCGACAAGCCCCGTCAACCAGGCTTCGATCCCGTCAATTCTTTCCTCTAATTGAGATTGTATTCCGTCTGGCCAAGTGGAGGTCTCGCTTTGCACATAGTCCAGCCACCTCTGGTATTGTTTTGTAAAAAGTGGCGCATTCTCTGATAAATCTTTCAGCTGATGTATGATGATCGGAGTCCCCTTATAGACCGCGTACCCTAATCCTCCAAAGAAAAGGATGTAGATGAGCATGATCGCTATTCCTCTATGAATGCCCGCCTCATGGATTTTTTCTACTATTGGATGAAGCAAATAGGCAATGAATCCCCCTATCAGGAAGGGTAGAAGCGAAAAGAACAATACTTCCAGGACCGGATGCCATACAGGCTTTAATAAGTAGAGAATATATAGGAATAAAGCAAGAATAAGAGCTATTGAAAGTCGGTACAACCATTTGGCATAGGGTCTCTTTTCCATTATTAACACCTCCTTCTCTTCTTCCCTAGTGTTGGAATGTAGGAGGGTATTTTATTCATTGGACATAAACAAAAGCATGATGGGAGACTAGGGCATATCTGGAACTAAATCGGTGGGGATGTAAGGAGCGAGAGTCTTTTCGCTGATATATCGGGAATTCCGCTGATAAAAGTGGGATTTCGCTGATAAAACAAAAATTCCGCTGATATCCAAATAGCAGCTGCTTATATCAATAAAGATTTAGTGATTTTTCTTTGTATCTAAGTTCCTTCATATGAAAAACCAGGAAAATAAAAAAAGACTGACCCGAAAGTCAGCCTTTTTAGCTGTTAAAAAAGTTTCTTTACTTGTTTACGAATTCGTTTCATTTGTCTTTGGTTCATCATATTGGATCTTTGTGAATAGATGGAAGCCGCAATTCCTGCTCCAAAACCAACGATGGATGCAAATGTTTTGTTCAAGAAAGACACCTCTTCCTAGCTTAGTCGGCGTTCTTCCTCATCAAACAAGTCGTCTAAGGAGCTCAGTGATCCATCCTCTTCCACTTGATGAGTATGAATGACTCCCTTTGACAAGGAAAGCTCTATATAGCAACCCCAACAATAATATTGGTTGATGCCGATCTTTCCAATATCTTTGCTCTGACAATTTGGACACTTCATCGGTAAGGTTCACCTCTATTACACCAAACCTGGTGTGTATTCCCTACCATCATGACCAATCCGAGCCCGTTTTATACTTGTTCAATGAGAATATCCGCCCAAACGATGTTTAATCACCGTTCTTATATAGTGTGGGATATTTTCTTGATTTCATAAGGAGTAACCTTTTCCAAAGCACCCACCTAAATTTACTTATTCGATTTTCAAGATGTTGCCTGCTCACTTACTTCCTTCACATAATCAACCTCAAACCCCAGATCTTCAAGCATTTGGTGATCTGCTGTGCCTTCCTGGCCGGCTGTCGTTAAGTAATCACCAACGAAAATCGAGTTAGCCGGATAAAGTCCAAGTGGCTGTAAACTGCGCAGATTCACTTCCCGTCCCCCTGAAATACGGATCTCTTTAGTCGGGTTGATGAAACGCATTAAACAAAGAACCTTCAAACAATATCTCGGATCGAGGTCGTTTGTTCCTTCAAGAGGTGTACCATCTATAGCATGCAAGAAGTTCACGGGAATGGAGTCGGCATCCAGCACCTTTAAACTGCGGGACATATCAACCACATCCTGCAATGTCTCTTTCATGCCGACTATGATTCCGGAACAGGGAGAAATCCCTTGTGCTTTCGCTTGTTCAACGGTATTCACCCTGTCTTCATAGGTATGGGAAGTGGTGATGTTTTCATGATGGTTCTCTGAAGTATTGATGTTATGGTTATAACGGTCCACCCCTGCTTCCTTTAACCGTTTCGCCTGATCTTCTTTTAATAAGCCTAAACATGCACATACTTTTAAGTTATACTGCTCTTTGATTTCCTTTACTGCCGAAACCACATGATCGACTTCACGATTGCTCGGGCCCCTTCCACTCGCCACAATACAATATGTTCCCACATTTAGCTGATGAGCATTTTGGGCTCCTTTTAATATTGTCTCTTTATCCACCATACGATATTTCTCGATCGGAGCATTTGAAACAATGGACTGTGAACAATAGCCGCAGTTTTCAGGGCATAAACCTGATTTCGTATTGATGATCATATTTAATTTCACTTTGTTTCCATAATAATGTTTTCGAATCAGGTAAGCGCTATGCAATAATTCCAGAAGCTCGTCATCCGGACTTTGTAAAATCGATAAAGCCTCTTCATTTGTGATTTCTTCTCCCTCAATCACTCCAAGTGCCAGTTCCTTCCACGTTTTCATGTGAAATTCCTCCCCTTTTATGCCGCTCTTTTTATATTCTTAAATGTACTCTTTGACAGGACCGATTTCTCAAGGCGATGAGCCATCATTCCAGCACACACGGCTAATATGATATCCTTCGGTAAAGGTACCACCATCCAGGCCCATGCAAGTTTATATGTAAATCCTTCAGGAGCTGCAGCCCAAAGTTTGTACGCTGCATACATCCAGTTCGTACCGACCACATAATTGACAGTCATCCCGACTAGAGCCGCGAAAATGTAGACCTTGATTCCTTTATGTTTTTCTACGATTTTACCTGTAATGTATGCTGTAAGAATAAACGAAACGATAAATCCGAATGTCGGGCTCACAATAGAGGATAATCCTGCTCCAAATCGTGCAAATACCGGAACACCCACGAGTCCCACCAGTGCGTACACTGTCATGGAAATGGCCCCGACCCTGCTTCCAAGAATCGCTCCAGCTAAAATGGCGAAGAACGTTTGTAACGTAATGGGAACACCGCCCACTACCATAAAAGGTACGAATGTCGTGATGTTGGCACCTATCGCCATAAGTGCAACAAACATCCCTGCCAGTGTAAGATCGATTGTCCTTAATTTTCTGTTCATCTGTCTTCCCCCATCTGTCTTTTTTCTACAAGATAAGGATATCGCTTTCTTTAAATATATGTCAACTTTATTTTGTTTTAAGTTAACAATTATCATGATCATTAATGGCAATAACCAATAGAAAAAGGTCAACGAAGGAATAATTTCTACAGGAGAAATATTCATTCGTTGACCTTATGCTTTCATGAAATCATAGGGACTGATGCCTTCCATTCCAATCATTGGATCCTCATTCAGCAAGATTTCTTCAATGGGTAAACCTTCTTCAGGAGAAACTGCCGTGTTTTCTGCAGCGGTTAAACCGTTCAGTTTCTCGCTTAGGGTCGTTTTGCGGAGAAAATCATCTTCCCTCTCTACTCCAAGGGTAAAAGCATCAAGCTCCCCACAAAGTATGAGGAATTGCTTGCTCCTGGTAATGGCAGTGTAAAGAAGATTTCTTCTCAGCATCCGATAATAGCTTTTCACGACAGGTAAGATCACAATGGGAAACTCACTTCCTTGTGACTTATGGATCGAGCAGCAATACGCATGGGTAATTTGCATGAGATCTTGCCTCGTATAGGTGACCTCATTTCCCTCATATGAAACAATGATCATATCTTGCTTCTCGGTGTTTTCCTTCGCATAAAAGATCGAGACGATTTCACCGATATCCCCGTTGAAAACATTGTTTTCAGGTTGATTGACAAGTTGAAGAACCTTATCCCCAATACGATATTTCACATCTCCAAAGGCGATCTCTTTCCGGGTACCGTCATTGCTATTGAAAATTTCCTGAAGAAGCTCATTCAATCGGTCGATACCTGCAGGGCCTCGATACATAGGAGCTAGGACCTGTATATCCTTTGGGGAGTACCCTTTTTTCTTCGCGTTCTCAACGACTTTTTGAACGACTTCGGATATTTGATTGGTTCTGCATGGGAAGAAGGATCGATCCTTTTGCTGTTTGGTCAGGTCTTGAGGTACCTGTCCCCTTTTCATATAATGAGCAAGTTCAATAATGGAGGAGCCCTCTTCCTGTCTATAAATATCCGTTAACCTGACTGTTGGCACCACTTCCGATTTCAATAGGTCCTTTAGTACCTGGCCAGGACCGACAGACGGTAATTGATCCTCATCCCCGACAAGTATCACTTGAATATCCTCAGGCAGGGCCTTCAATAATTGATGGGCAAGCCACGTGTCGACCATGGACACTTCATCCACAATTAACAACTTTCCTTCAATCGCCCGTTCTTCATCACTCTTAAATCCTTCTTGACCGTTCCAGCCTAAAAGTCGGTGAATCGTCATGGCAGGGAGGCCCGTGGATTCTGTCATGCGCTTTGCCGCTCGACCAGTCGGGGCTGTCAGTAAGACAGGAAAGGGTTCATCCTTGTAATCCTTGGGATCCAAGGAGCAGCCATGGAGATCCGCAAACAGCTCCACAATCCCCTGAATGACGGTCGTCTTACCGGTTCCGGGTCCTCCGGTTAACAGAAGCATGGGGGACATCAACGCTGTTTCGATGGCTTCTTTTTGTGAAGGTGCGTATTGAACTCCCAGTCGGTCCTCCAGTGCTCCAAGTGATAGAAGAAATTCGGATTGAGGAAATTGATCTTTATATTGGGTTTGAGACAAAATCTTTTCAATGTTTGTCACGATTCCTTTTTCAGAGAAGTAAAGAGAAGGAACATATACCTTTGTGCCTTCTCCAATGACTTTACCCTCTTCCTCCAAGGAAACCAGTTGACTGGATATTTCAGTGTAATCGACCTTTTCGGGCTGACTTTTCTCAAGCAGCTCCTTCACCGTAACAATGAGTACTTCTGCTTCGAGATACACATGCCCCTGCTTCACACATGTTTGCTCAAGGGTGTATAAACAGCCTGCTTTGATCCGGTCGGGATGACTGCCTGTCAACCCGATCTTAGAACCAATCTCATCGGCCCGGGTAAAGCCGATTCCTTCAATATCTTCCACAAGCTTATAAGGATTATTTTGAATGATTTCAAGTGCCTGCTCTTTATAGGCTTGATAGACCTTCATGGAAATTTGGGGTCCAAATCCCAGGTCGTTCAGCATGATCATGACCCGCTCCAAGCCTTGATGCTCGGAAAGCGTATCATAAATACTTTTCGCCTTTTCCTTTGGAAGCTTTGGAATTTCATCCAGCAGGCTTGGATTTTCGAGTATTTTGGTTATGGCGTTTTCCCCGATATGCTCCACTATCTTCTCAGCTGTTTTTTTCCCGATTCCTTTAAATAAATCACTTGATAAATAATGGACGACACCTTGTGTGGTTTGTGGGATTTCTTTCTTGAAATGCTTTGCATGAAACTGCATGCCAAACTTTGGGTGATCTTGAAACCTCCCATAAAACACGTAGGTCTCATCTTCATGAATCTTAGGAAAATTCCCGGTTACGACCGCTTCTTTGTCTTCATAAGTATCATTCGTTTCGTCCACCCGGATCCGGACGACGGTATAGAGATTTTCCTCATTATGAAAAATCGTGACAAGATGCCTTCCTTTTATATAGATTTCTTCCTCACCAAACAGCTTTAAAGAATCTTGCTGGCTCAAATCAGTGAACCCCCTAACTATTCACTTTGTTCATTTTTCAGCTTTTCGATCATCTTGATGCCATAACCCGCCAGCATATGATCTGGTTGAACTTCGATTGCTTTGTTGAAATACATCAGTGCCGTATTTGCATCATCCTTATGACCTGCAAAGGCAACCCCTAAGTTGTAGTAAGCATCTGCGTGAGTTGGATCTGCTTCCACTACTTGAGATAATTGCGCAATCGCTTCTTCGTATGCTTCAACCTTCGCTAAGCATAGACCTAACTGGAAGCGCGCCTCTGTATCCTCTTCATTCAGTTCGACACTTCGTTGCAAGTAAGGAAGAGCCAGTCTCGGCTGCTCTAATTGGAACAGGCTGACTCCGAGCATAAAGTAGACATCGGCATTCTCCATTCCCTTTGAAACAGCTTTTTCAAATTGATCCTTTGCTTCATCAAAGTTATTCTCGTTAAAGTACAGGTTCCCCAGGGAATAATAGGCTGCCCCTGCATTCTCATCGATTGAGATTGCACGTTCAAAAAATTTCTTCGCCTTTTCGTTGTCACCAACCGACATGAGTACGTTCCCAAAATTTATATACCCTACCGGATCCTTTGGATTTTCTTCAATGGCTTCTGTAAAAAGTTTGACAGCCTCTTCTACTTTTCCTTCTTGCAATAACTCAATTCCTTTTAAATTCTTATCCAATTCAAACACCTCTATATTTTCTTTATTTATGTATGCAAGCTGAGTAATGATTTTCTCACTTATCGTTACTAGTATAACATACGGGACTTTCAATTTCGGTATCGATCAATGATGAAAAAAGGACTGAGAGAGGAGAGTTTGCACATCTCTTCTTCTCAGTCCTTTGGTCAGTGTTACCCTACATAGGTAAGTTTTTTCTCATCTTTGTAAATGGTATCGATCGTTCCTCCACCCAGACACTCATCACCATTGTAGAAAACAACCGCTTGTCCTGGTGTGACAGCACGGATGGGCTCGTCAAAGATGACTTTCACCTTACCATCTTCTAAAGGAATGACCGTTACGTTGTTATCATCCTGACGGTAACGGAATTTTGCCGTGCAGGCGAATTCAGCCGGTTTCTCACCATTCGAGGTCCAGTGAACATCCGTTGCGAGAATGGAATCTGAATAAAGGGCGGGATGCTCAAAGCTTTGACCTACATAGAGCACGTTTCTTTCAAGGTCCTTCCCGATGGCGAACCAAGGCTCTCCGGCCCCACCTATACCCAGTCCATGGCGTTGGCCAATCGTATAGTACATCAATCCATCGTGTTTTCCCATCACTTTACCGTCTAATGTTTCCATCGTTCCTGGTTGGGCAGGTAAATAGTTGCTCAAGAAATCTTTGAAGTTGCGTTCACCGATGAAGCAAATCCCCGTACTGTCTTTCTTGGCAGCAGTCGCAAGGCCCGCTTCCTTAGCAATTTCCCTAACCTTTTTCTTGTCGATGCCGCCTAGGGGGAACATCACTTTTTCAAGTTGCTCCTGCCCTAACTGATTGAGGAAGTACGTTTGATCCTTATTGTTGTCGACACCGCGGAGCATCTTGTATTCTCCATCACGGTATTCAACCTGTGCATAGTGGCCGGTTGCCAGATAATCTGCACCAAGTTTCAGTGCATGATCAAGGAATGCTTTGAACTTAATTTCTTTATTACACATCACATCCGGGTTTGGTGTTCTTCCAGCTTTATATTCGTCAAGGAAATACGTAAACACTTTATCCCAGTATTGTTTTTCAAAATTCACAGCGTAGTAAGGAATACCAATTTGGTTACATACTCGAATCACATCGTTGTAATCTTCAGTTGCCGTACATACTCCGTTTTCATCGGTATCATCCCAGTTTTTCATGAAAATCCCGATGACTTCGTAGCCTTGCTGCTTTAATAATAATGCGGCTACGGAAGAATCCACTCCACCAGACATTCCAACGACTACTCTCGTATCCTTTGGTTCTTTTTTCACTAACGCCACCTCCTTATTCCTTCATTCGTCCAATTGAGACGAACATATTAAGATGTTAGACGTTTTACAATTTTTGCGACTTCATGGGCAGTCCAGACAATTTGTTCCTTCGTATTGCCCTGACCAAAGCTGAAACGAATGGAGTTCCTTGTATTCTCAGACTGACTTCCAAACATCGCGACTAGTACATGCGAAGGCTCTATAGATCCAGCTGTGCAAGCAGAACCGCTTGATACAGCGATACCTGACATATCTAAATTCACCAGCATAGACTCAACATCCGTGCCAGGAAAGCTTAAGTTTAGCACATGGGGTAATCCATACTCAAGAGATCCGTTCTCCTCAAAGGCAATGTCTGCGCCGGCTAAGGTTTCTTTCAGTAAGACCTTGAAACCAGAGTACTTGGAAATTTTCTCTTCTATCGCATTTTGAGCAATTTCTACTGCCTTTCCCAGTCCAACAATGGCTGGGACGTTTTCTGTACCGGCACGGCGTTTTCTTTCCTGCTCTCCGCCGTATAATCCAGGCTGCAGATCCATGTTTTTGTGTAAATAAAGGAATCCGATCCCTTTCGGACCATTGATCTTATGGCCTGAAACTGAAAGCAAATCAACCCCGAGCTCTTTCACATCGATTTCTGTTAATCCGAAAGCTTGTACAGCATCAGTATGAAAATAAGCTTGATGATCCTGCAGAAGTTTTCCAATCTCTTTAATCGGCTGGATCGTCCCCACCTCATTATTCCCAAACATGATCGTAACGAGGATCGTATCGTCGCGAAGTTCCTTTTGCAGTTCCTCCACCGATATCCTGCCTTTACGATCTACTGGCAGGTACGTCACCTCAAACCCTTTGGACTCTAAGAATTTACATGCATGTAAAACAGCATGATGCTCTGTTTGTGTGGTTATGATGTGATTCCCTTTACCTTTATTCGCTTCGGCTGAACCGATAATGGCTAAATTATCCGCTTCCGTTCCACCGCTTGTAAAAATGATTTCATTGTAATCTGCATGGATACTTTGAGCAATGATGGTTCGTGCATGATCGACAAGATGACGTGATGCACGGCCAAACGAATGAATGCTCGATGGATTACCAAAGGTCTCCCTCATCACTGAAGTCATTTCTTCAATCACTTCAGGATGCATGGGGGACGTTGCAGCATGATCCAAATACACTCTTTCCATTATAGTAACCTCCTAGATATAGAACATGTATGCATCTGATTCACCATCATCAGAATGACTGGCTAAATCTTCTATCGTTGTATTGTCGAGCACTTCTTTCACGGCATCACGAATGCGGATCCAAAGCTCACGTTTTGCCGGTTCTTCATCTTCAATCCCTTCGACGGGACTGATAGGCCCTTCAAGGATCCGGATAATATCCCCAGCTGTAATTTCAGATGGCTCATGTCCTAAGACATACCCGCCGTATGCTCCCCGGATGCTTCTTACAAGTCCTCCGTTACGCAGGGGAGCCACCAGCTGCTCAAGATAATGTTCCGAGAGCTCATGCTGCTGCGCGATCGTTTTAAGTGAAGTCGGACCTTCACCATGGCGTTTTGCTAATTCAATCATAATCGTTAAACCGTATCGGCCTTTAGTAGATATCTTCATGTCCAGCACCTCTAATATATTTAATAACGTTACAATCATAAATGAGTCGTATCTTTCTTCTATATTGACTTTTGTTATTATAGCATATCCTTCCTCTCACTGTGAAAAGGGCGTCTTCATTCACTTCCCTCCTTTTTCCCAGCCACAATATTTCCTTATGAGAACCTCCTATGATAAAGTGAATCTAACTAGAACGTCAGTTTGGAGAGATGTTTCATGTCGATTAAACCACTTGCCTTTAAGATGAGACCCAGAACCATTGATGAAATCATCGGACAGCAGCATTTAGTTGGAGAAGGAAAGATCATAGACAGGATGGTAAAAGCAAAACAGCTTTCTTCCATGATCTTATATGGTCCACCCGGGATTGGAAAAACGTCCATCGCGAGCGCCATTGCCGGAAGTACGAAATACCGGTTTAAGACCCTGAATGCCGTAACCAATAATAAAAAAGATATTCAAATCGTAGCGGAAGAAGCCAAAATGTCGGGAAAAGTAATTCTTCTATTAGATGAGGTTCATCGCTTGGATAAAGGAAAGCAGGATTTTCTCCTTCCTTATTTAGAGAACGGGATGATCACCCTAATTGGGGCAACAACAAGCAATCCCTATCATGCGATCAATCCAGCCATACGAAGCAGATGCCAAATTTTTGAACTAAAGCCCCTTTCCATTGATGAAATGAAAGTCGCCTTGAATCGAGCCATTGAAGATAGAGAACGTGGATTAGGGGAGTATTCACTTGATGTGACCGACGAAGCGATTGAACATTTTGCGAGCAGCAGCTTCGGGGATGTCAGAAGTTCCTTGAATGCTTTGGAATTGGCGGTTCTGTCCACTTCACCGGATGAGGACGGGGTCATTCGCATCGATGTAAGCATTGCGGAAGAATGCCTTCAAAAGAAAAGCTTTTCTCACGATAAAGATGGAGATGCCCATTATGATGTCGTAAGTGCCTTTCAGAAGTCGATTCGTGGAAGTGACGTGAATGCCGCTCTTCACTATTTAGGCAGACTCGTTGAAGCCGGGGATCTTCCAAGCATCGCCCGCAGACTATTGGTGATTGCCTATGAAGATATCGGCCTTGCCAATCCTCAAGCAGGACCAAGAACATTGGCGGCAGTCGAAACTGCTGAGAAAATCGGATTTCCAGAAGCGAGAATCCCGTTAGCCAACGCAATCATCGAACTTTGTCTCTCACCTAAATCGAACTCGGCGATCACGGCCATCGACCTGGCACTCGGTGATATCCGTAAAGGAAAAAGCGGCGAGGTTCCGGATCACTTAAAAGATGCTCACTATCAAGGCGCCAAAGAACTTGGAAGAGGAATCGAATACAAGTATCCACACAGCTATGAATCAGGATGGGTACCGCAAACCTATTTACCTGACAAATTAAAAAATGCTAACTACTATACTCCAAAATCGACTGGGAAATTTGAACAGGCGATTGCCCAGGTGTATGAAAAGATTAATAAGCAGATGAAATAACAAAGCCGGAGGCGGCTCGTTCAGAGGCGACAAGCATAAGACGAACCTGCCGGAAAGGCGCGCTTTTTGCCTTTTTGGCAGGTTTGACTTATGACCTCGAGCCTCTAGCCGCCGGAGCTGGATGCAACCAAAAGCGGAGGCGGCTCGTTGTGGCCCAAAACTGGCATTTCTCTATCAAAACCTGCTGAAAGGACGATCCTTTTTGGCAGGTTTTTGTTTTTTGGACTGCTTTCCCATCCATTTATAGGGATTGACGGGTGGTATTAAGGGGTAATTCCGGTTGTTGTGCCACTTTCACCAGAACTTGTGCCAGATTCACGTTTTGTTGTTCCAAATTGTGAACAACCTCCTAAGATAGACTTTTGACTTATCCAATCATGTAAAAAACAGCCATCCTAGTTTACCTTTTCAAAAAATTTCTACTGTTGATACCCATATCTCCTCACCCCATCATACATTAGTAAAAAAGCCTGGAGGTGTATGGATTGATTATCATTGAAAATGGATTGTCAAGTAATGGGTTGCAGAATCTATCACCTGTAGAAAAAAGCATCGTTAAAGCGCTGGAAAGCAGTCCTACGGAGTATCGTTACCGTAATTTAGGCGAGCTCATATTTGAGTTGAAGATGCGGGAACGATTCATTGCCAATGCAAGGAGCATGGATGAGGGTGACGCCAAATTCGCTGCTTTTGAACATTCCTATTTCAACTCTGCCTTTTGGATCAAGACTCCATATGGATATAGGCTTCGCGACTCGAAGCTTCCATCAGAGGCCATTGAAGATATATTCACAAATAGCTCTGCCTATAGCTTCGAATGTGTCACCAGCATTGTCCTCATTTACTATAAATCAATCCTTGATACGATCAGGACTCCTTATTTCAATCAGCTGTTCTCCCCCCTTTTAGTGTGGGGTCACAATTATGACGATGATATGAGCATGGTCACCTATGAAGGCGTGGACTATATTCCAGGGGATGTTTATTATTTCTCTAACCCTGATTATGACGATCCGATATGGATGGGGGAAAATTCTGTGTTTTTAGGAGAGGATCAGTATTTTGGTCACGGAGTGGGAATCATGACTCATGATGAAATGATAGAAGCTTTAAATACTCTTCGAAAAAAAGATGCAACCGAATCAGCCTTTCTCCTTCAACAAGTCACCCGTTTGAAGTTCTCAGATTTATACCGGTATGCATAAAAGTGACGAACTGTGATGAGTCCGTCACTTTTTGTTGCTTTTTAGTTGTCCAGCTACGGCGGCTAGACCCTCGAGGGCATAAGTCAAACTTCCCAAAAAGGCAAAGGACGCCTTTCCGGGATGTTCGCCTTATGCTTGTCGGGTCTGACCAAGCCGCCTCCGCTTTTCTATGCCGCTACATCCCTCTTATTAAAGACGATGAAGGCCAGCAGCTGGAAGATGATGAAGTAGATGATGAGCATGGTGATCGAGAAGCCCATGGTCATGCCGTCCACTAGCGGTGGTGTGAAACCTGTATATTGAGTCAGATCTGTGTTCGCGAACAGACTGAATTTTGCCCAGTCGAATCGAAGAGCGAGCAGGCTCGTTGCATTGGCTCCCACAAATAATAGAAACAGGGAAATCCCGATAGCCAGTGAGCTGCTTCTGAATACGGTCGAAATCATGAATGCCATCGTAGCCATCATCACGACATCGATGGTTTTCAATAAATATGTTTTAATCAGGTACCCGACAATATTTTGTTCGACTACCTTTCCATCCACATACGCCAAATGAGTTGATTGATCTGTTCCGCCAAATAATAGAAGGCCGATCAGGAAAGATACAACGAATAATACAAGTAGCATACTCATTCCGAATAAAATGACGGTGAAATATTTAGATAACAGGATTTTAGTCCTGGAAATAGGGCGGATGAGCAAAAGCTTGATAGTGCCCCAGCTGAACTCACTTGCCACAATTCCCGCTGCCACGATGATGGCAAACAGACCTACAACAAGAACGGAGAATGCATTCGTTTCTACAAACGTCCAAACGGTTTCTTTCACTTTAGGCTGAATGTCGTTTTCAATTCGATATTCATTAATAGCAATCCTTCTTTCGGTGTCTTTCACGATAAACTTATTCATACTTGGATTTTCAGATAACATTTGCTTATCTGCTTCCACTTGTCCTGTCAGTTCCTGCTTCCAGTTTTCCGATTCCTTTGCTTTTCCGTCATCATACTTGGTGAAAGCAGCCGTAACACCAATAATAAGAATAAGTAATCCGAGCATTACATACGTTCCGACCCGCTTGAATATTTTTGTCCATTCATTTCTGATAAGACTAAGCATGCACGACCTCTCCTTTATCATTCGTAATTTCTAAGAATCTGTCTTCTAATGTTTTGGCAATTGGCATAACGCTATAAATTTGAACATCTGCTTCCACTAGAGCGCGAATGACATTCGGGACTTGCTCTTTTGTTAGAGCTACCTGAACTTCCGAACCCTTGGCTTCATATTTAATTGCTGGATCAAATAATTTCAGTACAGCTTGGATTTTTTCAGCATCATTTACCTCAAAATGATAAACCTGCTCTGACCCCTCTACAAAATCACGCACCTGCTGCACATCCACAAGCTTTCCGGATTGGATGATCCCGATACGATCACACATCATTTCCATTTCAGATAATAAGTGACTCGATACGATAACCGCCATACCCTCTTCCTGGGCAAGCTTTCTGATATACGCACGAATTTCGCGGATACCGGCAGGATCCAGTCCATTTGTAGGCTCATCGAGTATGAGGAGCTTTGGTTTATGGAGCAGGCATTGCGCCAGACCCAAGCGCTGTCTCATTCCAAGTGAATAAGTTTTCACTTTATCATTGATGCGGTCTGTTAAACCGACAAGTTCGATGACTTCCTTCATTCTTTCTTCGGTGATTCCATTTTGCATGCGGGCAAAATGTTTTAAGTTTTGATATCCCGACATGAACTTATAGAGCTCCGGGTTTTCAACGATGGCACCAACATCCTTAATGGCACCTTCGAAATCTTTTTTGATGCTCTTCCCAGAAATCAGGACGTCTCCTTTTGAAATATTCATTAGTCCTACTATCATTCGGATCGTCGTCGTTTTTCCTGCTCCATTAGGTCCCAGAAAACCGAATACTTCCCCTTCATACACATCAAAGGATAAATTATCGATAATGGTCTTGCCTTTAATGACTTTTGAGACACCCTGTAATTGCACAACCGTCTTCATCACTTCATCTTCCCTTCTTTTTTCGTTGTTTGTTTCAACCACTGCAGGACTGACAATCCTTCTATTTCTCTAAGCTCTTCTACCTGACAGTGCCCTTTAATTTCTCCATCATTGATAATGAACGCTTCATCAAGTATCCCTTCAATTTCATCGATTTCATGGGTTGCTATGATCACTGTCTGATTCCCGAAATCGATATAGGATAAGAGACCTTTCACGATGGAGTCCCTTACCATGGGATCCAACCCTGAAAATGGTTCATCCAGGAGCAGGACCTCCGTATTTCGGGACAGGGCAAGAACAAGCTTCAGTCTGCCGCGATTTCCTTTCGATAAATGCTTGATCTTCTTCTTGCTATCCAGCTCCATAAATCCCACTAACTCATGAGCACGGGTCAAGTCAAAGTCTGAGAATTGAGAGGCGTAAAACCGGATCATCCCATCAACGGTAAATGCTTCGTAAAACATATCCAATTCAGTAAGATACGCCACTTCACTTGCTTGTTTCCGGGTAACAGGCTTGCCGTTCATGGTCACAGTACCTGCACTCGGAAGAACTAAACCTGCGATCATCTTCAAAGTGGTCGATTTTCCGCTGCCGTTCGGACCTAAAAGACCATAAATCTTACCCTTTTCAAATTGAAACGACGTATTCTTTAAGGCCATTTCATTTCCATATTTTTTGGTTACACCTTCAAATTTCACAACCATCTCTATTCCTCCCCTCTTTGGGCAAGGTATCTCTCGACGCCATTTATCATTTGTTCTTTTGTTAATCCCAGTTCTTTCATATTCTTAATGAACGATTCAATCACTTCCTGTTGGACCTTTTCATTCAAAACTGAAAGAACCTCTTCCTTTTCCGTTACAAATGTTCCCTGCCCTCTCCTCGTCTCCACAATTTCCATCCTTTCTAATTCGCTGTACGTACGTTGAATGGTATTTGGATTCACCCCGGATTGAACGGCCATTTCCCGGACAGAGGGCAGTTTGTCACCCGGAGTTAATTCTTTTCTTACAATCTCACGTATGATTCGATCAGCTATTTGAAGGTATATCGGCTTGGAAGCTGTATATTCCTCTGTCATGTATTACACCTCAACCTTACGATCTAATAACCAGCATGAAATGATAAATACGACTATCATGACTATTCCCTCGAATACAAACGGCAGCAAGGGCAGCGGGATCATTTCAGGATCAAAACCGGCCTTCGCCTGATTGGAACCAACCGAGAAAAAGACGCCCGAACTCACTTCAACAGTAAAAGTATCGAAGAGTAATCTTTCCACCCATTTAATGCTCATAAGAAATGCGACAATACTTTGATACACAATGATAAAACCAGCTACAAAAATCCATCGTATACTCTTGATGGATGGATACTTTGAAAGAGAGTGGTAGAAGGTCCATAAGAAAATCGTCCATCCGGATATATACAGGCCCACCACCGTTACGCCTAAATTAAAGAAGATGCCTTCTTTAATCGGCCAATAGGAGAAAAGAGAGGCTTCCGGATACATGAGCATGGAGATGATCCCCAGGCCATCCACTAACAGTAGTGACAAAGTGGAGTAAATAAATGCAATAATCAACTTGGGCAACAAGAGCATAAACCCGTTATAGGGACTGTGAAGCCAGAGCTGTGTTTTCCCTTCCAGACGAAGCATGGAGCATACGATGCCCGGAAGAAAGGCAAAATGAAATACACCGATCATGATGAGAAAGATTTGAACAATCGTTGGCTCTTTGACGAAATTCCCGATCACCAATCCAATAATGTAAATCAGAAAAATAATCGCTAACCAGCCAAAAAACCAAACCTTAGAGGTTTTAAAGTCTTTCCAAAGAAGACCTGTAAAAGCGTTCATACGTGCACTCCTTTTAACGTGTCATGGTGTTCTAGTTAGATAGTACACTATGACACATTAAACAGTCAATCCTTTTTTAACCCAATTAATGGAATTAGTTTTCAAGAATGTGTACAGCTGGCTAAGAGGGGGCTTGAAGTTGGATAGAAAATTCGCCGTACTGCTTAAAGTATAGAAAAAGGACTGAATCCATTTTAGATTCAGTCCTTTTTCTGGGCATTATTTGTCTTTTACTCTTTTAATTTCAATATGCTTTAACAGCTGGTTCATCACATGACTGGCTGCAATCAAACCTGCAACCGATGGAACAAACGCATTGGAAGACGGAGGAAGTTGCGCTTTACGAATCTTTGCATCATCTTTTCCTACTTCTTTTCGAATATCTTCACGGATGACAATCGGACTTTCATCAGAGAAGACAACGGTTACGCCTTTTTTAATTCCTTCTTTTTTCAGGCGGGTACGAATCACCTTGGCAATTGGATCCGTATGCGTTTTACTGATATCCGCAATTTTAAAGCGTGTGGGATCGGTTTTATTCGCCGCTCCCATGCTCGCGATTAGAGGAATATCTCGTTTTATGCACTCTTTCATTAAGTGAATTTTATAGGAAATCGTATCAGAAGCATCGATCACATAATCCAATCCCTGATTGAAAAATTCCTCGTATGTTTCCTCCGTGTAGAACATCTTTAAAGCAATGACTTCACAGTCTGGATTAATATCCTTAATGCGGTCCCTCATCAGATCGACCTTTGGCTGACCCACTGTAGAGAGCAATGCATGGACTTGACGATTGACGTTGGTGATATCCACATCATCTTTATCCACTAACACAAGACGGCCTACACCCGATCTGGCTAAAGCCTCAGCTGCAAAGGATCCCACTCCCCCGATTCCCAATACTGCCACCGTACTATTTTTAAGGGTTTGAAGTCCTTCTTTACCGATCGCTAGTTCATTTCGTGAAAACTGGTGTAGCAAAATAATCAACTCCATTATAAGTATTCAACTAGGTTTATACTGAATTAGAATAAAGGATATAGGACCGAAAATCAATATGAAATGTTGTCCCTCTCCCTTCGTTTACCCCATTAAGAGAAGATTTAGTCCCAACAAAAAAGCCAGGCCTCTATTCAGCCTGACTTTTCATTCTATAAGATCTTCGTTAAACTATCATGTTTGGATGAGTCCCAATCGTGCCGCCGCCATCATTTCCTTCGTTTTGAACCCGCTCTCGGCAGGTGGGTGCTTTATTCCACTATTTGTTAGTCCCCGGCACGGGGCATGAACGCCTAGCAGAAACGTCAAGCTCCCAAAGTTTGAAGTGTTCGGTCAAAACTGTTAGGTAAAAACGTCGCACACATCAGGACTCGTTTGTGATTGTTTAAATAATATCATATCACCATGATGTTTTCAATGAATGACCCCCGGAATTTAATTACATTATTCTACATCGAGCGACAAAGATAACTCTTTTAATTGAGCTTCACTTACTCCACCAGGAGCGTCCGTCAGTACACAGCTTGCACTCGCCGTTTTCGGGAAGGCAATCGTATCACGAAGATTCGTGCGACCTGCAAGTAGCATCACTAAACGGTCAAGCCCAAGGGCGATTCCGCCATGTGGAGGTGTTCCATATTCAAAGGCTTCCAAAAGGAAACCAAACTGTTTTTCCGCTTCTTCCTTGGAGAATCCAAGTACGCTGAACATTTTTTCTTGAATGTCACGCTCGTAAATACGAAGAGAACCTCCGCCCAGCTCATATCCATTTAATACAAGGTCATAAGCTTCTGCACGAACAGCACCGGGATCTGTTTCAAGCAGTTCCAGGTCTTCTCTCACTGGCATAGTGAACGGGTGATGAGCGGCATAATAGCGGTTCTCACCTTCATCAAACTCAAGTAATGGCCAGTCTGTCACCCATAGGAAATTGAATTTCGTTTCATCAATCAATCCCAATTCTTTTCCTAATTTCAGACGGAGGGCACCCAGGGCATCCGCTACTACTGTCTTTTTGTCAGCGACAAACAGTAACAAGTCTCCTGCTTCTGCATGGGCTGAAACAGAAATTTGTGCAGCATCTTCTTCTGTCACGAATTTGGAGATAGGTCCTTTTAAGCCTTCCTCTTCTACTTTTAACCAGGCGAGACCTTTTGCACCATAAACGGAAACAAATTCTGTCAACGCATCAATGTCTTTACGGGAATACCCGGAAGCTCCGCCTTTTACATTGATTAATTTCACTTGACCACCATTTGCGACCGCACCGGAGAATACTTTAAACCCTGAATCCTTCACGATTTCTGATACATCGACCAGTTCCATTCCAAAGCGTGTGTCCGGTTTGTCTGAACCATATCGGCTCATAGCATCATCATACGACATTCTAGGGAATGGAATTTGAACGTCTAAGCCTTTCACATCGTTCATCAGCTTGTTCATCATACTCTCTACCAGGGAGATGATTTGCTCTTTATCCATAAAGCTCATTTCCATGTCAATCTGAGTGAATTCAGGTTGACGGTCTGCACGAAGGTCCTCATCACGGAAACAACGGGCAATTTGATAATAACGGTCAAACCCGGATACCATCAACAATTGCTTGAAAATTTGCGGTGACTGAGGAAGCGCGTAAAATTCACCTTGATGTACACGGCTTGGTACCAAATAGTCACGGGCACCTTCTGGCGTACTCTTTGTTAAAATCGGCGTTTCCACATCCAGAAATCCGTTATCGTTTAAGAAACTACGGAATGAAGTAGTAACATTATGGCGCATCTTAAATGTTTCCATCATCGCTGGACGACGAAGATCTACATAACGGTATTTCAAGCGAACATCTTCAGACACTTCCATTTGATCATCAATCATGAATGGAGGGGTCTTGGCTTCATTTATGATTTGAACCTCTTCTGCGTGAATTTCCACTTTTCCTGTTTTCAGGTTGGGGTTCACCGTTCCTTCTCCTCTTGCTACGACAGTTCCCGTCACACTTAATACATACTCATTACGAATTTTTTCCGCAAGAGCCAGAGCGTCTTCTGATAAATCGGGATTAAACACGACTTGAACAATGCCCTCTCTATCACGAAGGTCGATAAAGATTAATCCACCTAAGTCCCTTCTCTTTTGAACCCAGCCTTTTAAGGTGATTTTTTCACCTGTGTATGATTCCGTTATCTCTCCGCAATACGCCGTTCTTTTTGTCATCATATTCTCCTCCTTGTCAAATCCAGGTGCTTATTTACCGAGTTTGTTCTTTACATTTTCTACGAAATGATCAAGACTTATTTCTTCCTGCTCACCAGTAGACATATCTTTAAGATTGATTTTATTTTCTAGTATTTCGTTATCTCCAATGACGGCTACATATTTCGCTTCATAACGGTCAGCTGCCTTAAATTGACCTTTCACCTTGCGATCCAGGTAATCCTTCTCTGAAGAAATTCCCACTTGTCTTAAGTTGTGAAGGAGTTTAACAGCATAATCTTTTGCTTCTTCTCCCAGTGAAACAATAAAGCAATCCACACCTTGCTCGATTGGAAGTTCAACGTTTTCAGCTTCCAGAGCGGAAAGAAGTCTTTCGATACTGAAGGCAAAACCGATTCCAGGAGTTTCAGGACCACCGATCATTTCCACCAGTCCATTGTAACGCCCTCCACCACAAAGGGTCGTGATGGCTCCAAAGCCTTCTGCGTCACTCATGATTTCAAAGGCAGTGTGATTATAATAATCAAGGCCGCGAACAAGCGTCGGATCGACTACGAATTCAACATCCATCCCGGTTAAGTGGGATTGGACCTTTTCGAAATAGGCTTTCGATTCATCATTTAAGTAATCGAGAATCGATGGTGCCGTAGCCATTAATTCATGATCGCGGTCTTTTTTACAATCCAGGATACGTAGTGGATTCTTCTCTAAACGATTTTGACAATCTCCACAGAATTCATCGATTCTTGGTTTAAAGTGATTGATCAGCGCTTCTCTGTGAGCGTTTCGGCTACCCGCATCTCCAAGACTATTAATGACTAACTTTAATTGAGTCAGTCCCAGTTTCTTGTAAATCCCCATCGCTAATGAAATCACTTCCGCATCAATCGCCGGGTCTTCACTTCCTAATGCCTCAACCCCGAACTGGACAAATTGACGGTACCGGCCGGCCTGTGGTCTTTCATACCTGAACATAGGTCCGGAGTAAAAGAGCTTTGTTGGTTGATTCGGATGACCGAACATCTTATTGCCTACGAAGGATCGAACAACAGAAGCGGTGCCTTCAGGTCGCAGTGCCAAGCTTCTGCCTCCACGATCTTCAAACATATACATTTCTTTCTGTACGATATCCGTTGTATCTCCTACACCTCGGGTAAATAGTTCGCTCGCCTCGAAGATAGGGGTGCGGATTTCTTTATACTGATAGGCGTGACAAAGATTCTTTGCCACTTCCTCTACATACTGCCACTTCTCTACTTCACCTGGTAGAATGTCCTGTGTACCTCTTGGAATTTGAATGGACAAGATGATTTCCTCCTTCTCGAATACAGTTAAATTTATGTAAAATAAAAAAAGCCCTCAATCCCTTGTATATAATACAAGGGACGAGAGCTGTTATTCCCGTGGTGCCACCCTAATTGAAGTCTATCAAGACCTCCACTTAGCCAGTTAACGCCTGGTACGTTCATCTCCTACTAAAGAACCTTTTTCAGAGAGAAACCTCCTGAGTGTTCATTCACTAAGTCACATTGTAGAAATGCTCTCAGCCAAGGCATTTCCTCTCTTTACACGTGGGTGTCAGCTACTATGCTCGATCAACGGTTTTTGTAAATGTTATTTTATTTCTATAATGATACGGATGCCGTTAGTTCATGTCAAGAGGTTTAAAAAAATTTCGTTACGATCTTTCCATTTTCTTTTTCAGTAACTTAACTTCTTTCAACGATAACCCGAACTCGGAAGCAAGTTCCACATTCAATGCATCTTTCTCACGTTCTAGAAACTGGTGAAAATCAACACCGAACAGCTGGTTATCACCATTTGCATTCATAAACCCTTTTTCACTTGACCTCAATTCAATCATCCTTTCAAAACATTCCTTAACTCTATCATTTCCAATTACCTATTTTTATTTCGTTTTAGAGGAATTTAATTTTTTTTATCGTATTAAAACCTTAAGGGTTTTTTCGATAAACCGTCGGAATTTTGATCAATATCTTAGTGAAAGGATCCGATATTACTATTGTGTTTGTTTATTACTAACAGGAGGTGACGATGATTAAGAAAATTATTGCATCGATACTGATTGTGCTCATGATCATTCCTTTTCAGGCACTTGAAGCTGATTATGCACATGCAGATTCAGGTACGGCCACAATCAGTGTTTCGACTCTGAATGTCCGGACGGGTCCTGGACTCAGTTATCCCGTTCTGACGAAGGTACATAGAGGGGAAGAGTACAGTATAGTAGATACACAAAATGAGTGGTATAAGGTCACGACCGATAGTGGAGAGGGCTGGGTTGCCGAATGGTTGGTCTCAGTAGAAGCTGCCGCTTCCGACGTTTCTCCCAAACAGGAAAGACGGGTGATCACAGATGGGTTACGCGTCAGAAAAGGCCCAAGCACCTCTGAAGGAGTCGTGACGGTTCTAAACACCGGTGATAGAGTATCCGTTTCCCACGAAGAGGGTGACTGGCTGTTCATCGAATCGGATAAGGGCAGCGGCTGGGTGCATGAGGAATATGTGTCGGAAAACAACGCAACTCCTTCCCCATCGAAAAAGGGTGAGAATAAACAAGGAATCATCACCGACAACTCCCTAAATGTTCGAACCTCCCCTTCTCTTCAAAGTTCCGTCCTTGGAGTATTAAACAAGGGAGATCATGTAGAGGTAACAGGAAGTGTCAGCGGGTGGTACGAGATTCAATTTGGCAGCGACAAGGCGTGGGTGAACGATGCATATATAGAATTCTCTTCGAGGGCCAATGACGAGGAGCCCGCCTCCTCGTCCACAAATCTTGTAGGAATCATTACGGTTCACAGTTTAAATGTCCGTGATGAAACCTCATTAAACGGGAGCGTCGTTGGAAAGGTCTCAAAAGGGGAGAAATACTCCTTATTAAAAGAGAAAAACAATTGGTATCAGATTAAACTCTCAAATGGAAAAAAAGGCTGGATTGCCGGCTGGTATGTCCAAAAGACCGTTACTGCCTCCGCCCATGAGAGTGAACCATCTTCAGAAAAAGAAAACGTCACAGTCCTATACAATGGTACCAATATCAGAAGTGAAGCAAACGCCAGGGCAAGCGTCATCGAACGGGGCTCCAGTGGTGACAGCTTCCCCGTTATCAGCAAAAACGGAGATTGGTATGAAATTGAATTAGATGACGGCAGTGCAGGTTTTGTTGCCGGCTGGGTGGTGTCCATCCGATCCAGCACCGGGGAGAACACCACTCCTCCACGCAAGCGAAGCGGCGGCTTACAAGATAAAGTCGTGGTGATTGATCCGGGGCATGGAGGCAGGGACAGCGGAACGATCGGAGCAAGTGGGACATTGGAAAAGCTCCTTACCATGAGAACCGGGGAACTCCTTGCCGAAAAGCTAAAGAGCGCTGGAGCCAAAGTGGTCTTAACAAGGAAAAACGATGAATATCTTTCATTACCATCAAGGGTATCATTATCTCATTATTATCAGGCTGATGCCTTTATCAGCCTCCATTTTGACAGCATTCTGGATTCCTCTATCGTCGGGCATACTACCTACTATTATCAAGGTCACCAGGAAGAATTGGCAGATGAAATTCATGGAAGCCTTGCAGAGCGGTTACCGACGAAAGACCGGGGTGTACGGGTAGGAGATTATCACGTTGTTCGTGAAAACAATCAGCCGGCTGTCCTTTTGGAGCTGGGGTTCTTAAGTAATCCGGCAGAGGAAGCCAATGTCAATACACAGTATTTCCAAGACCTGGCGGCAACGGCTATCTATCATGGTTTAGGAGATTACTTTACTAACTGATGCTGCGCCCAATGCAGTATGCTTCATGAATGAAAAAAGCTGATCCTTTAGCTAAATGAAGGATCAGCTTTTTATTATTTACTTTCTATCATTAACGTAACAGGACCATCATTCGTTAAACTCACGTCCATCATGGCTCCAAATACGCCCGTTTCCACTTTAATACTTTTTTCTTTTAATACCTTATTAAAGTAGTCGTAAACAGACTCTGCGTGATCGGGCTTCGCTGCACTCATGAAGTTTGGCCTTCTTCCCTTACGGCAGTCCCCGTAAAGAGTGAATTGAGAGATGGAGAGAATCTCGCCTTCTACATCCAGCAAAGAATGATTCATCTTCCCCTCTTCATCTTCAAAAATACGCAAATTCACTACCTTGTCTGCAACATAACGAGCGTCTTCTTCCGTATCTTCATGGGTGATCCCCACAAGCAATACAACACCTGAACGAATCGCTCCCTTTACTTCTCCATCAACAGTGACGGAGGCTTCTTTACTTCTTTGCAGTACAACCCTCATAAAGAAATCTCCTTTAATTCATGATTCTCCTTACAGCATAAATATCTGAAATTTGTTTAATTCTTTCCACGACTTTGTGTAAGTGGGAGATATTGTGAATCGAAATGGACATATTGATGGTTGCCACTTTATTCCGATCGGATTTTCCACTTACGGCAGATATATTCGTCTTCGTCTCGTTTACCGCCTGAAGCACTTCATTCAATAGACCTCTGCGATCGTAACCGGAGATTTCAATATCCACATTATATTCTTTGCGGTCATTTCCATCACTTTCCCATGACACTGGTATGAGACGCTGCTCTACTTCATCAGCCATAACGTTTGTACAGTCAGCCCGATGGACAGAAACCCCACGGCCTTTTGTAATAAACCCTACAATCTCATCCCCGGGAACAGGACTGCAGCAACGTGATAGTCGGATAAGAAGATTGTCAATCCCCTCTACCTGAACACCTGCGTCTTTTTTACGCTTGACAGGTTGAGCATTTAATTCCTTCATCGTTTCTTCCAGGCTATCTTCCTGTTCACGTTTCTTTCGGTCTCTTTCCGTTAAGCGATTCGCAATTTGAGCGGCCGTAATGCCGTTATACCCAACGGCTGCATACATATCTTCTTCATTTGAGAAATTAAATTTCTCTGACACACGTTTAATATTTTCAGGAGTAAGGATTTCTTTCACATCGAAATCTTGATTCTTGATTTCTTTTTCTACTAAATCCCGGCCTTTTTCAATATTCTCTTCTCTTCGCTGCTTTTTGAAGAATTGCTTGATCTTGTTCTTTGCTTGAGATGTTTGCGCAAGCTTCAGCCAATCCTGACTAGGGCCATATGAATGTTTGGACGTAAGTATTTCGATGATGTCCCCTGTTTTCAGCTTATAGTCAAGAGTGACCATCTTGCCATTTACCTTGGCACCGATCGTTTTGTTACCGATTTCTGAATGAATGCGATATGAAAAGTCAATCGGAACAGATCCCGATGGCAGTTCCAGTACATCCCCTTTAGGGGTGAACACAAAGACCATATCAGAAAAGAGATCAATCTTAAGAGATTCCATGAACTCCTCAGCATTTGCAGATTCATTCTGGAACTCCAATATCTCCCTGAACCAGGAAAGCTTTTTCTCGAAGGAAACCGTTTCGTTCGCTTCTTTTCCTTCTTTATATGCCCAGTGTGCCGCTACACCGTATTCAGCAATCTGGTGCATTTCAAGGGTTCTGATCTGTACTTCAAGGGGATCCCCTTTAGGCCCGATGACAGTCGTATGAAGTGATTGATACATATTCGGTTTCGGCATGGCGATATAATCTTTGAACCTGCCAGGCATTGGCTTCCAGCACGTATGAACGATCCCTAAAACGGCATAGCAGTCCTTTATGCTATCTACCACAACACGTACTGCCAATAAGTCATATATTTCATTGAACTGCTTGTTCTGAAGAGCCATTTTGCGATAAATGCTGTATATATGTTTAGGACGGCCTGAGATTTCCGCTGTGATTTTCACGTCGCCTAATTTATCCTTTACCTCATTTACAACGTCCTCTAAATACTCTTCACGCTCCGCACGCTTTTTCTTCATCAGGTTGACAATACGATAATACTGTTGAGGATTTAAATATCTCAAAGAGGTATCCTCTAATTCCCATTTGATCTTTGAAATCCCTAAACGATGCGCCAATGGGGCAAAGATTTCCAGGGTTTCATTTGCAATTCTTCGCTGCTTCTCCTGTGGCAGATGTTTCAACGTTCTCATATTATGCAAGCGATCTGCCAATTTAATCAGAATGACCCGGATATCCTGAGCCATAGCCACAAACATTTTCCGGTGATTTTCAGCCTGTTGCTCTTCCTGTGACTTATATTTAATCTTTCCAAGCTTTGTGACCCCATCTACAAGCATGGCCACTTCCGCATTGAATGCTTCCTCGATTTCTCCAAGAGAAACACCGGTATCCTCCACTACATCATGAAGAAAACCGGCAGCGACGGTTGCCGGATCCATTTCCAGATCCGCGAGTATTCCTGCTACCTGGATGGGATGAATGATATAGGGTTCACCAGACTTACGGTACTGCTCACTATGGGCATCCCTTGCATACTCATAGGCTTTCTGGACCATCCCTACATGCTCATCATTTAAGTATTCTCTTGTTTTATCAATAACCTGTTCAGGGGTTAGTACTTGATCTTTAGCCATGATCAAAATCACCTTTGTATTTTTAATATATTTCACTAGTGTTCGATTTTAATGATTGTTACTATTATCAAAAAAAAACAGGGTTATGTAAAGGGGTAAGTGTAAAATTCTCAGAATTCATCTGTTTTTGTCGATGATTGTCGACAAAAACAACCACTCCATTCATTTATAACCTCCCATTAACCCTTCCAAATAAAAAATAAGGGCTGACATTCAAAACCAGATGTCAGTCCCTTAAGTTAACAGTATACCACATAGTATATACGTGTATGAGAGTTGATAAACAAAATTAGTATTGCATTAATGTAAGAATATCATAGTTATCAAGCTTATCGCGACCGTCAAGGTACGTTAATTCGATTAAGAATGCCGTCCCCGCCACAATTCCACCTAATTCTTCTACAAGCTTAATCGTAGCTTCGATTGTTCCGCCCGTTGCAAGCAAGTCGTCCGTGATAAGAACTCTTTGTCCAGGTTTGATTGCGTCTTTATGAATTGTCAGTGCGTCTTTTCCGTACTCTAATCCATATTCTTTTTGAATGGTTTCACGTGGTAACTTACCAGGTTTACGTACAGGAGCAAAACCCACTCCCAATGCATACGCCACTGGACAGCCAATGATGAACCCTCGTGCTTCCGGTCCTACAACCAGGTCGATTTGTTTCTCTTTTGCGTATTCTACGATTTGATCTGTCGCGTATCTATAAGCATCACCATTATCCATTAATGTAGTGATGTCTTTAAACTTAATTCCTTCTTTAGGCCAATCCTCGACGATGGTAACATATTGTTTTAAGTCCATGCTTTTACTTCCTCCTCAATTGTAACAGACTCTTCTATCCTTTCATTAAACCAAGTCTTCAACTCTTGATAGGAAGAATATAACAATTCGTTTTCCAGCTCGTATTGTTGTCGTTTCTTCTGATATGTGAGAGATTCAGAAAGATCTTTCTTGGTTTTAGCAGGATTAAGAGAAATAAATCCATTCACTATTGTAACAAACTTCAAATCAAAAAACACCTGTGACATGAAATCTATTGTTTCTTTTGACCAGCCTTTGTATTTCGCCAGGTCATCACCATGTTTATTTAAATCAAATGATCCGCGCTTTGTTAAAAATCCATAGTACCATTTGAAATGGTCACGCGTTGGCATCGTACTGAAAAAATGATCTTCTTCCTGGAAGAAATGAGCATAAATCCGGTGCGGCCGCCCCTTCTTCAAGAGATCTTCAAGTATTGGTTTAGAAGTCGGCAGATCCAGAAGCACCAAACTTGCCTTATCGGTGGAAAGTCCTTCAAGTGAAGAACCATCCTCAAGCAGGATCACTTCATCTTTTTCCAGACTCAGCTTTTCTAAAGTAGCCGGATTAAAACAAATGATTTTTTTATTTTCTTCAGGTATGAGCCCATTCCATTTATGGACTTGTTTAATCCCCCGGACATCAAATAATTGCCAATGCTCAATTTTCACATCATGTAAAAATAGTTGAGGCTTCTTGCGGTTATTCCATTCATTTATGGATAACTCACCTATTACAGAGGCATTTGAAAATGGGGTCATATGATCCGCCAGTTCTCCCAATCCAAAACCGACTCCGTCCAATTGAATGCCATTGTCTTCTAGGACCAGTTTCAAATGATTTTGTGCAGATCCGATTTTTTTATAGTGTTCGATGCTTACACTGTCTATGATCCATTTCGGTTTTGGATTATGCATCCCGAAAGGGGCCAGAAGCTGAAGCTTTTCAATCGACTCTACAGAGATTTCATCCACTGTAACAGAAGCATCAAGCTGTGTGACGGGTATAAAGTCATCTTCCGTCAATTCAGTCGAAGCCAACTCATTTAATCGGTTTCTGAACTGAGCTACATCGTCTAACTGTAAGGTCATACCTGCAGCCATCGGATGTCCCCCAAAATGGGGAAGGATATCACGGCAGGTTGATAAATTCTTGAACAAATCGAACCCTGTGATACTTCTTGCCGATCCCTTTGCCGTTCCCTTTTCAGAATCGAAACTAAGCACGATGGTCGGACGGTAAAACTTGTCGACTAAGCGTGAAGCTACAATCCCGACTACTCCAGGGTTCCAGCCTTCTTTTCCGATTACAAGGACAGCGTTTTCGTTCAGGGGAAAATCATTCTCCACCATCTCAACCGCTTCTTCGGTCATTTGAGACACGATCGCCTGTCTTTCTTTATTCAAGCTGTCAATTTCTTCAGCCAGGGCCTTCGCTTCCTCGGCATCTTCTGTGAGCATAAGATCGACGGCAGGATCTGCATCCCCTAACCGTCCGACTGCATTGATACGGGGAGCAATCATGAACCCAATGGATTCTTCCGTGATTTCCTGTTGTTGAGCATTTGCAATTCGGCATAATGCTTTGATTCCCAATCGGTTTGAAACACGTAGCTGGGAAATCCCACGCTTGGCCAGAAGGCGATTTTCTCCTCTTAACGGCACTAAATCGGCAATGGTTCCAATCGCAGCAAGATCAAGCAGGTGGGTAGGAAGTTCACCGTACAGTGCATGTGCCAGTTTGAATGCCACTCCCACTCCTGCCAATTCTCCAAATGGATAGGTAGTCCCTTCGACCTTTGGATGAATCAAGGCAAAGGCTGGAGGCAATTCCGGTCCAGGTTCATGGTGATCCGTAATGATCAAATCGATCTCCAGTTCTTTTGCCAATTTTGCTTCGTTCACTGCAGATATTCCCGTATCGACGGTTATGATGAGCGTGAATTCTTCATCCTTCGCCCAGCGAAAAGCTCCTTCATTCGGACCGTATCCTTCGCTGAACCGGTTTGGGATATAGAATTCCACATCTGCTCCGATGTCCCTTAACACTGTCATCAATACGGACGTACTACTTACACCATCAGCGTCATAGTCCCCATAAACAAGAATCCTTTCGCCATTTTCAATGGCTTTATGGATTCTTTCCGTTGCTTTCTTCATATCTTCAAATAAAAATGGATCGTGAAATGAATCCCCTGTATCAAATAAAAAATTCCGGGCTTCTTCTACGTCGTCCAAGTCCCGGTTGATTAATAATTTCGCCACAAGCGAAGGTACTTTTAATTCATTTGCCAGTTCTGATATTTTATGTTGATCTGATTCTGTCATCATCCAACGTGTTTTCGAGTTTAACATACGTTCACCCCTCAGCCTTACTCATTATACAAAAAGGAGGGGGCGGTTTCAATCTTAATAGAAGGGTGATGCCAAAGAAAAGGCTGCTTGGGAAGTCCAACCAGCAAAAGGCTGATCTAAAAAATCTTCATACAGATTCAGCTATTGATCCTGGTCCAGAATCAGATAGTAATCTCGTTTCATCACTATTGGTGATTAAGAGGGAGATTTTGTGGCAAAACCCCAATTTTGTGCTTAAAAACGTAAATTATCAAGTGACTACTTGGTGGAACCCTGCCAATGAGTGTATTTTCTGGATACCTGTGATGAAAATCCAGCCGTTTTCAGTGATAATCCGGCCGAAATTGGTGATAATCCAGCCGTTTCGGTTGAAAATCCGGCCGAAATCCGAAAAAATCCAGCCGATTAACAATTTTCACCAAAAGCTAACAAAGCCGGATCTACATGCATGTCCCATCAGAGTGATTCTTTATAACAAAAAAAACAGCCTGGTGGCAAAACCACCAAGCTGTTTACTCTCCCGTTTCCCCTACTGTGCCGGGAGCACTCTTTTTCAAAGGAACTTTTTCTGCCTTTTCTTTATGCATACCTTCGGCTTGTTCTTTTAACAGTAAATTTTCTTTCTCTAAAGCCTTTACTTTCCTTTGGACGACGAATAATCGAAACAGTCCAACCGAACCGATAATGATTCCCCCCATGAATACAGATCCGAGTATGACTAATATAAGAGGCCAATCAGCTTCACCAAAGAAATAATTGACGGTGACAGGATCTACATTGATGACAGCGAAAATGGAAACCACCAAAGCAAAGAAAATACCTAATAATAATGTCCACTGAAATTTCATCGGATTCCCCTCCTTATGTTAAGTCTATTTGTTCATCCCTTTCTTCAGAAGCCGGATTGTACGGATTAATATGAATGAACACATCATTTACATTGGATTCTTCGAGAAGTTTTTTCTTAACCTGCTTTCCGACGCGATGACCATCCTCGACAGTCATATGCGGATCGACACTTATCTTCAAATCAATGATGACGTAATGCCCATGTTCCCTGGCATGAAGTTCATTGATTTCCTTCACTTCAGGTACAGAGTCCACTATTTTACGAAAGGGTACGATATCCTCCTCATGCATGACGTGATCCAGCGTATTATGTATGGATTCAGCGCCTAAATGCCAGGCCATCCTGAGGACAAGAAGCGAAACAAATATTCCGGCTACTGGATCGGCATATACAAGCCAGCCAATATCGAATTTCCCTCCGAGGATGGATGCAGAAATCCCGACAAGGGCGGCAATGGATGAAAAGACATCTGAACGATGCTCATACGCATTGACGATCAGGGCATCACTCTTTATTCTTTTACCCAATCGATATTTATATTGAAACATGGCTTCTTTCACAATAATGGAAAAGATGACGGCATAGATGGCAATCGCTGTTGGAGGTGTTAAGGGATGAAAGAAAGATTCTATGGACGATTTTCCGATCTCAATCCCAACTAAGAACAATAAGACGGCCACAATGATTGCTGCTATGGACTCTGCCTTCCCGTGGCCATATGGATGATCCTGATCAGGAGGCTGCTTGGCTGCACGTAATCCGATAAAGACGGCGAGTGAACCTGCAACATCCGAGGCAGAGTGAACGGCATCTGCTATCAACGCTCTACTATTTCCCAATATACCGGCACCCCACTTAATTACCGCAAGTACAATATTCCCTACAACACCAATCATTGCTGCTATTTCAGCTTTCCTAAAACGGTCTTCATGATTCAAGCGGTATCGCCTCCTTTCAACTATTAGTATTGTAACCCAATGCCGTAAAAAAACAAAAAAAAGACAGGTCCGGGGAGAAGCACTCCCCGGACCCATTCATACACTTATACTTGTGGTTCGTCCGACCACGTTTTCTTTTCTTTCACGGTTTTGATCGTACCTTTTTTCTTCAGTTCTTTCTTCTTCAACACCAGCCAAACTTGAGAGGCAATGAATACGGAAGAATACGTCCCTGAAATCAACCCGACCAATAAGGCAATGGAGAAGTTTCGGATGGACTCACTACCAAAGATCATGAGAGCAAGAACCGTAAACACCACCGTTAATACGGTATTAACCGAACGCCCCATCGTTTGTCGGATACTTTGGTTCACTACGTCTTCTATGTCTTTATCCGTTTTCAGACGACGCTTCTTATGAAGGTTTTCACGTAGCCTGTCAAAGGTAACGATCGTATCATTGATCGAGTAACCGACAATGGTCAAGACGGCTGCGATAAATGTAAGATCGACCTCAAGTCTTGTTAAACTGAAGAAGGCTATGATAAAGAATGCATCATGCAGGAGTGCAAGGATCGCACCGGCTGCCATTCTCCATTCAAAGCGGAACGTCACGTAGATGACAATCCCGATCGATGCAATCGCTACAGCGATCATCGCATTTTTGGCAAGCTCTTTCCCGATCACGGGTGAAACGGTGCTGATGCTTGGTTCCGCTCCGTACAGTTCGTTAAAGCGGTCCTTTAATGTGGCGATCTCATCTTTGTTTAAATCTTCCGTATAGCGAACGACGGCGATATTTTCATCGTCCCCTGAAATCACTATATCTTCAGAAGGCAGCTTCATTTCTTTCAATTCGTCTTGAATCTCTTCTGTCTTTAAGCTTTGGTCAGCAAGGATTTCCATACGCGAACCACTTACGAAGTCAATTCCCAGATTCAATCTGAAAATAGCCAGGATGATAATTCCTGCTGTGATCAGGATTGCTGATAATCCGAAGAATTTTTTGCGCTGTGCAGCAAAATCGAAGCGATCGAAACGAGTTGGCAGATCCAGCGTATCGTAATTTTCCGCCAGGTCTTTGATTTCGTTTTTGTTCACACCGAACCAGCCTGGTTTTTTATTAAAGAAGCGGCTGTTTACCCAAAGCCCAAGTAATAAGCGTGAACCCCATACAGCTGTGACGAAGCTTGTCAGAATACTGACGATCAGCATCGTTGCAAAACCTTTTACAGAGCTTGTTCCATATAAGAATAGTACCGTTGCTGCAAGGATCGTTGTTACGTTAGCATCCAATATCGTTAAGAACGAAGATTTATTACCCGCTTGGAAGGCTGAACGAATCGGCTTTCCAACGCGCATTTCTTCTTTGATCCGTTCGTAGGTGATGATGTTGGCATCGACTGCCATACCGACCCCAAGGATCAGTGCTGCAATTCCTGGAAGTGTAAGGACCCCGTTCATTAAATCGAAAATCAATAGAATTAAGTAAATATAAACGGAAAGGGTAATCGTTGCAATCAGTCCCGGGAAGCGGTAATACGCAATCATGAATAAGAAGATGATTGCAATCCCGATGATTCCGGCAGTGACTGTTTTATCAAGTGCCTGTTGACCGAACTTTGCCCCGACAGAAGTTGAATATTTTTCTTCCAGCTTGACCGGGAGTGCTCCCGCATTTAATAGGGAAGCAAGATTTTGAGCACGCTCAACGGTGAAATTCCCTTCGATGATGACTTCATCGGAGTTGATCGGTTGTCTTACAGCAGGATCAGATAGGAATTTCGGGTCTTCTTTCCCCACTTCGGCTTGATAAGAATCTTTTCCTTCCTCGAAATCAAGCCAGATCACCAGCTGATTTTGAGGAGCCATTGCAGATATTTCCTTCGTCAATTCATAGAACTTTTCACGATCTTTCAATTTCAAGGAAACGATTGGATTGTTCTTGTCATCAAAGGTTTGCTTCGCAGAACCGGATGCAAGATCCGAACCATCCAACCGGACTTTATCATTTACGTCGCGGAACGTCAGGTTTGCTTGAGTGGACAGGATTTCTCTTGCTTCGTTTTGATCTTCCACTCCCGCTAATTGAACACGGATCCGGTTTCCATCTTCAATTTGAATATTAGGCTCACTGACACCCAATACGTTAATACGCTTGTCCAATGCATCGGCTGTATTGGACACCGTTTCTTTCGTAATTTCCTGACCTTTTTTGATCGGTTGAACTTCGTAAAGAACCTCAAACCCACCCTGCAGGTCCAATCCTAATTTGATGTTATCGACAATACTCTTCGTTGTTCCTCCCATAGTACCTGCAAGTAATACCACAAGTATAAAGAAGGCAATTATTCGGCCACGCTTTACCATTATGTATAGATCCTCCTTGCCGTTTTAAAAACCATACGAACTATGTGCTTCAAAAAGTAATATAATTCCTGAAATCTTCAATATTCTCATTATCTATGAGAAAGAAAAAGGTGTCAATTTCTTTTCGGACTATTTTCCGTGCATATTGGGACGAAGAAGTTCGTTCAACTCATCTTCATTCACATCTGCAAACCAATTGGGAGACCTGAATGCTTCAATCGTTTCAAAGCTCATATATTCCCCGGGTTTAACCGTTAACACATCACTCACTAACTGAAAGAATTTCACATCTGTTTCGGGTTTCTTCCATTTCTTCTTCGTTAAGTAGGACCAAAGTCGGTGTACGTCTGCTTTTCCATACCCAAGAATTTCGAATTCTTCTACTTTGCTAATAAGTGCTGGCTCTAACGATTCATAAAAACGTTCATAAGGATGCTGATTATTCTTCATTCCCGTTCACCCCATCTGGGCTAAATTTAGCCGGAATTATTCACTACTTGTCATGCTTTGTCCACCCTTGTGCATATACATTATTGTATACGATAATACCAATTTTGAGAAGGCAGGGAATTTTATGTCAAAATTTCTTAAGGGCACTATGATCTTAATGATGGCAGCCTTTATTACTAGAATATTAGGGTTTGTAAACCGGATTGTCGTCGCGAGATTCATCGGTGAAGAAGGCGTCGGTCTTTTTATGATGGCTTTCCCGACCCTGATACTTGTCATCACCATCACTCAATTGGGCCTTCCTGTAGCCATCTCAAAAAACGTGGCTGAAGCAGAATCAAAGGGAGATATCCGGAAAGTAAAAAAAATATTGGTGGTTTCCTTATCGATCACACTTGGGCTTTCCATCATCTTTACCCCGGCGCTCATTCTACTTGCTCCGTACTTGACCGAAGCTTTATTTACTGATGATCGAATCTATTATCCTTTGGTTGCCATCGCTCCGATCATTCCGATTGTAGCGATTTCCTCTGTCATCAGAGGTTATTTCCAGGGAAGACAGAATATGAAGCCATCTGCTTATTCCCAAGTGATTGAGCAAGTGGTCCGGATTACATTGATTGCCGTCTTAACCAAAACCTTTCTTCCATATGGAATTGAATACGCAGCCGCAGCTGCAATGGTAGCATCCGTATTAGGGGAACTCGCATCCCTGCTTTACCTGTTCGCCAGCTTCAAACTAAAGAAAAAATTCAAAATCAGACGAAATTTCTTCAAGTCGATCCGAAATGGCCGGGAGACGTTTAATGAATTGATGAGTGTGGCCCTGCCTACCACAGGGAGCAGAATGATCGGGTCGATCGCCTGGTTTTTTGAACCTATTGTGGTTGTCAATAGCTTAGCCCTCGCTGGAGTGGCTGCCGGGGTGGCAACGAAACAATATGGGTCCCTTACAGGGTATGCCCTGCCTCTCTTGTTCCTTCCGTCATTCATTACACTCTCATTATCCCAATCTCTTGTACCAGCCATAAGCGAAGCAAACTCTCAAAAGAACTTCACATCCATTGAGCACAGGCTTCAGCAGGCGTTGAGATTCTGCTTGATTACGGGTGGAATCTCCGTCGTCATCCTTTACATCTATGCCAAGCCTCTCATGCAGGTGATGTACGGAAGCGAAAGTGGTGCAGGTTTCTTAATGATCATGGCCCCCTTCTTCTTATTCTATTACTATCAAGGGCCCCTGCAAGCGGTTCTGCAAGCACTTAACCTTGCAAGGGCCGCTATGATCAACAGCTTAATAGGTGCCGTGGTGAAGACCGGGGTCATCTTTATTCTTGCCTCACAACCCGCATTCGGCATAAACGGAGCTGCTTTGGGGATTGTAACGGGATTTATGCTTGTCACCATGCTTCATTTCATGACCATCCTTAAATACATTCCGATGACGATCTACTTACGGGATTACTTAAAGATCGGATTCGTGCTGATTGCTACAGGAGCCTGGGGTCATTATTCGTATCTATACCTTTTCAGTGATGAAGTCCTGGTGTTCCGCTTATTATTTGGAGTCACGACTTCAACGCTTGTCTACCTTCTCCTATCCATCAGTCTTAAGCTTATCGTTAAAAACGACCTTGCACGTATTCCATTTATCCGCCGGTTTATTACGGTATAATTTCATCGCACATCAAAACTCCTCAACAAGATGTTGAGGAGTTTTGACTTGGACGTTAACGGATCCTGCGTTTTTAAAGACTATTGATTTTTTTCGTCAATATAGAATTGCCCATTCTGGAAGCTGCAGAATGAAATCTCTTGTATATTCTTAAAGCCTCTCTCCCTCAATTCCTTTCGTAACCAGAAAGCCGTTTTCCCGATCATATCCAGATGAGTGGTTTGGACCTGCCCGTCTAGTATCAGCGGTAAAGTCAAGGACTGAGACGCTTCCTCTTCATCATCTTTCTTCAATACCGATAGTTTCCCTGAAGGTTCCAATATTGCAAATTCAACATCTGCCACATTGAAGATATCTTTTTCTCTTAATTGCAGGAGTAAATCATCATAGTTGTACCGTTGCTTTTTCATCACCTTATCATCGATTTTCCCATTATGGATGATCACTGACGGTTTCCCATCCAAAAGCTCACGGAATGATTTGGACCGCAGCGAAAACCAGGCAAATACCATTTGTATCAGGACAATGACCCCCATTGGAAGTACCGTATGGATAATGGGATCCTTGGGTTGCTCGATGGCCATGACAGCCATCTCCGCAATCATGATGAATACCACCAAATCGAGTATACTTAGTTCACCGATCTCTCTTTTCCCCATTATTCGAAAAATAAAGATGATCAAAAAATAAAGAAAAAGAGTGCGTATAATAATAATAAAATATTCCTCCACTGCTTTTCCCCCTTCATACACATGTCACTATGTAGTATCGACAGATAGGGAAATTTAATGGGAGGAATATTTATCCACCTAAAAATGGCCGGATGTACTTGAAATACACATAGACCGTTGATACTGCAAGTGAAATCAGCGTCACCGGTACACCAATAAGCAAATATTGATAAAACTTGATATGTACATTTTCCTTGGAAGCAAGTCCTGCAATCACAAGATTAGAAGAAGAACCAAGCAATGTACCATTCCCGCCTAAACAAGCCCCGAGAGCAAGCGACCACCATAACGGATCCATATTGACCATTCCGAATTCACCAAATTCCTGTATGACCGGAATCATGGCAGCAACAAACGGAATGTTGTCTACGATGGCGGACAATATACCGGTTCCCCACAGAATGACGAATGCTGTCTTCTTCATGTCCCCATCTGTCAGCCGTAAAATTTCACGGGCTATTTCATCTATGAAGCCTGCTTCTTCAATCCCTCCCACAAGCAGGAATAAGCCCATAAAGAAAAACAGGGTCCCCCACTCCACCTCTCTTAGTATGGTTTCCGGAGGATAAATTTTTTCGAGAAGCAGCATTAACAGAACAGCTCCGGCAAGGGAGACGGTCGTTACATCGAGATGAAACATCGGATATAAAGAAAAACCGGCCAACACCAGGCCAAGGACAAACAGGGACTGAAGGAGCCCTCTGTCTTTCTTTAAATACTCTACTGCATTGATTCCTTTAAGAAGTAATTTCCTGTCTTCCTTGACAAAGAGGACTTCTCTATATAGAACACACATGATGAGTAAAGTGACAATATAGACCATCAAAACGACAGGCAATAAATTTTCAATAAATGCATTGAACGTGAAGTGCTTAACCGCCTGACCGATCATCATATTAGGCGGGTCACCAATCAAGGTCGCGGTCCCTCCAATATTACAAGCAAGGATCGTCATAATCAGAAAAGGTATGGGAGGAAGTTCAAGAAGCTTTGTCAGTTTAAATAGAATGGGAACCAATAACATGGCAATCGTTACGTTAGCCAGAAAGGCAGAGCCAATCGCTGCCAATAAGGAAAACAGGATAAGAAGAGCCAGTCCATTCCCATTCACCCCTTGTGCAAACCTGATCGCAATATACTCAAAGAACCCCGTTTTACTCGTCAACGTCACGATTAACATCATGGAAAAAAGCAGAGTGATGGTTTTCCAATCTATATACGTAAACAATGCTTTCTCAATTGGAAAAGCCCCAATTAAAAGCATGGCAACACCACCGGCCATGGCAGCCAATACCCGGTTCCATTTCTCGGTCATTAGCAGGATGTATACAGAAACAAACACAATTAATACGATTATCGGAGACATGGTCATAGCTCCTCCTTCTCCAGGAAGTTTCATACTAGTCTATGAGGCTTGACCATAAAAAATTTCTAGTCTTTTTCTAATGTTGGATGAATATGCTTGTACTATCACATGAATAAAATTTAATGAGTTAGAAGGGAGAGGACCATCATCGAGGCGAAAAAAATGGGAGGTGCCGTTCTATACGGGACAACAACCATATTTGTCATAGCGATAGTCGCAAGCTTATTATTCTCTTTGCTGCTTCGGTTTACAGAACTGACTGAAAGCTCCATCACATTATTTATCACCATCATATCGTTTCTGTCATTATTTGTTGGCGGATTTATGTCTGGTGGAAAAGGTAAAACAAAAGGATGGGTTCTCGGAGGTTCAACCGGGCTTATTTACACCTTGGTCATTTTCTTATTTCAATATCTCGGATACGATAGTCTGTTTTCAATGGAGCAGCTCGTCTATCACGGCTGCTACATCCTCACAGCCATGATGGGGGGAATCCTTGGGGTGAATATGAGTGGCGGTCCCAGGGAGAGCTAGTCCATCCAAACAATAAAAAAAGGGTCCCTCCCAAAGTGCCTTGGCACAATGATGAGGACCCCTTTTTATTATACCTGATCTGCTCTAACGACTTCTCTGATCGCATTACGATCATATGTAAGACGGCTGCCGTCACCACATAGAATGACTACTTTTCCTTCTTCGATGGCATCGATCGCACCATGCAATCCACCAATCGTGATGATTCTATCACCCTTAGCAAGCTCATTTTGCATTTTTGAAATGGCTTTTTGACGCTTTTGCTGAGGACGGATCAGTAAAAAGTAAAACAGAACGAACATTAATATCAAAGGTAGTATTGTTCCTAAACTTCCTCCCATTCTTTTTCCCCTCCTTTCCAAGATTCATTTATAGCATGCTTTTTAGAAGTTTTTCGCATCAGGACGGTTGAAGCCGTACTGCTCGAAAAATTCTTCCCTAAAGTCTCCTAGACGATCTTCACGAATCGCTTGTCTGACTTGCTCCATCAATTTTAACAGAAAATGAAGATTATGATAAGTCGTAAGGCGAATTCCGAACGTTTCGTCACATTTGATCAAGTGACGGATGTACGCACGGCTATAATTTTTACATGTATAGCAATCACAATTCTCATCGATCGGCCTGAAATCCCTTGCAAACTTAGCGTTTTTCACAACCAGACGGCCTTCGCTTGTCATAAGGGTCCCGTTACGTGCGATACGGGTTGGGAGGACACAATCAAACATGTCAATTCCGCGCATCGAACCATCGATCAGTGAATCCGGAGATCCAACCCCCATCAGGTAACGAGGTTTATCTGAAGGAAGATGTGGCGTCGTGAAATCAAGTACTCGGTTCATGACGTCCTTCGGTTCACCGACAGAAAGGCCACCTACGGCATAGCCGGGAAAATCCATGGATACAAGGTCACGGGCACTTTGCTTACGAAGCTCTTCATACTCCCCACCTTGGACGATTCCGAATAACCCTTGATCATGCGGCCGCTGGTGAGCTTCCAGGCAGCGCTCGGCCCAACGTGTCGTACGCTCTACAGAACTCTTCATATAATCGTATTCAGCAGGATACGGTGGACATTCATCGAAGGCCATCATGATATCCGAGCCCAATGCGTTCTGAATTTCCATCGCCTTCTCCGGACTGAGGAAGAGCTTATCCCCATTCAGATGATGACGGAAATGGACTCCTTCTTCTTCAATCTGGCGAAGCTTACTCAAGCTGAACACTTGGAAACCGCCTGAATCGGTAAGGATGGCACGGTCCCAGTTCATGAATTTATGAAGGCCGCCAGCTTCCCTGATGATTTCATGACCGGGGCGTAACCATAGATGATAGGTATTACTAAGAATGATGCCGGATTCCATGGATTTCAAATCCTCCGGTGACATCGTTTTTACAGTGGCCATGGTTCCTACAGGCATGAAGGCAGGCGTTTCGAATGAACCGTGCGGCGTATGGACGCGGCCCAGTCTTGCTCCGGTTTGTTTACATGTTTTAATCAATTCATATTTTATTGCAGTCAACGTGTGAAATCTCCTTCCACTTTCCATAAAGGGGTAAATAGTTTGTTCAATCAGTGTATTACTTAATAAACATCGCATCTCCAAAGCTGAAGAAGCGGTACTTCTCTTTAACTGCCGTTTCATAGGCATGCATGACGTTTTCCTGTCCCGCAAAGGCACTGACCAGCATGATCAGGGTCGACTTCGGTAAATGGAAATTCGTGATGAGACCATCGATCCCCCTGAACTCATATCCAGGATAAATGAAAATATTCGTCCAGCCATTCTCTTCCACAAAGGTCCCGTGCTTTGAAGCAATGGTTTCCAGAGTCCGGGTGGATGTGGTTCCGACTGTAATGATGCGGCCGCCATTTGCCCTTACTTCATTCAATAGGCGGGCGGTCCCTTCGGATACCTGATAGAACTCAGCATGCATATCATGTTCCTCAATCGTATCGACGGAAACCGGTCTGAATGTCCCCAATCCCACATGGAGGGTAATAAACGCAATATGTACACCCTTTGCTTTCAGTTCTTCCAGCAGTTCTTCCGTAAAATGAAGACCGGCCGTCGGAGCTGCCGCTGAACCTCTTTCCCTTGCAAATACGGTTTGGTAGCGGTCCTGTTCTTCTAATCGCTCGCGAATATATGGAGGCAGGGGCATTTCTCCCAATTCATCAAGAACCTCGTAGAAGATCCCTTCGTAACGGAATTCAAGAATTCTTCCACCATGCTCTTTTAAACCAACACAGGTTGCTTTTAACTTTCCGTCTCCAAAGACAATCTCCGTGCCTACCCGAATTCGTTTCGCAGGCTTCACAAGCGTCTCCCACTGATCTCCATCCTCTTGTTTCAGAAGAAGCACCTCAATATTGGCACCCGTATCTTCTTTTTGTCCAAAAAGGCGTGCCGGTAGTACTCTTGTGTCATTTAAAACGAGACAATCCCCTTCGTGCAGGAAATCCACAATATTTTTAAAATGGAGATGATCAATGGATCCATCTTTTTTATCCAACACCATCAGTTTACTCTCGGAACGATTTTCCAGAGGGGTCTGTGCAATCAGTTCTTCCGGTAAATGAAAATCAAAATCTTCTACTTTCACAATTTGTCACCTAGCTTACTTAAATCTCACCCATGAATCCTATTTAAATCGCCCTAATAAATAAAAGACAACGGAAAGTATAACACTTAACAGAATAGAAGTCATAAGTGGAAAATAAAATGTTGTGTTTTCTTTTTTAATGATAATGTCTCCAGGAAGCTTACCTATTTTGATAAATTGCATGAGGAATCCGATAATAAGAATGATTCCACCTATAATCATTAGTAGCTTAGGCAATCCCGTCAATTGTTCGGCACCTCCAACTGGAAATGTTCATATACAAGATGAGTGACGATCCTTCCTCTTGGCGTCCGTTGGATAAATCCAATTTGCAAAAGGTAGGGTTCGTATACATCTTCAATCGTGTGTGACTCTTCCCCTATACTTGCCGCGATTGTATCAAGTCCCACAGGGCCGCCTCTAAAACGCTCGATGATACCCTTTAGGAGCTTATGATCGATATGATCAAGACCCAGTTTGTCGACTTGAAGAAGCTCGAGGGCTTCCCTCGAAAGGGTGGTTGTAATATCCCCGTTCCCCTTCACCTGGGCAAAATCTCTTACCCTTCGTAATAATCGATTGGCAATACGCGGTGTCCCTCTTGACCTGCGGGCTAACTCCTCGGAAGCAGTCGCTTCGATTTTTGTGTTTAAAATCGCTGCTGTCCGCTGAACAATTTCATTCAACTGCTCCTCATTATAATATTCCAATCGGCATAAAACACCAAACCGATCACGGAGCGGGGCTGATAATGCACCTGCCCGGGTCGTCGCTCCCACGAGTGTGAAAGGCGGAAGGTCTAAACGGACAGACCGGGCACTCGGACCATTCCCTATGACAATATCCAGACAAAAGTCTTCCATCGCAGGATAGAGAACCTCTTCAATGGCCCGTGGCAAACGGTGGATTTCATCGATAAACAGCACATCACCAGGCTCCAGTGCCGTCAGGACCGCAGCTAAATCTCCCGGTCTCTCGATAGCGGGACCAGATGTGGTGCGCAGGTTCACCCCCATCTCATTTGCGATGACAGCAGCAAGGGTCGTTTTGCCCAATCCTGGTGGACCGTAAAGAAGAACATGATCCAAGGTTTCCTGACGCATCTTGGCCGCTTCAATGAATACCTCTAGATTATGCTTTACTTTATCTTGCCCAATATATTGTTTTATTGTCTGCGGACGCAGGGAATATTCAAAGGAATCTTCATTTAACTCTGATTCGCCTGATACGATTCTTTCTTCCATCCAGACTTCCTCCCTTCATGGAATCCACTTATTTCAATAGGAGCTGAAGAGCTTTCCTGATGATTTCGTCCGAGGTATGCCCTTCTCCTTTTAACTTTGGAGTGATTTTCTTGATTTCACGTTCAGAATAGCCAAGGGCTTTAAGAGCAAGAATCGCTTCATCAAAGGCCTCATCCTTCCCAGAGGACACTTCTGCCTCCTCTGGATTCGAGAATAAACTTGGAAAATAATCAGGCACAACATCCTGAAGCTTCCCTTTTAAGTCCAGGATCATCTGACGTGCTGTCTTCTTACCCACACCGGGAAACTTCGTCAGGAAACTTTCATTCTCTTCTTCGATGGCGGTAATTACCTGCTGGGGGGCACCCGAGGCCAAAATCGCTAAAGCTCCTTTGGGACCAATTCCTGAAACATTTAATAGTTTCATAAATAGCAATTTTTCTTCCATTGCCAGAAAGCCATAAAGGGCAATAAGATCTTCACGCACATGCTGATATGTAAAAATCTGAATCTCTTGATTTTGATATTTAGAATAAACAAACGGATTCGCCGTATACAGCTGATATCCGATCCCATTATTCTCCACTACTACATACTCAGGACCAACTTGGCTAACCGTCCCTTTTATATACTCATACATCTTTTTTCTCTCCCTATTTAAAAACCCTGCATAAAAAAGTCATGTAAAACCTATTGTATCATATCACTATTTACTGTGGTCGGAAAGAGTGACAGAAAATGAAACACTTGTTCTAATTTTATCAGATCGAACCTGGATTGGGCAGAAAAAAATCCAACATAAAAAACCAGTGGCGATCGCACTGGTTTTCACTGTTATTTAGGAACCGAGTAGGGTTTAAATTGTTCGAGAACCTCTTCGTATTCTTGCTTCGACTTTATAGGGATGCCCTTGACTAAATCATCATGCCGTTTACTTTCAAGCTTCTCTACATCAATCTGAAAGAAGGACTGAATGATCTCTGCCTGTCCCGGTTTCCCATTGAAAATGGATAGGACGCCATTGTCAGAAATACCGAAATATCCATTCGTCTTTAAAAGGGGGGAAATATCATCCATCTGTTTTTGAAACACGATCTGTTCTTCCGTCATATCCATCAGCTGCCAATCCTCATATGCAGCCCAGAAATCTTCCATGCTCCAAATCGTTTCCTGTACGATTTCCTCACTCACTTCACCATCCAGATATACTCTTTCAAGTATGACTGTGATCGTGTGGGCGGAAGTTACCTCTGCAGGCGTTTCATTCAGCTCCTCAAGAGAGCCCCCATCAGCAGCCTGCTTCTCTTCTGTATAAAAGAATGTGAAGTAAAAAGCACCTATTAACAACATCACCATAAACACGATTCGAACCTTAATCGTCATCGTGATCACCTCGAACTTAATTTATGTAACGCTCTATCCACTAGTCTTGCCAAACCCTGTTAAGAATATCCAGTCTTGAGTGAAATTTTTCAGGAGGGACGGACCTTGAGAGAAGGTAAAGAGGATGCACCAGGCTGAACAAAAAAAAGACTACCAAAGAGATTGAACTCTTTAAGTAGTCTCACCATTGTTACTCATTGACACGGTTCTTAACCGATTTAAACATATCGTGCATATCAAAGTTAATTCCTTCTCTTGGTCCGCCGTCACGTAAATCATTGTCAATATTTCTGACCCGACTGAACGTTCCTTCATCAGTCACAACCGAAACCGACCTTCCATGAAGATAAGGCTGAACGGCTTTTGTGACCCGGGCTTTCGTTTCCTCGATTTTGCTGTGGTCATCCAGCTCTACAGCAATGAGGACATCTGAACCATATGCAACAGCACGAACGTCGCTTACATTTTCAACCTTTCCAGTAACATCACCGATTTTCTCAGCTAAGTCCCCTTCATAAGCTGTATAGTAAGATCTCTTGGCATTTCGTGTATTATCATCAAGATGTCCATGGTAATTCGCATCACCGTGGCTCGCGCGACCGTCTTGTGCTAAGAAATTCTCATCATAGTTGGCAAGTGGTCTTGAAGGATTTTTAGGATTGCCATTCTCATCCCTTACTTGAAGGAATTCGCGTTTCTTTTGGCGGATATCCTGACCCTCTTTTCCAACAGAATGGTCATACATTTCCGTTAGAGGTCCGTCCCTCTCATCTCCCTTATCTCCACCGTGGCCTTCGTTTGAATAGAAGCCGAGGGGCTCATAGGAGTCTGTGTATCGATCTTGAGCTTCTTCTTCTCCACTATTACATGCAGCAAGGCCCAATGTCATGACGGCTGTTAATGGTACCATGAATAATCGTTTATTCAATGGTGATTCCTCCTTCAACCCAATACTCGAGCATATTTGTGCTCACCATTAGGTTGTGAAAGGAGCTCACCTTTCATTCGGGTCAAAGTTTGGAGACATCTCCTACAATTGGGTATTGATCCTTTTCAATTCTCCATGCAACTCTTGATTGAATTGCATTCGCTGTGGAAATTGGTTAAGGGTTAAATTGATTAAATAACCCCAAACACGCTGTTTATAGTATTGATCTTCACGGATGAATCGATTCCACTCGCGAAACACATCTGACGGATACATTAAACCAAGATAAAAAATAAGCTCATCCTCGTATGATTGAAATGGAGTCAGGCGCTTGATGTCACTTAATGTCCAATTTAAATATGGTAAAATCCGGTTGCAAAACTGCAGGTCATCTGTTAATGCTGTAGAAATGGACATTAAATCAAAGTCAATCATATACACGATTCCATTCTTTCCTCTTAAGAAATTATGATGTGCCACATCTCCATGAGTAATGCATTTTCCATTCTCATCGATGCCGATTGATTTTAATTCTTTCAGCGCCCACTTTCCCCATTCTAAATACGTATACAAATAATAAGGTTGAATGAAGGCTTGCAAATAGGGTAGATTATATTGAAACTGCATCATTCGTTTTTTCCATTTTTTCAGCCATCTGTACCTTGGAATCTCTGTTGTCCATGAATCCCGGATTGTTTCTGAGACTGAATGAAATTTTTTCAGGACCTTCAATGCATCTTCCCGATCTTTGGATCGATCATAGCTTATGGATTGAGACGTTTCCAACCACATTGTAATACCGATTGGAGATCCTTCAAATAATAATATCTCCCGCTCATGAATAGGATGGAATGGCAGAACGTGATAGAATTTTTTTCTTAACAGCGTTGAAATCAGCCGTTCCTGCTGTAAGAATTTCAGTTGATTTGGAAATCGTTTCACAAACCACTTTCTACCATTGCTTTTCAGCTTCCATTTCCCTTCTTTTAACATTTTAAGGGATGCTCCGGGATCGTTTAACTTATATTGTAAAAAAGAAAGGAGACGATGTGAATAATCGTCCCCTCGTACATGCATGTTAGCCCTCAAAGTCATCGTCATGGTAGTTCGGCATGGAAAATGCTCTTGGACCAAACATTCCTTGAGGTCCCATTGGCATTCCCATTCCCTGACCTTGAGGTCCCATCGGCATTCCTTGGCCTGGCATTCCCTGACCCATCATCCCTGGTCCGAAGCCGTATGGTTGTTGCTGCATTCCTTGAGGCATTTGTTGTGGCATTTGTTGTGGCATCATCGGATGATGCATCATCGGTCCATACCCTTTTGGTCCGCCACATCCGCAATCACCCTGATCACTTGCTCCCATTACTCCGGATGGCTGGCCCATTGGCATTTGACCGCCCATTTGTGCACCCATTACTCCGGATGGCTGCCCCATCTGCATTTGACCGCCCATTTGTGCACCCATTACTCCGGATGGTTGCCCCATTGGCATTTGATACCCGTTCATCATCGAAGACGGGGACTCTTCTGACATCGCACCCTGTACTTGACCTCCAGGTCCCATTGGATATCCGCCATGCATTCCACCCGGCATTCCACCCTGGAATCCTGGTCCCGGCATGACAGGGGAGACTGGATAGCAATTTTGAGGATACATCATAGCCGGTGATACCTGTTGCGGCATTTGAACCGATGGATAGTCATCTTCATCCGATACACCCATTACTCCTGACGGCTGACCCATTGGCTGTTGCATCGGCATTTGCATCGGCTGCTGCATGTGCATCGGCATCTGCATCGGTTGTTGCATCGGCATTTGACCATGCGGCATGTATGGCATAACGGAAGAAGACTCTTCTTCATATCCCATTTGTGGCATCATTGGCATCTGCTGCATTCCTGGCATCATGGATGCCCCCTGAACCTGGCTTCCTGGCCCCATTGGCATTCCTTGGCCCATCGGCATTCCATATCCTCCTGGCTGCATTCCCCATCCATGTGGTGGACAGAAACCTGGTCCTGGCATTACCGGTGATACAGGCACGCAATTATTTGGGTTATACATAGGTTGGGTGTTCCCTCCTTGTGGTTGTGATGGCATTTGTAAGCTTTCTTCTTCTTGAACACCTTGGACGGCTTCTTGCATCGGTTTTGGCTTTGGCTGTTCTTTTGCTTTTGGTAGTACATTAGTAGGTTTAGGCGGCATTTGAGGTTTTGGTTTTGGTTTTGCTTGCTGCATTGGCTTTTGCATTGGCTGTTGCATTTGCATATTAGCCATATTCATCATGTAATAGTTGTTAATATCGATTTCCGGCACTACTGGTTGAGGCATTTTTGGTGCAAACGGCTTTTGTACTTCTTTCGGCTTTTCTTTCTTTGGCTCTTCGACTGGCATGGCCATAGGCTTCTGCTCTTTGAATGGATGCTCTGCTTTAGGCATCTCTTTCTTAGGCATTTCCTTGGACCCGTATTTGATTTGTGTCTCTTTCTTAACGGATCCGCCTGTAGTCGGCACTTTAATTTTCATGCCAGGCATGATCATATCAGGGTTTGATAGCTGGGCATTCATTTGTTTTAACTCTTCGAAGTTTACGCCATACTTCTTGGCGATTTTCCAGAGAGTATCCCCTTTTTGAACAATATGGATTTTCACTCTTTTTCCCTCCTCAGGCATAAGTCTATATATCCTATGACAAGATAGGCAAATTGCTAATCATCTACATAAAAACTTATGTGTGTTCAAAAAAAAATATACCGTCTCAGGCGATTGGACGGTATATTTCGGGCTTGGTCATTTCATTATTTATATTCATTAAGCACGGGTTAACATGCGTTCTAAAGCGAAAATTGCATTTTTTGAAACACCTTCATCGACTTTAATGATATTTTCAGGTATTCCTTCAATAATTTTCTCCAATGCCCATACTAAATGTGGTAAATCGATGCGATTCATCGTTAAGCAAGGACACATATAAGGATTAAGTGAAACAATGTTTTTATCCGGATGCTGATTGATCAGTCTTTTCACAAGGTTCATCTCTGTGCCAATCGCCCAAGAAGAGCCTGGAAGAGATTGTTCGATGGTTTCGATTATAAATTTCGTGCTTCCATTCAAGTCTGATTTCTCTACCACTTCACGGCGACATTCCGGGTGCACGATAATCTTCATGTCAGGATGATTGTTCCGGATTTCTTCTATATTCTTCTCTGTAAAATTCTCATGGACGGAACAGTGCCCTTTCCACAGGATCACTTTCACGCCATCAAGGTCTCCTTCATGGATCAGTTCGTTTCGAATCGGATCCCATACGGCCATTTCACTTAAAGAAACGCCAAGGTCAGCCGCTGTGTTGCGACCTAAATGTTGATCGGGCAAGAAAAGAATCCGCTCCTTCTGTCCTAATGCCCATTCAACCATTTTATGTGCATTTGATGACGTAACCGTCGCTCCCCCATTCTTTCCTACAAAGCTTTTGATGGCTGCAGTGGAATTGACATACGTGAGGGGAATGATCGTGTCACCAAATAGCTCCATGAGTTTGATCCATGCCTTTTCCGTCTGGTAAATATCAGCCATATCTGCCATGGAACAGCCCGCCCTCATATCGGGTAAGATGACAACTTGATTTTCATCCGTTAAAATATCTGCGGTTTCAGCCATAAAATGAACTCCGCAAAACACAATGTATTCCGCTTCTTTATTTTGCGCGGATAGTTGGGCAAGCTGAAGAGAATCACCAACGGCATCGGCGAATTGGATCACTTCATCTTTTTGGTAATGATGCCCTGGAATGAAAAGCTTCTTTCCCAGCTGAAGCTTAATTTCTCTTACCCGGTTCTCCATCTCTTCTGTCGATAGACTTGTAATCGATTCAGGCAGTACTCCTGTTTGTTTCGTTAATTCTTCAAGCAACCCCATATTTATACCCCTTTCGCGATTCTTGCTCGTGCGCTGATATCAAGTGATTTTACTGAATGTGTCAAGTACCCGAGGGAGATATAGTGAACTCCTGTAGCTGCATAAGCTGAAAGACTTTCCCTTGTAATACCTCCTGATGCTTCTGTCACAATATGAGGAGGAACAAGAGGAAACCACTCACTTATAGTGGCAGGTGTGCAATTATCGAACATAATGACATCCGCTCCGCTTTCAATCGCCTCCACCAATTGCTCCCTCGTTTCAATTTCCACTTCCACTTTCACCATATGTCCGATTTGACTTTTCATCTGCTTAACAGCATTTGTAATCGATCCGGCAAATGAAATGTGATTATCTTTTAACATGACGGCATCATAAAGGCCACTTCTGTGGTTGAATCCTCCCCCCGTCCTTACAGCATACTTCTCAAGCATCCGTAACCCCGGCGTTGTTTTCCGGGTGTCACATAAACGGACCCCACTCCCCTTCACCTGCTCAACAGCCCGATGGGTTTCGGTTGCAATACCGCTCATGCGCTGGATCAAATTGAGGACAACTCGTTCCGCCTGGAGAAGATCCCTCATTGGACCTCTGATTTCAGCAATCAATTGTCCCGTTTCGACCATTTCTCCATCTTCTATGAACACCCTTGCTTCGATTGATGGATTGAAGAGCCCGAACCCAAGCTCGATCACATCTTTCCCACAAAATATACCGTTCTCTTTCATCAGGAATGAAAAAGATCCTTCATCGTCTTTAGAAAACAGGATTTCAGATGAGTGATCTCCATCACCCAAATCTTCACGATAAAACTCTTCAAGCATAGATTTTAGTTTCATTTTGTTCATGATACTCCACCCTCAATCGACCATCTTTGTTTTGTAAAATCATTTTTCGTTTGAACCATGTTTCATTATCTTCAAGGGGATAATCTGATCGAATATGCCCTCCCCTGCTTTCTGTCCGTAATAAAGCGGACTGAGTTACAAGTGAGCTTACAATCCACATGAAGTATGTATGAATCTCTTCACGTGAATTGAAATCGATATGCTCATGAAATGTCAGGGGTTGGGACCTTAACCAATTCAAATGAGTGACCAATCCTTTGTCATCACGGATAATCCCTACATGCTCCATCATTTTCTCTTTTACATCGCTTGACTGAAAAGGAATATGTGCCGATTTTCCTTCTTGAATGGGAGCAATCGAAGAGAGCAGAAAGGATGAATGATGATTACCACCATTCTGAACGAGGTATTTTCCAAGTCGGTCTCCGTATACCAAACCTTCCAGTAACGAATTACTGGCCAACCGGTTCGCTCCATGGATACCGCTGCAGGCTACCTCCCCAATCGCATACAGTCCCGGAATATTGGTTCTCCCCACTCGATCGGTCAGTACTCCCCCCATCATAAAATGACATCCAGGTGAAACAGGGATCTTCCCTTCCTCAATAGAAATATTATGTTTTAAGCAAAGAGAGGAGATGGACGGGAACTTTAACTGAAAGTCTTCTATTCTACTTATATCTAAAAACACTTCTCTTCCTTTTTGCCGCTCCTTAAAGATGCTTTCAGCTACAATATGACGTGGTGCAAGCTCCAAGAGAGGATCCACTCCCTGCATGATTCTTTCTCCCATATCATTTAGCAGGAGAGCTCCTTCCCCCCTTACTGCCTCTGAAATAAGACCGCATGTTTTCCCGTTCAGCCAAAGCAAAGTCGGGTGAAATTGGATGAACTCCATATCCGCAACCTTAGCCCCGGCAAGAAAAGCAAGGGCCATTCCATCACCCGTTACGACCGGATGATTGGATGTAGAAGGATATAATCCCCCGATTCCTCCCGTGGCAAGAACAACGTGGGCAGCGTAATAATAGCGGATAGCATCACTCTTATCCTTCGTTTTCAAACCGCAACAGTGTCCCCTGTCATCTTTAACTAGCTCGTAAACCATTTCACCTTCAATAAATTCGACTTTGTTTCTTGAAAGGGATTTCAATAAATGCTCCACCAAATACTTTCCTGTCTGATCTCCCCCACTATGCAATATGCGATTTGCACTGTGAGCTCCTTCCATCCCCAGAGAAAGACTCCCATCTTCTTTGCGGTCAAAAGGGGCCCCTTCGTTTACCAGGGATTCTACGATTCTTTTTCCATCTACAATGAGTTGATTCACGCTATCCTCATCCTGATGATAGCGTCCTGCTTCTAATGTATCTTCATAATGAGCATGGACAGAATCCTTTTGTCCTAAAGCTGCTGCAACACCACCTTGGGCAAGATATGAGTTGCCACTTACGATTTTATCCTTTGTGATAATCATCACATAAAAATAATCTTGAAGTTGGCGTGCCAGTTGCAATGCTGCAATGCCACTTCCAACGATCAAAACATCGGCCTTTTTCATCAAAAACCCTCCTGATTATTTACAGGTGTCTTGACACATATATTTACACATATTTAAACTAATGACAAGAGTTTTTTACAAGTCTCATATATTCAGACTATTTAAACAAAGGAAGGTTACATGATGAACTATTTTGATTACGCCGCTACAACCCCAGTTGATCCCGAAAGCTTGAAAGTGTATCAAACAGTCAGTGAGGAGTTCTGGGGGAATCCGAGCAGTCTTCACGACACAGGCGGAAAAGCACAGCTTTTACTGACAAAATGCAGAGAAAAATTGGCTGGAATCCTTGGGGTGCCACCTAAAGGGATCTACTTTACTTCCGGGGGAACAGAGGGAAATCACTTAGCCCTCGTCACGCTCGCACTAAGCAGGAAGCACAAGGGAAAACACATCATCATTGGTGGTGCAGAACATTCATCCCTGCATTCCTCTGCCGCTTTTCTTGAGCAATGGGGCTTTACCGTCACGAAAATCCCCACCACATCTCAAGGATTGATTCACCTGCAAAAACTCGAAGAAGCGATTTCAGAAGAAACAACCGTCGTGAGCATCGGACATTGTAACGGGGAAATCGGAACGATCCAGCCTCTCCATGACATCAAGAATCTACTGAGAATCAATGATATCTTGCTGCACAGTGATATGGTTCAATCCTTTGGGAAAACAGACATCACGGAATACACTTCCATCGTAGACAGCTTCACTCTATCCTCCCATAAAATTTATGGACCAAAAGGAGTCGGCGCTCTTTATATCAATCCTTCTATCGATGTTTGTCCTATGATCCCGGGCCAGACACATGAGGACGGGTTCAGGGGAGGAACGGTGAATCTGCCCGGAATAGCAGGATTCGTGACAGCCGCAAGTTTATTTCATGATTCCTTTTCAATCCCGCATTATGCTCGTCTGAGAGACCATTTTCTATCGCTATTAGAAGAACATCTTCCGGGTTCTTACACGCTCTATGAGGGACCCGCACATGCACAGCTACCACACGTAATCGGCCTGGGAATTCATGGGCTTGAGGGTCAATGGCTGATGCTTGAATGCAACCGGAGGGGAATGTGCATTTCCACAGGGAGTGCTTGCGGTTCAGGGACTGGGGCTATGTCTAAAACACTGTCCAGCATGGGAGTTGATCAAAGAGCCGGAAAAGAATTCATACGCATTTCATTTGGGAGAGATACAAAGGAAGAACATGTAGAGAAACTTGTACACGCGTTATACGAAATACGCGCTGCTCATGTATCTTCCTTAACTTGAAGAACAAGTTGTGGTATGATTTTCTATATAAATTGGGGACGGAGGAGATATCTTTGGCAGGAAAAAAGATCCTTGGAGATGAGAGAAGACAATGGATCCTCGATAAACTAATCACAAAACATGCCCCGATCACAGGGGGAGAGCTCGCCAAGCAGACCAGTGTCAGCCGACAGGTGATCGTAAGTGACATCACACTGCTGAAAGCAAAGGGTGAGCCCATCATTGCGACGAGTCAGGGCTACTTGTATATGCCTGCCTCGAATCAGGATACAATGATTGAACGGACGGTTGCTTGCCAGCATACACCTGACCGGTCGGAGGAAGAACTCTTCTTACTTGTCGATCACGGTGTCACAGTCAAGGATGTAAAGATTGAACACGGCGTATACGGAGACCTGACCGCTTCGATTATGGTGTCCAACCGTAAGGAAGTGGAACAATTCATGAACAAAATTGATGAAACGGGGGCTTCCTTTCTTTCAGAATTAACCGATGGTGTTCATTTACATACCTTAATGGCCCATAGTGAACAAGCCCTGGAGACAGCAGAAAAAGCCCTTCAAGATGCAGGCTTCCTGATTCAAACTTACAATTGATCAGCCCCGACGAGCATATAAATAAGGCAGATTCCACGTTGGAATCTGCCTTTTTGCTGCTCAATTATCCAATAAATAAGAAGAATACGTCCCAATCATTTTCACTTTGCATCCGAGGGCTTCCATTTCACTAACTGCTCCCGGAAGAAGGACATCATCCATTTCATGAGCCACATCAATTAAGAAGAAATAATCCCCCAACCCTGTTTTCAGAGGTCTTGATTCAATTTTACTTAAATTCAATTGTCTCCAGGCAAAGGTTGATAATACCTGATGGAGCGCTCCTGATCGATCTTTTGGGAGAGTCACCATCAAGGTCGTCTTCTCCAGACTTTTTTCCTGAGAAAGTGACAATGGATCAGCCGTCTTATGTAAAACGATAAACCTTGTATGATTATAGGCAAAATCATGAATGTTTTCATGCATGATTTTCAATCCGTATTTTTCTGCTGCCAGTTCGTTTCCAATTGCCCCAAGGAACGAGTCAGGATTCTCACTCACGAATTTAGCAGCGGCAGCCGTACTCGTCGTCTGTTCCAGGGGTACCCCGCGAAACTGCTTATGTAAAAACTTATGACACTGTGCCAATGCGTGGGAATGGGAAAGAACTTTCTCGATAGAATCTTCACTGTCACTCCATTCTGGATGTATCATTAAGTGCTGCTGAATCGCGGACGTCAATTCAGCTACAATCGCTAAATTCGCTTCATGAAACAAATAATCGACTGTAATATGTACCGAGCCTTCCAGGGCATTTTCTAATGGGACAACGGCATAATCAACCTCATTCTCTATTACCGCTTCAATGCAATCCGGAATCGTCACATACGATACGGTATCTTCTTCTGGGAATGCCTTCTTAACAGCTAAATCTGTAAAGGAAGCCTGGGGTCCTAAATACGCAATTTTCACTCTGATCTTCCTCTCGCTCTCACCAAATTTATTGAACATTCTAACACGTATACAGACAAAGAGGAAGAGCTTTTAAGCAAAAAAAAGTGTTAGGCTCCGGAACCTAACACTTCCACTTTCTCTACAAATTCTAATCGTCTGAGTTTTGAGAGTAAGTCTTCCAATCCGATCGTAAGGTCAGTCACATTTAAAGAAAGTGTGACATTCGCTCTTCCTTGCAATGGGATCGTCTGATGTATCGTTAAAATATTGCAACCATGATTGGCCGTTTCACTCAGTAAATGAGACAACGTTCCTGAACGGTCTTCCAGATGAAAGAATAGCGTGATGATTCTCTCCTTCACCACGGTGTGAAAAGGAAACACTGTATCACGATATTTATAAAAGGCACTCCGGCTTAAATCGACCCGATGGACCGCTTCCCATACTGAGTCAGCCTTGCCTCTTTCAATCAATTCTTTCGCATCCAGGGTTTTCTTCATCGCTTCAGGCAGCACGTCTTCCCGTACTAAATAAAACTTGCCTTCTTGAAATTTTTTCCCCAATGACTATTCCTCCAATTGTCTAGCTACAGAGGCCAGAGGGTATGATCAAGCCTCTCTGAGTACCGCTTTCGCTTTCTATTGTAGAGCATTGGCGGCTTATCCTTGACCACCATAGCTTTTCTGTCATCCAGCTACGGCACCTGTCTCTCGAGGTCATAAGTCAAGCCGCCTCCGCTTTTCTGTCCGAAATAGATGAAGGATGAAACTTAATCTACAAATTCGAATTCATATTTTAACAGGCGGATTGTGTCACCGTTCTCGGCACCACGCTCACGAAGGGCTTCATCCACACCGTACGAACGAAGCTGTCTTGCGAATCGTCTCGTAGAATCTTCCCTTGAGAAATCGGTCATTTTGAATAATCTCTCAATTTTCGCACCGCTGACAACGAATGTTCCATCAGGATCACGAGTGATTTCGAATTCTTTCTCTTCTTCTTCATGCTTGTAAACAACACGGTGGATGCCTGTTTCTTCTTCTTCATGAATAGGGAATTCAGAAGTCGTTTCCACTTTATCGGCTACAGCATATAGAAGCTCACTCAGGCCTTGACGCGTAACAGCCGAGATCGGGAACACAGGATAATCTTCCTGAAGTTTTTCTTTGAAGATCTTCAGATTCTCTTCTGAATCAGGCATGTCCATTTTATTCGCAACAATGATTTGAGGTCGCTCCGTTAAACGAAGATTGTATTGCTTAAGCTCTTCATTGATCGTCAGGTAATCCTCGTATGGATCTCTTCCTTCCATTCCACTCATATCGATCACATGGACAATGACACGCGTACGTTCTATATGACGCAGGAATTGGTGACCGAGTCCGACGCCTTCATGGGCTCCTTCAATCAATCCAGGCAAATCGGCCATAACGAAACTTCTGCCATCTCCCGTTTCAACCATCCCTAAATTCGGAACGATGGTAGTGAAATGATAGGAAGCAATTTTCGGCTTAGCTGCTGAAACGACTGATAGCAATGTGGATTTCCCGACACTCGGGAATCCTACCAATCCAACATCGGCCAGAAGCTTTAATTCCATGACGATATAACGCTCTTGTCCAGGCTCCCCTTTTTCAGAAAGCTCAGGAGCTGGGTTGGCAGGCGTAGCGAAACGGGAATTCCCTCTTCCACCCCGGCCACCTTTCGTAATCACGGCACGTTGACCATGCTGCACCAGGTCCGCAATCGTTTCACCTGTGTCATCATCCTTCACGACTGTTCCAGGTGGAACTTTGACAACCATATCTTCCGCATTGCGTCCATGCTGATTCTTACTCATCCCGTGCTCTCCACGAGGTGCCTTGAAATGACGTTGATAGCGGAAATCCATTAAGGTTCTTAAACCTTCATCCACTTCGAAAATAACGTCTGCACCGTGACCGCCATCTCCTCCGGCGGGACCACCTTTAGGTACATATTTCTCACGACGGAAGGCAACCATACCGTTTCCGCCGTCACCACCCTTTGTATAAACCTTGACCTGATCTATAAACATACTTTCACTCCTAACTTATCCGTGCAATAGTTGAATTTCCGCCTGTATTGAGGCGACTATCCAGCCATTACATGAATGACAAGAACCTCTTCTTGAAGCTGTTCTATTTCTATATTTTCTCCGTTTGATTGTTGATCTTTAATCCAGTCTTCTACCACGCTCGTACTCTTTAGTATACCTGTGAAATCAAATATCAAACGGGAATGTTCTTTTGTAATGTTCAGTAAGATGGATAATTGATTCTCTACATTGTTCATTACATTTGATTCAAGGAATTCCAGAAACTCCTTGCACCAGTTGTAAAGTCTTCGGTCTTCAAGCCCGTGTGCGGACTCCAATTGAAGTACTTCAAAATCCAGCTTAATCAAATGTCTTGACCAATTATATGTTAATATCCACTCTGCCAATAATGGAAGTTTTAAATTCGATAGCTTTGATTCATTTTGTGCAACAAGGACCATTTCTTCAATCACTTGCTTCGCCCGCTCCACACGATCAAGATCCAGGTTACCTTTAATTAATTGCAGATCATTCATCCAGTCGTGACGAGCATGTCGTAACGCCTCGACTACACCCCAATTTTCGCTCATAATCTAACTCCTATACTTTAAGTGCTTACCTGTAAGTATATCAAAGATGGGACTGGTGCGTATATCGTTTCTGTAAAATTGATGGGGTGAATGAAAATCGGTTGGAATGCTTGATTTCAAGGGATTGAAAATATGTCCTTAGTTTTGAAAATAAATGGGTGGAAGTTGAAAATAAAATTCGATTTTTGAAAATATATGGTGTGAATTTGATAATAAAATGCAAAAGTTGAAAATAAATCACTTTTTCCATCTCTTTTATGCATGATTTCCCTAGGATTCAAAGCTTATTCTCAACGAATGTTTCACTTATTTGGAATAAATTAATACATTCACTCAAAAATTCTTTGCGTATAGATAAAAATTGGAAGTCGATAATAAAATGGTCGAATTCGATAATATATTCGAAAAGTCGATTATAAACAGGTCAAAGTCGATAATATATGTCTCAAACTCGATAATATATCACCCAAAGTCAATCATAAGAATACCGGACCCGTTCATACCTGAGCCAAACTTCCTCAAATTCAACGATACACTTGCAATTTCAGCAAAACGAACGCAAAATCAACATTTTTTCTTCTCAAATACAACTCTTTACCCATATATAAGCGCACTACATAACCTATACAGTACCAAAAACCGAGCCCGCACCCATATCCCTAAAAAAATAAAACTCTAACCGAAAGTCGGTTAGAGTTTTCGTTAAAGATATGCGATTAAGCTTCATTCGCAACTGGGTATACGCTCACTTTTTTCTTGTCACGACCCATGCGTTCGAAACGAACAACACCGTCGGTTTTAGCGAAAAGTGTATCGTCGCCACCACGGCCGACGTTTAGGCCTGGATAAATTTTCGTACCGCGTTGACGGTAAAGAATTGATCCACCAGTAACCATTTGACCGTCTGCACGCTTAGCACCAAGACGCTTTGAGATAGAGTCACGACCATTTTTAGTCGAACCTACTCCTTTTTTAGACGCAAAAAACTGAAGGTCTAATCTTAACATCTGTTCCACCTCCTACTTTTTGAAGGTTATTTTAATAAAATCACTATAGTCTCTTTCAATCGTTTGGAGGCTGATAAGCATGCTATTAAGTAGCAGCTGAATCTTGCTCTCTGTTTCTTCCGGAAGATCATCAGGGATGACACAGCGAAGAAATCCACCATCAGAGGATTGCTCAATGGCCGGTTCTACACCCGTTAACGCCATAATGGCATTAATACTGCCGAATGAAACAGCAGAAGCACCTGCACAAACAATGTCTTGCCCATTTTCGGCAAAATCAGCATGTCCATCCATTGAGAAAGAACGGATTCTTTTCCCCGATGAACGCTCTACGTAAACGTTAATCATGTCATCACGCCTTACGCGTTGATTTCGTCAATGACAACTTTAGTGTAAGGTTGACGGTGACCTTGCTTACGACGGTAGTTCTTTTTCGCTTTGTATTTAAATACTACAAGCTTTTTCGCGCGGCCTTGTTTTTCAACTTTCGCTGTTACAGTAGCTCCATCCACTAAAGGACTTCCTACTTTCACATCGTCACCACCAACGAATAGAACCTTGTCAAAAGTTACCGTATCGCCTTGCTCTGCGTTCAACTTTTCGATGTAGATTGCTTGACCAGCTTCTACACGGATTTGCTTACCACCTGTTTCGATAATTGCGTACATAATCGCACCTCCTTATAAACTCAGACTCGCCAATGACAGGTGTTGGATCACTCCACACTTTTGTACCTGTAATGAGCGGTTGTAGCACGGGTGCTACAATCAATAACATTAGAATCCTATCATAAAATTTGATGTACTGTCAATAACAATCACGAAATTCATATAATCTTTGTTACATGGTAATGAGGATGATCATGGGCGATTACTTTTATTGTGATCTTTTTACTCAACGCCTTTTCCAATCTTTGAAGATGGACATTCTGTTTTCCAGAAAAAACAGCTGCGACTTCCCGGGTCGCTTCCACTTCAATTTCGGAACCATCCTTCCCCTGCATTTCCCACAGTTCCCTTTCAAGCTGAAATGCCAGCGTCTCCGGCGTCATTTCCCTTCCTGTACCATGACATACCGAGCAAGGACGGGTCAAGTAGGCAGAAAGGGGCTGACGGGTCCTTTTTCGCGTCAATTCAAGAATGCCAAGGGAAGTGAAGCCTACAATCGTGGTGCGCTGCTTATCCGATACCAACGCATCAGAAAGTGCATCCATCACTTCCTTTTTGTGGCTTTCCTTTTTCATATCGATAAAATCAATTAAAATCATGCCGCCCAAATTACGGAGTGCGAGCTGCTTCGCCATTTCTTTTGCTGCTGATTTATTGGTTTGTAAAATGGTTTGCTCTAAATCGTCTTTACCCGTAAACTTACCGGAATTCACATCCACGACGGTCATGGCTTCTGTAGACTCAATGACGAGAAATGCCCCTTTATCAAGCCATACCACTTTTTTCAGTGCGTTCTCCCAAGCAGGGGCAACGTGATAATGACGAAAGATATTTTCATGACCCTGATAGAGTTCAAAGGTCCACTTATCTTTGATCCCGTGTCCGCTCATTTCCTCTAAATGAAGAAGGCTATCATAGTCATCGACCACAATTTTTCCTCCACTCCCCTTTTTCATTTGTTCAAGGAGATCTTCATGGAAAGTGTCCTGTTGCGATAAGAGTGAGGGGCATTTGGCTCTAAGAGATACCCGATGCAGACTTTCATATCGTGAACGTAATGACACGAGCTCCTCCTGTAACACTGCTTCTCCCGCTTCAGCAGCATCGGTACGCATGACAATGCCTTCTTCAGGCTTCTTCCACTCGTTCCCTAAGCGTCGTAATACCTTCCTGTTCTCTTCATCCACTTTTTTAGACACCGCCACGTAGTACCCTTGTGGCATGTACACAAGATGATTCCCTCTCAGCTCAATAACGGCCGTCAACCTTGCACCCTTCGTTCCAATTTCGTCCTTCATGACCTGCACGATGATTTTTTGACCTTCATGAACGCACTTCCCGATTGGTGTAGGAATGCTGCCAGTATGATACGCCTCGACGTTTTGCGGAAAGTCCTTTTCATGCAGATAGCCGTTTTTACCGTGACCAAAATCTACAAATGCTGCACCCAGTCCCTTTTGAACTTTAATGACTCTTCCCAAATAAATATTGCCCGTCAACGTTTCTTCGCCGGGCTGATATGTATGTAAACCTATGATTTCATTATTCGATCGGTATACCCACCGTTTTTCCCTGCTTTTACTATGAACAATTATTTCTTCCACAGCGGAAACCCCTTTTCTACAAAAAAAGTCATAAGAAAAAAGGGTTGAACCCAACCCTTTTATTAGTATGACCTTACTTTATACAGTTCCTCTTCATTCGTCAATAAAGGTAGAGAAGATCTTTCGTTTTGGCAGAGGTCATCTTTTCAGCGAAAAAGGCATGGAGGATCTCGTTTTCATCAAGCTTCCCCACTTCGATTCCTTTTTCGAATACAACCAATGGATGCTTCACTCCACGTTGAAATCTCTCTACTACCGTTAGAATCGAATCCTCCCCTTCGATGGGGAGGGGCTTCAATTCTACGAATTGATGACTCTTGCCGTAATACCTTTCTAACAAAAACTTCATAAACGCATATCGTCTCTGTTTCCAGTCCACCCAAAGGGAGAAATAGAGGAACGAAAGAACAATCCAAAGATTCAAATGAAGGGGAGCGGTTATGAGAACAATCAAATGAAACACTAATAATAAGCCAAAAGAAAAGAGAAGCGTGTACTCATACGCTCTCAGATAATTAAACTTCGTGGCTAATAATAAAGAAACCATCTTCCCTCCATCCAATGGCCAGATGGGAAGGAGGTTAAATAATAGTACCATCATATTTAATTGAAGAAAAAGTGAGAAGGTTTCCTGGCTGATGACGCCTGTGCCCAAGAGCCCCCACCCTAAGGCAATCAGCCAAATATGCTGCAGGGGACCTGCTGCCACCACCCAGAACTCTTCCCGCAGTGAACGGTTTCCATGTTCATCCATCTCGGCAACGCCGCCAAATGGTAACAGTGCAATTCTCTTCACTCTCCAGGAAAAATAATGCGCCATCAATCCGTGCCCCAATTCATGAATGGTAATGATGATCAGAAGCAGAATCAGCTCAAAAAAGTGAGCTGTCATAATGGCTATGGCAATGACAAGCCAAAGCAAAGGGTGAACATAAAATTTTTTCATAAGTGTAATGATATTAGTCAAATGACATCACCTGTATCGGGTCGATAAATGTATCACCCATTTTTATCGCAAAATAAAACTCTCCTGTCACATCGTTCTGACTGCTTGTGGAAACCTTGCCTACAAGAGATCCCTTTTCAATCGATTCATACTGTTTCACATCAATTGACTCAAGATGGCCATACCAGGATTCTGATTTGTCTGCATGTTGAATGACGACTGTGTTCCCAAGCTCCTCTTTCTTACCTGCAAATATAATCAAGCCCCCCTTCATAGCTGCCACATCTTCACCTAAACCCGTTTGAAGCATGATTCCTTGTCCATTTGTTTTAAAATTCTCAACGACCTTCCCTGCCGCAGGTACGGCATATTCAGCACTTTGCGTTGAAGAGGATTCTTTCTTTGTATTACTGGCAGGTAATAAGGCTAATGGTTTTCCGAATTGATCCTCATACCACGTGGAAATGGCGGCAAATTGAAACTCTGTATCCATGGTTTTCGTGACAATTGATTTCGCCTCATTGAATACAGGTGAAGGACTCTTAAACATAATGGCCGTCACCAATACCATGATTCCGGCTCCAAGAATTTTTAGCATAAAGGTTTCCTTTTTAAACAAAGGATGCACTCCCTCATGTGGCGGTCCGCCTTCAAAGCTTGTCTGGCGTTCCATTCCATAACGCTCCTCGTCCGATAGGAGGAAGTGTGAAGGGTTCTGGCCTGAATTCGTTCTCTTTCGTTTCGCTATCCGCTTACGTATTTCATCCGCACGATTCCCCATGTACACCATTCCTTTTTATAAGGTATTGTTTCTTAACGTTTGGTTCATTTCTTGATGCATCACCCTATCCCGGAGTGATTCTATACTAATGGTTCTGTGTTCATGATGATGGACAAGGGATGTTAGATCCATATAAAAAGAGGTCCATTCGATTACACATGATTTGCTACAATGTATGACTTGTCCTTTAAGAATATTCATGGGGAGAATAAAAAAAGTCCCGGCAAAACGCACTATGCGCTTTACCGGGACTGATCATTATGCTTTTACACCGAACAACTTTTTAATTCTCGAAAAGACTCCAGCCCTTTCTTCTTCCAAGGACTGTAACGGAACAGATTCACCCAAAATTCTTCTGGCAATATTCCGGTAGGAAATAGAGGCTTTGCTTGTTGAATCAAGAGCGATCGGCTCACCTTTATTGGAAGATTTGATCACATTATCGTCATCGGCTACGATTCCAAGAAGGTCGATGGAAAGATGGGCTGTAATTTCATCCACATCCAACATTTCACCATTTTTCATCATATGATTGCGAATGCGGTTAATGACGAGTTTAGGCGGTTCAATATTCTCTTTTTCGAGTAAACCGATAATCCGATCCGCATCCCTAACAGCAGAAATTTCAGGTGTCGTGACGACAATCGCACGATCAGCACCTGCTACAGCGTTCTTATACCCCTGCTCAATTCCCGCAGGACAATCTATGATGATATAATCATAGTCTTGCTTTAAATCCAATACTAGCTTTTTCATTTGTTCAGGGTTAACAGCGGATTTATCACTTGTTTGTGCAGCTGGCAGTAAAAATAGTTTGTCTTCGAAACGCTTGTCTTTTACTAGAGCTTGATGTACTTTACAGCGGCCCTCTACAACGTCTACTAAGTCATAAATGATTCTGTTTTCGAGTCCCATCACCACATCCAGGTTTCTGAGGCCGATATCTGTATCAATTAAGCAAACCTTTTTGCCTTGTAGAGCTAATGCTGTACCAACATTGGCAGAAGTAGTCGTCTTTCCCACTCCACCTTTACCTGAAGTAACAACTATGGCTTCACCCACATTAGCTTCCTCCTTTAAAACTAGTAATATTTGGTCTAAGATGCTTTAAAACTTGTAATCGATCCACAACAATTTGCCCCTGATCGTCGACATACGCACATTCCATTTCGTGGTCATCGTCTTCCTCCACCCGATCAGGTGCCCGGTTCAAGGAATCCCCTATCCGGAGCTGGGACGGAACCATTTTCGATGCCACAATGACCGCCTCCTGGTTTCCATTGTGGCCGGCATGGGCAAGCCCTTTTAATGAACCCAATATGTAAATGTTCCCTCCAGCCAGAACTTTTCCCCCGGGATTGACATCGCCGACAATAAGGATGTCTCCTGGCACTTCCACGACTTGTCCCGACCGGATAACCCCGGTTAGAGTTTCTATATTTCGTTCATCTATGAGTTTCTCTGCATCATTCTTAGTAATCACATTACTCCATACTTCATTCACTACTAAATTGCGTTTTTGTCTTACAATCTCTTTCAACTCTTCTACTTGATCATCTGTTAAGTAGCGATTGCCTGTTTGAATATTGACCGTGAGGAGGGGAGTCCCTTCCGTTTCCCGGTAATGGGCAGACAGTTTATCGTCCAATTCCTTCTTCAACTCGCGAAAGGAGCATTGATCATTGAGATGAAGAGTCAGTCCTTCTTTTGTTCCTTTTATCATCACATTTGGCTTTTTATTCATGGCGCAAATTTTCACCTCAGTCGTCTATTAAATTCGACATAAGCTGTGTCATTTCCTCTTTTTATGAAAAAATTACTAATAGAATTTAATCTTCCAACCACTCTTTCCGTTTACGGAGGAGATAGTTCCTAAGTGGAAATGCCAAAACTATATAAAACAATATATTAAGGACCAATGTTGGCCACAAACGCCAGTCCACGAACTGCATAAACGTCAAATCGGTTCGCTGGATAATTAAATTGATTTGATACACCAAAAACTCTAAGACAGAAAGGTTCACAAGAGAAATGATTCCCAGTACAAAGAGGTTATTATGTAAAACCTTCATCATCTGGTGTGATAAAAAGATGACAAACGGAAAGAGCACTAAGTAAATTCCATTGATTTCAGTGTAATAAATATCAAATAGAAAGCCAAAGATGAAACCATAAAGCAACGCAGTTCGATACTGATAATACGCACAAATAAAGAACAGCACAATAATCAGAAAATGTGGAACAATGATTTTCTGATCAAACCATTCTTCATTAGGGAAAAGATGAACAAATAGACTTTCACTGTAAAAGAAAAGCAGGGTCATGAAAGGAAGGAGGAGCCTGCTAATCATTGCTCTTCCTCCTCAGAATCTACTTCCTGTTCTGTCACACCTTGAATTTCTCGGTCGATGACCATGACGTGCTCCAGGTGATAAAAATCAGCAGCAGGCTTTACATATGCCGTTTGAGTCAGGCCGTATTGATCCGGTTTCACTTCTTTTACTTCCCCGATAACCAGACCCTTAGGGAACACTCCTCCTAACCCGGAGGTCATCACTTTAGAGCCTTTGTCCACTTTCATATCGTTTGAAATCCGCTTAACTAGGATTTCTTTTTTATCACTGTCGTATCCTTCAATCCACCCGTTAATATCTTGTTCTTTCCCTTGAATCACTGTGGAAATCCGGTTTTTTGTATTGTTTGTCGAAATTAATTCAACAGTGGATGAAAATTCATTTACGCTCTTAATCTTTCCAATCAATCCGGCCGATGAAATAACAGCCATGTCTGATTTAATTCCGTTCACTTCCCCTTTATCGATCGTCAGGAGCTCTTGCCAGCGATCCGGGTTTCTTGCAATGACGGTGGCTTGAATCGTGTTATAGGCACGAAGGTCTTCCTTCTTTTCAAGGACCGCTCTTAATTCAGTATTATCTTGTTTAAGGTCTTTCACTTTTGTTTCAAGCTTCACTAACTCATCTAAACGTGTTTTCAGCTTTTCATTTTCTGTGTATGTATTTTGAAGATCTTGAACGTTTTCAACAACTCCCGCTACATAATTAACAGGTTTTGAAACCAATGACTGTCCGAATCCTACCATATCTTTCACAAACTGCTCAGGCCAGCTGATGCTATCTCGCTCCCGCAAAGAAAATCCAATTAATCCCACAAGGACTATGACACTGACGAGCAGAATGATCAAACGTTTATTCAGGAAGAATTGTGGCATGATGTACACCTCAACCTTTTCTCATTCTAGTAAATACTATATCAAAAATCGCTTGTTTTTGATATCATTCGTCAAAATATTCATGGTTCTTCGAAAAAAGATGGGGCCGGCCTTAAGATTAAATCAGTAACCTTAAGGAGACGTCCCCCATACATTATCTATTATTATTTTCCCCGATTTTTAAAGAGGTGAATGTGGTCAAGGGCTTTCCCTGTACCAATGGCCACACAATCCAGAGGCTCCTCAGCAATGAGGACCGGCATTTTCGTTTCATCACTGATCAGTTTGTCAAGATTACGAAGAAGGGCTCCGCCCCCTGTCAGCACAATTCCCCTGTCCATAATGTCAGCCGCGAGTTCTGGTGGTGTCTTCTCTAATGTACTCTTAACCGCATCGACAATCGTATATACAGTATCACGAAGGGCAGATGCAATTTCAACGGCCGTTATTTCTATCGTTTTCGGTAAACCTGTCAGAAGGTCACGCCCACGGATTTCCATCGCTTCGATTCCTTCAGAATCCCCGGCAGAACCGACTTCCATCTTGATGTTTTCCGCTGTACGATCCCCGATCATCAGATTATACGTTTTGCGGATATAGTTGATGATGGCATCATCCATTTCATCCCCGGCAACACGGATCGACTGACTAGTCACAATCCCTCCTAAAGAGATGATCGCTACTTCCGTCGTTCCTCCACCAATATCCACGACCATACTTCCCGTTGGTTCCCATACTGGCAGGTTTGCGCCGATCGCAGCGGCAAAAGGTTCTTCGATCGTGTAAGCATCCCTTGCGCCAGCCTGTCTTGTTGCATCAATGACCGCTCTTTCTTCAACGCCCGTAATGCCTGACGGTACACAAACCATGACGTAAGGCTTACGTGAAAAAGCGCCTTTATTACGTGTCGCTTGTTTTATGTAGTACTTCATCATCGTGGCAGTTGTTTCGTAGTCAGCGATCACCCCATCCTTCATTGGGCGAAGCGCCACTACATTCCCCGGTGTTCTTCCGATCATGTTTTTAGCATCATTTCCGACTGCTACAATTTGCTTATTATCTGTTTGAAGTGCCACAACAGAAGGTTCGCGAACGACAATCCCTTTGCCTTTCACGTACACCAATGTGTTAGCTGTTCCTAAATCAATCCCTAAATCTTTCGTTCCAAACATGAATGGTATCTCCCTTTCTGATACAAATTGGCTGGTTTTTAACATTTTATATGTGTTTTCACAGGAGAGTTGTCCAATCACTCTCTATCCTCGTAATTTTCTTCACAATAATTGTACGTTCATGCATAACGAAAAGACTCATTCCCTTGTAGAATGACTCCCTTATTCACAGACTGCGTTATATAGAATCACCATATTGTTTGCAAAAATCATAAACTTTATTATATCGTAACCAGGAAAAAAATCATAGTGTCATAAATACCCTTTTTCCTTTAAACTGATAAACTTCTTCTCCCCTATTATAAGATGATCGAGTATATCAATACCAATGATTCGACCACATTCCACTAATCTTTTTGTCACTTCAATATCTTCCCTGCTTGGAGTCGGATCTCCCGATGGATGGTTATGAATACAAATGATTGATGCGGCGGATCGCCGAAAGGCTTCTTTGAAGACCTCCCGAGGGTGTACGATGGAGGCATTCAGACTTCCAATAAAGATGGTTTGTTTGTGGAGAACTTGATTCTTTGTGTTGAGGTATAAGCAGACAAAATGCTCCTGGGCCAAAAATCTCATATCGTTCATCACATAGTTGGCTCCGTCTTCCGGGGAGCGGATGCTATATCTGTCATCAAAGGCTAAGTTGCTGATTCTTCGACCAAATTCAACAGCAGCCATAATTTGAACTGCCTTTGCAAGACCGATCCCCTTCGTTTTCGTAATCTCTTCCAGGGAAGCATCCTTTAATAGATTCAATCCGTCAAAATGATTGAGCAGCCGGTTGGCCAGTTGAAGAACAGACTGGGATTTTGTTCCGGTCCGGAGTAAAATAGCCAGCAGCTCCTGGTTGGATAGACTGGCTGCACCACTTTGAATCAGTCTTTCCCGGGGTCTCTCGTCTTGAGGGAAATCCCGGATCATCAGCCTGTTTTCTTCGTGCTGGGGTTTTGTTTTTACCATTGGTTCCTCCTTTTCTTACACTCGGGAGTCATTCTGTTTGAAGATAGCCCATTTCAAGTAAAACACGATTCACTCGTGAGATGGGTAAACCGACGACGGAGAAATAATCGCCTTTGATTGCTTTGACAAATTTCGCTCCGATTCCTTGAATACCGTATGAACCAGCTTTATCAAAAGGCTCTTCCGATGCAATATAGTCGTCAATCTCTTTAGAGGTCAACTCCCAAAACGTAACATCCGTTTTTTCATAAAAAAGTTTCTCCACATCACCATTAAGGATCGCAACGCCTGTGTAGACAGCATGGGTAGAACCTGAAAGCATCTTCAGCATTTCCTTCGCTTCTTCTTTCGATTCCGGTTTTCCTAGGATCTGTCCATCCTTAGCTACGACGGTGTCAGAACCGATCACATAATGGGTGGGGTGCTGATTCGCTATCTCTTTTGCTTTTTTCTGTGCAAGATACATCACCACTTCATGAGGCAATAAATCAGATGAAAAGGTTTCATCTACAGTAGAGCTTATGACGGAAAAAGAGAGTTGGATTTGTTGTAGAAGTTCTTTTCGACGAGGAGATTGTGAAGCGAGTATGAGGTTGGACACACCATACCATTCCTTTCAGAGTAGAAATTGGGAGATACATGACTATACTACCAAATTCCTCCTCCCTAAACAAGTAAAAATAGAGCCCGCACTCTTATGTCAGCAGGCATATATCTGACATAATGAGAGAGAGGCTCTATATTGCATAAAGGATTATTTCCTAGAAAATAGTCTAATTCAGTCGAAACTATAATCCGCTGTAAAGTTGGAGGTAGGATAATAGTTCTTCCTGGACTTTTTGGGCATCCTCCGGGGACTTCATCGCTGCTGCAAGATTCCCTGCATTGACCAGGGATTTTTTCATGGAAGCGACGGACTCTTGTCCTACCTTGATCCCTTCCAATTCCTTTACTCCGGATTGAATGGTTTTAATGGTTGCATCATCAGGGGTCCCCCCGACCACACCACTGCTGCTCGCCTGCGCGATTGTGCTATAGAGGGCATTCCCTTTCTCAAGAAACGCTTTCTCTTCTTTAGAGGCGTTGATTCCCTTAGAACCGAGAACAAAATCCTTCGCGTACACCTCGACTCCTTGGTCTTTAAGTTTGCTCCCAAGATTTTTGGCCGTTTCAAGATCCCCCGCTACACCCAGAAATAAGAAGAATTGCCCGTCCTTCTCCACACTTGCATGAGAAAAGCCTTTTGCTGACAAACTATCCTGCATGGCATTTAGTTGCTCCTCTGTCGAATAAACACCACCTTGAACGATTGAAGTGGAGAAATCCTGTAATTCAACAGCAGATACCGCCGGCTTTCCTTCCGTATTTCCTTCTGCTGTACTGTCTTGCAGCGTTGCCGCCGGTACAGAAGGTCCATCCGTTGTCGTAATGACTTTAAGCGTGCCAAACCCTAACACTGCTCCCACCACAACCGCGCCAATTATCGACATTAAAAGATTAACAGAGTCCTGAAAAGGATTTTTGAAAGACTTTCGCTTCTTTTTGTTCCCTGACACATAATTGATTTTTTTGTATTCCTTAGGAGGTTGGGCTTCCTCATCATCTGGAAGGATCCAGTCGAACCCATTGTCTTCCGCCTCTTCCCCGGCTGCCGCTTCAGATTCCCCCAACTTCCAATCATAAACAAGAAGATCTTCTTCAAAATTTGTTTTTTCACCATTAATTTTAATAGAAATCTTTTTATCATTCCCTCTTCTTTTATCCATCACCGCCACCCTCCTTCATCTATTTTTTTCCATGCTATCACAAACAATAGAAAAAAGAACAAGACTTTTGTCGTCTTGTCCTAATAGGTTTTCGTCAAATTTTTCAGTTTTCAGCGTCACCGTCATTCGTTGTAATGGATCCTTCTTCGGCAGGATTCGTATATTGAATAAAAGGATTCTTCTTCATTGAAGGGGGCGGACTGTCAATGGACGGCACACTGTCTTGCAAATCTGTAAGCTCCGGTAAATAAAAAGCAGAGACCACTAGTTGATAGGTTAGAGGTTCGGGCTCCCTGCCATCCTGGACAGGACTCATTTCTTCCCTTCCCTCAAACACAAGTTGATTGATTTCTACAATTCGTTCAAGATTTTCCAGTTCACCAATGAACTTCTCCATTGCAAAATAGTTTTCTGATTCAACCGTCATGGTGATTTGTAATCTCTTTACAGAAGAAGTGTCCTTTTCCATCACTTTCTCATCTGAAGGTTCTCCTCCATTTCCCAAGGCGGGATCTTCATTTTCTTCACTGGAAAACAGGAAATCTTCCTTCGCGAAGCTCATAGATTGAATCGTACTTTGAGACAGGACCTCTACTTTTTCAAACTGAAGGATGAGCTGTTCTGTTAGCGGATCGACGGGAATTTGCCCTTGCAGACTTTTAGTATCCCTGTATGAATGGTTTTCAATTTGAGATGTCTTGGTTTCAATTGCTGCTAAAATCTTTTGTTCTGTTTTCAGTTCCTCATGTTTGATCCTCAGCCTGTCTTTTGGGGGAGAATAGACAAAGAAATAGAAGAGAAACAAGGTAAATAGGCACGCTAACGTAATTCCTATTAAAAGCAGTCTTTCTTTTTTGTTCACTGCTGACATCATTCCTCGACCTCCTCTTCTAAGGAGGTGTCATCTGACTGTTGAAGTTTTACAGAATCAAGGGAAATTGAAAAATCAGCCAGATACCTGGGGACCACTCCACTTTCATCCCAGTCCATATCTTCACCGGTCATATTGTTTGTCGTGATCTCAAGGATTTCTGCTTCTTTAATCCACTCTACACCTTTTAAATGATGCAGATAATAGGCTGCTTCCCGGGATGAATCAAATTGTATGGAAGCATTAATTGATTGTCTTTCACTATATTCAAAGGTCTGAATGAATCCCCGGGGAGGCAGTAACGAGATCAGCTCGTTGAGTACAGGAACTGTCTCGACTGGATAGTTTGTCATCCATTCAATTGTTTCCTTAAGCTCCCTTGCTCCTTGGGAAGACTCTGAATCAAGCAATTTCGTTTGTTGTACTTCAATGATTTTTTTCGTTTGTGAGATACCTTCAATCGTTCTTTCCGTTTCCGATTGAACGCTTCGAAGGGAGAAAAAGAAGAAGAGACATACAACAAAAAATACTAAAAGAATGATAGCGGTACTGGATACAAACACAGCACTCTTCTTTTCTTTTTCCGGCAATAGGTTAATATCAATTAGATTCAACATATTGCACCTCTTTTAGCGCCAGACCCAAAGCTATGGCAAACTTATCGGATATCTTCCCGCCATCCACAGTGTGGATCCCTTCCAGACGTTGAAAGCCGACGGGGATACTAAGTCTTTCCTTTATATACATTTCAATCTCACGTATATTCGGATGATCACCACTAATGAGAGCCCGTTCAACAGAGAAATCTCCTTTGTGGAGTGAATACTGATAAAAGTTCATCACTTTCTCTATTTCACTGAACGCATCTTCGACATTTCTCCAAGCGAGATGCTCTTCAATCAATACGTTCTTATTTTCCTGCTCTAACACAATCGGTCTAGTAAAGATCGGTTTATGCTGTCGGAAAATGGAGATGGTTAATAATCTCTCATCAAAATGCAGGAACATTGTATGCTCATGTGGTGAAACGGATCTTTGCTCTACTGATAACCTGTAAAGAGAGAGGGGTGAAATGTCTGCAACAATGGGCTTTAATTTCGCATCCTCCAGCACATCTTTGTAGCTATCCACCACTTCCTGATGGGATGCGATTAAAAGGACCTCTCTACCATCTTCCACTTCATCTAACAAAGCATAGTCAAAAACGGGATCTTCAAAAGGCAAATGAATGCTAGTACCAATTTCTAAAAACAAGTATCCCTCTATTTCATCTTCTTTCAGATCAAGGGGAATCCTCACTTTTCTTAGCACGACAAACGGATCAGGTGCGACAAATCGCATCGATCTTCCTTTAATTCCCCACTCCTCTACACATTCTTCCAATATAAATGATAGAGTTTGTTCATCCATGATCCTTCCACCTTTAATGACTCCGTCCGGAAGGGAGCGTTCCCCACATGCCTGAACAACTAGTGGTGAAGTCTGCTTCAACTCTAGAAAGCGGATGAAATTGTCTGTGAACACGATATTGGATGTTTTTTTGCTGCTAGAGAGAAACGATAATAAACCCATGGAATGAACCCTTTCTTTACATTAATAGAAAAACGATAGATATGCGGATAGGATGGCATCGTAATACAAATAAGCAAGGATGGTCCCTAAAGCGATAAACGGACCGAAGGGAATCGGTTTACCTTTCTCAATGACCTTGAATGCCAGTGCAACCAAGCCAAAGATCGCTCCAAAGAAGGTTGCCAGCATGAAGGACAGGATCATGACCTTCAATCCGACAACGAAGCCGATGACTCCATATAACTTGATATCGCCTCCACCCATGCCGCCTTTACTGACGATGGCGATCAGAAGAAGGAGCCCGAATCCAACAGCGGCACCGACCAGACTATCCCACCACGGGGTCAACGGAATAAACAGACGTTCCAACAAAAAAATCCCCGCAAAAAATAGTAGTACTTTATCCGGAATGACCATGTATTTCAAATCAGAAACGGTAATGATGACGAACAATGAAATGAGCGTCCATGCGACAAGCAGCTCCCATATGAATCCAAACTCAAGATACGCGAGGACAAATAGACTGGCATTCAATGCTTCCATAAACGGATATAAAGGAGAAATGCGCCCTTGACACCGGCGGCATTTCCCCTTTTGAATGAGATAAGAACAGACAGGAAGCAGCTCGAGGGCAGTCAGTTGATGACTGCAATACGGACAGCTCGACCTTGGCTTTACAATGGATTTCTTTAACGGCACCCGCAGGCCTACTACGTTGTAGAAGGAGCCTAGGAGGAGTGCGTAGATGGTGATTAAAATTAACACTTTAATTATCTACTTCATCCGCCAAGTCATCTTCAGAGATAGCTGTAGTTGGCGATACCTCATGTCCTGATATACTAAACTTACCATCAGTAAAAGTAACAGTATAGCCCTTATCTTTTACTTTAGATACATAACCACTTAGAGCTGCACTTACTTCCGCCTCTCCATCATGAGTCCATTTAGTTTGATCTGGATCCTCTGCATGAGCTAACCTGGCTGCATCAATAATCTGCAATGCTTCCGCTACCTTTGCATCATCCTTACTCTTATTAATGATCCCACCAATACTCGGCACAGCAATCGCCGCAATAATACCAAGAATAACAATGACAGCAAGAAGCTCAACCAGTGTCAAACCTCTCTCATTCTTCAACATTTTTCTCATTTTCTTCAACATTTCTTCATTTCCTCCCCATAACCTTTTGTAGTACTTTAGTACTCTTTTAATCTACCTATATTATACAACACAGAAAATAAAATATAAGTCTAAATATGTAAATATTTATCATAATTGCTAGAAATTTTGCACATTGTTAAATATTTCAAACATCGGGATCATGATGGCCGTTACAATCGTCCCGACCAGTCCCGCCAATAGAACGATCATGAGTGGCTCTATTAATGCTTTAAGTTGATCTGTAGAGTTTTCGACTTCTTTCTCATAGAAATCCGCCACCTTGGAAAGCATGCTATCAAGTGATCCTGTTTCTTCTCCGATGGAAATCATTTGTGAGACCAGGGGCGGAAAGGCCCAGTGTTTTTTCATGGGTTCCGTTAACGTTCCGCCTTTTTCAAGTGATTCTCTCGATTCTTTGAGAACTGCCGCAATGACTTCATTTTCCACTACCCGTTCGACGATAGCCAACGACTGAAGGATGGGAACCGAGCTTGAGAATAAGGAACTCAATGTCCTTGTCATTCGGGCTAAAACCGCTTTTTGGAGTAGTTTACCGAATAGTGGGATACGCAGTAAGAAGTAATCCAAATAGTATTTCGACTCTTTTCTCTGTCTTACCACTGCAATGCCTGTGATCATGAGAATGACAAGGAATAAAAGAAGGTACCAAAAACGCTGCACTGTTTCACTGGCACCGAGGACGAATCTCGTGATTAACGGTAATTCTCCCCCGAAATCGTCAAACATATCCACGAAAGTCGGCACGACAGCTGCTAGTAAGAAGATGACAACCCCAATGGCGATCACGCCAACAACTGCAGGATAAGAAAGGGCCGCGATCACTTTTTGCCGGGTTCCATGCTGCTTTTCGTAGTGATCTCCAAGTCTTTCCAGGGTCTCATCCAGACTCCCCGTTGCTTCCCCCGCTTTCAGCATATTGATGAAGAGGGGCTCAAACACTTTCTTATGCTTGCCGAATGCATCTGAAAGGGGATGTCCCTCTTTCAATTCTATTTCAACGTCTATAAGTATTTTCGTTAAGGCTTTACTATCTGTTTGACTGCTTAGAATGCGGGTCGCGTCCACGACTGTGACTCCCGCTTTCAATAGAGTAGAGAATTGCCTGAGAAAAATCACCATATGTTGAAGCTTGACAGGGTTTCCTAAAGTAATTTCTTTCGTTAAAAGTGTCTCTGGAATTTCCTCCACTGAAATAATGCGGATGCCTTGATTCTTCAGCAGGAGCATTGCCTCTTTTTTGGTAGCAGCCGTGACCTGGCCTTTTTTCTTCCCTTTTTTATCTCGTCCTTCATACTTAAATCTGCCCATCTTTAACGGTTCTCCTGAAGAAATGGAGAGGCCACTTCTTTCGAAATCATACCGGCGTGTAGATATCTGCTGACATTCGATTCAAAGAGCTCCATTCCCTGCGCTTTAGAAGTTTGCATGATGGTGGGAATTTGATGAATCTTTTCAGAACGGATAAGATTCGCAACCGCTGAATTATTCAGAAGGATTTCCGAGACAGCAATCCTGCCTTTTTTATCAACTGTAGGCAGGAGGCGCTGAGCAATCACTCCCTGCAGAACCGTTGCAAGCTGAACCCGGACCTGGGATTGCTGTTCAGCCGGGAATACATCTATAATCCGTTCGATTGTCGAAACGGCACTGGACGTATGCAGCGTCCCCAGGACTAAATGACCGGTTTCAGCTGCTGTAATGGCTGTTTGAATGGTTTCCAGATCGCGCATTTCTCCTACCAGAATGACATCGGGATCCTGCCTCAATGCACTTCGCAATCCGTATGCAAAGGACTTTGTGTCAAACCCGACTTCCCGTTGATCAATAATGGAAGAACCGTGCTTATGTAAGTACTCTATCGGATCCTCAAGCGTAATGATATGCTTTCTCATCGTCTGATTCATATAATGAATCATCGAAGCAAGCGTCGTAGATTTTCCGCTTCCGGTCGGGCCCGTCACCAACACCAACCCTTGATGCTTTTCTGCTATCTTCATTATCACAGGGGGGAGCTTTAGTTCTTCCAGGGTCGGAATATTTCTGGGCACAACACGTAATGCAATCGAAATACAAGAACGTTGAAAATAGGCATTCACACGGAACCGTGAGACACCTGGGAGGGCATAAGAAAAGTCCATTTCCCCCCGTTCCTTGAATTCCGTCCATAAATGCTCGGGAACAATGGTTTTTGCCATTTGCTCTGTATCTTCCGGCTTCAGCACATCCTGCCTATATCTCTTTAAGTCTCCATGAATTCGGAAAACAGGGGCTGATCCTATCGTTAAATGAATATCAGAGGCCTTTGATTCAAATGCCTCCCGTAATAGATGATCTATCCGTTCCTTCAAGTCATACACCTTCTTTACTCTATTGCTACACGCAGTATTTCCTCTGTCGTGGTCAATCCCTGCTTCACCTTAAACAATCCATCATCCAAAAGAAAAATGGTTTTGTGATTATTGGCAACTTCCCTTAATGTGGAAAGGGATTCATTATTCATGATGATTCTCTTCATTTCATCGTTTACGACCAGTACTTCATGAATGGCCATTCTTCCTTTATAGCCTGTCATATTGCACGAGGCACATCCTCTGCCACGAATGACCTTTTCGATTGTCATTCCTCTGCGACCAAAGATTTCTTTCTCCCTCACTGTAGGGATTTCTTCTTGTGCACAATCCCGACACACTTTTCGAACAAGACGTTGAGCGACAATGCCGCTTACAGAAGTCGCAACCAAAAAGGGCTCGACCCCCATATCTATAAGGCGTGTTACCGTGCTTAAGGAATCATTCGTATGGATCGTACTGAGAACTAAGTGTCCCGTCAGTGAAGCTCGTATCGCTACTTCAACCGTCTCTCTATCACGGATTTCCCCTACCATGATAATGTTGGGGTCCTGCCTTAGGATGGACCTGAGACCTGTAGCAAAAGTAAGGCCGACATTGGTGTTCACCTGAATTTGGTTAACCCCTTCCAATTGATATTCAACTGGATCCTCAACCGTAATAATATTGACCTCTTCACTATTCAGCTTGTTCAAGGCTGCATACAAAGTAGAAGATTTACCTGAACCAGTAGGGCCCGTTATAAGGACGATCCCGGTCGGGCGATCAATCAAATCTTGAAATCGTTTAAGGTTTAAACTGTTGAAGCCGAGTTGCCCCAGGTCATTTAACGATGAACTCAGGTCCAGTATACGAAGGACAATTTTTTCTCCATATACCGTCGGCAGGGTCGAGACCCTTAAATCAATCGGACGAAAATCGATGTTCGTTTTGATCCTTCCATCCTGAGGTACCCTGTGCTCCGTGATATCCAATTGAGACATGATTTTGATGCGGGCCGTCAGCATGCTTTGCATATGCTTAGGGAGAGAGCGATCAGTCCGCAAAATGCCGTCCACCCGATAGCGAATATGTACTTTTGTTTCCTGAGGATCGATATGGATATCGCTCGCCTTTTGCGTCATGGCATTGGATAACAATTGATTGACAAGATTGGCGATGGGAGAGTCCTGATCTGTCAGTGCTTCATCCTCTAATGGATGACGCTCATTCCCCACCCCTTTTAACTCTTCAAAGCTTTCATCCATATCGTAATACTTACTGATTGACCGAAGGATATCGTCCTTTGTTGCGATGGACGTCTCAATATAAAAGCCAGTGGATAATCGCAGATCCTCGGTCGTGTAGAAATCCATTGGATCAGCCATGGCTACAAACAGCTTATCTCCCTCTTTTTTAAGTGGGATGATTAAATTCCGTTTTGCCACTTCTTTTGGAATCAAATGAAACAGCTTGGGATCAAACGGGTATCGAAATAAGCTGACATGAGGAATGCCTAATTGAAACTCCAGCACTTCAATCAGCTGCTGTTCTGTAATGTATCCTTTTTGTAAAATCGCATCTCCCAGCTTCTGATCGATCCCCTTTTCTTTGAGAGCCGTTTGAAGCTTTTCTTCTGTTAACAAACCTGATTCAACTAATAAATCGCCTAAACGTTTCCGCTCTTGTGCCATGCCATTCCACCTAACTGTCATTTTCTTATTTCATATCGGGCAAAGGAAGATCCTCTTCAGAAGAAGAAGCATTGGAGTTCTGTTTCGTTGAAGGGGAATTTGCATTGTCAGGTGAATCCGACTGTTCATCTTTCTCTTGATTAGATGGACTTTCTTGAGGCACTGAGCTGTCCCGGGTTTTATGCTCTTCAACCTCAGAACTCGTTTCATCCACCTCTGAAACATAGACCGCTTTCCCTGCCACATAATCTTTCATACTATGTAACTCTTCTTTATGAACGGGAAGGTAAAAGTCTTCTGATACCTTTTCTTCCTTGAGAAATTCACCCTTCATTGTCTGAAAGCTCCTCCATACTTCAACCTGCATTCCGTTTCGGCCTTCTTTCGTTACCATTACTTCACCTGTATGTAAGTATGGACTGTATTGCTTGATCACTTTCGGTTTAAAGACCAGCTTGTCCCTTCGCTCTACCGTCACCCTATACGGAAGTTCTGCGCCCTTTAGTGAGATGGAAAGCAGATCTCCTTGCCACTGAAGGGTGATCGTATAAGACCCACTGTTAGGATTTGAAAAAATAAAGTCCTTACCCTGTTCTTCATTTACATAAGCTTCCATCCCTAATTCAGTACCATCAGGAAGCTCCCTGCTCTGATTTCTCTCAATCACCTCAAAGTTTGTCGGCAGTATCAGCTCATAAAGACATGAAGCGAGAGTGCTAAGATCTTGGTCAGTTGCTCCAGTGAATCCTTCCCCCTCAATAAACTCCAGTAAGGAGAACGGTGAGGCCCCTCTTATTTCAATCTCAGGGTTCGTATCAATAAACTGCTGAAGCCCTGGTGTCAATGGTAGACCATCGACTTTGATCTCTGAAATGGTTTCAATGGTAGCTTCGCTCTTACTTTTGTGTTCTGGATTTTGATCAGAAGGACCCGCAACATCTTTGTTCTCGCTGCCGGAAACAGGTTGAGCCGGTGATAGGAAGCGATCATAGGCCAAAGCACCCAGATGAGCAAAACTGAATAAACCTATGCTGCACAACACTAAAAATACGGATAGCTTTGTAAAAGGTGTTCTTTTACTCATCACAGATGCCCCTTTTATTCTTTTTCCTTATAGGTTTTTTAGATGTTTTGAAGAAAGGATGTAAACTGATTTAAACGTTGTTGAAGGAGGAACTTAGAAGTATAATTCGATGAAAATTAACAAAATTCGACTACTACTATTTTAGTATATACAGTTGTAAATGGAAAGCTACTATTTGCTACAAATAGAAAAAAATAGAATAAAAGTCATAGTTTTCGTTCAAAAAAAACACCTCCACAAGTAGGAAGGTGTTTTCCGAATTCATTTCACATACTGAGCCACCCGATTCCGTCCAGCCTGCTTCGCACCCGTATAAAGTGCCCGATCCGCATGGCGGATAAGAGCAAGTGTATCATCGGCATCTTCCGGTGCGGTTGAGACTCCAATGCTTGCGGTGATCCGGACCATCATTCGTTTGTTGGATTCGTCCAGGCTGTCATGGAGAGTGAAGGGTTCATTGGCAATCGCACCTCTGACATTCTCAGCAAGCAGGAGTGCTTCATCCCGTTTCGCATCCGGAAGAAGGATGACAAATTCCTCCCCTCCGTATCTCGCAACTGTACCTCTTGAATCGATAAGGGTACGAAGGCGTTCGGCAAGTTCAATCAGGATTTCATTCCCGCTCTGGTGGCCATAGTTATCGTTAATCACCTTGAAGTGATCCAGGTCGAGCATAATGAGTGATAGACTTTGTCTTTTCCCAACATCGAGATGATTGAATTCAAGCGTCAGGAGATCTTCAAAATATCGGTAATTGTATAGTCCTGTCAGGGCACATCTTTCACTGTTTTTCTTTGTCCGTTCATGGTGTCTTGCATTTGCGATTGCCACGCCTAAATAGGAACATAAAATATCGACAATCATCAATTGATACTTTTCATAGGCTTTCTTTTTGGAAGAGGCCAATAGAAGGATCCCTCGTACCTTTTGACTTCTTACAATGGGTACGCACAAAACACTTTCCACTCCCTCAGGCATATACCCTTCAGCGATATCGGTCCATTCAGATCGTGAAGTGTAGAGGACGGACTTCCCGGTTTCCCATACTACACCGCTGATCCCCTGGTTTTTCTTTAATGGACGCAGGTTATTCGACTTCATTTCTCCATTTTCAACACGCCTCAAGAGGACAAGTTCCTCTTCCTGGCAATCAAGGATATATGCATACTCAACCGGGAGGGTCTCGATGATCTTCTCGATGAATATATCAAGCACTTCTTTTACTTTCAGGCTTTCGGTTAATTGGTGACCGATTTCACCCGCTTTTTGAAGGTATTCATTGATTTTTTCAGAAGAGTTATAGAGCTTTAAAATGATCGATAAGCTCACAAAAGGGATACCGATCAATAGAGAAGCGAAGGCTCCCAGTTCAAACGTTAAATAATAGAGAGATAATGAGAGAGGGAACATGATCATATTTGCGGTAAAGTCCCAAACGAAATCCTTGCTGTAAAAACGGACATCATTGTTCACTACATAGCGTTGATACATTAAAAGAAGAATTTGATTGATCATAATCGAAACGATTTGATAACTGAGTATCGGAAATAGTAATTGACCGATACCCTTTAATCCGACTTCTCCACCGAATAGAAAATAAATGAGGCCGCTCACTAATGAAACAAGAAAGAACATCACTGAATTCAAGGGAATTCTATGCCAATCGGTTTTGGCCAGCCTGAGCCGGATAAGCAATGGGATAATAGAGAATTGCATGAGGACGATCTCAATAAATAATCCATACTTTATAAACCCTACGAGGGTCACCCACTGGATGAAGAAAATGGTGGCACCATTTATCACAATGGGCATGAGTGGGATAAAGGTGGCAAAAGCCACTAAGGTTAAAAGCTCCAGCTCATTTCCTGCAATATTTTCAGGAGGATAGTAGCGATAAGTAAAATATAATCCAGCAGGTACAACGGCTAGCCAGGCCAGCAATATGTACAGCTTCTTTTTTACTGATAATGTCATGTCTATCCTCCAAAGGTTCCGTTCGATTTAATATAGTCCTATGATACTATACTAGTTAAATAGTCACAAGTTTATGAATATTTTATCAAAGCGGTTCGATAAAGTCACTTACTTTTTTCTGTAATTTTTTAATTCATTCAGAAGATATGGTTTTACCTCAGATAGAAAATACAAAGAACCTGTTATGAGCAGTACTTCATTTTCTTTCAGCCCCGGGATCTTCTCTTGAAGAAACTCTTTCCAACGAGAAACTTTAACCTTATCAGGATGGGAAGATAATCCGTAAAGCTCTTCAGCTGATGCCACTCTTGGAAAGTCAAAGGTCGTGAACCCGATCGCATCCACTGCTTCTTCAAGATGAGAAATCATCGGCCGTAAGTCTTTGTCATTCAATGCGGAAAATAGAACCGTCACCCTCTTCTCCATAAAGCGATCCTGTATGGTTTTCACCAAGGCGCTAATTCCTTCAGGGTTATGAGCACCATCGATGTATATTTCAGGTTTATCTGAAAGGAGTTCCATCCTCCCCGGCCATGATGACTTTTTCAATCCAGCATTTATGTGTGTTCCTTCTACCTTTATGACATGCTCTTCAGAAAGCAGCTCAATTACCTTTATGGCAAGTGCGGCATTGTTCATTTGGTGAGTACCTATCATCGCAAGCTCGAACGTTTCATGTAAAGAAGGTGAATGATAGGAAAATTTTTCACCTTTTTCAAGGATCGAAAGACGTTCCACTGAGAAATCCTTTCCAAGTTCAAATAGATCGCTATCCATTTCTAATGCTCTACCTTTTATCACATCCGCCGCTTCTTTTTGGTGGACCCCTGATATGACAGGAACGGAACGCTTGATGATACCGGCTTTCTCATAGGCGATGTCTTCTAATCTGCTTCCTAAAAATTGCATATGATCAAGGCCGATACTCGTTATGACTGAAACCATCGGGGTGATGACATTCGTTGAATCGAGTCTTCCACCAAGTCCAACCTCATAAAGGACGAGATCGACCGGTTTCATTTCGGCAAAATAATAAAAGCTCATGGCTGTAATGACCTCGAATTCAGAAGGACTTCCCCATTCTGATTGTTCCATGCTCTCGGCAATGGGCTTTATTTTCTCCACAAGAAAAGTTAAGTCCTCATCTGAAACAGGATCTCCATTGATACTGATTCTTTCATTAAAACGTTCAAAGTATGGAGAAGTAAAGGTGCCTACAGAATACCCTGCTTCCTGTAATATGTTTCGCAAATAGGTTACAGTAGATCCCTTACCGTTTGTTCCCCCGATATGAACGGTTTTGAGCTTTTCATGAGGGTTTCCAAGCTTCTCTAACAAGCACTGCATTCTCTCCAGACCCGGTTTGATTCCAAGTCTGAGTCTTGAGTGTATCCATTCAACGGCTTTATCATAGGTTAACAATTATTATTCACTCCCTCTTTTAGGTTTCATTAGAAAAAGGGCTCTAATCGGATCTGATTGCTGAAGAGGATCTCCCCATAACAATCAGACCTGATTTTAAAGCCCTCTTCTTAACCTCTATTCACTCGGCAAAATTAAACTGACTTCAGCTCTTCTATTCTTGCTTTAACAGTCGCTTGTTTCTCTAAATAATCTTTTTCTTTTGCTTTTTCCTCATCTACTACTTTCTGAGGGGCTTTGCTTACAAATTTCTCATTGTTCAGCTTACCTTGAACACGGGAAACTTCCTTCGTCCATTTCTCCAACTCTTTTTGCAGGCGGGCAATTTCCTCTTCGATGTTGATCAGCCCTTCTAATGGAAGGAATAAGTCCACACCTGTAACGACTGCGGTCATCGCTTTTTCCGGTGTATCTAGATTTGTACCCATTTCAAGCTTCTCCGGGTTACAGAATTTTTCGATATACGCTTTGTTCTTCTCGATGATTGTTAGCGTATGTGCATCTTTCGCCTTTAGCATCAAGTTGATTTGCTTGCTCATCGGCGTGTTAACCTCAGCACGGACATTACGTACAGCACGAATGATATCAACGAGCAGCTTCATCTCTTCTGCTGCCGCTTGGTCTGTAAGTTCTTCTTGAACCGTCGGCCATGCAGCCACCGTAATGGATTCGCCTTGATGCGGCAAGTTCTGCCATATTTCCTCGGTAATAAACGGCATGAATGGGTGTAGAAGTCTCATTGTGTTGTCCAGGACATGAGCCAGAATCGAACGGGTCGTTTTCTTAGCGGCTTCGTCCTCGCCATATAAAGGCAATTTAGCCATTTCAATATACCAATCACAGAAGTCATCCCAGATAAAGTTGTAAAGAACACGACCAACTTCACCAAACTCGTAACGATCCGCTAAACGTGTTACGGTTTCAATCGTTTCATTTAATCGGGTAAGGATCCATTTGTCAGCAACAGATTTTTCACCTGATAAATCAATTTCGTCATAGGTCATACCGTCCATATTCATAAGGGCGAAGCGTGATGCGTTCCAGATCTTATTCGCAAAGTTCCAAACAGATTCTACTTTCTCAAAGGAGAAGCGTAAATCCTGACCCGGTGAGCTGCCTGTAGATAGGAAGTAGCGTAGGGAATCTGCTCCATACTTTTCGATGACATCCATTGGATCTACACCGTTTCCTAATGACTTACTCATCTTACGCCCATCTGCATCCCGAACCAGTCCGTGAATCAGTACGTCTTTAAATGGACGTTCTCCCGTGAACTCCAGTCCCTGGAAGATCATGCGAGATACCCAGAATCCGATAATGTCATATCCCGTCACAAGTGTGTTGGTTGGGTAGTACCGTTTAAAGTCCTCTGCATTCAGATCTGGCCAGCCCATTGTTGAAAACGGCCATAGAGCAGAACTGAACCATGTATCCAGTACATCCTCTTCCTGTGTCCAGTTTTCAATATCTTCCGGTGCTTCATTGTTTACATAGATTTCGCCCGTTTCTTTATGATACCAGGCAGGGATGCGGTGTCCCCACCAAAGCTGACGGGAAATACACCAGTCACGCGTGTTTTCCATCCAGCGCAGGTATGACGTTTCAAAGCGATCAGGTACAAAGTTGACCTTGTTTTCATCCTGCTGAAGTTTTACCGCTTCTTCTGCCAGAGGATCCATTTTAACGAACCATTGAGTAGAAAGATATGGCTCAACGACTGCTCCACTTCTTTCTGAGTGGCCAACTGAATGCATATGCTCTTCAATCTTGAACAGAACGCCGGCTTCTTGAAGGTCTTTCACGATTTCCTTACGACATTGGAATCGATCCATCCCTTGGTATTTATCCGCCTTTTCATTCATGGTTCCATCTTCATTCATTACAAGAATACGTTCTAAATTGTGACGATTACCGATTTCGAAGTCATTCGGATCGTGTGCAGGCGTAATTTTCACTGCTCCGGAACCAAATTCCATATCAACGTAATCATCTCCTACAATCGGAATTTCACGTCCCACGATTGGAAGGGTAACTGTTTTACCGATTAAATGCTTGTAGCGATCATCTTCCGGGTGTACTGCAACTGCCGTATCACCAAGCATGGTTTCAGGGCGGGTTGTGGCAATTTCAATATGACCACTTCCATCAGCCAACGGATATTTCATATGATAGAATGCGCCTTGTACATCCTGATGAATAACCTCAATGTCTGAAAGGGCGGTTTTCGTTGCCGGGTCCCAGTTGATGATGTATTCACCACGGTAAATCAGGCCTTTATAATAAAGGTCGACAAATACCTTTTGTACAGCTTCCGATAAACCTTCATCCAACGTGAAACGTTCTCGGCTATAATCTAAGCCTAATCCAACTTTAGACCATTGCTGACGGATATGCTCGGCATATTCTTCTTTCCACTTCCACGTTTCTTCTACGAACTTTTCACGGCCCAAGTCATAGCGTGAAATACCCTGATTACGAAGTTTTTCATCCACTTTCGCTTGTGTGGCAATTCCTGCATGGTCCATACCTGGCAGCCATAATACATCGTAACCCTGCATTCGCTTCATTCTGGTCAGGATATCTTGCAGGGTTGTGTCCCAAGCATGACCAAGATGAAGTTTCCCCGTTACGTTCGGCGGAGGGATGACGATGGTGTAAGGCTCTTTCTCCTTATCGTTTGTCGCTTCGAAGTACTTCCCTTCGAGCCACCATTTGTAGCGTCCCTGCTCAATGGCATTCGGATCATATTTCGTCGGCATTGCTAATTGCTGATCTTGAGTTTCCATTTGTTTTCCTCCTATATTAGTGCGAATAAGTACACTTTTCTAAAAAAATAAAAAAATCCCCCGTCCTATGAAAAGGACGAAGGATTCCATTCGCGGTACCACCTTTTTTCTCAGGAGAAATAAACCTCCTGAACTCTCGACGATTATAACGGCTTTTAACCGGCTTCTACTACTGAAATTCATAGAAACAGCTCTCCAGGCGACCTTCCATTGTCTTAACGTAGAAAATCTCTCACCAAACGATTTTCCTCTCTGAAAGTAAGGGTCAATGTACTCTTCCTGTTCATTGCTTTTAAGGCATTATTTATTTACTAATTATAGTATAGGAAAAGATAAACTTTCGTCAATCATTATCGCCAATTTTTAATAAAAATATTCATTTCGCCTACTCAGGCACCATTCTATCCTGTATTCATAAGATAAAGTAGTGAATATACCCAGGAGAGTGAGTGGAAGAATATGAAAAAAATCAATCAATATACCATGCAGAAATGGATGGGAAACGCCCGATTAATATGTAAGCAATTCATCATCCCCTTTACGATCTTTCAAGGGGTCCGGACCATTTTGCTCCCAACCACTTTTGATGTCCTTCTTTTAACTCTGTTTATCGGTATAGGCCTTGCCATTTATTTCGATTGGATTTAATGGACTGACGAGATGTGGACTTCGCCAGTCCTTTTTTTATTCTGCTTCAGCCGCCTGCTCCTGTTTCTTTTTTTCCATTTCATCTAAACGCATGACAACGTATTCTGTATTTTTCAGCAGCCAGTAGTGTCGTTGCAATTTTTTGAGGGATTTACGTTCATTCCGCTTATCCTTCGGTGTATGAAAATACTTTTCCACCACTGCAATGACAGAGCTTGGATAAGCTAAATAACTCATGAACAGGAGCCGCTCTTCATTACGTACAGTAAAATGCAGAAAATAAGTGGTAAGCCACTCGACACATTCCTCGTAATACTTAGGATAGGTTTTCAACGTTCTCGACAAAAACGGCAAGAGATCATGAAATGGAGAAGCCATCCTTGAGTTCTCAAAGTTATGGAAATACCCCAACCCTCTTTCATCGAATAGAAAGTGCTCCGTCGAAACCTTTCCGTGGGTGATGACGGTCCTAACCTTTTCCAGCTCCTTCGTCTCTTCATACCACTCATCAAGCATCTTGCGTGAAAATTTCAACGCTTGAGTGGCATCCTTGTAATACATGCAGAAATGCAATTGAAAAGGAGACATATACGTTGTTTTTTCACATGCCTCAACATACTCATCGAGAAACTGTTGTTCTTTATCCCACCTGGATGTCAACTGCTCGTAATGAGATTCTCTCTCTTCTTTATCAATCTTTACTTCTTGAGACGAAAGAGTATGCAATCTTGCCAATTCCCGGAACATTTTCTGATGCTTTTCAAATTGATCTTCCCTTTCCAGGTTCAACAGCCAGGGCATCACATAGTATAACTCCCCTTCATTCCACACCGCATAACGCCCATCCAAAGTCGGGTAGATCGGAACAATGCGGTTATATCCCCTTTGAAACAATAGTTGCACATTCCGGACAAAGTCAACTCCAGTCTGGGCCGGGATCTGCTTAACAGCCAGAGTGCCTTTATTGGAAAACACTTTGGAAATCTTCCCGTAGCTCTCAACAAAATGGGGTTCTACGCCATAAGGTTGTAAGACATGCTTTAATCCATCAAGCGTTTGTACCATTCCTCTCACCTTCTAAGATTACTTTTCTAAAAAAAACGGACTAACTCCAATGAATTTGGTGTCAGCCCCATTCTTTCCTCTATATGTCCATTACGCTATTCTAATGTCTTAAGCGGGAACGACTTTACCCATATTCCTCTACCCTTTGAAGACATACTCGCTTTTCGGGATATAAAGAACCTGCCCTACATAGACGTCTTGATTGGCTTCAAGTTGATTGACCCTTAATAGCTGCGGAATGGTCAAATCATACTTTTCTGCAATATAGTCCAGGGTCTCACCCTCTTGAACAATGCATACCCGTAATGTTGCGCCCTTCTCCTCATCTTTTCTTGCAAAGAAATCGGTTAATGAAATGCTTTCATATTTCTTTTTACCTTTTGTCTTTTTCTTTTCTTCCGGTTCTTCCCCGCTTTCTTCCATCTCCGCTTCTACAGCTGATGAGGAGGACTCTTCTTCTTCGGCTTCCTGCTGCTTGTATTTAGGAGGCGGCGTGTAGGCGGCCTTTGGTTCAGACGGCTGCTCTTCTGATGACTCACTTAGTTCATGCTGAGGCAACTCAAACACGTTTTCTTTCCTGGAATAATTTTCCTCATAGGAATAAGTTGGCTGAGCACCGTATTGAATCTGTACGGGTATCTCATCCTCCTCTTCAGATGGTGGTGTCCGTCCTTCCAGATTAAACGGCTGGTACTCGTCGTCTTCAGAATCCTCTTCTTGCTCCTGCTCTTCAACGTTCGCCGTTAATTCTTCGACGTCGTAGTTCTCATACTCGTATACTTCTTCTCTTTCTTCTTGCTCTTCTTCTGTTTCTACTTCTTCCTCCGCTGTATCTTCTTCTACTTCGGCAACTGCACTAGAACGGTAAAGCGGCTCGTATTCTTCCTCTCTGCTAAATTCAGCTTCAAGGGGAGTGTGCGTCTGCTGTTCACCATAAATCCCTGTAATCGTTAAATCGGCATTCAATTTTAAACAAGCATTCTCAGGAACCATGTAATCGAATGACTCAACGAATACGTCGATATCGCCCAGATTGGCAATTCTATTTTTCGGAATCGTCACATCGACAGGGAAACGGTGGACAAATTCATACTCACCTTTTTCCCTCTTTTCAACTATTTGTACAAACTTACCACCTGCTTCAAACTCATCCTCTTCTTCGTCCCTAGGTGAAGTTGGTAAATATTCACCGGAAAGATCAAGGCTTCCCCTGATAAGTACGTACTGCTCTTGCTCTTGTATCGTTATATGAGGATCTAAGGAGATAGATAGCAATTCTTCAACTTCCTGTCCTTTTTTAAACCAAATTGATTCTTCCAAGGAAAATCGCAAACACGATTGTTGTTCTTGTGACAAAAGAAATTCCTCCTTTCAGGTTCCAAACAAAGAAATAGTAAACAATGCCATTATCACTTTATGAAACGAAAAGGAGGATTATGATAGGAAAACGAATATAAATAGCCGATCCCTAAAAAGGATCGGCTATCATCACTACTTCTTACTAATCTTTTCAAACGCTTTTTCCGCTGCTTCAAGGGTCTTTTCAATATCTTCATCTGTATGAGCTGTCGATAAGAATAGTCCTTCGAATTGGGAAGGTGGCAAGAATACACCTTCGTGTGCCATTTCACGGTAGTAATCAGCAAACATATCAAGATCAGACGACTTGGCACCTTCGTAGTTGGTTACTTCTTCATTCGTAAAGAAGATCCCGATCATGGAGCCTGCACGATTGATTCTGTGAGGGATGTTGTGCTTTTCTGCCGCTTTCTTTAAGCCTTCTTCCAGCAGGTCTGCTTTGCGGGCAAACTCTGTGTACGTTTCAGGAGTCAGCTGGCTCAGGGTTTCATATCCAGCTGTCATCGCCAATGGATTTCCGGATAGAGTTCCAGCTTGATAAATCGGACCGCTTGGAGCGATTCTCTCCATGATTTCAGCCTTACCTCCATATGCACCTACCGGCAGACCTCCACCAATCACTTTACCTAAGCAAGTTAAGTCGGGTGTTACGTTATAGTAGCCTTGGGCACATCCGTATCCGACACGGAACCCGGTCATGACTTCATCAAATATTAACAGTGAACCATGATTCTCCGTGACTTCACGCAGGCCTTCCAGGAAGCCTGGCTGAGGTGGAACGACCCCCATATTACCGGCAACAGGTTCTACGATCACACCGGCGATATCATCACCAAATTGTTCAAAGGCATAGCGGATGCTTTCTAAATCATTGTAAGGCACCGTAATCGTGTTCTTTGCCACGCCTTCAGGTACACCAGGGCTGTCAGGCAGGCCAAGAGTCGCCACACCGGATCCTGCTTTGATTAATAAAGAGTCACCATGACCGTGGTAGCAGCCTTCAAACTTGATGATTTTATTGCGGCCTGTGTATCCGCGAGCCAGACGAAGGGCACTCATCGTCGCTTCCGTACCAGAAGACACCATACGTACGACTTCGATACTTGGTACTCTTTCAATTACAAGCTGGGCTAGCTTGTTTTCGATTTCAGTCGGGGCACCGAAACTTGTCCCGTTTTCCGCTACTTTTTTAATGGACTCCACCACGCGGTCATTGCTGTGACCAAGAATGAGTGGTCCCCAGGATAGAACATAGTCAATGTATTCATTTCCATCAATATCGTAAATTTTAGATCCTTTTCCTTTTTCCATGAATATGGGATCCATCTTTACTGATTTGAATGCGCGAACGGGACTATTCACTCCGCCGGGCATTAGCTTTACTGCTTCTTTGAACGCTTGCTTCGATTTCTCATATGAACGCAATATCGGTTCCTCCTTTAGTGATCTTTCAGTCATCCTTACAGGAACTTTCCACCAATTAGGATAACCAATTCGCTACATCTTTTGCGAAATACGTAATGATGAGGTCTGCACCCGCACGTTTCATGCTAGTCAGCTTTTCCATTACGATTTCCTGTTCGTTTACCCAGCCGTTTTGAGCCGCCGCTTTCACCATGCTGTACTCTCCACTAACATTATAAGCGACAACCGGCGCATTAAAACGGTCTTTCACTTCCCGCATGATATCTAAATAGGAAAGGGCAGGTTTGACAATTAAGAAGTCTGCGCCTTCTTCAATATCGGACTGTGCTTCTCTTAACGCTTCCAGGCGATTGGCAGGATCCATCTGATACGTTCTGCGATCTCCGAATTGCGGAGTTGAGTGTGCGGCATCACGGAATGGACCATAGAAGCTTGAGGAGTACTTAACGGCATATGACATGATCGGCACATCATGATAGCCGGCCTCGTCCAATCCGTGGCGGATCGCTGCAACGAATCCATCCATCATATTGGAAGGGGCAATGATATCAGCACCCGCTTCAGCCTGGCTGACAGCCGTTTTTGCTAATAGATCAAGCGTAGGATCGTTCAGTACTTTTCCATCTTTGACGATTCCACAATGTCCGTGGCTCGTATATTGACATAAACATGTATCGGCAATGACGACAAGCTCAGGATAATGTTCCTTCACAAACCGGGTTGCCCGTTGTACGATCCCGTGGTCATGATACGCTTGTGTTCCTACCTCATCTTTTTCAGCTGGCACACCGAAAAGAATAATGGATTTTATACCCAGGGAAACCACTTCATCCATCTCTGCTTTTAAGTTATCAAGGGAAATATGATAAACTCCTGGCATGGAAGGAACGACATTCTTAATGTTTTCCCCTTCCACTATAAACAATGGATAGATTAAATCTTCTTTTCTTAGATGAGTTTCTCTTACCAACGCACGCATATGATCTGATTGACGCAGGCGACGATGACGGTTAAAATGCAGATCTTTCATATGTAAACCTCCTAAGTAGATAAAGCTTTATTTTGATGATCTATTTGCTATAAATTCTTTCATCTCGTTTACCATTTCATTTACAGTATAAATGCTTGGACAGATTTTTACATGTAATCCGTACTTTTCAGCCGTATTTTTTGTAATGGGACCAATGCACGCAATGGGAATGTCCCTGATCTCATCATGCAAAGTGTACTGATTGACCACCTTCATAAAATGATGGACCGTCGATGAGCTGGTAAACGTAATGATATCTGGATCCTCTTCTTTAATGATATCCTTCAACTGCCCGATGCTCCCTTTTGGAAGGACAGTTTCATAGACAATCCATTCCTCACAGGATACTCCTGCAGAGGTTAACACTGAAGCAATGACGTTTCGTGCCAAGTTCCCTTTTGGAATCAGGACGTCCCCTGACGGCTTCACTTTCGAAATGAATTCTTCTGCAAAGTCATCCCCTGTAAAATGTTCTGGCACAAAGGAAACAGGGATTCCATATTTCTTGCAATATTGTTCTGTCTTACTTCCGACTGCAGCAAACTTTCCGGAAAATGAAGATAAATCGAGCCGTAATCGATTCAATGCTTGAAGAAAGAATCTCACTCCATTTGTGCTGGTGAAAATAATCCATTCATACGTATGTATTGTTGAGTGAAGATTAACTTCCCACTTATCTTCATGAGGTTGAAAATGAAGGAGAGGTACCACAACCGGGACCCCTCCCTCTTTTTCTATGAGGGCGGCCGTTTCACTGGATCCCTCACTGCCACGAGTAATCAAAACCTTTATATTTTCTAAAGGCCCTTTACCCTTCATTATTGATCAAGCTCCTCTTTCACCTGATCGATGAGGGCTTTGGCACCCAGGTCTGTTAAGCTTTCAGCCACTTTTTCCCCTACTTGTTCAGGATCTTGTCCCACCATGTATTCTTTATAAATCGTTTTCCCATCAGGTGAAGCTACAAGCCCTGTTAAGGCTATGTCCCCATTGTCTTTCAGCTCAGCAAATCCTGCAATCGGCACCTGACATCCACCTTCCATTTTGTGAAGGAACGCTCTTTCAGCCGTAACAGTCTTTGTGGTCTCAACACAAGCAAACTTCTGAAGAAGTTCAAGCACCTCAGAATCATCTTCCCTGCATTCAATGGATAACGCACCTTGACCAACTGCAGGCAGGCAAAGGTCGGGATCAAGGAATTCCGTTACAACATCCGATGTCCAACCCATACGGGATAATCCTGCTGCTGCAAGGATGATCGCGTCGTAGTCCTCATTTTTAAGCTTCGTTAAGCGCGTATCGATATTCCCGCGGATCCATTTGATTTCAAGATCTGGACGAACGGATAAGATCTGTGCCCCTCTGCGCAGACTACTCGTTCCTACGATTGCTCCTCCCGGTAAATCTTTTAGAGCCACATGATTTTTACTGATGAACGCATCACGGTGATCCTCGCGAAGCGGTATACATCCGATGGTCAGTCCTTCGGGTAAGACCGCAGGCATATCTTTCATACTGTGAACGGCCATATCGATTTCTTTATCCAGCATCGCTTGTTCAATTTCTTTTACAAACAAGCCTTTTCCACCGACTTTCGACAGGGTGACATCAAGAATCTGGTCCCCCTTTGTGACAATTTCCTTCACTTCGAATTCGTAAGAGGGGTCCAGTGCTTTCAACTGATTGATCACCCAATTTGTTTGTGTCAGTGCTAATTTACTTCGTCTCGATCCAACAATGATTTTTCTCATAATGACCTCCTGAATCTTATGAATACCAGAAATGAAATGAAGACAACCGACTTCCTAAGAAAAAGTTAATTAGTATGATCAAGAAGGCTGCAACATTTAGAAAAGCTAATGATTTACCAAATACATTCTTTTTGATGCGCAGATATAAATAACTACTATATAAAATTAATAGAATAAATGACCCTACTATTTTCGGATCATACCATATGAAATCCGGGAGCTTGATATATGCCCATTGCAACCCAAGGATCAGGCTGAGCAGAAGCATCGCTACTCCAATGGAATTGGAAATATATGAAATCTTCTCAAGTTTAGACAGATCACTGATCCGCCATAACCTTTGTCCCCATTTTTTCTCTTTCAATAATTTAAATTGGAGGAGATAAAGCAAGGAAACCACAAAGGATAATGAAAAGGCTCCATATGAAAGGATGGCCATCGTAATATGAATCAACAATAATTCAGATACGAGCTGTTCTGCCATTGCCTGAGACTCTACCTGTACCGGTGCAAACGTATGGATCGCCATAATGATGAATCCAAGTACATTCGTAAAAAACACCGTAAAGTCCACCCTTAATAATCGATTGATGACAAGTGACAGGGTAATGAGGACCCAGGCATAAAAATAAAGTCCCTCGAAAATGGTGAGGACTGGAAACCTGCCTGTGTTCATCATGTAAAGAAATAAAAAGATTGTTTGAAGTATCCAAACAATCGCAAGTAACCAGAAGGCAAACAGATTCGCCTTCCGGTTTTTGTTTAAGAAATCTATAAAGTAAAAGAGAATACTAATAGCATACAGAACAATCATAAGTTCATGCAGCCTAGTCATCGTTTGTTCAAACATAGTCAATAACCTCACTTATGCTTGAAAAGAAGGTTGTGGTACAAGCTTAAGATCGCTCTCAGTCTTTTCATTGGCTGCTTTTACTTGTTTCTGCTCTAGCACTTGTTGTTCAATGTTAAAAATATTGATAAATAAATCCAGTTTATCTTCAGCATCCGGAAGGCCCGCGAATTCCTTCGCTTGCAGGATTGGATCCTTTAACAACTGATTGATAATGCTCTTCGTATGCTTATTTAACACTTTTCGCTCACGATCTGTTAAGTCAGGCATTTTCCGTTCGATGCTTTCCATCGTTTCAGCTTGGATGGAGAGTGCTTTTTGTCGAAGAGCTGAAATAACCGGGACCACCCCAAGCATATTCAACCACTCTTTAAAGGACACAATTTCGGCTTCAATCATGATTTCAATTTGCTCGGCTGCTTTCTTACGCTCAGCCAGGTTTGCCTGAACGATGCCTTCCAGATCATCGATATCATAAAGGAAAACACTTTCTAATTCTCCGATGGAAGGATCCAGATCACGGGGTACCGCAATATCCACCATGAAAAGAGGTCGACCTTTTCTCATGCTTTCCACATGGGACATCATTTCTTTTGTGATCACGAATTCCTTTGCACCCGTAGAACTGATCATAATGTCCGCTTCCACGAGGGCACATTGAAGTTCCTTCATTGTTTTAGCGTTCCCGCTGAAACGTTCTGCCAAGGTTTGTGCCTTTTCATACGTACGATTAATGACCGTCACTTTAGTCGCTCCGCTGCCATGAAGGTTTTGGATCGCTAGTTCTCCCATTTTACCGGCACCAAGAATAAGAACATGTTTTTTCTCCAGGCTGCCGAATACTTTTTTAGCTAATTCAACGGCTGCATAGCTGACAGACACAGCATTGGAACCGATATCTGTTTCGGAGTGACCCTTTTTGGCTACCGTCACTGCCTGCTTGAACAGATGATTAAATACTGTACCAGTCGCCCCTGATTCCTGTGCATTCAGGAAGCTTGAACGAATTTGCCCGAGGATCTGGGTTTCTCCCAACACCATTGAATTCAAACCGCACGCAACTTTAAAAAGGTGTTCGACTGCTCCTTCTTGTTCATAAATGAACAGATAAGGTGTGAACTCCTCTTTATCTATATCGAACCATTGAGATAAGAAATCTTTAATATAATAACGACCTGTATGAAGCTGATCCACTACTGCATAGACTTCCGTTCTATTACATGTAGAAACAATCACATTTTCCAGAATGCTCTTCTTTTCCTTTAAAGCCTTCATAGCGAAAGGAAGATCAGTTTCATTGAATGATAAACGCTCACGAATCTCAACAGGGGCCGTTTTGTAATTCAAACCAACGACTATTGTATACATGCTATGCACTACACCCCCAACTAAAATCATTATTCTCATTATAACATGTCCTAAAAAGCTCCTGACCCGTAAATGTGAACAGAAATTGAAACCTAAGTATGATACATTTATAAAGGTAAGAAGGCATGCTTCTTCCGGTACTTGCTAAACATTTATTTCATCATATACATTTAAGATTAACAAAGAATGAACATGAAAGCATTTTCAATTCTAAAAAAATCTATTATATTTCGACATCACCTACTAATGTAGGGTACCAAAACAAGCCTAAAGAATCAAGTAATGGAAAGGTTTCTTACCTGGACATCCGGGCTTATTATTAGTAGTATGTATTATTTTCCCTGAAAAAACAGTATTTAAAACATTTAGTATTAAAAGATACGGGAGGAAGAGTATGAAACAACAACAAAGAATTTTCCCAGGTATGATCTTAATCGGCTTTGGGGCATACTTTTACTTACAGCAGGCGAGCATAGTCCTGTTTCAGGAGTTCTTCACGTGGCCTACTTTACTGATGATTGTTGGACTTGCTTTTCTCGGACAGGGATATGGAGGGAGAGATTATGAAGCCATATTACCGGGAACGATTCTCGTTGGATTCGGTCTGCATTTTCATGTTGTCAATAGACTCGAAATCTGGCCTGATCACATGGGGACTTTCATTCTGATCATTGCCTTGGGTTTCCTGCTCAGGTACCAGAAAACGAGAGCAGGACTTTTTCAAAGTGTGCTCTTTTTAACCCTTTCTATCATTCTCTTATTCTATGATAAAGCGGCGGGATGGTTTGGCTTCATTGGAGGTAATGTGGTGGAGACCGCTTGGGAATTCTGGCCGATGATCATCATTGGTATCGGCGTCTACTTATTGTTTATAAAGAAAAAATAATTCTATGTACTCCATAATAAAAGCCCGGAAATCACTCCGGGCTTTTTGTGAATTCTATTATAAAACTGAATCCAGAAATTCTCTTGTCCGCTGCTCTTTTGGAGCGTTGAACAATTCCTGGGGAGGTCCTACTTCCACGATCCTGCCATCGTGCATATACACGACCCAGTCGGCTACCTCGCGGGCAAACCCCATTTCATGGGTCACGACAACCATCGTCATCCCCTCTAAAGCAAGCTCCTTCATGGTTGCCAAGACCTCTCCGACCAATTCAGGGTCAAGTGCTGAGGTAGGTTCATCAAAGAGCATGATTTCAGGCTTCATCGCCAGGGCCCTTGCAATGGCCACACGCTGCTTCTGTCCACCGGATAGCTTGGATGGATAGACATTTTCCTTATCCCCCAGGCCGACTTTCTTTAATAGCTCTTTCGCATCCTTCTTTGCTTCGGCCTTTGAAACCCCTTTGACGTATACCGGTGCTTCCATCACATTTTCCAGGACCGTTTTGTGAGGGAAAAGGTAGAAATGTTGAAATACCATTCCGACTTTTTGACGGATTTTATTTAAATCATGTGTATCCTGGTTGACTTCATCGCCTTCTATGACAACCTTTCCATTGTCTTTCAGTTCCAGGAAGTTTAAGCAGCGAAGCAATGTACTCTTCCCTGATCCACTGGCTCCAATGAGGCAAACCACATCACTTTCCTTTACACTGATATCAATGTCCTTCAGTACGTGTAAATCACCAAAGGATTTATTTAATTTTTCCACTTTAATCATTTCCTGACTCACACTCATCCCTCCCGCATCTTTATTAATCACTAACTGACATCCGTTTTTCTATGATATTGACAATCGTTGAGAATACCAGTACCAGAACCAGGTAATAGATCGCTACAACGAGCAGGTAGGTCATGTAATCGAAGTTGTTGGAACCAAGCGTCGTTGCCACACTGAACAATTCGAACATCCCTATGAATGATGCAAGAGATGAATCCTTTAATGCAATGATGAATTGATTACCAAGTGGTGGCAGGGCTCGTCTGAATGCTTGCGGCAAAATGATCCTTCTCATGGACAATCCAAGAGACATTCCAAGGGACCGTCCCGCTTCCATTTGCCCTTTATCAATGGATTGGATGGCTCCACGGAAAATCTCGGCGATGTAGGCACCATTATGGAAAGCAAGACCCATAACAACAGACCAGAAGCCTGATATATTTAATGAGGTTAATCCGAAGTAGAAAATAAAGATTTGAACAATTAAAGGTGTTCCCCGCACAACGAAAATATATAAATCCGCTAATAGTTCCAATGGCTTGATTCCGGAAATCTTGAGAAACGCGAAAAACAAACCAATCACAATCGCAATAAGGACAGAAACAAAGGTTAATTGGAATGTTAATAACATCCCTTTAAGAAATACATCATATGTACCAGTTAAGGTTTCAAAAAAGTGCATGAACTTCCCTCCAGTCAATTCAATACGTGTAAGCTTCTCCCGGTAACGGACAAAAAGCGAATGCGCATAGAAGCACATTCGCTCTGTGTCATGCTGCCTTTACTCTTCTTCAGGATCTGATGTGATGTCTGTATTGAAATATTTTTCACTGATTTTCTTTAACGTACCGTCTTCTCTTAGAGTTTCAAGAGCTTTATTGATTTCATCCAATAACTTTTCATTTTCTTTACTTACGGCGATGGCTTGCTCACTGCGCCCGATCAGTTCACGGGCTTCAACGTTCAAACCTGCAGCGATCGCTTCTTTACCAGTAATGAAGTCGGTAATAACGGCATCATGTTTACCCTTATTTAATGCTTCTAATGCGACTACATCACTATCATATTGTTGAATATTATCCGTTACTCCCTGGGCAGTCTCTGCGTAAGTAGATCCTTTGGAAACGGCAATCTCCATTCCTTCCAAATCATCCAATGTTTCTACCGAACTGTCCGGACGAACGAAGATCTGCGGGCCAGAATAATAATAAGGAGTTGAGAAGTCTACTTCCTTCAAGCGTTCATCCGTGATCGTATGGCTGGCAACCGCCGCATCAAAACGACCCGATTTCACTCCTTCTACAATTCCTGCAAATTTAAATTTCTTCTGTTCAGGTTCAAGACCCATTTCTTTCGCAACGGCTTCTGCCACTTCAATATCGAAACCTGACATGGTTCCATCATTATTTGTTACACTGAATGGCTTAAATTCACCTGAAGCTGCATAAATGAATTTACCTTCCTCTACTAACTTCGCACCATTTTCTGTTGTGGCTTTGTCGCCACAGGCTGATAGAAGAAGCACAGAAATGACTAACAAGACTAGGCTTTTCCAATTCTTCACTGTCTAGAGTCCCCCTTATGTAGCTTGTAATATTTTTAATCTTTCATAATTTTATCAACAAAAGAGAAAATTCTCAAAATTCAAATATAGCTTCTACAGCTTATAATTATCCATTTTATTGGATGAAGCGGATTCAGCTCGGTTACAGGTACATATGCGTCTCTATCCTTTTATTTCCTTTCATATGCTTTGATGATATAGGTCCATCAGCCTTATACGGAGTTCAGTAGACCCTCTTTTATACTACTTTTAAGCTATATGGGTGCTGTCATTATTTAGTCATAAAAAAGAACCGTCTCCACATATGTGGAAATCGGTTCTTTTTAAAGCTTATTTATAATAAGACTTGATGGCGTCCCAGGCTTTGTCTTTTCCAAGGCCTGTTTCGGAAGAGAACATGATGAGGTCGTCTTCTTTGTCCATATTCAACGTTTCCCTTGTTACTTTCAGGTGTTTCTGCCATTTGCCTTTCGGGATCTTATCCGCTTTGGTGGCGATGACGATGCATGGAAGCTCATGATGCTTAAGGAAATCGTACATCATGACATCATCATTGGTTGGCGCATGGCGCAGGTCCACGATCAGGATGACCGCCCTTAACTGCTCACGGGAAGTGATGTAGGTTTCAATCATCTTTCCCCATGCTTCCCGTTCTGTTTTTGATACTTTGGCAAAACCGTAACCAGGTACGTCCACGTAATAGAGGGTCTCTTCTATTTTATAGAAGTTCAGCGTCTGGGTTTTACCTGGCTTGGATGAAATCCTTGCCATGCTCTTGCGACCGATCATTTTATTGATGAATGAGGATTTCCCCACGTTCGAGCGTCCCGCTAAGGCAAACTCAGGAAGAAAATCGCCAGGATATTGTTCAGGCCTGACTGCACTGATGACTAGCTCAACTTGATTTACTTTCACTTCTTTTCACCTACTAATGCTTTCTCTAAGACTTCATCAATATGGGATACAAGGATGAACGTTAATTCTCCCCTCACACTTTCAGGAATATCATCTATATCCTTTTCATTATCTTTCGGAAGGATAATCGTTTTAATTCCCGCACGATGAGCGCTTAATGTTTTTTCTTTCACTCCCCCGATTGGAAGTACTCTTCCCCTCAGAGTTATTTCACCGGTCATTCCTACTTCACGATTGACGTATTTACCTGTCAGCGCTGATACAAGTGCCGTCGTAATAGTGATGCCTGCTGAAGGACCGTCTTTTGGAACTGCCCCTTCAGGAACGTGGATGTGAATATCATATTTCTCGTGGAAAGACTCGTCGATCCCAAGATCCTTCGCTTTCGAACGTACATAACTAAATGCCGTCTGAGCCGACTCTTTCATGACATCCCCCAATTTACCCGTCAATACAAGCTTTCCTTTACCCGGTGCTAAGGACACCTCGATTTGCAGCGTATCTCCGCCAACCGTAGTGTAAGCAAGACCTGTTGAAACACCGATTTGGTTTTCTATTTCAGCTTGACCATAGCGGAATTTTTTCTTCCCGAGGAACTCTTCAATATTGCTGGACGTAATCACGACGCGCTTCTTGTCACCAGAGACAATGATCTTGGCCGTTTTTCTACAAAGGGCTGCAAGGTGGCGTTCAAGGCTCCTCACCCCTGCTTCCCTTGTATAATAACGAACAATATCGACAATCGCTTCATCCCTGACCTGAAGCTTCGATTTGTTTAAGCCATGATCTTTAATCTGCTTCTCCAATAAATGATGCTTCGCGATATTTAATTTTTCAAGCTCTGTATAACCTGCGATCGTAATGATCTCCATTCTGTCCCGGAGCGGGCCGGGAATGGTCGATAAATCATTCGCCGTTGCGATGAACATGACTTTGGATAAATCATACGTTTCTTCAATATAGTGGTCACTGAAATTCGAATTTTGCTCAGGATCGAGTACTTCGAGCATCGCAGAAGAAGGATCTCCCCTGAAATCACTTGACATTTTGTCGATTTCATCAAGGAGGAAAACAGGGTTGATGGTGCCTGCCTTTTTCATACCCCGGATGATTCTACCGGGCATCGCACCTACATACGTACGCCTGTGACCTCTGATCTCTGACTCATCACGAACGCCTCCGAGGGAAATTCGGACAAAATTTCGACCTAGTGATTCAGCCACAGAACGGGCCAAACTCGTTTTCCCGACACCCGGAGGTCCGGCAAGGCATAGGATAGGTCCTTTAAGGGATTGAGTTAACTGCTGGACAGCCAGGTATTCAAGCACTCTCTCTTTTACCTTTTCAAGACCGTAGTGATCCCGGTTTAAGATTTGTTCAGAACGTTTTATATCTAATTGATCTTCTGTTTCAGTCGACCACGGCAGGGATGCAAGCCATTCGATATAATTACGTATGACAGAGCTTTCAGCGGAACTTGATGGAACTTTTTCATAGCGGGCAAGCTCTTTCAATACAGTTCTTTCAACATCCTCAGGCATATCCGCTTGTTCTATCTTCGCAGTCAAATCTTCAATTTCACCCGTTTTTCCTTCTTTGTCTCCCAGTTCTTTTTGAATGGCTTTCATTTGTTCCCGTAAGTAGTACTCTTTTTGGGTTCTTTCCATGGAACGCTTCACACGCTGGCCGATTTTCTTCTCGAGACTCAGCACCTCTTTTTCATTGTTAATGGTCTCGATCACCATTTGAAGCCGCTTCTTGATATCAAGAGTCTCAAGTACATTTTGCTTTTCTTTCATTTTCAACGGAAGATGGGAGGCAACGATATCCGCAAGTCTTCCCGGCTCTTCAATATCTGAAACAGTGGAATACGTTTCGGCTGAAACTTTTTTTGAAAGTTTTATGTATTGTTCGAAATAATTCAATAACGTCCTCATTAAAGCGTCTGTTTCTGATTCTTTCACATCGGAATCTTTGAATTCCTTTATTTCCACTTCGTAGAAGTCTTTTTGCTCTGTAAATGATTCAATTGATGCCCTGTTTAAACCCTCAACCAGAACTCTGATCGTTCCATTCGGTAATTTGAGCATCTGCTTTACCTTTGTAAGAGTTCCCATTTCGTAAAAATCTTCTTGTGTTGGCTCATCTATATTCATATCTCTTTGAGTGGTTAAGAAAATTAAATGATCATCCATCATGGCTTTTTCTAAAGCTTGTACGGAGCGCTCACGTCCAACATCTAAATGTAAGACCATTGTTGGATACACAAGTAAGCCTCTTAATGGAAGGAGGGGAACCGTTAAATTATTTTGATTTGCCACATATAACACCTCCGAATTTTGCTCTAAGTCTTTGTACAATTCTAACTTATTTACTAGGTAGTGTCTATTAAATAGGTATTTACAACTTTATTCATGCCGTTTAACGCTTATTCCATTTTCTCTTTCATTCAAAAACAAACCGATTCGGATAGACCCGAATCGGTCAACAGTCTATACACTTTTCTTATTTTGTTCTGTTATGAGATCAGTTTGATGTGGTGTTTCCTTCATAAGAGCCAGATCCAATACTTCTTTTAGCTGTTTCACCGGGATCACTTCGATACCCTCGATTTCACTTAACATTGCCTGCTGATTTTCATAAGGGATGATCGCTATAGTGGCACCAGCCAATTTCGCGCCCTTCACTTTAGCCGTCACGCCTCCGACTGGTTTCACGAGACCATGGATGCTGATCTCACCGGTAACAGCAATGGTATGCTTCACTGGAATTCGGTAAATGGCAGAATAGATGCCCAGTGCCATGGCAATCCCTGCTGAAGGTCCGTCTACGGGTACTCCACCAGGAAAGTTCACATGTATATCGTATTGATCGGCAGGGACCCCCATGGAACGAAGCACCGTAATCACGTTTTCAATTGAGCCTTTCGCCATGCTTTTTCTTCGGATTGATTTACTTCGATCTCCGATGCTTTCTTCTTCCACGATTCCCGTCACATTAATCAGCCCTTTATCCGTTGCCGGGATAACGGTTACTTCAATTTCAAGTAGAGAACCAGTATTGGGCCCTGTTACGGCTAACCCATTTACTAATCCAATAGTAGCTTCTTCATTGATTTTTTTCTGATATCGTGGAGAAAGCTGACTGGATTGGATAATCCACTCCAGTTCATGATCAAAGATTTCTTTTCTATTTTCGGTAATGGCTACTCCAGCTGCAATCTGGACCATATTGACCGCTTCACGGCCATTACGGGCGTAAGAGGCAAGCGTTTCAAGACCTTTGTCACTAATCGTCATTTCCACTTTCTCAACGGCTCTGGCAGCTACTTTTTTCACTTCATCATGCTCAAGCTCCCTAAAGAATACCTCCATGCATCTCGAGCGAATAGCTGGTGGAATTTCACTCGGGGTACGAGTGGTCGCACCGATCAAACGGAAATCTGCTGGAAGGCCATTTTTAAAAATATCATGTATGTGGGTAGGAATTTGATGATTTTCTTCATTATAGTAGGCACTTTCAAGAAACACTCTGCGATCTTCTAATACTTTTAATAACTTATTCATTTGGATAGGATGCAATTCTCCTATTTCATCAATGAACAATACCCCGCCATGGGCATTCGTTACAGCCCCTTGCTTCGGCTGGGGAATCCCAGCTTGTCCCATGGCTCCCGCTCCTTGATAGATGGGATCATGCACAGACCCAATCAGCGGATCGGCAATTCCCCGTTCATCGAAACGTGCGGTTGTGGCATCCAGTTCAACAAAAACAGCTGCAGGTTTAAAAGGGGATTTCATATTCTTCTTGGCTTCTTCCAGGACCAATCGGGCAGCTGCGGTTTTCCCGACTCCGGGAGGTCCATAGATGATGACATGCTGAGGATTAGGGCTGCATAACGCAGCTTTCAGTGCTTTAATTCCATCTTCCTGGCCAACAATATCATCAAAGCTTGATGGCCTTACTTTTTCTGCAAGAGGTTCAGTTAATGAAATGGATCTCATCTTTCGTAACTCTTCCATCTCTTTTTTTGACTCTCGATCAATGGAAACTTTTTGCGTTCGCTGATTTTTCAAGAGGTTCCAAAAATACAATCCAATGATTATTCCGAAGAATAACTGGATAAACAAAGCGATGCTAGTAAAGCTCATTCGTCTCCCTCCAAGTAGATACAAGTTGTTATCGGTTAGTATCTCCTTGACCATGTGGGAATAAACAAAAAAATTCTGGTTCTAAAATGAGTAAAAATAAGAAATTCGGGACTATTCCTAAATGCACCTAAGCATGTAATGGTTGATTTCCGCTCCAGGATGCTCGCTTTCCGCGTGGCGGGCGGTGAGCCTCCTCAGCTTCGCTTCCGGGGTCTCACCTGTTCCGCTTTTCCCGCAGGAGTCGAGCACCTTCCGCTTCAATCAACAAAACTAATGTAAAAAGTTCTTTTGTAATTTCCATTAATGATACTTTTCCACCACTCCATCAAATCGCTATCTTTGTTCCTTTCTGTTCAATATATACTCACGCATTTTTGTTTCATTAAAAAAGCCAAGAATGAAGGATCATTCTTGGCTTTACTTAAGCTATTAAGCTGATGTTTTTTCTTCGTTTGGATCGATCATGGTTCCATCTTCGAGCATTAGATGTGGAGCCGCATCTTCAAGGATCGTTTCTTTTGTAATGATACATTTTTTAATATCATCACGAGAAGGAAGATCGAACATCACATCCAACATCATGGTTTCGATGATAGAACGTAATCCACGGGCACCCGTTTTGCGCTCGATTGCTTTTTTAGAGATTTCAAGAAGAGCATCTTCAGTGAACTCAAGCTCTACATCATCTAATTCAAGCATTTTTTGATATTGTTTTACCAACGCATTTTTAGGTTTTGTCAGGATTTCGACCAACGCTTCTTCATCAAGAGGCTCAAGGCTTGAAATCACTGGTAAACGACCGATGAATTCTGGAATTAACCCAAACTTCAATAGATCTTCAGGTACGACTTTAGAAAGAAGGGATTTGTCTTCTTTTACTTCTGCGTTTTTAGGATCAGAACCGAAGCCAATCACCTTTTGACCTAAGCGGCGTTTGATGATTTGCTCGATTCCATCAAAAGCCCCACCACAAATGAATAGTACATTGGACGTATCAATCTGGATGAATTCCTGATGTGGATGCTTACGCCCCCCTTGAGGCGGAACGCTTGCTACTGTACCTTCAAGAATTTTCAGAAGTGCCTGTTGAACACCTTCACCTGAAACGTCTCTAGTGATGGATGGATTTTCAGATTTTCGCGCTACTTTATCGATTTCATCGATGTAGATGATGCCTTTTTCAGCTTTTTCTACATCGTAATCGGCTGCCTGGATTAATTTCAATAGAATATTCTCCACGTCTTCCCCAACGTAACCGGCTTCTGTTAAAGAAGTGGCATCGGCAATCGCGAAAGGTACGTTCAGAATACGTGCAAGTGTTTGTGCAAGTAAGGTTTTACCGCTACCTGTCGGACCGATCATCGCAATATTACTCTTAGACAGTTCAACGTCATCGACTTTGCTGCTTGAGTTGATACGCTTGTAATGGTTGTAAACGGCTACAGCCAGAGATTTCTTGGCTTGATCTTGACCAATTACGTACTCGTCCAGGATTTCCCGGATTTCACGAGGTTTAGGTACGTCTTTGAATTCTACTTCTTCTTCTGTACCTAGCTCTTCTTCTACGATTTCAGTACAAAGTTCGATACACTCATCGCAGATATACACACCTGGTCCAGCGACTAGTTTACGAACTTGGTCTTGTGTTTTTCCGCAAAAAGAACATTTTAGTTGTCCTTTTTCATCATTAAATTTAAACAATGATTTTCACCCCTTCGTTAAAACTTCATAAAATCGTGCTCTGTTTCATCAAACGAACGATTCCTTACATCCCTATTACCTAAAGTTATGTACTGCATTTTATCATATTATATGTTCGTAAAGAAATTGATACGATTCTTAAGAATCATCTTATTATGTAACACGCATTTTAGCAAATATTTTACATTGCTAGTTAGTATCTTGTCCAATTGAAGTCAGGTAATGTAAGAAATCCAATTATGTATGTTCCTGGTGAAAAGTAATGCAACCCCGTTAAATAAGCTTTTTCCAAAAATAGTGGTTCTTATTCTTGTTTGATGGATAAAGTTTCTTATTAGATAGAGTATAGTATTTTGGCTCATTTTGCCACAGAAACAAAAAACGCCTGGAGCAAACTCGTTTGCTCATACACATAAGTTCGAAGTAAAGCTTAGTGTAGTCGAGATTTTGGCTCTTTTATGCCACCATCCTCAAAAGCGATAGAGCAAACGAGTTTGCTCTTTCGCTTTTGAGGATGGTGGCTACTTTTCAGCAAAGCTGAAAAGCGTGTGAAACATTCGTTTCACACGAATGAGTCAAAATCTAGCAGGATCTTCATTTCATTGTACAAAACAAGGCACGAAGAAATCGCGCCTTGTTAGCTATTTTTATTATGCTACAGTTTTGCTGTTTTCAACAAGGAATTCTAATGCTTTACGTACTTTCAGGTCAGCTTTAAGTGTGTCAAGGCCGCCTAGAGCTTGTTTGATGTTGTCAGCAGACATGTTGTATTGTTCAGCCATTTTGTTTACTTCTTCTTCTGCTTCTTCTTCAGTTACTTCAAGGTTTTCAGCTGCCGCGATTGCTTCCAGTGTAAGGTTTGTGCGAACGCGTTTACCAGCATCTTCTTTCATTTGACCGCGAAGATCTTCTTCTGTTTGACCAGAGAATTGGAAGTATAGGTCAAGGTTCATACCTTGCATTTGTAGACGTTGACCGAATTCTTGCATCATGCGGTCTACTTCAGCTGTAACCATTACTTCTGGGATTTCTACTTCAGCATTTTCAGAAGCCTTATTTACAAGAGTTTCACGAACAGCTGTTTCAGCTTCGTTCTTTTTGGACTCTTGAAGACGTTTTTCGATTTTTTCTTTAAGTTCAGCAAGTGTTTCAACTTCTTCGTCTGCGTCTTTAGCGAACTCATCGTCTAATGCAGGAAGTTCTTTCGCTTTGATTTCGTGAACTTTCACTTTGAATGTAGCAGGTTTTCCAGCAAGTTCAGCTGCATGATACTCTTCTGGGAAAGAAACTTCTACTTCTTTCTCTTCTCCAGCCGTTACACCAACTAATTGCTCTTCGAAACCTGGGATGAACTGACCAGAACCTAATTCAAGTGAATAATTCTCAGCTTGACCGCCTTCGAATGCTTCACCGTCAACGAATCCTTCGAAATCCATTGTTACTGTGTCGCCTTCTTCAGCTTTTCCTTCTTCTTTAACAGCAAGCTCAGCTTGTTTTTCTTGAAGTGAAGTAAGTTCAGCTTCTACATCTTCTGCTGTTACTTCTGTTTCCATTTTCTCTACTTCAAGACCTTTGTATTCGCCAAGTTTCACTTCTGGTTTCACTTGTACTTTAGCAGTGAAGATTAGATCTTTGCCTTTTTCCATTTGCTCAACATCGATTTCCGGACGGTCGATTGGATCGATTCCAGTTTCTTCGATTGCTTTCGCATATGCTTCAGGTAAGATGAAATCTAATGCATCTTGATAAAGTGATTCTACTCCAAAGCGTTTTTCGAACATACCGCGAGGCATTTTCCCTTTACGGAATCCTGGTACGTTCACCTGTTTTACAACTTTTTTGAACGCTGCGTCTAAACCTTCGTTTACTTTAGCAGCTTCTACTTCAATTGTAAGAACTCCTTGGTTTCCTTCTTGCTTTTCCCATTTTGCAGACATACTGTTCCCTCCAACAATCTATAATTGATCTTGAATTTTTTACGCATAGTAGTAGATAGTCCTGTATGAATCTAGCACTATCATCGTAAATATATGAAAAACTTTTACATTACAACCATTACATTATAACATACAGCCACTGTCTTTCAACAGACAGCATTTAAATATTAGGAGAGGAAATTTCCTCTAGTTCCCTAAGTCTTGAAAGAATCCCCTGAGATTGCGTGTTTTCAACCTGGTCTTTTAACTCCTTTTCAAGGATCGCATCTGCAAACATCCCCGCTGTGTAGTAGGCATACACCGAAGCGATTTCTTTCGGTTCCTCCTCAAATGTAAAAGGATAGAGAAGAAAGGCATGCCGTTTCAGTAATTCATGCGCGTGCTGAAATAGCGTAGGATTCGTCTGCGCCAAAAGATCATCCAGGGAATCTGTGACCTTGGTGAAGAAATCAGAATCGAACACATCTTCCAATTCAGCTGGTGAAACCCTATCTTCCATTCCAAGCTTAGTAATATCCACTTCTTTATCCACTCCATGCTCTCTAAAAACATTTAAAATCATCGTTTGCAGAAATGGATGGGATTCTGAATCCTTTAAGACAGATTGCAGCTCTCCCATAAAGGGCTTTATGTTACGGTGAACCAGTTGAGCTACCAGTAAGGTTTGCTCCTCTAAACTCTTCCCGTTCAATATGGATGATTGATCTTCTTTAGGGGTCTCTTCATCTGGAATCACTGCTTTACCATTCAATACTTTCTCACTAAAGTGCAGAAGCTTTTTGAAATGTTCTTCCTTTTCAAAAGGCACTTCTTTTTCATCAAACAGGGCGTGGATCGTATCCACTACTTCCCTGTGCTGATGAAGCTGGATGAGTATCATCAAATACATATCAACGACTTCAAAATAGTCGCCGATTCCTTCAAGAAGCATCTCTTTACATATGTATCTCGCTATGTCGTACTGCTTGCTTTCATAAAGAGAAAGCACGAGTGCCGTATTAATATCGGGATTATCAGGTTCTAATTCATGGGCTTGTGTGAGCAACTGGGAGGATTCATGAACCTCTCCTTTTTCCAGTGCCTGCACGCCCTTTTCCAACAGCCGATCCTTCAATCCCGGGAACTGGACAATCTTTCCTTTTCCTTCTTGGTTTCCCTTAGTCATAAATCGTACCTACCTATACTGTTAGTTTGTATTAGTTTAGCACGATATCTTTTAGATAACAAAAAAAGCTTACCCAATGCAGGCAAGCTTTGTATATGTAGGATTTATGGCGTCCCAGGAGAGATTCGAACTCCCGACCGACGGCTTAGAAGGCCGTTGCTCTATCCTGCTGAGCTACTGGGACGTGATTTGTTTTTCAAGGACAATATTTATTATATTCACATAGCATCAATAAGTCAACAGATTTTCAAAAAAAGTTTTATTTTATTTTCAGCTGTCATTTTTTCATGAAATATCTATATGAAAAGAACCTGCCGTAGCAGGTTCTCACGATGATTTTACAGTTGAAATGTTTGAGTCAATTCGTCCAATGCCACATGATCATGAGTCAGGAATGTTACCTTTATCTCTTGATCCTGAGCCTCTACCAAGGCATAGGTGCGCTCCATTCTTCCCCGCGGTAAAAGAATGCTGCCCGGATTTAAAAACAAAATGCCATTATTCAATTCTGCGCCTAACGTATGGGAGTGTCCAAAGAAAACAAAATGGGCGCCTGCTTCTTCTGCTTTATAACGAAGCTTCATTAGTGACATTTTAATTCCATACAGATGACCGTGAGTCACCATGATTGAATTGCCCTCAACCTTTTCAATAAGGTCGTCGGGTAGCCTGGCATCCATATCACAGTTCCCCCTCACTACAAGGTAGGGAGATAATGCCGGGTCATCTGCACTTAATTCAGAATCTCCGCAGTGTACCATGGCATCTACGGTAGAATGATATTTCTCCGATAGCTCCAATAGCTCTTCTTTTGAACCGTGGCTATCACTTACAACCAATAGTTTCATTCAGCTCACCCTTTAAATAAAGTCTGAGATTATGTTCTTAAGTTTTTTCAATGCATTTCCACGATGGCTGATTTGACTTTTCTCTTCTTGTGTTAGTTCAGCCATGGATTTTCCAAGAGTAGGAACGTAGAAAATCGGATCGTACCCAAACCCATTCGTTCCTCTTTTTTCTTGTAAAATCGTGCCTTCGCATGTTCCCGTAACGGTTCTGGTTTCCCTATTCGGTCCGGCAATCGCTAAAACACAGTGAAAACGTGCGGTACGGTCGGATTCTTCAACAGATTCCAGTTCGCTTAATACCTTCTCCATGTTCGCCTCATCACTCTTTTCTTCACCGGCATAGCGGGCAGAATACACTCCCGGACGGCCTTCCAAGGCATCGATGGCCAAACCGGAATCATCTGCGATCACCAGTTCACCTAATATTTCCGCAACCGTTTCAGCTTTCAGAATGGCATTTTCCTCAAACGTTTCACCGGTTTCTTCAACATCCTCAATATGAGGAAGGTCTAGTAATGTTTGTACCTCATATCCGTGTGGAGCAAACATATGTTGAAATTCTTTTGCTTTTCCCCTGTTTTTAGTGGCTATGATCACTCGTTTTGTCATCTACAATCTCATCCCTTTATTGAAATCTTTTTACTATTTCTCCTAATGATTGCTGCTGAATTTGGAATAGCTCGTGGATTCCTTCTTGTCCGAGTTTTAACAGTTGATGCAATTGATCCATCGTAAAGGTTGCTTCTTCCCCTGTTCCCTGCAGCTCTACAAATTCGCCTTCACCCGTCATGATGATGTTCATGTCCACTAATGCGCTGCTATCTTCAATATAATTCAAGTCAAGAACCGCTCCATGCACTTCAACAATCCCCACACTTGTGGCTGCTAAGAAACTTTTCAGCGGAAAGGAAGAGATTTTTTTACTGTCTTGAAGCTTAGCCACTGCGATTGCCGTGGCAACGAAAGCTCCCGTGATCGAAGCCGTTCTTGTCCCGCCGTCTGCTTGAATGACATCACAATCAATCCAGATTGTCCGTTCTCCCAATGCATCCAAATCGACTACAGATCTTAATGCCCTTCCAATAAGACGTTGAATTTCCATTGTTCTTCCTGAAACCTTCCCTTTAGAAGATTCACGGATGTTTCTTGTTTCAGTTGCTCTTGGCAGCATGGAATATTCAGCCGTGATCCACCCTTTTCCACTATTTCTCATAAAAGGAGGCACACGTTCTTCGATACTGGCATTACAAATGACCTTCGTCTCTCCAACCGTTATTAAGACTGAGCCTTCCGGATGCTTAACATAATCCGTCTCGATCTCAATATTACGCAATTGATTCTTTTCTCTACCATCTGTTCTCATATCATTACCTCCTGTATTTTCGTGCGTTATGTAAAAATGGTCTAATCAAAAATAGAAGAGGCGGCATTCTGCCAACCTCTTTTCGGGTGCTTCTATCATAGTATATCAAAAAATTGTTATTTAAAAACTAATTGCATTCACATTTTCTGGTCTTGTCACTGGTTCTGTGATGGTTTCGCCGTCTTTAGACACTACCGTTGCTTCCCCATTCACTAGTACAGAGACTCCTTTAATTCCTTTTTGCTCTGTTAAAGAGAGAACCAGAGAATTCAGCATATGTTCAGAAACCATTTTTTCTTCAAGGCTTCCATAAACTGCTTCGTTAAAATTCAATGTAACGGTTCCATCTTCAAGTTTCGGATCATCTAATAGTTTTGCACCTGTAAAATCACTTGCAAGTGAAGATGAATATCCTGGTCCGTCTATTAATTCATTCACAACTGCCGTGACTTCATCCACTGAATTTGAGCTCACGCGCTTGGTAACAGGTACGTAATACGTTTTATCGTCACTTTGGGACACATAATAAACCGTCAGTGGTTTTGTACTGGTAGGATCCACAACACCAGAAGTATCCACGTTGATTCCTACTTTTCTCGTTAATCCTTTTTCATCGATCGGTGTTCCGTTAACAGGCATTTCAGTCAGTGGATAACCGTTCACCCGAAGCTCTACTTTTTCAACAGAATCAAATTGAGTAAGCGTCCACGTGACCGACTGAAGAATTCTCTGCTCATCTTCAGGCTGGTAGTTATTGAACTCCGGAGAGAAATCGGCAATGGCCGTTCCGTCTTTAATATCGACCGTCACCTGCGTATCTGCCGGAAGTACGGCTCTAAACCCATTCGGCAGCACATTTTCAACCGGTCCATTTTTGACCAGATACTCAAGAGCTTGCTTAGCTACACTTTCTTCACCTGGAAGTGGGAGTGATTGTGATACAACATATCCATTTTTATCGATTAAATAAAGTTCTGTCATGACCGTTTCAGCCTTTGCTTCTTCCTTGCTCACTTCTTTCTCCCCGTCTTCTCCTTTAGCCGTATCCACTTTCTCCCCTTCTTTTAAGTAGGATAGATCTTGAGGAGGATCGATCTTTTCTTTATCATCACCGAAACTGAGTAATCCACAACCTGAAAGATATACAGAAGAAGCTAAAACCGTTACAGCAATTGACACCTTCGCTTTTTTCGCCATTGGGAAACCTCCTAAAAGACAGTTTGTACTAACATATATACGAGCCTGTTCTATAAAATAGACCGAAACTTTTTGAAAATAAAAAAACCATCCGATCACAAGATCCTACTCTTGTAATCGAATGGTTTCTGCTTTCACTTCCCCGACTGACAGCCAATCGGAGGCAATGCTTGAAAAGATGGCCGATGACCCTGTAGTGAAAAAGCGATGCTGTGGGTGCTGGACTCCTTTGTATAGGAGATTGTAATAATCAAGAATCGTACTCACTTCCCGTGCCGTTTCATCTCCGGAGCTTATCACACTGATCTCCGGACCCATATAGGCTTTAATCTTAGGCTGTAAGAGCGGATAGTGGGTGCACCCTAATATCAACGTATCAATATCCGAATCTTTGATAGGGTGAAGAGTCTCTTCTACTATGTCTGCCGCCATGGAGCTATTGTATTCCCCACTTTCTACTAAGGGGACAAATTTCGGACAGGCGAGTGACGTGACATCCAAGCTGCCGTGCAGGGAGTGAAGAGCTTCTACATAAGCGCCGCTATTAATTGTCCCCACTGTTCCTAATACTCCGATTCTCTTATTATGAGTGTGCTTGATAGCCGCTCTCGCTCCAGGATGGATGACGCCTATTACCGGGATGTCCAAATGGGTTTGAATTTCATCCAACACAACCGCAGTGGCCGTATTGCATGCAATAATCAACATTTTCATATCAAATTGCATGAGATATTGGGTCATTTCCCATGTGAATATTTTCACTTCTTGAGCTGTTCTGGGTCCGTAGGGACAACGGGCTGTGTCACCGAGATAATAGATGGTTTCTTTAGGTAACTGCCGCATCACTTCTTTAGCGACGGTTAGCCCCCCTACCCCTGAATCAATGATGCCAATTGGTTGAATCACATTATTCCCTCATTCTTGTTTCATTTCTTGATGAAGTTTCGCTAAATTATCTTTTAATAATAGCACTTCTTGTTCAGAGAAATCCGTTAAGACACTCTGTAAATAATTTTGCCTTTTATTGATAACTTCTTCAATAATTCTTTCGCCCTCTTTTAACATATGAATCCGAACGACTCGACGATCATTTTCATCCTTCACGCGTTCCACTAACTGATTCTTCTCCATTCTATCAACTAGATCCGTCGTGGTACTGCATGCAAGATACATTTTATTCGAAAGATCACCAATGGTCATATCTCCATATTCAAATAACCACTGCAGCGCTATGAACTGCGGCGGGGTGATGGTGTACTGACTTAAGATTTCTCTTCCCTTTTGCTTGATGATGGAGGATATGTATCGCAGGTCTTTCTCAATATCTGCAACAACTTGTAAATCTCCAATGATTTCTTTAGAATTCGTCATGATTACTCTCCTTTTAAATCAGAAACTGGACATAATTCCTTATTGAAAACGGGAATCGGTCATGTAGACCTTCCTGTTTTAGCTTCTATTATATTATGGGACCTAAGTGACCTTTCATTCAGCCTAGACTCCCCTTATTAGCATTTTCGCCTTTTTCGGCTGAAAATTCAAGACAAGTTCACGAATGGACCTGAACTAAAAGAGACTGACTCTCATTCAAACATTAAAAGGTATCCGCGGAAGACCCGTTAATTGTTTGCCATTAGAATCAGTCCCTTACATTTAAAGCTTGAGTTCCCCCATGCGAAGAAGCTCTACAACAGCTTGAGATCGCCCCTTCACTCCAAGCTTTTGCATGGCGTTGGAAATATGATTTCGAACTGTTTTCTCGCTAATAAATAGATCACTAGCAATTTCTTTAGTTGTTTTGTCTTGAACCAACAGTTCGAATACTTCTTTTTCTCTTTTGGTGAGCAACGGTTTGTGTGTAAAATCATTGTCCTTCAATTATGGTAACCCTCCTTGCCTTCGCCAGCTTTAAACCGCGGGGATGGGTATTGTCGGTCGTCAGAATATCATATGTGAAGGGAGGGTTTAGAGTGACATAGAGGAGGAAGTTAAATGAAAAATAGGCAACGGATTATTTCACACACTCCGAAGGGCTAAGAAACCGCCTTTTGCAGTCAAGCTTTGCCTTCATTTCTTCCGTCCAGGGGACACCTTTTCCAGTCTGTTTCGATATTTGGACCATGGTTCCTCTACCTGTAAAGCAAACCTCTTCTTTTTCATTCAGACCCATATAGTGTAAATCTACAGAGGAATTACCCACACTATTTGCCTTCACACATACCTTCAGCTGTTCGTCGAAGAATACTTGTTTAACAAAATCACATTGTAAATCTGCGACGACAGGAATCGTCTCATGATCAGGTTTTACCCAATTTTGCATAAACCCTTTGTGTTTAAAAAACTCGATTCTAGCTTCTTCGAAATAAGTGAATGGAATCGTATTGTTCATATGTCCAAACATATCAGTTTCGGAAAACCGAACCTTTATATGGATTGAAAATGAAAACTCTTTTTGCCATGTTTCTATATCTTCAATGTATGTAAAATGGTTCAAATTGGCTCCTCCTTTTGGGAAATGAATATGGAACAAGAAAATGAATCACCATTCATTATTTATTATAAGCTTTTTCTGAAAAATAAGAAACCTATAAAGGACAAAAAAACACTCTCCCGAAGGAAAGTGCTTTTAGATGTTTAAGATTAGTCAACCATATGGTCGCTTCCGAAGAAGTTTTTAAACATTTGGAACGTCGTCTCTCTGTTCAGTGCAGCGATCGAAGTTGTTAAAGGAATACCCTTCGGACAAGATTGAACACAGTTTTGAGAGTTCCCACAGTTTGCAAGGCCACCATCGCCCATGATCGATTCAAGCCGCTCATCCTGGTTCATAGCCCCTGTTGGATGGGCATTGAACAAGCGAACCTGTGATAATGGAGCAGGACCGATGAAGTCCGATTTACTGTTTACGTTTGGACATGCTTCCAAGCATACACCACATGTCATACATTTCGATAATTCATACGCCCATTGACGTTTCTTCTCAGGCATACGCGGTCCGGGACCAAGATCGTATGTTCCATCAATCGGGATCCATGCTTTTACTTTCTTCAAGCTGTCAAACATGCGGCTGCGGTCAACCTGCAGGTCACGAACGACAGGGAAAGTGCGCATAGGCTCAAGACGGATCGGTTGTTCCAATTGATCAACTAAAGCTGTACAAGACTGTCTCGGTTTCCCGTTGATCACCATTGAACAAGCTCCACATACTTCTTCCAGACAGTTCATATCCCAGTTAATCGGAGTAGTTTGTTCCCCTTTTGCATTGACCGGATTACGACGAATTTCCATCAATGCAGAAATGACGTTCATATTCGGACGATAATCAAGCTCGAACTCTTCTTGGAAAGGGGCTGTTTCCGGGCTTTCTTGACGAGTAATAATAAAACGGACTCTTTTGTTTTCACTCATCATTTATTTCCCCCTTTTTTCTTAGAATAGTCACGCTTACGTGGTGCAATCAGTGAAGTATCTACTTCTTCGTAATGGAATTCCGGAGAATTCGTCGCAGCATTGTATTTTGCCATCGTCGTTTTCAGGAATTCTTCATCATTACGTTCAGGGAAGTCAGGTTTGTAGTGAGCCCCACGGCTCTCGTTACGATTCAATGCACCGATTGTAATAACACGGGCAAGCTGAAGCATGTTCCACAATTGACGGGTGAATATTGCCCCTTGGTTACTCCATTTAGCCGTATCATTGATATTGATATTTTGGTAACGTTCCATCAATTCCTGGATCTTTTCATCGGTTTGTTTAAGTTTATCGTTATGACGTACAACGGTTACGTTATCCGTCATCCACTCACCAAGCTCTTTATGAATGACGTAAGCATTCTCAGTACCATTCATGGACATGATGTTGTTCCATTTTTCTTCTTCCTGTTTCACATAACGATCGAATAAAGAAGAAGGTACCGACTCAGCCGTTTTTTCTAAACCTTCGATATATTTAATGGCATTAGGTCCTGCAACCATACCACCATAAATAGCGGATAGTAATGAGTTTGCTCCTAAGCGGTTACCCCCGTGCTGAGAATAATCACACTCACCAGCAGCGAATAATCCAGGGATATTTGTCATTTGATCATAGTCCACCCAAAGTCCACCCATAGAATAGTGTACCGCAGGGAAGATTTTCATTGGCACTTTACGCGGATCATCACCCATGAACTTCTCATAAATTTCGATGATTCCACCAAGCTTAATATCAAGCTCTTTTGAATCTTTGTGGGATAGATCAAGGTAAACCATGTTTTCACCGTTGATACCGAGCTTTTGATTTACGCACACATCGAAGATTTCACGTGTTGCGATATCACGTGGAACAAGGTTTCCATATGCAGGATACTTCTCTTCGAGGAAGTACCATGGCTTACCATCTTTATATGTCCAAACCCGTCCACCTTCACCACGGGCAGATTCACTCATCAGGCGAAGCTTATCATCCCCAGGGATGGCCGTCGGGTGGATTTGAATGAACTCACCGTTTGCATAGTAAACACCTTGTTGATACACGATTGATGCTGCCGAACCGGTGTTGATGACAGAGTTTGTAGATTTACCGAAGATAATTCCAGGTCCCCCTGTTGCCATAATCACGGCGTCCGCTGCGAACGATTTAATTTCCATTGTCTGAAGGTTTTGGGCAACGATTCCCCTTGCCACTCCTTCGTCATCTACCACGACGCCAAGGAATTCCCAGCCTTCGAATTTATCCACTAGTCCTGCTACTTCATGACGACGAACCTGCTCGTCCAGAGCATATAATAATTGCTGACCAGTCGTTGCACCGGCGAAAGCGGTTCTATGATGCTGTGTTCCACCGAAACGACGGAAATCCAGTAACCCTTCCGGTGTACGATTAAACATTACTCCCATACGATCGAGTAAATGAATAATTCCTGGTGCCGCTTCAGTCATTGCTTTAACCGGCGGTTGATTCGCTAAGAAATCCCCACCATACACTGTATCATCAAAATGTTCCCAAGGAGAGTCTCCTTCTCCCTTAGTATTAACGGCTCCGTTAATACCACCTTGTGCACATACAGAGTGAGAACGCTTAACGGGTACCAGTGAGAATAAATCTACTTGCGTTCCTTTTTCTGCTGCTTTAATTGTGGCCATCAGGCCGGCTAAACCGCCACCGACAACGATGATTTTCCCTTTACTCATCGTGACTCACTCCTTTTCCTACCATACTTCAGAGCATTTACTGAATCTATTAGACTTGTATCTATTTCTTCTTATACGAAGGCGAAAATTGCGCGCATACCGACAACCGATAACGCTACAAAAATTCCGATCGTAACATATGTAGCAATTAATTGAGAACGAGGTGAAACGGTAATTCCCCAGCTTACGCAGAATGACCAAAGACCATTCGCAAAGTGGAAAATCGTTGAAAGAACACCCAGTACATAAAACCCTAGCATGAATGGATTTGATAAGATGTTTTCCATCATTTGAAAGTTCACTTCAGCTCCGAATGCTGCCGCAACTCTCGTTTCCCACACATGCCATGTAACGAAAATAAATGTGATTACTCCGGAAACACGTTGAAGTAAAAACATCCAGTTACGGAAATAGCCAAACTTACTTGCATTGTTCTTAGAAGTGAATGCAATGTAAATTCCGTAGATTGCATGGAAATACAATGGAAGGAAGATGATAAAAATTTCAAGGAAATAACGGAAAGGAAGACTTTCCATAAAGTGTGCCGCTTGGTTAAATGATTCTTCCCCACCAGTGGCAAAATGGTTCACGACTAAATGTTGTGTTAAAAATAATCCAACTGGAATAACACCTAGCAATGAATGAAGCCTGCGATAATTAAATTCTCGATTTCCAGCCATGATTTACCCCCCTTAATGATAAAATATGAATTCGTTTTCTAATGCATTTTCTAAGAATGACTAGACGACGATACATATTTTATATTGTAACAATTATGTGACATGTTCATTTTACTCCCAAGGAGTGGAAGCGTCAAGAAAACGTATACATAAATTCGACAATATCGCAAAAATATTTTTAATATATTGATAACAAAAAAGATGAGGTATTGCCTTGTTAAATGTTCGAAAATTCAAATAAATATCAAATAAAAGTTATACCACCAAAATATCCCATGGTTATTTTTTCGAAGTATGGGATGATAATTCCCCTTTTCATGTATATAATAGTTTTATAGAAAGAGGGGATTTACTTGGAACAGAAAAAAGAAGAAGTACATCAACCGTCCGTTCCAATCTTCGGATATGAAATTTTACGTGACATGTTGATTCCAGAAATTTTAGGAAAGCATACACCCGATATTTTATACTGGGGTGGAAAACAGCTCTCTCGGAAATTCCCCCTTCAGTCATCAGAAGAACTGGTATCGTTTTTCGATGAAGCCGGCTGGGGAACTCTTGCACTGCTGGAACAAAAAAAGAATGAGATGACCTTTGAAATAAGCGGACCGGTGATAGAACGACGCCTTTCCTTAAAGTCGGATGTCACATTTAAACTGGAAACGGGCTTTCTTGCCGAACAAATACAGTTACAAAAAAAATGTGTGGCAGAAGCTGCTGACGAACTACATAAACGGAGTCATTCAGTTAAAGTGATTGTAAGATGGGACGAAAAAGATAAAGTAGAATAGTCCTGAACAACATACTTTTAATTCTTTAATAAAGGGTTGCCCCACTTGATGGGGCAACCCTTTTTCACTTGTCCCGTTCTATGCTGCTTTAGTATTATAGCGTGATTTCTTCCATCTTCACCGCGTCCAGGTTAAATGCAGTATGTAGGACGCCTGCCGCTTTTTGCATATTTTTCTCGTCTACCACTGCAGATACTTTGATTTCAGAGGTGCTGACCATTTTCACCACGATGTCATTTTGAGCTAATACTTCGAACATTTCCGCTGCAACACCTGGATTTGAGATCATACCGGAGCCCACGATGGATACTTTGGAAAGCTCACTTTCATGTTCAACATGGGTGAAGCCTAATTGCTCTTTGTTTCGTTCCAGAACAGCGAGGGTCTCCTCCAAATCCTGTTCTTTAATCGAAAATGATAAATTGGTCGTATTCTGATCGGTCTGGCTTTGAATGATAATGTCTACATTCAGATGATTTTTGGCTAAAGTGGTAAACACTGAAGATAGTCCAGTTAATGCGTTACCCAGTCCAAATACAGTGACACGTGTAATTTCAGCTTCAAAGGCTACGCCTCTCACAATTAAGTTTTGTTCCATGCTTGCTTCCTCCTCAATATACGTTCCTTCAACTTTTTCGATACTTGACCTGACCTCTAACGGAATTTGATAATTCTTGGCAAATTCCACTGCCCGTGGATGCAGGACTCCAGCCCCTAAATTAGCCAGTTCCAGCATTTCATCATAGGAAATGGACGGTAACTTTCTTGCCCCTTTAATATAACGCGGGTCTGTCGTATATACCCCGTCTACGTCTGTATAAATGTCACAACGCTCTGCTTTCAGGGCAGCTGCAATCGCTACGGCAGTTGTATCCGATCCACCGCGGCCGAGTGTTGTGATTTCACCCGTTTCTGTCATGCCCTGGAATCCGGCTACAATCACAACTCTCCCGGATTGGAGGTGGTCCATCATCTTTTCAGTATGAATATTGGTAATCCTCGCATTGCTATGAACGGATTCCGTTTCAATCCCGGCCTGCCAGCCTGTAAAGGAGATGGCATCATGTCCTGCTTGGATCAGAGCCATCGTAAGGAGTGAAATGGTCACCTGTTCCCCGGTTGAGAGCAGCATATCCATTTCTCTTTTACTCGGTTGTGATGTAATTTCCCTTGCCAATCCAACGAGGGTATCCGTCGTTTTCCCCATGGCAGATACCACCACCACTACATCATTACCTCTTTCTTTTTCTTCCGCAATTCTTGACGCAACATTTTGAATTCTTTCTACAGAACCTACTGAAGTCCCACCGAATTTCTGAACAATAATACTCATAGCTTCTCCCTCTTTCTCATTGAGTGAAAATTCACGACTCATTTTTTGATGGTGAAGAGTACAATCACAATCATCCTACACGTTCATAGAACAGGTTCTTTTCCAAGAAAAGTTCCTGTGCTGGATAATAAAAAAAGCAATGAGAATAATATCTCATTGCTTTATGAACATACAGCAGAACAAACAAAATAGGTTCATCGGCATTGTGAGATAGCTCTCCAAGATTGAATCATCTTGACAATCCTACATTTCTTAAACGTAGAACCAGCGGAATCAGCATGAGACTGAAACCACTTCGGCGAATCTCCCCTTTTCAGGCATCTCAACGGAGCTCATACTCCTCTTTGCCTGTACTCTTGAAGCTCGCACCTCTATCACCACTTTAAAAAGTGATAATGTTATAAATTTTTGTTAATTATAGCACAGGGGAAATATTGATTCAATGTCTAATTGAAACAATATTTCATTTTATTATTCTTTCGTGAGCTGTATTGAATGAGCATGCGGTGGTTGATTTCCGCTGCAGGTGCTCGCTTTCCGCGGGGAGGAAGTCGAGCCTCCTAGGGCTTTGCCCTGCGGGGTCTCGACCTTTCCTCTATTTCCCGCAGGAGTAAAGTGCCTTCCGCTACAATCCACTCTGTGCTTCTAATGCAACAAAGACTTTATGGGATAAGTGGGAAGACATACTGAATTTGACAGCTAATTGCACGTAAACTAAGACCATAATCAACAACACTTAGATTCTAATATCCTTTACTTCAACTTCTCATTCAAAACCTTCGCAACAGCTTCCGGAATCCCTATCTCAATAAACTCCTCCACCGTCGCTTCTTTCATTTTCTTCATGGAACCAAAATGTTTAAGAAGCTGCTTCTTACGCTTCGGTCCGATGCCGTCAATCTCATCCAGGGTGGACTGGAAGGCGCTTTTCCCTCTGAGCTGGCGGTGGAACGTGATGGCAAATCGGTGAACTTCATCCTGAATCCGTTGCAGCAAATAAAATTCCTGACTTCGCTTTTCAAGAGGAACAATTTCCAAAGGATTCCCATACAGCAGTTCTGACGTCTGATGCTTATCGTCTTTCGCAAGGCCGCCAAGAGGAATATCCAAACCTAATTCATTCTCAATGACATCCCTCGCCGCTTCAATCTGCCCTTTCCCGCCATCGATAATGATGAGATCCGGTAAAGGGAGACCATCCTTCAAGACTCTCGTATACCTTCTGCGAACAACCTCCCGCATGGAATCATAATCATCGGGACCCTTGACGGTTTTGATTTTGTACTTTCGATACTCTTTCTTCGCGGGTTTCCCGTCAAGAAACACAATCATGGCAGACACGGGATCGGAACCTTGAATATTCGAGTTATCAAATGCTTCGATCCGGAAGGGAGTATATATGCCCATATGTTCACCAAGACGTTCAATTGCCTTAATCGTTCTTTCCTCATCTCTTTCAATTAGGGCGAACTTTTCTTCAAGGGCCTGCTTCGCATTTTTCTCAGCAAGCTTCACCAGCTCTCTCTTCTTCCCCCGCTTTGGCTGGGTGATTTTCACGTCTAACAGCTTAGCAGCCAGTTCCTCATCAATCACTTCAGGCAAAAATATTTCCTTTGGCTTAAAGTGATTGGATTTTGAATAAAACTGTCCTAAGAAAGTAAGAAATTCATCCTCGGGTTCATTGTATAGAGGGAACAGTGACACATCCCGTTCAATAAGCTTACCTTGTCGTACGAAGAATACTTGTACACACATCCAGCCTTTATCGACCGAATAGCCAAATACATCGCGATCGGTGAAATCAGTCATGGTCATTTTCTGCTTTTCCATCGTCGCTTCAATGTGGAGTATTTGATCACGGAATTCCTTCGCTCTTTCAAATTCCAGATTTTCAGATGCTTCATTCATTTTCACCGTTAGTTGATTCTTAATGTCCTTGTAGCCTCCATTTAAGAATCGGGATATTTCGTCAGTCATTTCACGGTACGTATCTTTGCTCACTTCTTTAATACAAGGAGCAAGACATTGGCCCATGTGATAGTACAAACACGCCCGATCGGGAAGGGTGGAACATTTCCGTAACGGATACAAACGATCCAGCAGCTTTTTCGTTTCATTAGCGGCTCCTACGTTTGGATAAGGACCAAAGTACCGCCCTTTCCCCCTTTGAACTTTACGGGTAGTGATGAGCCTTGGGTGCCTTTCGTTCGTTAATTTAATAAAAGGATAGCTTTTATCATCCTTTAACATGACATTGTACTTAGGATCATATTTTTTGATTAGATTCATCTCGAGTACAAGGGCTTCCAGATCAGATGAGGTCATGATGTATTCAAAGTCCTCTATTTCTCCTACTAAGCGTTGAGTCTTTGCATCATGAGAACCCGTAAAATAGGACCGAACACGATTCTTCAATACTTTTGCTTTTCCCACGTAAATAATCGTGCCTTGCCTGTCCTTCATTAAATAACATCCGGGCTGATCTGGTAATAGAGCTAATTTATTGGTTATGGTTGGGTTCATTGTCTCTCTCCCTTCTTGTCCACCCATTTATAGACTGTGATGGTTGAATAAACAGGATCGAATAACTCCTGTGAATGAAATGATTGGACTTTTTCTATTTTTCGATCAAGGTTTTCAATACCCTGTTGTTTAAATCCATTAACCACTGCATCGGTCAGATAGATCTCTTTTTGTGTATGCTCAATGTCTTGAAGAAATTGAGCATACGTTAACACGCGCTTATGTGAGTACGGTACATCAAGATACGAGTATACCCTTGTTTCTTCCCATGTGTACACTATCAGGGGAATTTCATCATTTTTCTCCTCGAAGAATGACGCAGTTTTATATACTGCTGGTGGTGAAGAGTGGTAGCCTGACAACACACTCACACTTGTTCCTATATGCAAAATAAACCACAGGCTCAGGATGATCATCTTCAAGGTACTAAGTTTTTTCATCCATCCAGTTAATAAGAAAAATCCGAGTAATAAGGCCAGAGGTAGAATATGTCTCGGCTTATCAATATTTTGAGCAAATAGGCCCCAGAAAAAATAGGAGCTGAATGCAATCAGGAGTAATGTAACGCCTGTACCAGGTTTCGTCCACCTTCCTCCATTTTTACCCGTAACTAGAAAGAGGAGCAACGTGATGACCACGATGGAAAGTGATTGAGTAAATAATCCGTTCCAACCTATATTGATAAATATATATTTCCCTAATCTATCAAAAAATCCTGTATCGGGCTCTACCGTTCCTCCCCATTCAGTAAAGTGTCCGTCTGTAAACCCAAAGGCAATCTGCAACAGGGTATGGAGACTTCCTGCATTGGCTGCCAAAGCCGATAGCCATACCCCTTGAGAGAGTAGGAGGAGAATCAGATGAAAAGCGATGGCTTTCACTTTTTCTGAACTATTTCCGCTCTCCTTCAAAAACACAAACCAATAGTATAGGATCCCCACACCAAAACCGATATAGGATAACCGGATTCCCATCAAGATGGCTAATAAGAGAATGGGAAGAACAGCCGCATCCTTCGTCTTCTGTATGACAGCCCTGTGCAGGCTCCATAAGTACCACCATAACACTGCGATAGCGGCACCTTCGCTCATTGCTTGAACGGTCATCGTGCTCGGATATGAAAGGGAAAATAGGAAAAGCGTCGCAATGATGGCCTTTTTTCTCCCAAGGTAATGGCCGAATAGCCAATAAACAGGAAAAATCGAGCTAACCATCAATATCGTATTAAAAAGCTGAAGCGATAGAACCGGGTCATCGATAAAGATGTGAACCATCATTCCCCCGAAAATAAAAAAAGGATACCCTGGAAAATGAGGCTGCATCTTCAATAAATCAAATTCGATGACTCCGAGAGCATAATCGACTTCGTCCCAGCTTGAAGCATAGGGCGGAAGCAATATAAGTCTGTATATAAAGTACAGGCTGAAAACAACCAGTATACTAATCAACCATTTGTTCAAATGTTTATCGGTCATTGATTTTCTCCTGTTTCTCTCCAAATAAAAACCAACTCAGTTTGAAAACCTTCTTAGCCTATTGTAAGGCTTTCTAAGAATGGTTTCCAATCATGAGTTGGTTCAGGGGGATTTAAGCATTTATTGAATTCACATTATCCGATTTTTTGATTGTCTTTTTCTGTTGTTCGATCCCTGCAGGCACGGACTTCCGTTTAAATGGGTTAATGAGTTTATCCGTTCGGATCAGGTAAATCCATAAGAATACGAATCCGAAGTAGAACCAATAGGCAAGCACCTGTTCGATCGTCGGGTTGTGGCTATAGCCGAACATTGCCGCCATGAACAGACCGACTTGACCACTGATCAGAACCTCATTACCTGTGTCTCTCTCATAGTGAAGCTCATCTTGAAAGTGTTCAGGCATAATCTCCACAAGATTATATACTTCCGCTGGTTTTCCTTCTGCTGTTGTATATACTGACCCCATTATCCCAAGATCCTGCAGAATTCCTACTCCTTGAACAAGTAAGCCGGCTGCGATGAACATAATCAGCAAACCTGTCACATTAAAGAACGTTTTCAATTTGAATTTCATTGCACCTGAGAAGAACGCATAACCGAGAACCGTGGCAAGTAATAATCCACTAAGCGCTCCGTAACTTGTGAATACTTTCGTTACGTCTCCTCCACTGATGGCAGCGAAGAAAAACACGGTTTCGACACCTTCACGAAGAACAATGAGATAAGAGTGAATAATCATGGCGGATACACTTCCTGCCGTCAGGGCCGCATTGATTTTCTTCTCCATTTCCGTGTTAATTCCTTTAGACTGTTTCCTCATCCAGCCAACCATATGAGTCAGCAGAAGTACAGAGGCAAACATGATTCCGACCTTTAAATATACTTCCGCTCCAAAGCTTGCAAAACCTGTCAAGACGACTTGGAACAGTAAAGCGACTAAAAAGCTGGATACAAGAGCAAGCAATACTCCCACGTATACCCATTTCTTATATTTGTCTGCTTTCAATCTTGTAAGATAAGAAAGAATCAGCCCTACAATAAGAATCGCTTCTAAAGACTCTCTCAGTGTGATCAAAAATGCTTGGAAATCCAATTTATTTCCCCCTTTGTTACCTCGGTGCTACTGTTTATTTTTACGCTTATTGATCGTAATCAGAACAATGAGAATCAAAATCAGAGCAATTGAGAAGTAAAGCCAGAAGCTGGAACTTCCTCCTTCACCAATCCCATCTAAAAACCCAAGATTCTCCTCGTTTAAATGACTTTCATCCGCTTTTTCAGAAGGAATCGGAAATAACGGTCTCAAGCTATCGATGATTGATTCCACTTCTTTATCGAAAGCCTCGGGATCATTATCCTTGCTTCCGATTCCAAACAATCCCGGATTGCCCAAAGAATTTAACGCAGAATCAAATGAAGCATAGATTTTATCTGCATCTTCCTGGCCCTTTTCTTCCACCATAAAAGGTTCTAAAACATTAAAGGTACCTCTTGCCTTTGCAAGGAGAAGCTTTGCCTGGCCATAGTCATCAAACTGCTCTTGGGCAAAATGCAGTCTTCTTTCGATATTCAGCATCAATGCCGCTCTCCAGCTTTCTAATAAAAGATCCTTGTCTTTTTCCTCGAACGCTTTGTTTATGTCGGGCTGCACCTTTGAAAAATACAGCTCAAAATCCTTTTCATACGAATCATATATTTTCTTCGCGGTATCCCAGTCATCATTTGCTAAGCTGTTTTCCAGCTCTTTATACGCTTCAGCGATTTTCTCTTCTCCTGGATCCCCATAAGAATAAGCAGATGCCTGCGACGGGATAAATATGTAATTGAGAATAAATATCAGTGAAAGACTAAAAAAAAGGCTTTTTTTCATACGGAAATCCTCCTGTATTTTCAATGATAATGATTATCATTATACTTGTCAATACGATTTTAAAGGCCTTCAATGGATGTTGCAGAAATTTTGTGAACATTATAATCTATATCCACTTTTTCAACAGGCCGTTTCATTTCTTTTACGATAGCCGGAAGCACATTAAACATATAGGCTTTGAACTTGATGAAGGACTGTCCCTTCGTCCTAACTCTATATTCAATCGGCACCTCCGTCATTCTGAAACCTTTACGCATGATATTTAGAGTCACCACTTGAGCATAATTATAGTCATGAATGATTTCTGCATGTTCCATTACTTGTTTAGAGAACGCCCTCATCCCTGACTGACCATCATAGATCCAGGTTCTCAGCAACACACATTGTAGTAAGGTAAAAAAATAATTGCCGAGGCGTCGATGGATTCTCATCCCGTCGATGGTCCCCTTAAAGCGGGATCCCATTGTATAATCTGACTGATTTGTAAAGATCGGCTCTAACAGCTCAGGTATTTGAGATGCAGGGTATTCTCCATCCGCATCAATCATGACACCGATATCCGCCCCTTTTAGCAGTGATTCCTTTAACCCTCTTCTTACTGCCGCACCTAAGCCTGAATTACGTTCCATATGTACGATATAGTCTGCTCCTGCTTCTTCTGCAACCTTAACGGTGTCATCGGTCGACCCATCATTCACGACAAGTACTTCCACCTGAACATCAGGATGAAACTCCCTGGGAATGTCACGGATGACATCCCCGATGGTTTCTTCTTCGTTATAAGCAGGCAAAAAAACAACAACCTTCTGTTTATTCACGATGTTCTTCCTTTCTTCTAAATGCTTCTTCTAAAACAGGTCCACGTGCATGGCTGGGGAATGGTGCTCCCAGAATATGAGCGATGGTGCTGGCCATGGAAACAAGGCTATGCTTTGATTCCACCTTGCGTCCCTTATGGATATTAGGTCCATGCATGATAAATGGCACGAATCGTTCTCCTTCATCAAGATGTCCGTGTCCTCCGATTCCATCAGCCTGTCCATGATCGGCACAGATAAATAATGTTGTGTTATCCATCTTGCCTTCCTCTTTCATCCATTGGACAAAGTCTTCAATCAATCGGTCTGCTTCATTTATTTTTTGTAAATACTCGTCGTATAAAACCCCGCGACTGTGACCGGTTTGATCGGTCCCGATCATTTGTACGATGAATAAATCCGGATCTTGCTCTTTCATGATATGTTTCGCTTTTTTCATGATTGTTGGATCGGCTTTATCGTTATGCATGACGGCTGTGAACGTATCAACGTCAGACCCCATGGAATCGACCAGATGGGCAACCCCTAATAGCCTTCCCTTCTTCCCTACTTTACGTAAAGAGTCAAAAATGCTTTCGACTTTAATCCCCAGCTTCCAAACCATATTCGAGGTGATCCCGTGTTCGTATGGATACGTCCCGGTGAACATGGATGAAAAGCAGACAACCGTGCGGGCAGGATAGACCGTCTCCATGTTGGAGAATTCTGTTCCTTCTGCCTTGAGGGAATCCAAAAACGGGGTTTCCGCTTCTTGAAAACGTTCCTTCCTCATTCCGTCCACTACGATGACCACGACACGATCTGCCCGATCTTCTTTCCAATCTTCTGCATCTTTAGCATATTCTTCATACATCTTGGGCTTCCAGTCGAATAAATAACGGTGAAGAATGAATGTGAAAACCAGAAGACCTCCAAAGAAGCTTAAGAACTGAACGATTGGCAGCTGCTGGCTTGTATCGAGGAGTGAGTACGTGTACTGCCAGTAAGCCAGTAATAATAGAAATTTAGGAAGCTGCTCCTGAGCATTACCACTTGTAGAGTCACTGTTCTTCAATACGAGCTTCCAGAACCTTGTGAAGTTGAGCCACGATGTTCCGATGCGGAGGTGGTAATATAATGTTCCCCAGAATAAAATCGTGAAGAAAAAGTAAAGACCGATTCCTAACAGGGATAACGCGAGATTCCATTCCCATCCAATGATTAAATAAGCCACAATCGGTATCCACAGATAGTTTCTTAAAAACAAGGGGAAGTCATAAACAAAAAATAATATAAAAAGTGGCAGGGTGATCGCTAAACTAATCGTGAAATTCAGCCAAAATGATAGCGATGCAAAATCACCAAGATGAAAGAGAAGCATCGTACCTACCGTAAAAATGGGTGTGAAGGGCTTTCCTTCATTTAATAAATTCCAGCAGCGTGCTGCTACCTTTTCAAACTTAGAGGCGCTTTTCACTTCATGCCCCTCCTTTTCTTTTTCTTGAATTTTTTATAAGAGTTGGTGAAATAGGATGTTTCAATAGTGCATATAGTCCAACAGAATATGAGAAAGCGAATTTTATTCCATGTGTCAAAACCGCGATTGCCATTCCTGTTTCCATCGGTATTGAGAATTGGCTGAGACCAAAAGCCATGATCGTTTCATAGTTCGCAAGCCCACCGGGAGTAATTTGAAAAACCTGCCCGAGTATGGTCAGACTATTCACCCATATCCCTTGAAAAGTGGAGATTCCTGTATTCGTTGCGATGCAAACAGACAGCAGAAGGGCCGCTTCCAATATCCAACTAATAAAAACAAGGAAAAATGCATAGAAAAATCCCCTCCCCTTTATGAGGGAGAGCATGACATTCCATTGATGATGGAGGAATTGACGTTTGTAATAAGAGACCACCCCTATCGCCAGGGTGATTCCTCCGACAGCTAAAATGACATCTGGTGATAATGGATTTTCTAATGCTACAAACGATATCCCCAATGACACCAGTAGACAAAGTGAGAGAATATCCATCAACCTTACTATAATAACAGATTGTGCCGAAGCTGATTTAGACAATCCTTCTCTTTCATATAAAATATACGAACGAATCACATCGCCGCCTTTGACTGGCAGTAGATGATTAAGTGCCAAGCTGTACCAAAGCCCATACATGGCACTGGAAAGCTTGATGCTATCACCTAATAGTTTTTTCGTGGCTATGCCTTTTAAATAAAAAGATGAACCATAAATGAACATCCCCGACATCACCAAGACGGGATGAAGAATCAGTTGAGATAAAAGTCGTTTAAACTGCAGATGGTCCCAACCTGTTGCAATGAACCATATAAAGTAGCAAAGGATCCCGATTCCGATTATGTACGTAAAAGATTTATAAATGCTTCTCATTTTGCTTTGCCCACAGAATGGTATTCCCTATTCCGTCTTCAATGGTGGTGGTTGGAAAATATCCCAAGTGCGATTGAGCCTTGGAAATATCTGAATGAGTAGAAAGAACATCCCCCATACGGTACGTGTCGTAGTCCACGTTCATTTCAGGAAAATGGGTACGAAGAATCTCTAACAATCTAGTCATTTTCACTACCCGACCACTTCCCAGATTATAGGTTTCTCCTCTTTTTCCCTTTTGTAAGGTTAATTCAATCCCGTGGATGATATCGTCGATATACGTATAGTCCCGTCCACTATCACTGCCAAAAATGGAGATGAACTCGTTCTTTAGAAGTTTCGATATGAATTTAGGGATCGCCATATCCGGTCTTCCCCATGGGCCATACACCGTAAAGAAACGAAGAATGTTCACATGCATATCGTACATATGTGCATACATATGGCAGAAGCTTTCTGCACTCCATTTAGAAGCTGCATATGGAGAAATAGTCCTCCCATCTGCATCCTCTTCCTTTAACGCCCTTCCCGGTTCATCTCCATAAACAGAGGAGGATGAAGCGAACAAAAAGCGCTTGACTCCCGCTTCTCCACAAGCCTCTATTGTATTAATCGTTGCTTTAATATCATAATCAACATATTTCAGTGGCTCTTCCAATGAATAGGCCACTCCCGGCAATGCGGCTAAATGAATAACCGCGTCGGGCTTTAATTTATGGATGATTGCTTTGGTCTTATCACGATCTGTTAAATCAACCTCGTATAAATCCCCTGTAGGGAATTGTATCTCTTTCAAATGCTGTTTCTTTCGATCGGTTGAATAATAAGCATGGAAACAATCAATGATTGAAACCTGATAATCCTTACTCATGAGTCTTTTGGTAAGGTGCATCCCGATAAATCCTGCACCACCTGTAATCACTATTTTCACTTTCATCACACTCTCTTGACTTTTAGACAATAGGTTTAGTTTAGCACAATTCCCACTGGAGAATAAAAATTACTTACAAATAGAGACTGACCCCATTTAACGGGCCAGCCTCTATATACTAGATTATAATTGATTCAGGATGTTAAGAATAGCTTCACTGTACTGTTTTGCTTCATCTGCTTTTTCAGAAGAAATCGCTTCAAACCATTTTTGAGAAAGATCAAACAGCTCTTGTGACTTCTCTTCTCCAAGTTGATTCTTCACGTTCACCTCTAGCATTTTAACAAACATATTGCCTTCCATTGCCTCTACTTTTGCTGTCGCAACATCACCAGACTCTACAACTTCTGCAGCTTCTTCATGATATCCTGCTGCTTTACCTTTGATTGCTTTAGTATAAAGTGAATTTACTTTTTCAGCATCAATCGTGGATGGATCATTTTCTAATGAGAAGATGGAATCCAATTCATTCGCAGCCGCCTCATCTCCACCAGCTAAAGATCCTTTAATAGCCTGGAGGAAACCATATCCTTCTGCTTGCATAATCGCTAACTCTTCCGAATTTCCTTCCTCAACCGCTTTGCTGATTTTTTCAGCATACGAATTTGAAGCAAGGTAATAGCTTTGATAGATCGATTTATCTGTCACTTGCTTATAAACAGCGAAATCTTCCGCATTTGAATCAGCCAATGCCTCTTCCTGTAGAGATAGACCGTTGTTAATGGTTTCTACCATGCTGGATTCACCTGATAACTCATATAAGCTATCACGCTTTTCAGCTGTAGGGATGAATACATTTTCTGCTAAGTACTTGACCTCAGCAAACTTTGCTTTGGCATCATCCGCTTTATCAGCCTCCAGATCTTCCCCCGCTTGACCTTGTAATCCTTTTTGAACTTGATAGAAATACGATTGTGTTAATTTATCTATGATTTGACGTGCAACGTTTTTCTCAAGCTCACCTGATTGACCACCGGAAATAGCCGCTTCAATCCCTTGAGAAAATTCACCATTCACTTCATTTACCGATGCTTGCAGTTCAGAAGTATAAATGTCATTGACAGTGTCCCAATTTACTTCCTTGTCTTCTTTCATCTTCTCTAATTCAGCTTTCATATCTGAATACGCTTTAACTTGTGATTCTGCATTAAGTGTCATTTCGTCTTTTGCTTCTTCTTTTGGTTCTTCTTTCTTCTCTTCAGACGATTGATCTGCTTCTTTCGGTTCTTCAGATGCGCTACCGCAACCCGCTAATACAGAACCTGTTAGAAGAAATGCTGCAAAAATTTTGGATAAGTCTCTCTTTTTCATATGTATGTACCCCCAGAATGAATTGAATAAATAAATGATAATGATTTTCATTTCCATTTAAAATTATATCGAGAATGATTCTCATAGTCAACGTTTTTTGAAAATTTTGTTCAAACAAAAGCGACAGTGCTCGATCTGAGGCGACAAGCATCTAATGAATTGGTGATTTTGTACATTCTGGACGTGCATATTATTGATTAGGAATCGCTTTTAAGACTGATATTGAGGTTAGCTAGGGGTATTTTTAATCGGGTTAGTGTGTGAAGCGTTGTGGTTGTGCAAGTTTCGGCATTTGTTGTGCCACTTTTGATGTTTGTTGTGCCAGTTTCGGCGTTTGTTGTGCCAGTTTCTAGATTAGTTGTGCCAAATTGTGAACACAGGCACCACAATACCCTTTCACGTATGAACCAAACCACAACACCCATAACAAAAAAACACCGGGGCTGTCATGACAGCCCCGGTGTTTTGAAATTTCTTATACGTGTTTGTTTAATAGTTCAGCAAGTGCTTCCTTAGGTTGGAAACCGATTACTTTGTCTACAACTTCGCCGTCTTTAAGGACAACTAAAGTCGGGATACTCATTACCCCGTATTTACCTGCTGTTTCCTGATTTTCATCAACGTCAACTTTGACGATTTTCACTTTGTCGCCCATTTCTCCATCTAACTCTTCCAGTACTGGAGCGATCATTTTACAAGGTCCACACCAAGGTGCCCAGAAATCCGCTAATACCAGTCCGGAATTTGTTTCAGTTGAGAATGATTGATCAGTAGCATGTGTAATTGCCATTTATATGCGCCTCCTTTGAATGTAACGTTAGTATATCACCGTTTTTTTGGGGATGCTATTTATCTGCTCGTAGGTAATATTCCCTTCAAATAACGGAATATACAGGGAAGAAAAATAAGGAGCAGCCGTCCGGCTGCATCCTTATTTTCACTACATAATATGCTCATACCCTCTAGACGCTACTTGAAACGTGAATTGAATTAAGAAGAAGATACTTTAAGCTTCTTAAACTCTTCAGTCAGCATCGGTACTACTTCGAACAGGTCACCCACGATTCCATAATCCGCTACGTTAAAGATGTTCGCTTCAGGATCTTTATTGATCGCAACGATGACTTTAGAATTCGACATCCCTGCTAAATGCTGGATTGCTCCAGAAATACCACATGCAATATAGAGGTCAGGCGTTACCACTTTACCTGTTTGACCAATCTGTAGGGAATAGTCACAGTAATCGGCATCACATGCTCCACGAGATGCCCCAACAGCTCCACCAAGTACATCTGCCAGTTCCTTAAGGGGATTGAATCCATCTTCACTTTTCACTCCACGCCCGCCGGCAATAATGACTTTCGCTTCAGATAAGTCTACACCTTCGCTTGCTTTACGAACGACTTCTTTAATGATTGTACGTAAGTCCTTGATGTCAACGGAAAGGGAAGTGACTTCTCCTGTACGTGACTCATCTTTCGCTAATGGCTCGATGTTATTAGGGCGAATCGTCGCAAAAATCAATCCGTCAGTCACGATTTTCTTTTCAAATGCTTTGCCTGAGTAAATCGGTCTTGTGAAAACGAGGTTCCCGCCAGCTTCCTCAAGGTCTGTCGCATCCGAGATCAATCCTGAACTTAATTTGCTTGCCACTTTAGGAGATAAGTCTTTCCCAAGGGCTGTATGTCCAAAGATAATTCCTTCTGGTTTCTCTTCCTCAATCACAGAAAGAATCGCTTGTGAATAACCGTCTGAAGTATATTGTTCCAGCTTATCGTTTTCGACAACCACTACTTTGTCTGCTCCATACTGAATCAATTCTTCTCCTAAAGCGCTTACACTTTTACCAATTAAAACGGCTACTACTTCTCCGCCTTCAGATACTGTTTTACCTGCCGCAATTGCTTCAAAGGAAACATTACGTAATGATCCGTCACGAACTTCTCCAAGTACTAATACTTTTCTCGCCATGTTAAATACCCCCTGAATGTTAGTTATTCCTGTGACCTTGCCTTATATAACTTTCGCTTCATTACGAAGAAGTGAAACAAGCTCTGATACTTGAGCATCCAATTCGCCTTCTAACACTTTACCTGCTTCCTTCTTCGGTGGAAGGTAGATTTCAATTGTTTTTGTTTTAGCTTCTACTTCATCTTCATCTAAATCTAAATCATCAAGTTCCACTTCATCAAGAGGCTTTTTCTTTGCCTTCATGATTCCTGGCAGTGATGGATAGCGCGGCTCATTCAAACCTTGTTGTGCCGTTACTAACAATGGTAGAGATGTTTCAATCACCTCTGAATCCCCTTCTACATCACGAGTGACTGTAACCGTTTCACCATCAATTTCCAATTTCGTGATCGTTGTTACATAAGGGATATCAAGTTGTTCAGCTACACGGGGACCAACTTGTCCAGATCCACCATCAATGGCAACATTACCTGCAAGAATTAAGTCTACTTCCTGCTCTTTTAAATAGTGGGCCAAAATTTTCGCTGTAGTGAATTGATCTCCATAATCAAGATCGTCTTCTGTGTTGATAAGGACTGCTTTATCTGCCCCCATCGCCAAAGCGGTTCTCAGTTGCTTCTCACTTTCTTCTCCGCCAACTGACACGACCGTCACTTCTCCACCATGTGCATCGCGTACTTGAATAGCTTCTTCCACTGCATATTCATCGTAAGGATTTATGATAAATTCAGCTCCATCTTCAGCAATTTGACCGTTTTGGATCGAAATTTTCTCCTCAGTATCAAACGTTCTTTTCAAAAGTACATAGATGTTCATTCGTAAGTCCCTCCTAATAATGTAAACATTCTTTCCCTTAAAAAGATTTCGACAATTTAACCCCTTTGAATGGGCAGCTTGAACAGAAACGTCCATTCAAGACTGCCCCTCAATAAGAGTTTACTATATTACAAGAATGTATTCTAGCCTTTAAAGTGCGGTTCACGCTTTTCAACAAACGCTGAAATACCCTCTTTGGCATCAGCTGATACAAATATTTCACCGAAAAGATCCGATTCTCTCATTACACCTTCATAGAAACGGTCATCTTTTGTATAACTTAACAGCTCAATGGCTGCTTTCATCGCTCCAGGGCTCTTCTTCGCAATCTTATCGGCCATTTCTTTCGCTTTATCGAAGAGCTGATCTTCAGGGTATGCTTTATTGGCAAGTCCCCACTGTACAGCTTCAGTTCCGCTGATTGGCTCACTCGTTAATAACATTTCTGCCGCTTTTGCCCTTCCTACCAATTTCGGTAAGCGCTGGGAGCCGGCAAATCCAGGAACAAGCCCTAACTGAAGCTCTGGTAAACCAAGCTTTGCGTTCTCGCTGACCAATCGGATGTGACATCCCATTGCAAGCTCCAATCCTCCACCTAAAGCGGCTCCATGAATCGCTGCAATGATAGGCTTTGAAAAGTTCTCCATGCGTTCAAAAACGTCCTGGCCTTTTTTCGCCAATTGAGAGAATTCTTCACCACTTTCAATCGTCGTGAATTCTTTAATGTCAGCACCCGCAGAGAAGAAGCGTCCCTCACCTTTCAGTAAGATCACTCTGACATCGGCGTTTTCTTCAAGCTCATCCAGAACTGAATCGATTTCTTTAATAAGTCCACTGGCTAATGCATTAGCAGGAGGTCTTTGGATTAGAACCGTTGCTACCTTTCCCTCTAATGACCATGATAAACTTTCCATCTCTCATCCCCCTAAACTAATTTAGTTCCTGCCGCCACACCCATGAAGTAATAGTTTGTGAATAGCAGGGACTTGAGCTACTAAGTCATATTTCTGATCGTTCATCACCCACGTTGTCACCATTTCATCCAGAGTCCCGAAAATCATTTGACGAGCCAGCCGGACATCCAGGTCACTTGAAAACTCTCCCGATTCTATTCCGCTAATCAGAATTTTATCGACTAATTGCAGATATCCTTTTAGTACATCATTGATTTTTAAACGGATATCCTTATTGGATTGCCTGAGCTCCAGTTGTGTTACAATCGCTAGATGGTGATCATCCGACAGAATTTTACAATGATTTTCAATCATCACTAATAATTTCTCTGAAACTGTCTGTTTTCCTGCTATAACTTCCTCAATTTTTTCGACAAAGAGTACCATTTTTTCTTTAAACAACGAAATCAGGATATCTTCTTTATTTTTAAAATAGAGATAAATCGTTCCATCAGCGACCCCGGCCTGCTTCGCGATCTTGGACACTTGTGCCTGATGGTAACCATTTTCGGCTATAACGATAACAGCAGCATCGATAATTTGCTTGTATTTAGGTTTATTTCGTTTCATGAGTTCTTGACCTGCCTTAAGAAAATATGAATGACTGTTCATTCATATTTTTATAATAAAAGGTTTCTCTTTACTTGTCAAGAAGAGATACCTTGTCCAATTATACAACAAAAAGAAAAAGCCAATGGTATTCAATTAACTTGTTTTCTGCTCTTCCTCTATCTTTTGGCGCTCCTCTTCTACAAGTGCTCTTCGTAATATTTTTCCTACAGCCGTTTTGGGAAGCTCTTTTCTAAATTCATAAATCCGGGGCACCTTGTAGGCAGCCAGGTATTTACGGGCAAATTCGTTGAGTTCCTCCTCTGTCAGGACTTCTCCTTCTTTCAGGACCACATACGCCTTTACGGTTTCTCCCCTGTATTCATCTGGGACGCCTGCAGCTACAACCTCTTGGATCGCAGGATGTTCATAAAGGACCTCTTCGATCTCACGTGGGTAAATATTAAAGCCTCCGGCAATGATCATATCCTTCTTGCGATCCACAACATAGAAGTAACCTCTCTCATCCATATAACCCAAATCCCCCGTCAATAGCCAGCCATCCCTTAACGTTTGTTCGGTTTCCTCCGGACGATTCCAGTAACCTTTCATCACTTGAGGACCTTTCACGACGATTTCACCCATTTCGTTCGGTGGAAGCGGTTCTCCTGTTTCCAGTGAGAAGATGGCTGCATCCGTACTCGGCCAAGGAACTCCGACGCTTCCCTTTATTCTTTCTTTATCCCAAAGGAAATTGGAATGAGTGACAGGTGAAGATTCTGTCAATCCATAGCCCTCAACGAGTTTCCCTCCGGTGACATCTTCGAATTGCTGCTGCACTTCAACAGGCAATGGCGCGCTTCCACTAAGGCATGAATCGATGGAGGATAAGTCATAATTCTTCAGTTCAGGATGATTCAGCAAGCCGATATAGATGGTAGGTGCACCGGGAAATAAGGTCGGTTTCTGCTTTTGAATGGTTTTCAAGGTCGTTTCGGGATCAAATTTAGGCAGTAAGATCATTTTATATCCCTGCATGACGGATAATATCATAACGGCTGTCATTCCGTACACATGAAAGAATGGAAGGATTCCAAGGACCCGCTCTTCTCCTTTTTTACATTTATAAAGCCACGCATCACACATGGAAGCATTGGCGACAAGGTTCTTATGAGTGAGCATAACCCCTTTCGGGAAACCTGTCGTCCCGCCTGTGTATTGAAGTAGAGCCACATCATTTTCAAAATCAAATGCCTGTTGTGTAATTTCCGGTTTGGCCGTTTTCATGATCTCAGTAAATAAATGATTCTGTCCTGAATGGTCCACTTTCACAACAATGCCGTATTGTTTCTTCTGGATGAATGGGTAGATGAGATTCTTAGGAAATGGAAGGTAGTCTTTGATAGCGGTTACAATAATGTGCTCAAGTCCGGTATTCTTCATCACTTTTGACACTCTTGGATATAGAATATCCAATGTCAGGATCACCTTGGCACCTGAGTCCTTCATTTGGTATTCAATTTCCCTTTCCATATATAAGGGATTGGTTTGTACGACAATTCCACCTGCGTAGAGAATGCCATAGTACGCGATTACGGATTGAGGAGTATTCGGCAGCATGATCGCAACCCGATCGTCTTTCTTGATTCCCAGTGATTTAAGGTACTGAGCGAACTTGAGTGCGGATTCATGTAATTCTTTGTAGGTCATTTCCTTGCCCATAAATTGAATGGCAACTTTACTGTTATAAAGGGTAGCTGCTTCAGTTAAATAGGACTGCAGTGGTTTTTCGATTAAATTTAACTCCGTGGGAATCTCTGCTGGATATTCAGCAAACCATGGTTTATTCATTGTTATCCCTCCTTGTGAATTTTTAGAAAATTTCTTCTATTCACTATTATAATATAAGGGGACTTCAGTTACAATTTGAAATCAATCCACTCGATACTTTTTTCCTACTTCTCAGGCTTGACCTTCCTTGCAGATGATTTTATCAAAGAAAAAAGACTGCCTATTCAACCATATGACAGTCTGCTCGTACATTATTATTATTTTAGCATTGTTTCAATCTTCAAGTTCTCTTCACAGAGTCCATCGATCGTGTTGAATCTCGTTATAGGTTCAAACGCTACGTAAAGAACAGCATATAAATGATCCCAACGAGTAAAAAGCCCCCACATAGAGTGAGCAAAACCTTTGCCAATGTTTCCATATTCCCTCTCCTTACGATATACCGGCTCCTATTACATAGGATAAACCAACTGAAATAACTAATGAAATGAAGCCCACCGCCCGGTTATCATTTGCAATTTCTTCGTCAATTTTAAATTTCGGTGTCAGAAATTCATAAATGAAATAGCCGATCAGTAATAGAAAAAAGCCGAACACACCCCATCCTATTGTGGTCAGGATGGTATCATTGTGGCTGATGGAGTGGCGGAAAATATTCGCAATCCCAAATATTTTCCCACCAGTTGCCATCGCCACGGCCATATTACCCTTTTTTATTTCTTCCCAATTTCTATACTTTGTTACCAATTCAAAAATGGCAAGGAACAGAATCAAACATAAAATGACCACACTGTAATTACCAGCTGTTTGAACAAATTCATTTTCCCAAAAGTTCTCCATCGTAAAGCTCCCTTTACCGATTTAATTAAGCCGTCCTATTTAGAATTCGTACATATGGGCAGAGTCTTATTTAAATTGAACGACCGTGACTCCCGTTCCACCTTCGCCTGCATCTCCAAAACGAATGTTTTTAACCGAACGGTGATTTTTCAAGTACTCTTGAACTCCCTGTCTTAAAGCTCCAGTACCTTTCCCATGGATAATGGAAACGCGGGGATACCCTGCGAGGAGTGCATCATCGATGTACTTCTCTACTCTCGATAACGCATTTTCAAAACGCTCACCACGTAGATCAAGCTCAAGGCTGACGTGAAAGTCTTTCCCTTTCACTGTGGCCAGTGGCTTGGTTTCAACCTTCTGTTGAGATTGAATGAATTCAAGATCTGATTCCTTCACCTTCATTTTCATGATGCCCATCTGTACTTGCCATTCTTTCGCAGACACTCGTTCAACCAAGTGGCCTTTTTGATCAAAGCTTAAGACTTTGACTTCGTCCCCTGGTTTTAATTCATGCTTCGTTTGATTGACTTTTTTCTTTTGACCGGACGTTTTCAATTTAGGTGCAGCTTCTTCCAATTGTTTCTTCGCCTGGATCAGTTCATGCTCTTTGATTTGAGCTGATTTTTCCTTCTGCATTTTTCTTAAATCCTTGATCACTTGTTCAGCTTCTGCCTTCGCCTTTTCAACGACTTCAGTGGCTTTTTGTTGAGCTTTTTCGTACAGTGTATCCTTTTTCTCGTAATACTCCATCATTTGCTTCTGCATATCTTTATGCATCTTTTCAGCCTGTCTTAAGAGTTCATGTGCTTCCTCAAGCTCCCGTTCACCCTGACGTCTGCTGTCTTCGAGGGAGGCAATCATATTCTCCACTTCTTTACTATCCGTTCCGATGTGGGACTTCGCTCTCTGAATGACCGGATCTGAAAGTCCTAAACGCTTCGAAATCTCAAATGCATTACTTCTTCCGGGAACTCCAAGCAAGAGCTTATAGGTAGGACTCAATGTCTCTACATTAAATTCCACACTTGCATTCACGACTCCTTCACGATTGTACCCGTACGCTTTCAATTCAGGATAGTGGGTGGTCGCCACGACTCTTGCACCAGTTCCATGTACTTCATCCAAAATGGAGATGGCCAGTGCCGCACCTTCTTGAGGATCTGTACCGGCACCCAGTTCATCAAACAGTACTAAGCTTTCATGGTCTACCTTTTTAAGGATGTCCACGATATTGACCATATGGGAGGAGAAGGTACTTAAACTTTGTTCAATCGATTGCTCGTCCCCGATATCAGCGTAAATGGTACGGAAGACGCCCACTTCAGATCCATCAAGGGCAGGGATCGGGAGCCCGGCCTGTGCCATTAAACTCGTTAATCCCAATGTTTTCAGGGTAACGGTTTTCCCCCCGGTATTTGGCCCGGTGATGACAATGGAAGAAAAATCAGTCCCCAACTCGATGTCATTCGCCACCGCTTCATCAATCGGCAGAAGAGGATGTCGGGCTTTGTTCAGCCTCACCCGGCGTTCATTATTGATCGTCGGTTTTGACCCTTTGATGGATCGTCCGAACTTGGCTTTTGTAAACATAAAATCGATGTCTGATAAAACGCTGACAATCAAGAGCAGTTCTTCCCCGGATTCTTGTACGCTTTCAGAGAGTTCTTGGAGAATTTTTTCGATTTCTGTTTGTTCTTTTAATCGAAGCTCACGCAGTTGATTATTCAGCTGAACAATTGCTTCCGGTTCAATAAACAGGGTTTGCCCCGATGATGATTGATCATGAATGATACCACCATATTGACCTCTGTACTCCTGTTTTACTGGAATCACGTATCGATCATTACGAATCGTGATGATCGCATCGGATAACATTTTTTGAGCGTTGGATGAGCGGATCATCCGTTCAAGTTTTTCCCGGATTCGTCCTTCATTGGCCCGAAGCTGAGTACGGATGGTGCGGAGTGCTTCACTGGCTGTATCCAGGATTCCTCCGTTATCATCCACGACTTTCCTTATATCCTGTTCTAAATAGGGAAGGGGAATGACCGTACCCATTTTCTCTTGAAGCAGGGGAATGTCCACCTCTTCTTCCAGTAACTCCTCTACAAAAAGCGTCAGCTTCCTGCTTGCACGAATCGTACTCGCTACCTGAACAAACTCTGAAGGAGAAAGCATCCCACCTATTTGTGCACGCTTTACGTGTGGACGTATATCGAAAATCCCGCCTAATGGGGCATGACCTTTCAACCTGAGGACGGTCATGGCTTCATCTGTCTCTTCATGAAGAGCTGTAATTTCTTCATACTCTACGGATGGCATGAGAGCGGATACCCTTGCATGCCCAAGTGCGGATGCAGCATATTGCTTTAATAATTCTTTGATTTTATCAAACTCTAACGTCTTTAATACTTTAGAATTCACGGAATGTATTCCACCTTTATCAGTTTCGCTTAATAAATTCGATTAACTCTTTTTTATCCCACGCATTGATCACGGATTCTTTTTTGATCCAGCCTTTGCGGGCCGTTCCAATCCCTATCTTCATAAATTCGAGGTGATCAGTGCTATGAGCATCTGTGTTAATCACCAATTTCACATTCTGTTCTTGGGCTTTTCTGATATTTTCAGCAGACAGATCCAGACGATTGGGGTTTGCATTAAGCTCCAATGCCGTACCGGTTTCTTTCGCCAGCCGGATAAGAAGATCCATATCTACGTCGTAGCCTTCTCTTCGTCCAATGATTCTCCCAGTGGGATGAGCGATGATATCCACATGGGCACTCTTCAGGGCCGTTGTTAACCTTTCCATGATCTTTTCTTGGGACTGTGAAAAACTCGAGTGAATCGAGGCAATCACAAGGTCTACTTTTTCAAGGATGTCATCATCATAGTCCAATGTACTATCAGGAAGGATATCCATTTCGATTCCTGAAAGGACTTCTATATCATCATACTTTTTGTTTATTTCCTTTATCTCATCTATTTGCTTGAGTAATCGTTCCGTTGTCAGCCCATTTGCCACACGTAAGTACTGGGAGTGATCTGTGATGGCCATATATTGATATCCTTTGGCTCGGCAAGCCTCTACCATTTCTTCAATCGAAAATGCCCCATCCGACCAGGTGGTGTGCATATGAAGATCACCCTTTATATCTTCTAATGTGATAAGGGAATAATCCTTATGGAACTCTTCCACTTCTTTCCCATCTTCCCTCAGCTCAGGCGGGATCAGGGGCAAATCAAAATGGTGATAAAATTCTTCTTCGCTTTTAAATGTCTTTACCTCACCGGTTTCACTATTCTCGACGCCATATTCACTGATTTTCTCACCGCGTTCTTTCGCCAGCTGACGCATGCGGACATTATGGTCCTTTGATCCGGTAAAATGGTGAAGGGCCGTAGCAAATTCTTCAGGCTTCACGATTCGAAAATCGATGCTTACATCCCAATTATACGAAAGAGTAAGTGATACTTTCGTATCTCCTGCCGCAATGGTCTCAACGATATTGGGCAACTTCAACAGCCCTTCCTTTACCTCTTTGGGGTGCTCTGTCGCCAAAATGAAATCAAGGTCCTTGATGGTTTCCCTCATTCTTCTTAAGCTTCCCGCTCTTGAAAAAGTTTGGATGCTGTCCATGCCGAAAAGAAAACCTTCAATCTCCTCAGCAATCCCATTCATAAAAGCGATCGGCAGACGATCAGGTCTTTTTCCGACCTGTTCGATGGAGGCCAGGATCTTCTCTTCCGTCTTCTTACCGAAGCCTGCTAAACCTTGTACTTTATTTGCTTTACAAGCTTCCTCCAGATCTTCTATATTTTCTACCCCGAGTTCACTATAAAGCTTGGCAATTTTCTTTCCACCTAAACCAGGTAATTGAAGAAGGGGGATCAATCCCTTTGGAACTTCTTCCTTTAACTCTTCAAGGACAGAAGATGTGCCTTCGTTTATGTATTCCACGATTACTCCAGCCGTTCCTTTGCCTATTCCGCTCAGCTTCGTAAAGTCACTGATTTCCTGTAAGCTCCGGTCATCATTCTCAAGTGCAGCCGCCGCTTTTCGATAGGCGGATATTTTAAAAGAGTTTTCGCCCTTCAATTCCATATATATCGCAATTTGCTCTAATAATTTTATAATATCTTTTTTATTCAAGAGATTCACCCTCTATCTTAGAATTAACGATTAGGATCCTTTATGCTTCCCAGTCCCCAGCAAAAGCAAAACGACTCCATTTATATAGTAGCAAAATTGGTTTAAAAAGAAAAAAGACTGACATATAAGATGAACATTTTTCGTTAAGGTCAGCCTAACGAACCTGAGTTCCATACTTATAGTCAGCCCCTTCTTTAGGCTACATATTCAATCCACCAAGATTTCACCATATCAGAGAAAACAGGAGTATGTTTCACCATCGCTTGTGCGATAAACGAGTTATTAATGAATGCTTGAACCGACTCGATCGGCAATAATACGGCAATAAATAATAGAATAAAAATCATTAAGTATGCTTCTATAAAGCCTAATACTCCCCCGCCAAGAACATTCAACTGCTTCAGGAGAGGAAGATGGGCAACGAAGTCCAGCATCGATCCAATGATTTGCAGAATGATTCGCACCGCAAAGAATATCATGGCGAATGCAATTACCCGGTAATATGCTTGATCTAAATTCGTCGATTCAAAAATCATATTTAACGTGGATTGCTCGTCCAGAACAGGATAAGGAATCCATAAAGTTAATTTTGGTGCAAGCTGATCATAATATATGTATGCTACAATAAAAGCAACAATAAATCCGAATATGTGGATGACCTGCAAAATGAATCCACGTTTCAAACCTATTAAAAATCCTATCACCAGGATGATTAACAAAGCTAAGTCCAGCATCTTATTTTCAATCCTTTAATCGTTTAATTTCTCGTTCCAGCTCCTCGAACTTTTCTTGAAGTTTGAGATAATCATTCACGGCATTCACCGCTGTCAGAACGGCAAGCCTGCCTGTGTCGAGAGAGGGATTCATGGAGTTGATTTCTCTCATTTTGTCATCCACTTTCGAACAAACAAAACGGATCTGACTTGTTGATTCAGTCCCAACAATCGTATATTGTTGACCATATATGTCTACAGTGGTGCGATTTCTTTGTTCATCAGACAACCTGAAAGCCCCCCATTCATAAGAATCCTAAACATAATCATACCACGAAATCTTTTGATTTTGGAAGGAATTTGTCATATAAGCTCACATTTTTTATAATACTCAAGAATTTTGTCATAAGGAGAGAGAAACTTGGCTAATACCGTCATTCAAGCTAACAAAGAAATGATAGAGAAAATGAAACAGCATTACGGAAACGTATTAACGGACAAACTGCCCCCGGGTGCCGTTTTTGTAGCAAAGCCTTCCGGCTGTACGATCACGGCATATAAATCGGGGAAAGTGTTGTTTCAGGGATCTAATGGAGAAGGAGAATCAAGTCAGTGGGGCAGCAGTGAACCGCCAAAGGTGAAGTCACCTTCCAAGGGAACGACGACACTGCCTGAAAACTTTGCCCAATGGTCTGTCATCGGATCCGACGAAGTGGGTACAGGCGACTTTTTCGGACCGATCACTGTGGTGAGTGCTTACGTGAAGAGGGACCATATTCCACTCATGAAGGAGCTCGGAGTTAAGGATTCCAAAAATTTATCCGACCCTCAAATCATCAAAATTGCAAGGGATTTAATTTCAGCAATTCCGTATTCATTGCTCATTCTGCACAACCCTAAATACAATGCCATGCAAGAAAAAGGAATGACGCAGGGGAAGATGAAGGCCCTCTTGCACAATCAGGCGATCCTGAATCTGTTAGAAAAAATGGACCCGGAACTACCTGAAGGAATATTGATTGATCAGTTTGTTGAAAAGAATACATACTACAAACATGTTTCTGCACAAAAGAAAATCCAAAGAGATCGCGTGTACTTCAGTACAAAAGGTGAAAGCATCCATCTAGCTGTAGCCGCAGCATCGATCATTGCCCGTTATGCCTTCTTAAAGGAAATGGACAAATTGAGTGAAAAAGCCGGTGTCGAAATACCTAAAGGTGCCGGTAAGCATGTAGACGTTGCAGCTGCGAAAATCATCAAACGTAAAGGGATTGAAGAATTAAAGTCTATGACGAAATGGCATTTTGCCAATAGTGAGAAGGCGATCAGGTTAGCCAGGAAATAAATAAAATCCCCATCGGTTATTCCGGTGGGGATTTCTATTTGGATGGTCGTGTTATCTTGGATTCAGCCGTTGAATTATGAACGATATTTACCTGTTGAAATTCCCGGAATATTCTCCTGTTAAAATCTCTTGGATATTCGCCTGTTAAATTCACTTCAATATTCACCTGATTAAATTCCCTGGATATTCTCCTGTCAAAATTCCTTGATTTTTTAACAGGCAAAACCCTCTCCAAACAGCAAAAAGGTGCCAGACCATTGTCTGACACCCTTACACTTTAAGCCGTATTATCCTCTCAACTCGGCTCCTGCTTTTGCTTTCACTGTTTCCAGTACTTTATCATGTACTTTGACTACTTCCTCATCCGTCAATGTCTTCTCCGGATCGAAATACTTCAAGGAGAACGCTAAGGATTTCTTGCCTGCTTCCATATGCTCCCCTTCATAAAGATCGAAGACTGAAACTTCTTTCAGAAGCTTGCCTCCAGCTTCTTTAATGATGGTTTCCAGCTCCCCTGCTTTCACATTTGTATCCACTACAAGGGCGATGTCTCTCGTGATCGATGGATGACGCGGGATTGGCGTGTAGCTTAATGCCGGCTTTTCGTAATGGAAGATTGGTGATGCCTTCAGTTCGAACACATAGGTTTCGTTCAGGTCCAAGTCTTTTTCCGCTTCCGGATGAATCGCTCCTACAAATCCGATGACTTCATTGTCCAATAGGATTTCAGCCGTTCTTCCAGGGTGCATGCCTTCTATCGCTGCCTGGCGGTAAGTAATTGCGTCAGAAACGCCGATTTCTTCGAACAGTCCTTCAAGGATACCTTTCGCTACGTAGAAGTCAGCAGGCTTTTTCTCTCCCTGCCAAGGATGCAAATGCCAAAGGCCTGTCATAGCCCCTGCAATATGCTCTTCTTCCTTAGGAAGCTCTTCTCCTGGTTCCTGTAAGAAAACGGATCCCACTTCATAAAAGGCAAGTGAGTCATTTTGTCGTGCTTTGTTGTACGAAAGCACTTCAAGAAGCTGTGGAATGATGCTTAATCGTAGATTGCTCCGCTCTTCACTCATTGGCATCAATAAGCGTACAGGCTCTCTTACGTCCAGTGCATATTGTGTTGCTTTCTTATCATTAGTTAAAGAATACGTAATCCCCTGCAGGAGGCCTGCTCCCTCTAAATAACGGCGAACCGTACGGCGTTTCAACTGATGATTTGAAAGTCCGCCAGGTGTTGATTCTCCCTTAGGCAATGTCAGCGGAAGGTTGTCATAACCGAAAAGACGTGCCACTTCTTCAAGTAAATCTTCAGGGATGGTAATATCCCCCCGTCTTGTAGGAGCCGTTACAACAAACGTTTCTCCATTGACTTCTACATCAAATTGAAGTCGACGGAAGATATCTTCGACTGTGTCAGCCGAGATGGACGTTCCCAGTGAAGAATTGATTTTTTCTAACGTAATCTCTACTTTAACAGGCTCAACTTCAAGTTCGTTAAATAATACCGTTCCTTCAAGCACTTTCCCCTGTGCATATTCGACCATCAGTTGGGCAGCTCTCTCCCCTGCTTTCAGGACACGATCAGGATCGACTCCCTTTTCATATCGTGTGCTCGCTTCACTGCGCAGTCCGTGATCTTTGGAGGCTCCCCTGACAATCGCCCCGGTGAAATAAGCCGCCTCAAGAAGGACAGTCGTTGTATCGTTTTGGACCTCAGAATTCGCTCCACCCATCACTCCTGCAAGAGCGACCGGCTCCGTACCATTCGTAATGACAAGCTGGCTGCTTGATAAGGTTCTTTCTGCATCATCCAGTGTGACGAATCTCTCCCCATCAGTCGCACGGCGGACAAGGATCTCCTTCGAGCCCAGGCGGTCGTAATCAAATGCGTGAAGAGGCTGACCATATTCCAATAGTACATAGTTCGTAATATCGACTACGTTATTATGTGGTCGGATCCCGGCTGAGATCAACGCATTTTGCATCCATAATGGAGATGGACCGATTTTCACATCTTTGATGATTTTGGCACCGTATAGAGGGTTATCTTCTTTCGCCTCTACTTTTACCGATACATAATCCGATGCCTTTTCGTTTCCTTCGGTTAGCCCCGTTTCAGGAAGCTTTACGTCACGATCCAAAATGGCTGCTACTTCATACGCCACTCCCAGCATGCTTAAGCAATCCGAACGATTAGGTGTTAAGCCCAATTCCAAAATCGCATCATCAAGATTCAATATTTCAACTGCATCTCTTCCTACTTCAGCATCATCTGAGAACACATAAATTCCCTCTGCATGTTCTTTCGGTACAAGCTTTCCTTCTACGCCAAGCTCTTGCATGGAACAAATCATCCCGTGAGATACTTCACCTCGAAGCTTCGCTTTCTTGATCTTGAAGTTACCCGGCAGGACCGCTCCAACCTTTGCGACAGCCACTTTTTGACCCTTCGCCACATTCGGTGCTCCGCAAATGATTTGGACAGGTTCTTCTTCCCCTACATCCACTAAGCATTTATTTAATTTATCCGCATCAGGATGTGGCTCACATTGTAATACATGGCCGACGACCACATTTTTGATTTCTTCCCCGATCCGTTCAACACCTTCAACTTCAATCCCGCTTCTTGTAATCTTCTCTGCTAACTCTTCAGGTGATACACCCGTTAAGTCTACATAATTTTCTAACCATTTATATGAAACAAACATGTGTTAGTACCTCCTACCGATTTTCTTTTACTCTTCTGTTCCGAACTGAGTGACAAAGCGCGTGTCGTTTGTGTAGAAATGACGGATATCATCGATTCCGTATTTCAGCATGGCAATACGTTCAGGTCCCATTCCGAATGCGAATCCTGTATATTTCTTTGAATCAAACCCTGCCATTTCGAGTACGTTCGGGTGAACCATTCCTGCTCCAAGAATTTCGATCCATCCAGTTCCTTTACATACACGACAGCCTTTTCCACCACAGATTTTACATGAGATATCCATTTCGACTGAAGGCTCTGTAAACGGGAAGAAGCTTGGGCGCAAGCGGATTTCCCGGTCTTCGCCGAACATTTTCTTCGCAAACACATTTAGCGTTCCTTTCAAGTCACTCATGCGGATGTCTTCATCGATGACGAGTCCCTCGATTTGAGTGAATTGATGTGAGTGTGTTGCGTCATCTGTATCACGACGATACACTTTCCCTGGACAAATAATTTTAATTGGTCCTTTGCCTTTGGCCAGTTCCATCGTTCTTGCTTGCACCGGAGAAGTGTGAGTACGCAGAAGGGTTTCTTCCGTAATATAGAAGGAATCCTGCATGTCCCGGGCCGGGTGTCCCTTAGGAAGGTTCAGTGCTTCAAAATTATAATAATCCTTTTCCACTTCCGGTCCTTCAGCAACGGTATAGCCCATTCCGATAAATAAATCTTCAATTTCTTCCACAATCATCGTGAGCGGATGATGATTTCCCTTTTTAACAGGGCGCCCCGGTAATGTAACATCGATCGTTTCAGATTGAAGCTTCTTTTCAACCGCTTCTTTTTCAAGAATGGCCTGCTTCGCTTCAAGTGTTTCTGTAATGGCTCCACGAACTTCATTCGCAAGGGCCCCCATTTTTGGACGTTCTTCCGCTGAAAGTTTTCCCATTCCTTTTAAGGCTTCAGTTACGGGTCCTTTTTTACCCAGATAAGCTACACGGATATTGTTCAGTTCTTTTAAGTCCTGTGCTTCGTTCACTTTTTCGATTGCTTCTTGTTGAAGGGATCGTAATTTGTCCTCCATATATACTTCCTCCTTTAATGTATATCGTCCGAATGATCCTACTGGATTGGTTTAAAAACAAATAAAAAAACCCCATCCCAAAAAGGGACGAGGTTTATATCGCGGTACCACCCTTATAAGTATATCCCATGGTTATTTTGCTTTCGCAAAAAGCCTTATAGGCAGACATACTCACTTCATTCGGATAACGGCTTTGCCGGAGCATCTTTACATTCATCAAATGAATGGTCCCGATGCCAACTCGAGAGGTGAAATCTTCACATCATGCTTTCTTAAGAATGCTTACAGTCCAGGGCATCCTCTCCCTTGAAGAAGGTCATGTGCTACTTTCCTCTTTCAACGTTTTTTAAGTTATATGTGCATTATTATAGTGAATTCCCAGGCAAATTTCAAACCTTTTCAAGAAATTCACTGCCCATTTTTAAAATAGTATAATAAAACACCCGCAGCGATCGCTACATTTAATGATTCACACTTTCCGTAGATAGGAATGTAAAGGTTTTGATCGGTCTCCCTTAAGAGCTCCTTCGACATGCCATTTCCTTCATTTCCTACGATGAGGGCATAAGAAGATTGTGGCTTTATCTTGGTATACTCCACACCATTTTCAAGAGCCGTCCCATACACGGGAATGCCGCGCTCTTTCAGTGCTGAAATGGTTTCAGGCAGTTCTTTTCTGACGATAGGAATATGAAAGTGACTTCCTTGTGCAGAGCGTAATACCTTAGGATTATAAGGATCAACTGTCCCCTTTCCCAACACGATCATATCAATGCCAGCTGCATCAGCTGTTCGAATGATCGTCCCGATATTCCCCGGATCTTGAAGTCCGTCTAAGAGCATGAGCGCTTGTGCTTTCTCAATGTCATGCTCATCTTCTTTTTGCTTACATACGGCGAAAACTCCTTGTGGTGTCTCGGTATCGGTCAAAGCTTTACCGACCTCTTCTGATACCATCGTCATGGTAACTGAGTCTACTGTCCATTTCTGCGGCAGATCAATTCCTTCCACAAGGATGAGTTCAAGAACAGTATCTTCTTGCTTTAATGCTTCTTCCACTAGGTGAAAGCCTTCAACTATGTATGTACGAGTGAGGTCTCGTTCTTTTTTGGTTAATAATTTTTTCCACTGCTTCACAACAGGATTTTTCGAGGATTGAATATACTTCAATCGTATCCGCTCCTTTAGGTTACTATTCAAGGTCTCATTATACCTTAACTTTCCTACATAATAAATTCAATTTGAGACAAGATAACAATGAATTCCTCAACCTAGCAAAAAGGAGAAATGTGTGATGAATCTTAACTTACGAAAAGCAATCATACACAACGTATCTGGCAACAACCAGGACGAACTGAGAGACACCATCGTCGATGCAATCCAAGGCGGAGAAGAAAAAACCCTCCCTGGACTGGGTGTACTCCTTGAAGTCTTCTGGCAAAACGCAGATCCCCAGGAACAAAAAATGGTCCTCGAAACATTAGAGGAATCATTGCAACAGCAACAAACACAGTAAGAACAAGGGCGACCCTTTCTAGGGGTTGCCCTTGTTTTTTCCTTCCCCATTATAAATTTTTCTCCAGTTTTGTTTTAGTATTACTCTTTCAGTGGTAATGAAAACATACAAAGGTAAACGGAAGGGGAAACGAATGTATGAACCAAAAGAAAAGCGCATTATTGATCATCGATATGATTAATACTTTTGATTTCCATGGTGGAGAGAAGTTATACGAAAACACTCTGGAGATTGTAGATAATATCCGCGGACTCAAGAGGAAAGCGAAGGATTCGGGCATTCCGGTCATTTATGTGAATGATAACTACGGTCTATGGCAGGACAATATGAATGACATCATCGAGCACTGCAAAATGAAAAAAGGAGAAACCGTTATCGACAGACTTCACCCTGATACAGATGACTATTTTATCATCAAACCGAAGCATTCGTGTTTTTTTGGGACGCAACTTGATATCCTGCTTCACCAGCTGGATGTAGAACACCTGATTTTAACAGGAATTGCAGGGGATATCTGTGTGCTTTATACCGCCAATGATGCCTATATGAGGGAGTATGAAATATCGATACCGAAGGATTGCATGGCCTCAGAAACAGACGAGGACAATGAGAGTGCCATTCGCATTATCAAAAAGACAATCGATGCTGACATGACCTTATCGGAGCAAATGACTTTTTAATGGCAGATCTACTTTTTTCATAAACAAGAGACCCTAATCGAATAGGGTCTCTTCATTTCAATCAATCAAATGTAATCTTCGCCACTGTATCTTTATCTAACTTCTTGATAACTTCTGTAATCAGTTTAACCGCGTTCTCATAATCATCGCGATGCAACATTGCTGCATGGGAATGAATATAGCGGGTCGCAATGGTAATCGATAAAGCAGGAACTCCGTTTGCCGTTAAATGAATCGCACCTGAATCTGTACCACCACCAGCAATGGCATCAAATTGATAAGGAATGTTATGCTCATCCGCTGTACTTGTTACAAAGTCACGAAGTCCTTTGTGTGAAACCATGGATGCATCATAAAGGATGATTTGAGGGCCTTCACCCATTTTACTCGATGCTTCTTTATCAGAAACACCAGGTGTATCTCCGGCAATTCCAACATCTACACCAAATGCAATGTCAGGCTGGATCTTAGATGCTGACGTTCTCGCTCCACGCAGGCCGACTTCTTCCTGCACTGTTCCTACACCATATACCACGTTTGGATGCTCTTGACCTTTCAGGTTTTTCAGTACATCAATGGCAATCGCGCATCCTATGCGGTTATCCCAGGCTTTCGCAAGAAGCATTTTTTCATTGTTCATCACCGTAAATTCGAAATGAGGGACAACCATATCCCCTGGCTTCACTCCCCACTCCTGTACCTCTTCACGGCTTGAAGCACCGATATCAATAAACATATCTTTAATATCAACAGGCTTTTTACGAGCTTCCGGAGGCAGGATATGTGGTGGTTTCGAGCCAATTATACCCGTTACTTCTCCTTTACCCGTCACAATCGTCACACGCTGGGCAAGCATGACTTGTGACCACCAGCCGCCTACTGTTTGAAAACGCAGGAACCCTTTGCTGTCGATTTGAGTGATCATGAATCCAACTTCATCAAGATGACCGGCCACCATGATTTTAGGTCCGTTCTCATCTCCGACTTTTTTAGCAATCAAGCTTCCAAGGTTATCTGTTGTCATTTCATCTGCAAATGGCTCTATGTATCGCTTCATTACGTTTCGTACTTCTCTTTCATTTCCCGGCACACCTTTTGCATCAGTTAAATCCTTGAGCATTGTCAATGTTTCATCTAATTTCGCCACTGTTTCGACCCCCTAAATGTTTATACACTCTCATTATACTAAAACCTGTCCGATTCATCAAAATTTCCTGAATCTTCTTTACTATCCAGCAGCAGATGTCACGGATCAATATCCTTCTTTTTGACGATTATAATTCACTTCATTCTTCTTTACATAAGCATCAAATACCTCTTCATGAGAGAACCCTAACAGCTCACCCAAATACACATAATGCCTGAACAATTGTTGAAAATGCCCAACGGAACGCTCTTCAGCAAAATGATTGGCCGCTTTGAATACTTCCAGGAATTGTTTCGTGACATCTTCATTTCCGTAATTGGTTTCCCCTAAATCAAATTGCTGGATGCCGATTTCAAGTCCCAGTGATAGGATGAAATGGATTCCATCTACAAATTCTTCAAGGATCACTTCCTTTGATGAAGATGATTTCTTACTCCAAAACTTAAAGCTTCTTGTTTCATTTGCCAGTTCCCCAACTTCTACAAGCAGGGCAAGGATTTTCTTTTCAATTAAATCTGCGTTTTGCAATCCGTGTTCTTCTTCAATATGCTGATCCAGCTTCTCCTGCATATCCAATAACTTTTCAATATTCATGACGTTTTCTCCCCTCATGATGCCTATTATATTTCTGATGTTCTCTCTTAGTATGACAAATTTTCAAATAAATTTTAAATAAAATGAAACCTTTTTCTGTTTTTATCGTAAATATTAGGAGAAGACTTATGCCTAGGGAGGTAATGGTAATGCTTTGGCTTATTCGGTTAGTGATTTTTTTCATTATTCTTTATCTATTATACCGCAGTGTGAAATACATTATGGACCCAAAGCGAAAGCTGGAACTTGCCCAGGAGCAGAAACGTTTTTACTTTCTCGATGATCAGGAAAATGTACGTAAGAATTTCCACGTGACGTATAAAGGAGTTCTATTTGAAGGAGAAAAGTATTTAGGGGCAACAGAAAAATCCTTCGAGGTGGTTTCCATCTTTGTTTGGTCAAAAAACATCTCTTCTTTAAAGGGATTGACTCAAGAAGATTTTCAATACCTTCAAAATGAAATTAAAGAAAGATACCCTAACGCAAAGCTGGATTGGAAAAGTCCGATCCGTGAATTCCTTCAAAGAAAGCAGTAAAAAAAAACGGCTGGCCAGCCGTTTTTTATTTACCCGGAAAGAACTCTCTCCATTCAATCACTCTTACTTTTTCTCTTAGAAGATAAAATAGGACGATGAGTGCCAGGAAAATCATAACGAGAATAGGAGGGGAAAATTGTTTGATGTATTGACCGAAAACCGTGTAAAAAAACGCCAGGGGAATATTGGAAATAACAGAGGCCCGGATGAAAGGTTTAAGCTTTTTCTTGCGTTCAAGTAAACAAAGGTTCAACAACTGATAATGGACAAAAGGAATTAACCGCAGTATAGCAATTTGACCGGTTGTGAGAGTAGCATTCCTTCCAAACCATTTTTCCTTCAGTCTCAGAAGCTTTTCATAGAAAGATGTAAAGCTCTTTATAACAAAGTAAAAAGTAATGGATAAGAGCGTCAATCCGATTAATGAATACAGAGTGCCGAATATGCTTCCGAATAGCACTCCTCCCGCCATACATACAAGGGCTACCGGGATAAACAAAAATTGCCTCAGGATATGAAACAAGATAAACAGAACAGGAGCCATATATCCACTAGCTTCCATGAGGGCGAATGCAGCAACTAACCGTTCGTCCATGGCTAAGGTGACCTCCTTCTGCTTTTCTAAGCTGTTATAGACACTCTCTATATAGTATGTAATGAAGACGGGTTAAAGAATGAAAATTTTTCTATCTACAATTTAGTATTCAGCCAGATAAAAAGCAGACTATGAAGCATGACGAGCAGCGGAAACCCGAAAGCGAATACTTTATGTTTCGTTTTATGTCTGTATACCTTCATTCCCATATAGGCGCCGATGCTGCCTCCCAGAATCGCGACCTGCCACAATGTATTCTCTTTTATGCGGTATTCATTTCGCTGAGCTTTTCTTTTATCTCTGCCCATGATGATAAAACCGATGATATTGATGACAATGGCATATAGATATAAGATACCTGTTAATGTACCCATGATTTCTACCTGCTTTCCAATGAGATTTATATAAGAAAGGACCGGCCAGGGGCCAGTCCTTTTTGTCTGCTAACTTAGCAGTTTATTATTTGTTTAGTTGAGCTTTAGCAGCGTCAGCTAATTGGTTGAATGCTTTTTCGTCAGAAATCGCAAGCTCAGCAAGCATTTTGCGGTTTACTTCGATACCAGCAAGCTTTAATCCGTGCATTAAACGGCTGTAAGAAAGACCGTTCATACGTGCAGCCGCATTGATACGTGTGATCCATAGTTTACGGAAGTCACGTTTCTTTTGGCGACGGTCACGATAAGCATACATGTATGATTTCATGACTTGTTGATTTGCTACTTTATATAAAGTGTGTTTTGAACCGAAATAACCTTTGGCTAATTTAAGAACTTTTTTACGACGTCTGCGTGTTACTGTTCCGCCTTTTACGCGTGGCATAATAATTCCCTCCTGTTTCTATTACTCTTATTTTAGGTTGTCAAGCATATGACGAATGCGTTTGAAATCTCCTTTAGAGACAACAGCCGCTTTACGTAGCTTACGCTTTGCTTTAGTAGATTTGTTTGCGAATAAGTGGCTTGTGTAAGCGTGTGAACGTTTAAGTTTACCAGAACCTGTTTTCTTGAAACGCTTAGCTGAGCCGCGGTGAGTTTTCATTTTTGGCATGATGCTTTTCCTCCTCGGGTCCTTTATTTTTCGTTAACTGGTGCAAGCACCAAGAACATACTGCGACCATCCATTTTCGGTTTTGATTCAACGGTTGCTACATCTTTACACTCATCACTGAAGCGATCCAGAACACGTTGACCAATTTCTTTGTGCGTAATCGCACGACCTTTAAATCGGATTGACGCTTTAACTTTGTCTCCTTTTTCAAGGAACTTACGAGCGTTACGAAGCTTAGTGTTGAAATCATGCTCATCAATCGTCGGGCTTAAACGAACCTCTTTAAGATTGATGATCTTCTGATTCTTACGTGCTTCTTTTTCTTTCTTCTGTTGTTCAAACTTAAACTTACCGTAGTCCATGATACGAGCAACGGGTGGTTTTGCATTTGGAGCAACAAGAACAAGATCAAGATTTACACGTTCAGCAATTTCAAGAGCTTCATTCTTGGTTTTAATCCCAAGTTGCTCACCGTTTTGATCGATAAGACGTACTTCACGGGCACGAATCGTTTCGTTTAAGATCATGTCTTTGCTAATAATTAGCCACCTCCAAGGTTTATTAAAAGAATACACGGCTTTGGTCGACGCACTCGGACCTTTTTCTGCATGCTTGAAGCAAACAAAAAAAGATGCGAGTGTCGAAACACCCGCACCTGATTATTAAGCATATATAAATGGCTTTAATAGTCAATCACATACCTGGAAACAACTTTAGAAAGCGTTATTCAGGTGAGAAGCGGGTAGCCTCTACTTGTACCAAACTGTATTCAATTCACCTTAGATACTATATCACATGACAAAACCGCTGTCAAATAATCATTTAATATCACAACGTATTTCATAATATCAGACATCTAAGGAGAGTGCAACAGTTTTTTTGAATTTTATATGGGAGGGACGGACCTTGATGCAAGGTCCGTCCCTCTTCCTCATTTTATCGTTTTGCTTCTTTTGTGATGTCTCCGATAAACTCTTCAAGGGAGATTGTTTCTGATTTCTGCTCTCCGTATTTACGGACGTTGACAGCCGTTTCCTTGATTTCATTGTCTCCCACTACAAGCATGTAAGGGACTTTACTCATCTGTGCTTCACGGATTTTGTAGCCGATCTTTTCATTACGATCGTCAATCTCGACACGTAATCCTTCAGCTTGAAGCTTTTCTTTCACTTCTTTCGCATAGTCAAAGTGAACATCCGGAGAAACCGGGATTACCTGAACCTGCGTTGGAGCGAGCCATGTCGGGAATGCTCCTTTGTATTCTTCAATCAGGAATGCCACGAAGCGTTCCATTGTGGATACGACACCACGGTGAATGACTACCGGACGGTGCTGCTTCCCGTCTTCCCCTACATATGTTAAGTCAAAGCGCTCCGGAAGCAGGAAATCCAGTTGAACCGTTGATAGAGTTTCTTCCTTACCAAGGGCTGTTTTCACTTGAACGTCCAGTTTAGGGCCGTAGAATGCCGCTTCCCCTTCAGCTTCAAAGTACTCAACGTCGAGTTCATCCATGGCTTCCTTGATCATCCCTTGTGCACGGTTCCACATCTCATCATCATCGAAGTACTTCTCAGTATCCTCAGGGTCACGATAAGACAGGCGGAAGGAATAGTCCTTCAGATCAAAGTCTTTGTACACTTCCTGAACCAGGCGTACGACACGCTTGAATTCTTCCTTGATTTGATCGGGACGGACAAAGATATGAGCATCGTTCAGAGTCATTCCACGTACACGTTGAAGTCCTGATAGTGCTCCTGATAATTCGTAACGGTGCATCAGACCAAGCTCGGCGATACGGATCGGAAGCTCACGATAGCTGTGAATGCCGTTTTTGTAAATCATCATATGATGAGGGCAGTTCATTGGACGGAGAACAAGGTCTTCGTTATCCATTTCCATAACCGGGAACATGTTTTCCTGATAGTGATCCCAGTGACCGCTTGTTTTATAAAGTTCAACACTTCCCATGACAGGAGTGTACACGTGATCATAGCCTAAGCGCTCTTCTTTATCCACGATATAGCGCTCGATGATGCGACGGATCGTTGCACCTTTAGGCAGCCACATCGGCAGACCTTGTCCCACTTTTTGTGAGTTCATGAATAGGTTTAATTCTTTTCCGATTTTACGGTGATCACGCTCTTTCGCTTCTTCTAAAAGACGCAGATGCTCTTCCAGGTCTTCTTTCTTGAAAAAGGCAGTACCGTAAATTCGTTGAAGCATTTTGTTATCGCTGTTCCCGCGCCAGTATGCCCCGGCGATGCTCAACAGCTTAAACTCTTTAATTTTATTAGTGGACGGAATGTGGATCCCACGACATAGATCGAAGAATTCACCTTGCTCGTAAATCGAGACTTGCTCGCCCTCTGGAATCGCTTCAAGTAATTCAAGCTTATACTCGTCACCGATTTCTTCATACATTTTCTGAGCTTCGTCGCGACTGACTTCTTTACGAACCACCTCTAAGTTTTCACCAGTGATCTTCTTCATTTCTTTCTCGATCAATGGCAGGTCCTCTGGTGTAAACGTGTGCTCGGAATCAATATCATAATAAAACCCGCCTTCGATGACCGGTCCGATTCCGAGCTTTGTCTCAGGGTATAAACGTTTAATCGCCTGAGCCATTAAATGAGCTGTACTGTGACGAAGAATTTCCAGAGCATCTTCTCCTGGAGGTGTAACGATTTCTATCGCCCCATCCTCTTGGATCCCTGTACGCAAGTCGATTAATACATTATTTATTTTACCAGCGAGCGCCTTCTTTTTCAGTCCGGGACTGATGGACGCAGCAATCTCTTCTGTTGTCGTCCCTTTAGGAAACTCCTTTACATTTCCATCAGGGAACTGAATTTTCACTACTTCTGACATGTAATTTCACTCCTTAAATAATCTCTATAAAACATAAAAAACCCCGCCCCTTCACGTTTGAAGGGACGAGGTTAATAAGTAAACTCGTGGTTCCACCCAACTTCTCATTGTGCCCAAAATACAGACAATGACTTCATTGAAAACGAATAACGACATTTAGCCGTCAATCATTACTGTGAATCCGTCAAGATTCAGTTCATAATTGAAGTTCCGAGGTGGTAAATATCACTACCGAATTAGGAAGCTTGCAGCCGGGAGACTTCCCTCTCTGTGAATGGAATAGGAATATTCTTGTCCTCATCATAACCTTTATTTATTGACTTATTATGTAGGTATTATAATCGGTTATGTTTTGAAAAGCAAGCCTATTCATTCGCGATATCCCACGAAGGATACAGAAGCGTGTCAGGAAAATAACTCAACGGCAGGAGATCGATCCGTTCTTCGAAAATGTTCTGAAGCGTCCTGATCAATTGATGGTCACCATTTCCATAGACGAGTATCTTTTCCGGGGCAATGGATAATAACGGAGCAATGGTGTACGAATCAACATATAAGGGATGATTCGTCAATAATCGTTTATCAATCGCCTTTGTCAGTTCCTGGCGTGTCAGCTCTTTCATGTCTTCATCAAAGAAACGATAGCCGTAACCCGTCGAGTACAGATGGATCGTGCGCATTTTCTGCTCCCTTGATGCTAGATACTCCCGCAGCATATGAACAAACATTTGATATTCCTGCTCCATCTTATATTCATCTATAGCAAGATCCACCATGAGGAGGAGTCTCTCCTGAAGGTTCTTCAGCCTGAACTTGCTAAAGGAGTCGAATGATATGGGAGTCTTTCCTTCCAACAATAGCTCCAGGCTGTCATGGACGTATTTGACCTCGTCCCATTCACCAATCAGCTCCATCAATTCAGGTCGTTCACCCATCCTCATCTCTGATACGACTTCTAATATTTGATTGATTTCATCAACATCTTCATAGAAATAATTTTCTTTCAGGGCTGATTCGGACCAGTCCATGCATTTATCATTTAAGACAAAGTGTGAAACCCCATTGAATAGCTTTTCTCTTTCCTTGAAGAAGGGGGAAACCTCTATCGTCAGATTATAGTGAGTTGTATGTTGAAAGAGCGTTTCATGAAACCATGATTGGATGAACTCTTTATTGAGGTATTCTTGAAGCTTTACCGCATCACTTTTTTGCTTAAAAATAAATTCAATCAAACTTTCTCGCCTCCTTAAACCCAATTCCCTGATTTATATATATGGGAGGCTTGTATAAATTAGAAGTTGATGAGTGAATTTAATTGACTCTTTTCTTCACTATGTAGTTATGGACACCATGAACATGCGTTCGCTTCCGTGCACGATGAGTGAATCCGGCCGTTTCTTTCGATAATCCGGACGTTTCTCTCGGAAATCAGGACGTTTCTCTCGGAAATCCAGCCGTTTCTTTCGGAAATCCGGCCGTTTCTCTCGATAATCCAGCCGTTTCTCTCATAATCCAGCCGTTTCTCTCGATAATCCAGCCGAAAACCTCCATAATCCAGCCGTTTTGCAATAATTGTAAAAAAATCACATCAAAATGTCCAATGTCTACACCTAAATTTACACACATAAAAAAGAGAGGAAATCGCATCGCATGTAATTTCCTCTCTTTCAATCTATTCTCTTCTATTCCTTCCATCGATCAACACAGGTTGGGATAGATATTTAATCCGCTCCATGATCCTTGCCGCCTTCAGCTTTTCTTCTTCTCCTCTTTGGCTGTATGTCAAATGATGAGTCAGCTCGCTGAAGTTGAAGTTGGAGGTGAAGAATGTAGGCAGGTTCTCAAGCATTCTGTACTGGAGGATCGTCCCCAGGATCTCATCTCTCCCCCAGCTAGACATCGTTTCTGCGCCGATGTCATCGAGCATGAGTATCGGGGCTGATTTTACCATCTCAAGCTTTTCATTCACCGTATTATCACCGAGTGATTGTTTGATCTCCCTGAAGAACTCAGGAACATACACGATAAGAGAACCGATTTTTTTCTCGGCGAGTTCATTGGCCATGGCCCCTAACAAATAGGACTTGCCGACCCCGAACTTCCCGTAAAAATAGAGTCCTTTCATTTTCGTGCCCTCTGTATAGGTCTCCACGAAATTCTTTGCAAGCCGCACTGCTTCCAGACGGCTTTTCGAATCAAGGTCAAGGGTTGAGAAAGATGCTTGTAAAATATCCTTCGGTACATACAGGCTTTTGATTAGACGCTGGGCGCTCGTCCTTTCATCGTGGATGACTTTTCGAGGGCAGCGATGATAATCAATGTCGATTGTGTTGCCCCTGATCACTAAGTGGGGATCATACCCCTCCATCATATTCTTGCACTCCTGTAAAGAAGGGCAATAACGGCATTCCTTACTTTGAGAAATGTATTCATATAACTTCATAAGGCTCTCATTCACCATTTCCCCTGTAACACGGTCTTCATTCCTGCGAATAAAATCCTTCACATCATTGTTTTCAAGAATCTCTTTTTTCATTTGCTCATATCTTTGTTGAAACGAACCAGAAGCCGCCAACCTTTTCAGGGTGTTGTTTATTCTTTCCACCGCTATGTTCACCTACTTCCGAAAATTTTTAAGCTCTTCTTCGAGTTTTTTCTTCTCTGCCTCGAAATCGTATTCTTCCTGAGAGGAATCGTTTTCTTTCTCCACTTCTCCTTCTTGGAACCATTCCGGGAGTTTTTCTGTCCGAATCGGCTTTCTTCGCCTATTCGTTTTATTTTCCTTTTTCCCTTCAGCCCACTCCAAATACTGCTTGTGTTCCTTCTTGGCTAAATCCATTGCTTCGCTTGCAGTCGTAACCTTTTTCCTCGACCAATGAGATGCGATTTTTTCCATATATCCCTTTGTCAGCTTCATATCTGTTTTTAATAGGACATATTGTATAAGAACGTTCATAACACCAAGCGGCAGCTTCTGTGACATGAGCACTTCTTCTACGGCCTGCAGATCAGACTTAGAAGGGGCACCGCCATTCGAAATATCAGATAGTACGTCTTTTGGAGACGTGTTTTCAAGGTATTCAATCAGCTCCTCTTCTTTGGAGAGGGGTTTATACGCTGGTTCAGGTTTCTTGGTCTCGATTCTGGTAGTCAAATCGGGCAATTGATCCCCTGTTTGTAGCCCATACCAATCCCGTGCAGTTTTACGCAATAATTCTATATCGATGGTATCATCAGCATCCAGGGAACTTAAGACGATATTTTTCATTTGAATAGGATCGATGCCGTATAAATAGCTCAGCTTCAGTACCGTTTCCTTCACAGTCGCTGTAAAGGCTTTTCGCGGAACCATGGATTCGGATAATCCCGCCAGCAATAACTGAAAATCAAAATCGATGTCGTCTAATGGAATCCCTTCATTCCTTCCATAGTTCATATATTGTTCACCAGACTTGGTTTCCGAATCCACATTTGCATCATGGTGAAGAAAATTAATTTGCTCCGATGTAAAAACATCCTGAAAGGATCGAGTGATATTCGAGTACTGCTGTTTATCAACCGATTCGTCAGTGAAAAACTTCTTCAAACGCAAGTAATGAGTTCTGCCGATTTTCCGGTAAAGATACACATTCAACATACCATCATGAAAGAATTCCTGAGGGGAAAGAGGAGGCTGCAGTTCATAGAGAAAGCTGCGGTCCCCGTTGTCCCTTTTTTCATATGCCTTTAACAAGCCGATTCCCTCAAGCTTCATCCGCGCTTCGTAGACGTCCTGAAGATTCACGGACAGTATGTTCATAAGGTGATAATGGGTGGAATCAGTCGACCAGAGCCGATTTTCTTCGACTTCTCCCCATAAACTCATATAAAGACTGTAGCACACTGAACCAATTAAAGGCTGGTACAGAAATGTAATGATTTTCCGGTCATATTCCTGAAGCATCCCATTTGTCCCTACCGTGTAGGGATCGATTGGCTGTATTTCATTCCAATGCTTCTTCATCATAGTTGGATTCTACCTTTCAAAGAAATAAAGAGAAAAGAGCTAAAGAATTACATCTTCAGCTCATTCTTCTACTCTTTTTTTATTAATTCTTTCAGTTCGTCTATAAATACATTAATATCCTTAAACTGTCGATAAACAGATGCAAAGCGTACGTATGCAACTTCATCTACCTTGGCAAGTTGATCCATGACCATCTCACCGATCTTAACGGATTCTACCTCAGAAGCACCTTGATTTCGGAGTTCCTTTTCAATATCCGTTGAGATCTTTTCTAATCTCTCAAGAGGTACCGGGCGCTTCTCACAAGCCTTGATCAACCCTCTCAAAATCTTCTCTCGACTAAACTCTTCTCTTACCCCTTCTTTTTTCACCACAATTAAAGGAAGCTCTTCTACCTTCTCGAAGGTCGTGAAGCGAAAAGTGCATTCTTCACATTCTCTTCTTCTCCTGATCGAACGTCCTTCATCAGCAGGCCGGGAGTCCACCACTCGGGTACCATTATGCTGGCAAGACGGGCATTTCATAATATCAGCTCCGTTATTACATACTCTTACTTTCATCATATAAAAAAGCTGCGCTGTACACAAGCTTCTATGGGATTTACCGTTATTTCACTTTTGTCAATTCACTATCAAGCTTCTGATAATAATGGCTGATCTGCGCTTTTAACACCGTATATGTACCAAAGACCTTCCCTTTGTCTGCACTCACCTTGAAATCGACTGCCGTTTCAAAAGGCCTTACGGTGATGACTGTTGCGACGATGAACAGTTGGGGAGTCCCATTTTTACGAACCGTGATTTCCCCTCTGTCCTTAGACTGGGAAATCACCTCATATTCAGAGGATGAGAATAACTCTAGTACTGCATTAAATGCACCTTGATGCATGGATTTATAATATCGTGATTGCAGGTCTTTATCTTCGTGCTTATCAGATGTCTCACATTCTGATTGAAATCGTTTAAACAGGGTACGTATTCCGCTCATATAAAGTTCCTCCCTTTATTTACCCTTATTTTACACGAAAACCGCACGAATGAAAATTCAAAATCAATTCCTTTACAAAAGCACAAAAAAAGAGATGCATCCAATACGCATCTCTTCTGAGTTATTTTCAATTAAAGGGCTTGTGCCTGAGACTTCTTCACTTGTACCGGACCCATACCACGTGGCAATTCGATTGTTTCACGCGTGTCAGCACCAAGAGCATCTGCAATATATTCAGCAGCGATGTTAGGATCTAAATCACCGCAAGTATATACATCTATACTGGCATAACCATGTTCAGGAAAACTGTGAATAGTCAGATGTGATTCTGAAATGATCACAACTCCACTCACACCTTGAGGAGCAAATTTATGGAAAGCTACCTCACGAACCTCTGCACCTGATTTAAGTGCAGCATCGACGAATGTTTTTTCAATTCCTACTACATCGTTTAATTTTTCAAAATCGCAACCCCATAATTCCGAGATTACATGACGACCCATTGTTTCCATTGAGTGTTTCCCCCTTTGACATAATTTTTTTCGTCAAAATGAACGTGTCCTTTGGCAAAATCTTAACTACCACGGGGGAAAGTTAGTCCGAAGAGGTCCTAACCCTTTAAGTAGTTAAATCAGTATTCATTTGCTAATAAGAAGTTCACGAAAAATAGTATACTTTGTTTAAAACTGTTTTGCAATAAATTTTTATAAACTTTTTTATATGGGTGGACGATCGGTTGATTGCAACGAGATTATGCGGGTTATCACCCAAAATAGTAAAGTGAGTTTTGGATTATGTTCTAAATGTTGACCGTTCCTTTTCGCTCCAGGCACTTGCTTTCCGCGGGGCGGGCGGTGAGCCTCCTCGGCTTCGCCTGCGGGGTCTCACCTGTCCCGCTATTCCCGCAGGAGTCAAGTGCCTTCCGCTACAATCCACTCTGGGATGCTACACTTTTTCTAATTATACTTTTTGATAGATAAACATAAAAAAGCTCCTTTGCAGAATTTGTTCCTAAAATATTTAATACATCCCCATTAAATAAAGTGTTCTATACCATCATTCTTAAAAAGCGAAATAAAAGAAAAAAAACGCACCTGGAAAGGTACGTTCTAAGGATGATGCTTATTGTTTATGTTGATTCTTTCAAACGTTGACTTCTTGTTTTGCGTTCATTTTTGTTGCTACGAATTTAGCCAGATCGACGACGCGGCATGAATAGCCCCACTCGTTATCGTACCAGGCAAGTACTTTCACTTTTCGATCTCCCATTACCATCGTGGATAATCCGTCGATGATCGCTGAATGAGGATTTGTATTAAAGTCGATCGAAACCAAAGGTTCTGTTGTGTATTGCAGCACTCCATGTAAAGAACCAAGAGATGCTGTAATAAATGCTTCGTTGATTTCTTCTACTGTTACGTCTCTTTTCACATCTACAACCAGGTCCACTAGTGAAACATTTGGTGTAGGGACACGTAATGCCATTCCGTGAAGCTTGCCGTTTAATTGAGGCAGAACCAATGATAATGCTTTTGCTGCACCAGTCGTTGTCGGGATGATCGACTGGCCGCACGCTCTCGCTCTTCTCAAATCTTTATGGGGATTATCAATATTTTTTTGGTCATTTGTGTAAGCATGGACTGTCGTCATAAGTCCGTTTTCAATACCAAATTGCTCATCTAATACCTTCGCAACTGGTGCTAAGCAGTTCGTTGTACAAGATGCATTTGAAATCACGCTGTGTTCTTCAATATTTAATGCGCTTTCATTTACACCCATCACAATGGTAACGTCTTCATTTTTACCTGGGGCCGTCAGGATGACTTTTTTGGCTCCCGCTTCTAAATGCAGGCTCGCTTTGTCTTTTGAATTGAATTTTCCTGTTGCTTCAATGACAATATCAATATCCAATTCGTTCCAAGGTAATGCTTTAGGATCACGATTGCTTAATAGTAGGACACGTTTCCCGTTGACGATGAGTGCATCATCTTCTGTCACTACATCTGCCTGGAATGTTCCATGATTTGTGTCATACTTTATTAAATGGGCTAGCGTTTCAGCTGGGTAGCTTGCGTTAATGGCTACAACCTCTAAGTTTTCCTCTAATATTGCTTTTCTGAAAACCATTCTCCCAATACGTCCAAAACCATTGATTGCAATTTTCGCCTTCATAAATCCGGCTCCCCTCTATATTAATGTTATACTTATATGTTTATTTGCTAAAAATAGTATAACATATTTAGAGAATTAGTTAATAAGTATTTTGCGGATTTTTAATGTTTTATTATTCTGACAAATCAGCTTATTGAATGTATATTTTTATGGATTGGATTCATACATTTTTTCAATGAAATAGATTTTGATTTTAACATTGATCGTTCCTTTCCGCTCCAGGCACTTTCTTTCCGCGGGGAGGAAGTCGAGCCTCCTTGGCTGCGCCTGCGGGGTCTCGACCTTTCCTCTATTTCCCGCAGGAGTAAAGTGCCTACCGCTACAATCCACTCTGTGCTGATATATGTTTAGTGCCTATACATTTGAAAGACAAACACCTTAAAGCCTCTATAGTTACGATTAGAATTTCTCCTATTTACAAATACAAACCAAAAATCAATATTTATCAGCATAACTACTAATTATAGTGAGCCATAATAAAAAGCCGACAAGAGGTTTCTTGTCGGCTCATTTGCCATTCTATGGTTTTAGATTCCACTCCACTAAGAGTGCATCAAGCTGTTCTTTGGTCTCATGTAGAGATCCGTTGTTGTCGATGACTGCGTCGGCAAGGCTTGCTTTATCCTTTAAGGGGAATTGGGAAGCGATGCGGGATGATGCGTCTTCACGGTTAAAGTTGTTCCGCTCCATCAGGCGGGATAGTTGGGTTTCTTGGTCCACGTATACCACGACTGTGCGATCAACCATCCACGTCAAATCACTTTCGAATAAAAGAGGGATATCCATGAAAATCGTGTGTTTACCAGCTGCAATGGCTTCATCTTTATGTGCGAGCATCATGCTTCTGACGGCAGGATGAACGATTCCATTCAGCTTTTTTCGTTTTTCTTCAGAGTTAAAGATGATTTGACCGAGTTTTTCCCGATTGATGGTTGAATCGTGATCGTGCAGTATGTGTTCACCGAATTCTTCCACAATCGCAAGATAAGCAGGCTGATCAACCTCAACCACCATACGGGCGGCAAGGTCGGCGTCTATTATCGTATATCCTTTTTCATTTAACATAGTTGAAACTGTACTTTTACCACTTGCAATACCACCTGTTAATCCTATAATGGTTCCCATTATCGTATTCCTTTCTAGCTCAGCCACTAAAACCGGAGGATCCCTATAAGGATCAAGAGAACTCCCGGAAGAAATGATACTCGATGAATCCACCGTAAATGAGAGAAGAACTCTCCCATCTTCAATCCTGAGAATAAGAACGTAAAGCTCATCAACAGGATTGCCAAAGTAAGTAATAATGGCGAGAAATTTAATAACGCGGCACCGATTCCGGCACCGAATGCATCGAGTGACAGGGCGATCCCAAGCATGAATGCCTCGATTCCCGTAATCGTACCCGATCTATCAAAGTCTGCCGTTAACGGCCTTCTTAAAATTTGAACCACCAGGCCTATGGATTTGATCTCAAAGTTAATCAGCGTCTTTTCCTGGGATAATACCGTTTCTTTTTCCGGTCTAAAGAACTGGTACAATACGGCCGCTCCTATTACAACTAGAATCAGCCCGCCAATTCTGCCAGCCCAAACCGGTGTGATGATGGATCCGATGGTTTGACCGAGCAACATGGCTAACAATAAAGAGCTTGCCGAACAAATGGATATGATGCTGATTGATTTTGTAGGGATTTTCACTTTTCGTAATCCGTAGGTTAAACCGGTGCTAAAACTATCAAGACTTACAGCAAACGCCAGCAGTAATAAGGAGATTGTTTCACTCATCTAATAGCCCTCCCAAAAATCATTACAATACTATATGGTAAGGGCTTATCAGATGTTAAATGTTCTTTCTACCGTTGGCAATCAGGACAATAGTGAGTCCCTCTCCCTGCAGAAACCTTCTTCTCAATGGGAGTCCCACATTGACGGCACGGCTCTTCTTTCCGGCTATACACGTAGAGGTTCTGTTGGAACATCCCCATTTGACCCTGGGAATTCACGTAGGATCGAATCGTACTTCCACCCATTTCAACGGCTTCGGTTAGCGTATGAATAATTTCTTTATGCAAACGTTCAATTTCTTCCGTTGAAAGGGATTTTGATTTCCTGTCAGGATGTATACCCGCACGGAATAACGCTTCATCTACATAGATGTTCCCCAGTCCCACGAGGACCGTTTGATCTAATAATGTAGCTTTCACGATTCTATCTGTCTTGCGCAGCTTCTCTGTTAAGTAGTCTGTTGTAAACTCGGATTGGAATGGCTCCGGTCCCAACTGCAGGAGGGGAAGGTGAAGCAACTCCTCCCCTTTCTTGAAAAGGTGCATCGTCCCGAACTTCCGGACATCACGGTATCTGAGTTCTGTGTTATCCGTAAAATGAAAGATCACGTGGGTATGCTTTTCAATCGGGTCCCGGCTATCGGATACGTTATACTTTCCCTCCATTCTCAAGTGAGAAACAAGGGCCACGTCGTTTAAGTAAAAGATCAGGAATTTCCCTCTTCTTCTCATTTCAAGAATTTCCTGCCCCTTCAAGCTATGAACAAACTCATCGGGCTCGTCGGGGTTTTTAATCATCTTTGGCCAAAAAACCGAGACGTCTTTGATTCTCTTCCCAATAACAAGAAGCTCTAACGTCCTTCTGACCGTTTCTACTTCAGGCAGCTCCGGCACTATGCCACCTCCTTCTCAAACTCTATTTCGCGTCGTACCAAGTCTGTCCGTATGAGTAATCGACCTTTAATGGAACCTCAAGCTCCATTGCATTCTCCATCACTTCAGGAACAATCTTCTTCAATACTTCAATTTCTTCTTCAGGTGCTTCAAAGATCAATTCATCATGCACCTGTAACAATAATCGCGATTGAAGATTTTCTTCTTTTAATCGCGCTGCCATATCAATCATCGCCTTCTTGATGATATCGGCTGCACTTCCTTGAATCGGCGTGTTCATCGCTGTACGTTCAGCGAAACTTCTTAAGTTGAAATTACGGCTCGTGATTTCAGGAAGGTAGCGTCGTCGATTCAGCAGGGTCGTCACATACCCCTTCTGCTTTGCATCCTGAACGATGTCATCCATATACTCTTTTACCCCGGGGAAGCTTTCTAAATATTTCTTAATGAATTCCCCTGCTTCTTTTCGTGTAATATCCAGGCTTTGAGAAAGACCGTAGTCACTGATTCCGTAAACGATTCCGAAGTTAACGGCTTTCGCATGCCTTCTCATATTGGATGTGACCTCTTCCTTTGCCACCCCAAAGACGTCCATCGCTGTTTTCGTATGAATGTCCATATCATTCCTGAAGGCTTCCACTAATTTTTCATCCTTGGCAATATGAGCCAGTACACGCAGTTCAATTTGAGAATAGTCCGCAGCGAACATGACCCAGCCCTCTTCAGATGGAATGAACGCCTGACGAATTTTTCTTCCTTCCTCAAGTCTGATCGGAATGTTTTGCAGGTTAGGGTCTGTCGAGCTTAGTCGGCCAGTTTGTGTAAGGGCCTGATTAAACCGTGTATGAATCTTACTGGAATCTTTATGGACGACCTTCAATAACCCCTCTAAATAAGTGGATTGTAACTTCCCTAACTGACGGTAATGAAGGATATGATCAATGATTTCATGTTTGGACTGCAGTTTTTCCAATACATCCGCAGAAGTGGAATAACCGGTTTTCGTTTTCTTGACGACTGGTAAACCCAATTTTTCAAAAAGAATCACCCCAAGCTGCTTGGGAGAATTTATGTTAAAGCTTTCGCCAGCTTGTTCATGGATATTCTTTTCTAATTCTTCCAAACGGTGAGCTAGCTCATCCTTCATGGTGAGCAAACGCTCCTGATCCACCTTCACACCCGTGAATTCCATTTCGGCTAAAATAAGGGCAAGGGGTAATTCTAACTCGGTGAATAATTCATAGAGATCATTTTCTTTCAACTCTTCCATGCATGTGTTCATTAACTCATGAAGAATGAATGCTTTTCGTGCAAGATGCTCTGATAGAATTTCAGTAGAAGGAATTTTCTGCTTGGCACCTTTTCCATAAACCGCTTCATCCGATTCGATAGAAGGCTGACCGTGTCCTTTTGAAATAGAAGCAAAGTCTTCACTCGATTCAGAAGGATTAATAATATAAGACGCTAACAGGAGATCGAACTCAATCCCTTTCATGTCAATTCCTTGTCTTTTTAAAGCAACGACGGTTTCCTTCGAGTTGTAAACATATTTCGCTGCGCTTTCGTTTTCTGCCCAATCCTTAAAGGCTTCAGAATTCAATGCGGTCTCAAGCGTAAAGAAAATCGTGCCTTTCTCATTGTGCAGACTCATCCCGATTATTTCTCCGAGGTGATAATTCTCCTCAAGCATTTCAATGTATAATGAACTTTCGTTTGTAAGATGTTCTTCTGTGATGGTTTCAACTATTTCAAAGGAGATATCATCCAGCTCCTGGGGCTCCTCCTGGGTGGACTCACCCATCTTCTCAAGTAATGAGTTGAATCCGAGATCCCGGTATACTTCCTTTAGTTTTCCTTCATCCATACCATCATAATTCAATTCTTCTACTCGGATCTCGATTGGAGCTTCTCTGAGGATGGTCGCCAGCTCTTTACTCATGATCGCTTGTTCTTTATTTTCTTCGAGCTTTTCTTTTAATTTTTTCCCACTCACCTGGTCAACGGAGTCAAGCAGCTTTTCAAGGGAATCAAATTCTTTTAGCAGTTTGATCGCTGTTTTCTCACCTACACCCGGCACACCGGGAATATTATCTGAGCTATCCCCCATAAGGCCTTTCATATCGATGATGCGATCAGGTGTGATTTCCCACTTTTCTTTAATGTGCTCGGGAGTATACACTTCGATATCCGTTATGCCTTTTCTCGTAATACAAACCGTCGTAGTCTTCGAGCTTAACTGTGTTAAGTCCTTATCCCCGGAATACACTTTTACCTCAAATCCGTCAGATTCCGCTTGTAGAGAGAGTGTTCCGATAATGTCATCCGCTTCATAGTTTTCTTTTTCATAGCGCTTAATTCCGTAAGCATCCAATAGTTCACGGATATATGGGAACTGCTCGGACAATTCTGGTGGGGTTTTTTGTCTGCCACCTTTGTATTCCTTGAATGTCTTATGTCTGAAAGTCGTTTTTCCTGCATCAAACGCGACTAAAATATGCGATGGTTTTTCGTCTTCCAATATTTTTTGCAGCATGGTGGTAAAACCATACACTGCGTTTGTATGTACACCCTTGTCGTTATTCAATAAAGGCAGTGCAAAGAATGCACGGTAAGCAATGCTATTGCCATCGATCAATACTAATTTTTTGGACATGTAAGTACCTCCTGTAAAGGCTTCTGTTTCTATACGTATATTCTATCATGTTGGGGAATGAAAGGAAAAATGGGGCACTTATAATAGGGAAGGAGATTGCAGCTTTCATCTCAGAACTGCGTGCCACCAAAACAGAGCTTAGCATATCAGCTATCTTTCAGAAGCCAGCTTACATAAAAAAACTCTTGAAGATTGGATACTTACCCATCTTCAAGAGCTTCTTCATTTATTCCGTATATCCCATCAACAGCCTTGCATAAGGGGAGTCGGATGGTAAAATAATGACCGTTTTATCATCCACTGTTTTCTTATATGTTTCCAGTGTTTTATAGAGGTCGTAGAAGTCGGGATCCTTCGAGAACGACTTGTTGTAAATTTGTGCCGCTTCGGATTCTCCTTCTGCCCTGATGACATTGGCGTCCGCCCCCGCTTTTGCCAGCAGCTCCTTCACCTCACGATCTGTTTCAGCCGTGATTCTTTGTTTCTCCGCATCCCCCATGGAAAGGTATTCCTGAGCCTTTGATTCACGCTCTGAAATCATGCGCGTATAAACAGAGTTTTCATTTGCTTCCGGTAAATCCGTACGCTTCATGCGAACGTCCTGAACGACAATCCCATATCCATCCCTGTCAAGCAGCTCATTCACCTTGGCAGTCACTCGATCGTTTAAGCTTCCACGTGAAGACTTTTCATCATTGATGATTTCATCATACTCCAGCTGACCAAGCTCTGACCTGACGACAGAGTAGATGAACTCTTCCATTTTCGTCTCCGCATTGATCACCGTTCTTGCATTCTTGATCATTTTAAGAGGATCTTCGATTCGCCAGACGGCATAGTTGTCGATGAGCATCCGCTTTTTGTCTTTCGTATTGATTTCGGCTTCCGTTACATCATACGTCATTTGATGCTTAGGTAGGGTTGTGACAGACTGAATGAACGGAATCTTATATTTCAAGCCAGGTTCTTTGTCTATTCTTACAACTTCCCCAAATTGACGGACGACTTTATATTCCCCTTCTTTGACAATAAAGAGATTTGTAAATAGGAGAAGGAGGACAGCAAGGAGAATGACAAGGAAGATCCCTAGCTTTGTATACCGTTTCCACTCAATCGGTTCCCTTTTTTTGCGATTGATGTCAAAGACGTTTTGATCACTCATTCTCATCACTTCCTTCCTGTTTAACCGGGGCGTTTTGATTTTCCAGTTGACGGATAGGGAAGTATTTCAACGTTTCTCCACTATCCTTCATGATGTAGATTTCCGCATTTGGCAGAACATTTTCCAGGGTTTCCAACACAAGACGTTTTCTTGTGATCTCAGGATTCGATTTATATTCATTGTAGAGCTTATCGAAAACGGCTACATCTCCACGTGCCTGCTCCACACGTGCAATCTTATCCCCTTTTGCCCTGGACATGATCGCATCTTTTTCACCTTGTGCTTCATTTGATCGTTGGTTCCGGTATTTCTTTGCTTCGTTGATTTTCGTATTCATCGTTTCCCTCGCATCCGTTACGGCTGTAAAAGCTGATCGAACCTCTGCATTCGGTAGCTCTACGTCCTGTAATTTGACAGCGAGTATGGAAATACCAATATCATAATCATCTATAAGGGTGGTTAATAAATCCCTCACGTCTGCCTCGATTTCAGCTTTTCCCGACGTTAACGCATCATCTATCAAGGAGCTTCCTATAATGCTTCTTAGTGAAGATGAAGTGGCATCATAAAGAATTTCCTTCGGGTTGTCAGAGTTAAATAAGTAACTTTCAGGATCCGTGATTTTCCATTGAACCACGAGATCGGCGAGAACGATATATTCATCTCCTGTGATCATCTTCGTTTCTTTTGGGAAATCCTTTATCTTCCCATCCTTTTCTTCATACCCGAATTGAAGACTGAAGGTTTCTTTCGATAGGACTTCTACGGATTGCATTGGCCATGGCATCTTGAAATGCAGGCCAGGCTCCACAACCGGCTCACCGGCTTCCCCAAATGTCAACACAAGAGCTTGTTCCGATTCATCAACGGTATACCAGGAAGTCAATAGCACAACAATCAAAATAACCGCTGCCACAACCATCCCTGTTACCATGTAAATTCGTTTTAAAGTCATATGCACCCTCCCTTTTCTATCTCTATATCTTATTAAGCGCTTACTAAGATATACGGACTTACTACAAAAAGGTTTCAAGAATATTAAGAGAATATGACAAATAGAGGCAGTATACTTTTTAATGAAAAATTAACTTGAGGAAAAAGGGGATGGATAAAGCCGGTACGTATAGTTTCGACCCACACCGACATTCATTTAAAGGCAACGCTTTCAAAATGAAAAGCGAAAAGACGAGAACGGGGTTAGTTCTCGCCTTTTCTTAACACCTTGGATGAAGGGGTTTCACTTAGTATCGTAACACCCTTTTATTAACAGGACTTAAATCTATTGTAAATGCAATGTAAAATAATTGTAAACTTACTAAGATTTGCTCGTCCCTTCACCCAACGTATAGCTTGAAGACTGTTTGTATAAGGAGACTGTGAACGTCGTGCCTTCATTCACTTCACTGTCCACTTCAATATTTCCTTCATGGGCTTCGATTATATGCTTCACAATGGCTAAACCTAAGCCCGTTCCGCCAGAATTACGGCTTCTTGCTTTGTCCACCCGGTAAAATCGTTCAAAAATGCGTGGAAGTTCTTCTTTACTGATTCCCATGCCATTATCCTTGATGCTCACATGAACCTTTTCTTTATCTTCCATCACTGAAATCAAGACATCTCCGCCCTTTGGAGTGTAAACAATGGCGTTGCTGATCAAATTAATAAAAACTTGCTTTAATCGATAGGAGTCTACTTCTGCAAGCCCCCTTGAATCAAAGGAAGTTTGAAGAGAGATGTCTTTTGATTTCGCTTTTTCATTCAGAATAGGCATCACGTCTTCAATTAAAGCAGCAACCTCAACCTCTTGAAGGGAGAGCTCGAACCCCTGTTTTTCAATCTTGGATAATTCCAGCAAGTCTTGTATAAGAGATTGCAGACGGTCGCTTTCCATCAGAATGATATCCAGGAAAGATTTTAACGTTTCAGGATCATTCATCGCCCCATCCAATAACGTTTCCGAGAAACCTTTAATAGAGGTGATCGGTGTTTTCAACTCATGGGAAACATTCGCGACAAAGTCTTTTCTCATTTGCTCGAGCTTTTTGAGCTCCGTGATGTCATGGAATACCACGACAATCCCTTTCCACTCATCGTTATGACCGATGATCGGAGCTCCATATACTTCATAATGCTTTCTTTCTATTTTATGAGGAAGAAGGATCTGCTTTCTTAACCGTTCCTCTGTCATGAAGATTTCTTCCACAAGCTTATTCACTTCCTGATAGTGAATGACCTCATGGTATCTTACTTTTTTCAGCTGGCTTTCTTCCAGATTAAAGAAATCCCTGAAGGTCCTGTTCGTCAGTACAACAAACCCGCGATGATCAATTAATAGAAGGGCACTCCCCATATTTTCAATCAGCGTTGTTAAGCGGTCCTGCTGCATTTCCTGGGAATTCACCATTTCCTGAAGATTACGCGCGAGAATGTTAATGGAGGTACTTAACATAGTCGTTTCATCCAGGCGGTCTTCGTATGTCCTTGCCCGATAATTCCCCTTGGCGAGCTCCATTGCCACATTCGTTGCCGATTCAATGGGCTTTGTATACCTCACCGTAATTCTCGAACCCAAAATGATAATGAGAATTAACGCAAGACCCAGGGAAACGGATAGCACAAACCAAATTTGCTGTATCCCTTTCTCGAAGGCTTCTACTTCGGTACTCATGATAAGCAGTCCATTTAATTGGTCATTCTCCCCCTTAAGCGGGTACCAGTAATACCTGTACTCCACACCCGAAGTCACAAGTTTTCTATGCTTTTGCTTTACATCCCAGTTCTCCTGGATTTCATTGATGATCCTCTTTTGCTGAGGACCAACCAGTGATTCCGAGGTTTCCGTATCATGGACTACACTCCCTGATTTATCTAGAATGGTAATCCTGACATCCAATATGTCACTCAATTCTTTGATCATGTCCGGATTGATTTCTTTCGGTGTCCCGTTTTCTTCAATGGAATTAGCCAGTAACCTTGCCTCTTTTTGAATACGGGAATTAAATGTATCCAGATAGAAATTCTTGAAGATTTGACCTAAAAGCAAACCAAGCCCTATTAATACAGCGATGATCAGGGTGATTAGAGCAAAAAGAAGTTTTGTTCTAAACTTGGTCATCGATTTTTAGGCTCCTCCAATTTATATCCAAGACCACGGATGGTTTTAATATATATTGGCTTTTTCGTGTTGGATTCTATTTTTTCTCGTAGATGACTGATATGAACATCGACTATTCTGGTGTCTCCTGCGAAATCATAATTCCATACCGCACTCAGCAGTTGATCTCTCGTCAACACTCTGCCTTTATTATCCGTCAAGTATAATAGAAGCTCGAATTCCTTGGGTGTTAATTCCAGTAATTCTCCTTGGAAATACGCCTCATATTGTTCAGGATACACCTTTAATTCCCCTACTTCCTTGTAATCCGTAGGTTCCTGGGCAACTGGTTCTGCCGCTTCCTGAATGGCCTGGCTGCGTCTAAGGATCGCCTTGACCCTAGCAACCACTTCACGTGGACTGAACGGTTTTGTCATATAGTCGTCCGCCCCGAGCTCCAATCCAAGAACTTTATCAAATTCGTCATCCTTAGCCGTTAACATAAGAATGGGGATATTAATCTTCCTTTGTCGCAGTTCTTTACACACTTCAATTCCATCCATGGAAGGAAGCATGAGGTCAAGAATAATTAAGTCCGGGGATTGCTCAATCGCTTTATCCCTTCCTTCTTCACCATCATGTGCCGTTGTAACGGAATAACCGGATTGTTCAAGATTGTACTTTAAGAGTGTTGCAATAGATTGTTCATCATCGACTACCAAGATTTTTTTGCTCATTCAATGTGCCTCCATACAAAAGAAAATTAACCCCAACATCCAACGTAATTATGTAATTGTACTTCCATTATAATATAAATCTCGGGGCTTACCATCATTTAAAGAGATTTAACACTTTTTAGTTTTCTTGCAGTGCGTTACTAAGTGACTCAAACGTTGTTCTCTTCTTTAATAGGATGTACGATTCCCGCTTTCATTATCATTTTTATGCATAATAAAAGGAGCTATGGATATCATAGCTCCCTCTTGTTTTTAGAAGTTTTCTAATGCATGACTATTCATTTTTTCTAAGCGATGAGGTGGACAAACCTTGATTGTCCCGTTAATAACCGTCTCACTCTCTTCATTCGTAGCCGATACATTGATGGTTACTAAATGATTATCCGGATTCACTTCTGTCACTTCAAATAGAAATTGTACTGTGGCATAGTGATAGACCGGCTTAGGGAATTCAATATTTTGCTCTACTATATGAGAGCCCGGACCAGGTAGATATTTAGAAACGGCTGACGTGATGATGCCTGTTAACATGATTGAAGGAACAATCGGCTTTTTGAATGGCGTTTGAGAAGCATAATCATGCTGGATGTATAATGGATTGGCATCATTTGTGAGCCCTAAGTAAAGAAGCAGTTCGTTATCTTCTATTTTTTCTGTAAGGGTCAGCTTTTCACCAATCGTCATTTCCTCGATTTTTCTTCCCAGTTTTCTCTTTTTCCCTAATAACATAAGAAGCACCTCCGTGTATGTAAACGATTACAATTTTAAATAATAAAAATTGTTTTTATTATCTGTCTATTGATATTTTAACATTTATAGGGTTTCCATACAAAGAGTTTTTACGCATGGGGTGGTTATTTTTAAGAGGATTCTCTTCGTTTACTATTTTGCTACTGACTCTGCGGTTATGCTCTGTTCAATGAGTTTGGTGATTGATAGTAATAAGTCGATGAACAGAGCTATAAAGTTTGTTCAACTATGCTGCCCAATAATTGAAGAGGCAATGGCTTGGGAACAAGTTGGCTGATCTTCGCTTATTGCCCCGTTAGTTGAATATTTCTTATAAAAAATCTCCTCTTATTTAGCCTGTACGATTAGTATGCATCAAATGCAAAGTAGAAGCTATGCTTTTAGTATCTGGTATTATAATCACTTTATTTCTATATTGATCTAACCTTGCTTCAAAATTTGCCCTATCCCTCTCAAAATCTCTTGTCCATTTATACATCATTTTTAACATAGTAATATCTGGTTTATAATTACACTTTTCAAAACCAAGATTCTGCTTTAAAAACCGAATTAGAATCCTTATCTTTCACTTCCAAAGTGGTGTATCGCTTTTGAGCGGGGGGTTGCCTCGCTCATCTTTCCAAGTTGTAGGTACTTTGAACTTATATGGATGAACAAGCAAATTTTCTTCGAAGCTCTTACCACTATCAAGGGGTAGAATGTTGAGTAAGCTCCTTTTCCTAAAGGTCAGTTCAGTAAAAAAAGGAGGTAGAATACGCTTCTGTGTTGAAAGCAAACAACTTTTTTCACACTTTAATTACTTTATTTGTAGTGAACAACATATACATTCCCTAGAAGAAAATTATTTCTATGGGAGGTTTCTATGGATCAAAAGGATCAAAGTCGTCAATTAGACCAAATAAAGCAAATGCAACAAATGTTTAAAGCGAACATGAAAACTCAACCTTATCCCATGTACCCTAACTATGGGAAAATCACACGTTACGAAGAAATTCCTATAAGTTTACCTGAACAGCGCCAGCTGCGTCACCCCGGAGTGGAAAAATTAATGGTCCCCCTTCCAATTATCGAAAACCCGAACTATAAAGGGAGTGGAAAGTTAACAGGAAAAGTAGCACTTATTACAGGGGGTGACAGTGGTATTGGTGCAGCAGTAGCAATTGCGTTTGCTAAAGAAGGCGCAGATGTTGCTATTTCATACTTAGATGAACATGAGGATGCAAATAGAACAAAAACGAGGATTGAACAACTCGGACAACGTTGTTTACTAATGCCTGGTGACTTGCGAGACAAACAACAGTGTATCTCCATTGTAGAACAAACAGTAAATACGTTTGGACGTCTAGATATTCTTTGTAACCACGTTGGTATCCAATTCCAACAACTAAGTCTGCTTGACATTACAGATGAGCAATTCGATGATACCTTCAAAGTTAATATATACTCTCATTTTTACACAACAAGAGCAGCGCTTCCTCATTTAAAACCAGGCAGCTCAATCATTGGCACTTCTTCAGTGGTAACGTATGTAGGTGAGCAGCAAATGATTGATTACACAGCCACAAAAGGCGCAATAGTTGGTTGGACACGTGCATTGGCTAATAATGTCGTGAAGCAAGGGATTCGAGTCAATGCGGTCGCCCCCGGCCGAATTTGGACCCCGCTTATTTCAGCAAGTTTCTCGTCAGACCAAGTAGCTGTATATGGAGCGTTTAATCCAATGGAACGAGTTGCCCATCCATTTGAACTTGCACCAACCTTTGTCTATCTTGCTTCTGATGATTCTCGTTTTGTTACTGGTCAAGTCCTTCATGTTGATGGGGGAGAATCCACACATTCCTAATGGAAGGGAGTTACCATTTTGAGATATGAATTTAATCCAGAAGTAAAGCTATTGCTAGTAAACCATTCAAATGAAAAAGTAAAGATGGTCTATATGGAGGATTCCTGGCCAATGTCTAAAATAGGACTTAGACCACCATACTATTGCTACCCAAGTTACGAGCTTAATTATCCAATAATCTAGTAATAACATACAAAAAGCTTCTATACACCGTGTGATAATCCATTTAACATTTCGCTTAGGGTTCGCAATTATGCTAACTTTCAATTCATCCACTAAAAAATAATAAGAAACTAGTTTTGTCCCAGTCTCTTTCTCTTTCTCTTTCTCTTTCTCTTTCTCTTTCTCTTTCTCTTTCTTAAGTGAAGCACTCACAATGAATGAATCTCCCCAAAAGAATCATACCAGAAAATAACAAAACAAGTGTAAAGAGTTGTTCCAATAAATGGCCCGTTTGTTGAATAAAAAAACCCTGTTGTGAATCATACAACAAGGTTTTTTAACGGTCACTTCTTTTACCAAAAAAACTGGCCTCCTACATGGAAGCCAGTTTTGAATTGATTGTGTATTAAGCCAAAGAAGACATGACGTTTTTAACAGCGTCTGCGGAGTTGGAGAGTGCAGCTTTCTCTTCTTCGGTTAGTTCAAGTTCAATGATTTTTTCCAGACCATTTCCACCAAGGATGGTTGGAACACCAAGGTAGATACCTTCGAAACCGTATTCACCTTCCAGATATGCGATGGCTGGGATCACACGGCGTTGATCTTTAAGGATTGCCTCTACCATTTGAACAAGTGAAGCAGCAGGGGCATAATAAGCACTGCCGTTACCCAGAAGGCCCACAATCTCCCCTCCACCTTTACGTGTGCGCTCGACGATTGCGTCTAAACGGTCTTTAGGGATTAATGTTTCCAGAGGAATTCCTCCAGCGTATGAGTAACGAATAAGAGGAACCATGTCATCCCCGTGACCGCCAAGAACGAAGCCAGTAATATCTTTTACCGAAAGGTTTAACTCTTGTGCGACAAACGTACGGAAACGGGCTGTATCCAGAACGCCTGATTGCCCGATTACGCGCTCCTTAGGGAATCCGGACTCCTTGAATACTGTATACGTCATAGCATCCACCGGGTTTGTCAGAACGATGATGTAGCAATCTGGAGAATACTTAACGATTTGCTGCGTGACCGATTTCATGACCTTTTGATTGGTTTGAACCAGATCATCGCGGCTCATTCCTGGCTTACGGGCAATCCCGGCAGTGATTACAACGATATCCGAATCCTTTGTATCCTCGTAATTGGAAGTACCGATGATGTTTGAATCAAATCCCTGTACAGGGCTCGCTTCCAGCATATCCAGCGCTTTCCCTTTCGTTGGGTCTTCATTTTGAGGAATATCAACCAGTACAACATCTCCAAGCTCTTTCTGAGCGAGCATCAATGCTGTGGTCGCCCCTGTGAATCCCCCACCGATAACAGATACTTTTCTACGTTTAATTGCCATCATAATTCCTCCCATTCGTGTCATTATGTAAAGGAAGGAGTGCTCCAGTACGAAGCACCCCACCCAATTTCAAATTAAAATTACTCCATGTTCTCGATTAAAGCAGAACCGAACTCAGAACATTTCACTTCTGTTGCTCCATCCATTAGACGGGCGAAGTCATATGTTACCACTTTAGAAGCGATTGTTTTTTCCATTGATTTTGTGATCAGGTTAGCAGCTTCTGTCCAACCAAGGTGCTCAAGCATTAGGACACCTGAAAGGATAACAGAAGATGGATTTACTTTATCCATACCTGCATATTTAGGAGCTGTTCCATGAGTCGCCTCAAAGATTGCATGTCCTGATTCGTAGTTGATGTTTGCACCAGGCGCGATTCCGATACCGCCAACTTGAGCTGCAAGTGCATCAGAGATGTAATCGCCGTTTAAGTTCATTGTTGCTACAACATCAAACTCAGCTGGACGAGTAAGGATTTGTTGTAGGAAGATATCAGCGATTGAATCCTTCACGATGATCTTACCTGCTGCTTCAGCTTCAGATTGAGCTTTGTTAGCCGCTTCCAATCCGTCAGCTTCCTTGATCTTGTCATATTGAGCCCAAGTGAATACTTTATCGCCGAATTCTTTCTCAGCAAGCTCGTAACCCCAGTTTTTAAAAGCTCCTTCAGTGAACTTCATGATGTTCCCTTTGTGAACAAGCGTTACTGATTTACGGCCTTCAGTGATCGCGTAATTGATCGCAGCACGTACAAGACGGCTTGTTCCTTCTTCAGAAACAGGCTTGATACCGATACCAGATGTTTCAGGGAAACGGATTTTGTTCACACCCATTTCATCTTGAAGGAAGCTGATTAACTTTTTCACTTCATCAGAACCTTTAGCGTACTCGATCCCTGCATAGATATCTTCTGTGTTTTCACGGAAGATGACCATGTCAGTGTCTTCAGGGCGCTTAACCGGTGAAGGAACACCTTCGAAGTAGCGTACTGGACGAAGGCATGTGAACAGGTCTAATTCCTGGCGAAGTGCAACGTTCAATGAACGGATTCCGCCGCCGACAGGAGTCGTAAGTGGACCTTTGATGGCGATAAAATACTCACGGATTGCTTCAAGTGTATCGTTTGGAAGCCACTCACCCGTTTTGTTGAATGCTTTTTCTCCGGCATATACTTCTTTCCATGAGATTTTGCGTTCACCTTTATATGCTTTTTCAACAGAAGCATCTAAAACGCGTTGAGCTGCCGCCCAAATATCAGGACCCGTTCCGTCTCCTTCAATGAATGGTACGATTGGATTGTTTGGCACATTAAGCTGCCCGTTCTGGTTTGTAATTTTTTCACCTTGTGTCATTATGTAACCTCCATTTATTCATTATCAAAGGGGATGACCCATAAGTGCCTTATGCATTTAGAGTCAGTCCCCTCCCTTATTTAATATTACACCAATATTTTCACTGTTTGTAAATATTGATGATTAACCTCTTTGTTCTACAGGCACATATTCCTGCTTGCCAGGCCCTACATAATCAGCACGAGGGCGGATCAGGCGGTTGTTTGAATACTGCTCAAGAATATGAGCTAACCAGCCGGACACACGGCTTACAGCGAAGATCGGCGTAAATAAGTCGTGGTCGATGCCTAAGCTGTGATAAACAGATGCCGAATAGAAATCAACATTAGGCGGTAAGCCTTTATTGGATGTAAATACATCTTCTACCTTAACGGACATTTCGTAGTATTCACTTTGTCCAGTTAATTCAGTTAATTTTTTGGACATTTCTTTAAGGTGCTTGGCACGTGGGTCTCCTTGACGGTAAACACGGTGACCGAAGCCCATGATTTTTTCTTTTTTCTCTAATTTGTCCAGGATGTAGGATTCTGCTTTATCAACTGAACCGATTTCAGTAAGCATCTTCATTACCTGCTCGTTTGCTCCACCGTGCAACGGTCCTTTTAAAGCACCGATGGCAGCAGTGACGCCTGAATACACATCAGAAAGAGTAGCGACACAAACACGTGCAGTGAATGTGGAAGCGTTTAACTCGTGATCCGCATGAAGAACAAGTGCTTTATTGAAAGCCTCGATCTCAACCGGCTCAGGATCTTTACCTGTTAACATATATAGGAAATTAGCAGCGAATCCTAAATCTTTGCGAGGAGCAATCGGATCTTGTCCGTTGCGGATCCGTGAAAAGCTCGTTACGATCGTAGGGATCTTCGCTTGTAGTCGAACAGCTTTTAAATAGTTTTCCTTTTCGTCCATTACATCTGCTTTATCATCATATAATCCAAGTAAAGATACAGCAGAACGTAAAGCGGCCATAGGATGAACTTCCTTGATGTTGTACATCTTGAAATGCTCGATAACTTCCTTAGGCAGTTCAGCGTTAGCTGCTAACAGCTCTGTAAATTCCTGAAGTTCTGATGATGTAGGCAGTTTCAGATGCCATAACAGGTAAATAACCTCTTCAAAGCTGGCATTGTTTGCTAAATCATCGATGTTGTAGCCCACATATGTAAGTGTATCGTCAATGATCGAACTGATGGACGATGTCGTTGCTACAACTCCTTCTAATCCGCGAGTTGCTGTCATAATAACCTCTCCTTTTGTTAAGTATTTCTCTTTACCCATTTTCATATGAGCATAAAACCCTACAAGACTATGAAATAAGTCAGTAGGCTTGTTTAAAAAGAACATAAATAAGACGTTGAGCGTTTGCTCAATCCCTATACAAAAAATGATTCCCGGCTCTTCCGTAGTGAAAGTTCTACTTGATCGAGCTTGGGATGCGCTTACATTTCCTATTATAAACAATTATCTGACTTTTGTGAATGAAAACGCACTAATTTCTATAAAAATTATTTTTCTAGAAAAATAAACCATGTAAGCGGGAGGTCATAAAGTGAGAGAGTACAAGCATTTCAAGATATTTATAAGCCTGCATAAAAAGGACGGATAGATGCAGAAAATGTATAATCAAATTCATAGCTATTCAGTTAAGTGTTTATTTCTCATAAGAAGTTAATCCGATTTCCTGCAATTGAGGCCGGGTAGTGTACGCTTCACCCGGCACGGATGATCTTATAAAAAGAACTCATATAATTTCATCGCGAGGTATGCAATTCCTGCTCCAATCAACGGTCCGACGGCTACAGCCTTAAAGAACGCCACCGCCAGGACGGTTCCGAGTACAAGAGCTGTCGTAATATGGGGATCGTCTTCCAACAGTGTCAATCCACTCTTCGCAATTAAGGCCACCGCCATTCCGGAAGCAAGAGCAATCCACGCATAGGGTGACTTTAATGAATCATAAAGATCTTTAAATCCGATTTCACCTGTAGCGATCGGTGCCAATACAGCAATCGTAATAATGGTGACCCCCCAGTTAATCCCCTTGGACTGAATGGTCGCAAACACCTTTTCATCGAGGCCTGCCAGCTTAAGAATGATTAAAAATGCTACGGCTATAATAATGGATTGGTTTTTGGCAATAAAGCCTATTCCCAGTAAGAGCAGTAAAAACATGAATGGCTGTGACATATGAATACTCTTCCTCCCTATCATAAATCCAATCATTATCCTACCATATCAACTTTTAGGATTCTCTATAAAAATGAGCAGCCTCTTTAAATTAAACTTCCTTTCATTTCCTGTCTCCTTTAAAATAGAAGTAGAAGATCGGGTAGGAGGGAAGCCGTTGAATGTAGAATATGTTTATCGAACGATTCGGTTCTTGATCGTTTTAGCTATCGTTATACTCTCATTGATTTCATTCTATTACATATGGAAACTTGCTTATCCGTTTATCATCGCCATTGCTATCGCACTGCTGATCAATCCTCTGGTGAATTGGCTTGAAAGATGGCTTCCGAGGATATGGGCTGTTGCTTTGTCTCTCATATTGATTGTTGCAATCTTTGTTGGGCTTATCACCTTACTGATTGCTGAGATTGTTTCCGGTGCGAATTATTTAGCTGAAGAGCTCCCTAAGCATGTGCAGACCTTAGTCAAATATGCCGAGGATATCGTCGTAGGCCAAGTCATTCCACTATACAACCAGCTGGCAGGTTTATTCAAGAACCTTGATGCCGGACAACAGGACACCATATTAGAGAATGTCCAGAATGCCGGAACGAAAATCGCCACATCAGCAGGGGATTTCCTGCAAAACTTTTTCACCAAATTGCCTCAGTTAATTTCTTGGATCCCAAATGCGGCATCCGTACTGATTTTTGCAGCCTTAGCGACATTCTTTATTAGTAAGGACTGGTATACATTATCTGCTAAAGCAGAGAAAGTCATTCCCGGTAAAGCCATGAGCAGCGGCAGAAAAGTATTTATTGATCTAAAAAGGGCGCTATTCGGATTTATCAGGGCTCAGTTTACCCTCATATCGATTACGGCGATCATCGTCTTAATCGGATTGATCATTCTGAGAGTAGATTACGCGATCACCATTGCGCTCGTCACAGGTCTCGTTGATATTCTACCCTATCTAGGGACTGGAGCGGTTTTCGTTCCCTGGATCATATATGAATTTATTACAGGAAACGTCGGATTAGGCATCGGTTTATCCGTTCTCTATCTGGTTGTCGTGGTTCAGCGTCAAATCATGGAGCCGAAAGTACTGTCATCAAGCATCGGACTCGATCCTCTCGCCACTCTGATTGCTCTCTTTGTCGGCTTTAAGCTAATCGGGTTTCTAGGTTTAATCGTTGGGCCTGTTGTATTAGTCATTCTATCCACTCTAAAAAGAGCCGGGGTTTTTGAAGATACGTGGAAGTTTATCATGGGTGTAAAATAGGAAAAAGCACTGCTACCGAGCAGTGCTTTTTTTATTATCTGTAAATAATCACATTTCCATTATTAATCCAGCGTTTGAATAGCTTATAAATGAACGGTTTAAACATTTTACGGGTTGGTGGAAGTAATAGCAGGAATCCGATCGCATCGGTAATAAAACCAGGCGTCAATAGAACGACCCCTCCAACCAGGATGCATAACCCATCTATGATCGCGTCACCCGGTAGCTGACCGTACTGCATATCCTGCTGCGCTTTCCGTAGCGTTTCCATTCCTTGCTTCTTTGCTAAATAAGCTCCCAAAATTCCTGTTGTAATGATCAGTAAAACAGTCGGGATCAAGCCAAACGCTTGTCCGGAAAGAACCAGCAACCCAATTTCCAATGCGGGCACGATAATTAACAATAACAAGATATATCTCATGAGGGATTCCTCCATACATTTAATCCTTATTACTTTCTATTATAACATATTAAGAATTTCAAGGTATTATGTGAGGATTGTCTTAGAGAAAGACAGCATGTTTAAGCCATTGGATGTGAAAAAGATTATAGTTTGGGGATTGTTGCGGAATTATTGGCGTTTGTTGTGGCATTTTCGCCGGTTGCTGGGGCATTTTCCATCTAACTTGTGCCACTTTGAGCTAAACTTGTGCCACTTTCAACAAAACTTGTGCCAAATTGTGAACACCTGTCAACACAGTCAGGATAGCCTACTTATTTAGCCAAAAAAAGCCGGAGTCCACATAAGACTCCGGCTTTCATTCATTTCTTATAGTACGCTGGCATGACCGTTATAGATGACACCGCGAGTGGCATCTACTGTAATTTCCTGGCCATTTGAGAATAGAGAAGTGGCATTGTCTACACCAACAACGACAGGGATTCCTAGATTAATCCCTACTACTGCTGCATGGCTTGTTAAACCGCCCTCTTCTACGATAAGAGCCGAGCATTTTTCCAGGGCCGGCATCATTTCTTTATCTGTTCCGATCGTAACAAGAACATTTCCCGGCTGAGTGTTCTTAACGGCTTCTTCTGCAGTAGTTGCCACAACCGCTTTACCGTAAGCAGATCTACGGCCGATTCCTTGGCCTTTTGCCACGATATCGCCTACCACATGGATTTTCATCAGATTTGTTGTTCCTGACTCACCAATCGGAACACCTGCTGTGATGATAATACGATCTCCATGCTTCGTCATGCCTGAATTGACGCTTTCTTCTACAGCCATATCAAGCATTTCGTCCGTAGTCGTCACTTTACGTCCGACAGTAGGGTAAACACCCCAGACAAGTGCCAATCGGCGTGATACGGAATCTGTTCCCGTTACTGCTACGATTGGGGCTTTAGGACGGTATTTAGAAATCATGCGTGCTGTATGTCCACTTTCCGTTGGAGCCACAATCGCATTTACATCAAGGTTAAGGGCCGTGTGAGCTACAGATTGACCGATGGCATCTGTCATATTATGCTCACTGTCTTTACTGCGTGCCGATAGGATTTCATTGAAATCCAGTGCCGTTTCTGCTCTTGAAGCAATGTTATGCATCGTTTGGACCGCTTCTACAGGATACGTACCTGCAGCAGTTTCTCCAGAAAGCATGATCGCATCTGTACCATCGAAGATTGCATTGGCTACGTCACTTGCTTCCGCTCTTGTCGGTCTAGGGTTGCGCTGCATGGAATCAAGCATTTGAGTTGCCGTGATGACAGGCTTACCTAGTGAGTTACATTTCTTGATCAACATCTTCTGAACCAATGGTACTTCTTCAGCAGGGATTTCCACACCAAGATCTCCACGAGCCACCATCAATCCGTCTGATACTTCGAGGATTTCATTGATATTATCTACACCCTCTTGATTCTCGATCTTAGGGATGATTTGAATGTGAGAAGCGTTGTGTTCTTCCAATAATTGACGAATTTCAAGTACATCAGATGCACGGCGAACGAATGATGCCGCAATAAAGTCAACGCCCTGCCCAATACCGAATACGATATCCTTTGCATCTTTATCCGTAATCCCTGGAAGGTTTACGGAAACTCCCGGTACGTTTACACCTTTTTTATTCTTTAAAACACCGCTGTTGGCAACATACGTATGAATCTCGCCATTCGCTTTATCGATTTCCGTTACTTCCAATCCGATCAGACCATCGTCTAAAAGAATTTTTGAACCAACATGAACATCATCGATTAATCCTTCGTATGTAACGGAGAATTTCTCAGTTGTTCCCAGTACTTCATTCATGGAAACGATGACGTTTGAACCTTGAGTTAATTCGATTGCACCATCTTCCATATTATTCGTACGGATTTCAGGACCTTTTGTATCGAGAAGGATCCCGACTGTTTTCCCGGCTTTTTCTGCTGCTTCACGGATATTGACGATTCTCTGCCCATGCTCTTCGTGGTCACCGTGTGAAAAGTTTAAGCGGGAAACGTTCATTCCGGCTTCGATTAATTGAGATAACTTTTCTACACTCTCACTTGCAGGACCAATGGTACATACTATTTTCGTTTTTCTCATTTTCTTTACCTCCTGAAATCTTACAACAATTTAGATTGAAAGCTCTTTGGAAAGTCTGTACATATCCAAGTCAATTTGATGTGGCTTGGCAAGTGCTTCAATAATATCGTAATCAACTAGTTGATTTTTCTCAATTCCTACTGCTCTTCCGCCTTTTCCATCAATCAAAAGCTCTACTGCACGTGCACCTAAACGGCTTGCTAGCACGCGGTCTGATGCAGTTGGTGTTCCCCCACGCTGAATATGACCCAATACAGAGACCCGGGTATCCATTCCAGTCGCTTCAGTGAAACGATTAGCAAATTCATTTGCCGACATGACACCTTCTGCCACAATGATCACACTGTGCTTCTTCCCACGCTCCTGACCTTTTTTAAGACGAGTCACTACATCGTCAAGATCGAATTTCTCTTCAGGGATCAGGATGGTTTCTGCTCCGCCTGCAAGACCGGACCACAGGGCAAGATCCCCCGCATTGCGACCCATTACTTCGATGATGAAGGTTCTTTCATGTGAGGTTGCCGTGTCGCGAATCTTATCAATCGCATCGATGACCGTGTTCAGGGCTGTATCGAATCCGATTGTATATTCAGTTCCCGGTATGTCATTATCGATCGTTCCCGGTACACCGACACATGGATATCCCCATTCCGTTAAAGCTTTTGCTCCTTGGTAAGATCCATCTCCACCAATGACAACAAGACCTTCAATTCCATGCTTTTCTAATTGTTGTATGCCTTTTTGCTGACCTTCTTTTGTTTTGAATTCTTCGCAACGAGCTGTATACAGCATCGTACCTCCACGATGAATAATGTCACCAACGGAACCAAGTTCAAGCTTCTTGATGTTTCCGTTAATCAATCCGTTATACCCTTGATAAATACCGTACACTTCTATATCAAGGAAAATGGCTTTACGTACAACCGCACGAACGGCTGCATTCATACCTGGTGAATCTCCACCACTTGTTAATACACCAATCTTTTTCACTACGATCACCTCATTAAGAAATATGCCTTTTTATGTAAATGAATGGTACAAACTTGTTAATGGTTTCACATATATCTGAGAAAAGGAAAACGGAACAATCTATCCTGTTTCATTCATTACATTATTATGGACCAATAGACTATGGATTATTTCTAAAATAACATGAAGATTCAAGGTTCTCAACAAGTTACGCTAACGAAATGCAAAAGACGAAATAATCTATAAAATGGAAGCGTTTTAATTGTTAAAAGCTTCAAAATATCGTCACAAATCTTGATTTAAAGGAAAATTAATGAAAAAAGACTGACAAAAGGTTATTCCTATTTGTCAGTCCATCGTTCCTTATGATTTTACCCCAATTAAATCATTTAAAACAGAATATTCACCCATCGCTTTAAATTTCTCATATCGGTGCTGAATCAATTCTTCTTTCTTCATGGGAATTAATTCTTTCAGGGAGGCTATCAATACATCATTGATATATTGTGCTTGCTCTTCGACATCTTTATGAGCACCGCCTTTAACTTCCGTGACGATTTCATCAATGATCCCAAGCTCCTTTAAATCCGGTGCAGTGATCTTCATGGATTCAGCAGCTCGTTTCGCTTGAGTGGAATCCTTCCACAGAATGGCCGCTGCCCCTTCAGGTGATATAACGGAGTAAGTGGAGTTTTCAAGCATATGAATATGGTTTCCGACTCCCAGTGCCAGGGCACCTCCACTACCACCTTCACCGATGACCATGCAGATGACAGGAACGGTCAATCCCGCCATTTCCACAAGATTTCTTGCAATGGCTTCACTTTGACCCCTTTCCTCTGCTGCTTTACCGGGATACGCACCCTTTGTATCAATAAAGCAGATGATCGGACGATTGAACTTGTCCGCTTGCTTCATCAAGCGTAAGGCCTTTCGATATCCTTCCGGATGAGGCATTCCAAAGTTCCGGCGAATATTTTCTTTCGTATCTTTCCCTCTTTGGTGCCCGATGATGGTAACCGGTACCCCATGAAATTTCCCTACGCCTGAAACAATGGCTTCGTCATCCCCATACAGACGGTCTCCATGCATTTCGATGAAGTCAGTAAAGAGATACCCGATATAATCAAGCGTTGTCGGGCGATTGGGATGACGGGCAACTTGCACTCTTTCCCACGGCTTCATATTTTCATAAATGTCATTTTCAAGTTTTCCCAGACGCGACTCGAGCTTTTCGATTTCTTTCGATAAGTCCACGTCCGAATTCTGAGTGAATTCCTTAAGCTCGGCTATTTTTTTCTTGAGCTCAACTACAGGCTTTTCAAATTCCATCTCATTTACCATGGCAGATCACCGTCCCACTGATGTATATCAAGTACTGTCCCGATTTTCTCTTTTAACTCGAGTCTCGAGATGACTCCGTCAAGTTGACCATGCTTCAATAAAAATTCGGATGTTTGGAAGTCTTCCGGCAAGTCTTCCCTGATGGTTTGCTCAATGATCCTTCTGCCTGCGAAGCCGATAAGGGCTCCGGGCTCAGCAAAGTTATAGTCCCCAACGGAAGCAAAACTTGCGGATACCCCGCCTGTCGTTGGGTGCGTCATGATGGAGATGAAGAGTCCCCCATTCTCGCTCAATCGATTAAGGGCCACACTGGTTTTGGCCATCTGCATCAAGGAAAGGACACCTTCCTGCATTCTCGCGCCTCCAGATGCCGTGAAGATAATGAATGGTACTTTTCGTTTGTCGGCTTCTTCGATGGCTCTCGTGATTTTCTCTCCTACCACAGAGCCCATACTCCCCATTCTGAAACGGGAATCCATGATGGCAGTGACGACTTCGATTCCATTCACCTTTCCGGACCCGGTTAACACGGCTTCATTCATACCCGTCTTTTTACGGTCCTTTTCCACTTTCCCCTCATAATCAGGAAAGTTCAAAGGATTACCGGATGTAAGGTCATGGTCAAGCTCTTTGAACGTACCTTCATCTATAAAACTATCGACTCTCTCTGGTGAGCTCATCCCATGATGGTATCCGCAATGAATGCACACCTTTAAGTTTTTTTGAAGTTCTTTTGTGTACATGATTTTTTTGCAATCAGGACATTTGGTCATGATGCCTTCCGGAACGTCATGTTTAGCCGCTTCAGAAGGGATCGTTGCATATTTTTTCTTTTTGGATTTATTAAAAAGTTCCTTAAGCAAGGTGAAACCTCCTTAACTAATTACAGTAGCTTGTACGTCTTCTGAAGGAAAAAATGAAGAGAATAAATGCTAAAAAATCAATTTCCCAGGGACCAGCTGCCGCTTTCGTTTCTAGTAGTAAATGCACGATATAAAACTGCTTGACTATCAGTTTAATGGAAAGGTTTAAAAAAAGATGTTGGAAATTGTCGCATCTTTATCGACAATTTCCCTGACCCTTTTATACGTCTCTTGCACAGTCTCTTTATCTTGTCTTTCTATTCCTTGAAGCATTCGGGTAATCTCTTCTCTCATTTGATCCGTTATCTTGATTTCGCCACAAATCAATGTTTCAAAATCATTCAGGATATTCCAGATCCGTTGAGCCAAATGATTGGCGCTCATCATCACGATGTCCCTGAACACATCATCCAGGCTTTCAGCTTTTGCAGCTGTTTCCAGAAGTGCTGCCATCTTCTTTTCTTCAATAAACAGATCTTTCAGCGCTTCCTTCTCAATCATCATTTTCGTGTAGAGTATATCTTCCTGAGCCTTATGATCCTGCAGGATGAACATGCCCAGAAGATCGATCAGATGATGGTCCCGAAAGTCTCTTAAAAAGGTTCCTTCGCCTCTTTTGGTTTCAATCAATCCCAATAATTCCAGGGCTCGTAATGCTTCCCTGACTGAAGAACGCCCAACGTTCAACCGTTCCGACAGTTCTCTTTCAGATGGGATTTTGTCGCCTGGCTGAAGGCCATCCTTCGATATCATTTCTCGTAGTTGGTGAACAATTCCAATATATACCTTAGCGTGAGTATGGAGAGAGTTCACTTCCGTCATCATTCACTCTTCCCGATAACCGCTAAATCTTCCGTTTTTTTACGGATTTCTTCAGGATCCACTTTCAGACGGGCCACTCCCGTCTCCATGGCTGTCTTTGCAACCGCAGCCGCTACGGCAGGTGCTACACGCTTATCGAACGGTGCAGGAATGACATAGTCTTCATTCAACTCATCTTCACTGATTAACGACGCAATCGCCTCAACCGCAGCCTGCTTCATTTTCTCATTGATATGAGTGGCGCGGACATCCAGTGCCCCGCGGAAAATACCCGGGAATGCCAGAACATTATTCACCTGGTTAGGAAAATCGGATCGACCGGTTCCCACCACTTTAGCTCCAGCCGCTTTAGCAAGCGCCGGCATAATTTCCGGAACAGGATTGGCCATGGCGAAGATGATTGGATCCTTCTTCATGGAAGCAACCATTTCTTCCGTTAATGCCCCTGCAACAGATACACCGATAAATACGTCTGCATCTTTTAATACTTCTGTCAGTCCGCCTTTGATGTGATCCTTATTGGTAAACTTCGCCACTTCGTCCTTAATGGCGTTCATTCCTTCAGGACGGCCTTCGTAAATCGCTCCTTTGGAATCACACATGATGATATCTCTCACTCCATAGCGGTAAAGAAGCTTAATGATCGCCATGCCGGCAGCTCCAGCTCCATTTGCCACTACTTTGATTTCAGACATCTTCTTCCCGACGATTTTAAGAGCGTTCACAAGGCCCGCTACGGTAACAATTGCCGTACCATGCTGATCATCGTGAAACACAGGAATATTCGTCTCTTTTTTCAAACGTTCTTCGATTTCAAAGCAATTTGGAGCCGCAATGTCTTCAAGATTCACTCCGCCAAATGTAGGCTCAAGAAGTTTCACCGTTTCTACAATCTTGTCCACATCCGTTGTGTTCAAACAGATTGGGAACGCATCTACCCCTGCAAAGCTCTTAAATAGAACCGCTTTTCCTTCCATAACAGGCAGGGCAGCTTCCGGTCCGATATTTCCCAGCCCTAAAACAGCTGTGCCATCTGAAACAACGGCCACCATATTCCCTTTCATCGTATAATCGTAAACCGTTTCAGGCTTGTCATAAATAACCTTACAAGGTTCGGCTACCCCGGGGGAGTAAGCCAGGCTCAGGTCATCCGCATTTCGGACTTCCACCTTGGATTTTGATTCTAATTTCCCTTTATTCACTCGATGCATATGCAGAGCTTCTTCACGTAATGACAAATTGACTCACTCCTTCTGATTGTTTTACATGCTATGGATCGATCCGTACTTAGACGAATCTTCTAAATGTAAAATGTATAATAAAAATGATAAGTTCAGAGGTGGTCAGACCACCTTTTTCTATTAAACAATAATATAAATAATGGTATTAGTAAAGTATGTTATTGCAATATCACATTTGCTTTACCAAGAATTTGATGTAATTCACGTATTGCCTCTACAGACGGAATCACGCGTAAATTGTCTGGAAGCTGAATGCTCTTTTTTTCACGTTCATAATAAACGATCACCGGGTTCTTCCCTTTAAACCGTTTAATGGTCTGGTGGATGTGCTGCATGCACGCCTCTTCATCCTGCTCCCTGGCAATTTTCAAATATAGCTTCTGATCCCTTTCTTTCACTTTCCTTTCTGCCTCTTGCATGGTTTCGAGGTGATTCACAATGAACTGTAGCTTATCATTGCGATCTTCCACGTTACCGCCAAACAGGAGGATGTTCCCTTCTTTCAGAAGCGTCATGTTATGGCGATACACATTTGGGAACACCACTGCTTCGATTTCCCCACTTTCATCACCTATTTCAAGGAATGCCATCACTTCTCCCTTTTTGGTCCGGATGGATTTCACTCCCATAATATAACCGCCAAATGTGATTTTCGAACCTTTCTGAAGATCGGCTATCTGCTGCAGTCCACACTGATCAAACAGGGGACGATGAGAAGAAACGGGATGATTGGATAAGTATAGCCCCAGTACCTGCTTCTCGAATTGAAGCATGGTATCAATCGTCATAGCCTCCACTTCCACGTATTTAGGCTTCAAGAGGAAGGCCTCTTCTTCATGAAACAAATCAGGATCATCTTCAGGGTTCACCAGTTCAGCATGTTGAGCCGCCACATCCAGGCTCGCAAGGAGAATAGCCCGATCTACTTCAAATTCATCGAAAGCCCCTGCCAACACCAGGTTTTCGAGGATTTTACGGTTGATGCTTTTGGAAGAAACCCTCATGCAAAAATCAAACAGGTCCTGAAATGGCTTTTCTTTTCTCGCACGAATGATTTCCTTTAAAGCTGCCGCTCCTATTCCCTTAATTGCCCCCAGGCTATAACGGATGCGATTCTTTCCTTCCACAGTAAAAACAAACTGACTCGTATTAATGGAAGGAGGTAAAATCTCAAGGTCATAAAGCTTTGCTTCCCTAATGTATTGAGCCACCTTCGTCTCATTTCCCACTACAGATGTTAAGAGGGAAGAGATGAAAAAAGCAGGATAATGCGCTTTTAGATAGGCCAGTTGATAGGCGATCATACTATACGCGACGGCATGCGACCGGTTGAATCCATAATCTGCGAATCTCACAATAAGATCATAGATCGTATGCGCCACTTCTTCGGTATAACCTTTTCGAGTCGAACCGGAAACAAAATGCTCCCGCTCCTGATTGAGGACATCCTTTTTCTTCTTCGAAACCGCTCTTCTGAGCAAATCTGCTTCTCCAAGTGAGAAGCCGGCCATTTTCGAAGCAATTTGCATGATTTGTTCCTGATATACAATGACGCCGTAGGTCATTTCAAGGATCGGCTTTAAGTCAGGCAAAGGATATTCCACTTTCTCGCCCCCATGTTTCCGCTTGATATACGTCGGGATGTTTTCCATCGGGCCTGGACGGTATAATGCGTTAACGGCCACAATATCTTCAAAAGAATTAGGCTTCAATCTCTTTAATACATTTCGCATTCCTTCTGATTCAAGCTGGAAAATTCCATTGGTCTGTCCTTTACTCAGCAATTCAAAGGTTTTTGGATCATCCATGGGAATCGAGTCCAGTGAGAAGGATTTATTTGTTCCCATTTGGACGTTCTTCACAATTCTCTCTAAAATACTTAGATTACGGAGTCCCAGAAAATCCATTTTTAACAATCCGATTTCTTCCAGTATGTCCATAGAAAACTGAGTCAAGTGAATACCGGATGCACTGCCCTGGATGGGTACCCACTGCACTAGCGGGGCTTCACTCATCACGACTCCCGCAGCATGGGTGGACGTGTGTCTCGGAAGTCCTTCGAGTTTACATGCCGTCTCGAATAACTTCTTGTAATGATCAGAGCTTGTCACAAATTCCCGGAATCCCTTAGACTTTTCATAGGCTTCCTTAAGCGTGATACCCAACTGATTGGGAACAAGCTTGGATACTTGCTCCTGCTCCTTCATATTCAAGCCGAATACACGACCTGTATCACGCATGGCCGCCTTTGCAGCAAAGGTCCCGAACGTAATGATCTGAGCAACATGAAGGCTCCCATACTTCCCTTCCACATACTCGATCACCTCGTCCCGCCGGTGATCGGGAAAATCGATATCAATATCTGGCATCGACACCCGATCAGGATTCAAAAATCGTTCAAACAGCAAATGATGCTCGATCGGGTCCACATCTGTAATCCTCAATGCGTACGATACCAAGGAACCCGCTACCGATCCCCTTCCAGGTCCCGTCAGGATCTTTCTTTCCTTCGCAAACTTCATAAAATCCCAAACAATCAGGAAGTAATCGCTGAATCCCATCCTGCCGATGACTTCAAGCTCATAATCCAATCGTTCTATGTACTCATCCGAAACCGTTTCTACCCTCTCACTCAACCCCTTTTCACAAAGATGGGTCAATTCCTGAAGGGCGGACACTCCCTCAGGCAGGGGATATTTCGGCAGGAGCTGTTGATGGAAAGGGATTGTCAGGTGGCACTGATCGGCAATTTTCATCGTGTTTTCGAGTTCCGTGACATGATCAGAAAACAAATCCACCATCTGCTCTTTGGACTTGAAGTAATACTCCTGTGAACCCAACACGTCCCGGTCATCTTCAGAAAGCTTCACTCCGTCCCGGATCGCACTCATGCACTCATGGGCAAAATGATCCTCCTGGTCAAGATATTGAACATCATTGGTAGCGACGATTCCGGCACCCGTTTCGTCTGCCGCCTTCTTTAATAAGGGGATGAGTTCTTCTTCAGCCGGGATGCCATGCTTTTGAAGGCTCAAATAAAATGAATGTTTACCGAACATGCTTTGGAACGTTTGAATGCACTTTATCGCTTGTTCTGTTTCATTTTCCAGCAAAAGGGTTTCAATCTCCCCTTTCACTCCTGGAGTGATCGCGATTAATCCCTCACTATAGGATCCGAGCCACTTCAACGGAATCCCATTTTTGGACTTTGCCCCGATCGCACTCGAAATCTTTAACAGATTTTGATAGCCCGTCTGATTTTTCACGAGGAGAACAAGCGGATAGGACCTTTCTTCGTCTTCTGTTAAAATATCAGCGGTCAACCCGATGATCGGTTTTATATTTTCTTTTAAACACGCCTTATAAAAAGGGATGGCGGCATACATCATATTTTTATCGGTTAAAGCCAGTGCTTTAAACCCTGAATTCTTCGCTTTATGTACTAGTCCATTTATCGAAATCGTGCTAGACAAGAGACTATAGGCACTCGCTACCTGTAAATGAACAAATGACATGTTATGCACAACCTTTTTCTCAATATACCTTTATTATAGGTAAGAAACCGCAAAAAAGAAAATATGTTCTCCCTCATATCTTGTCCCCTAATCCCATATAGTTATCGTAAAGACACGTAATAGATGGAGATGATGAAATGGCAGAAGCTTTCTTTCCGGAATTATTCAAAAGCTTCTTTATTGCTATGGGGGTACTGCTGGGGGGCTCCCTTCTTGGCGGGCTGGCCTCCTTCGCCATGGGGCAGCCTTTATTCATTGAAATGAGACGACTTTCCGATTTCCTGCGCATCTGGGCCATCATCGCGGCGATCGGCGGCACTTTCGATACGGTTTACAGCTTTGAAAAAGGCTTTCTGAATGGAGAAACGAAAGAACTCTTCAAACAATTCCTATTGATTCTTTCCGCTTTAGGAGGAGCTAACACCGCTGCCATGATCATTTCATGGCTCACACAGGAGCATATGCCGTCATGAGAATCCCACCCTTTTACCGGCTTCCTTCCTGGCAGCGATTCTTTGCAGGAATGGTTGTAGGCGGAATCATCAGCTGGATGATCTTCTTATTCATGTTCGGAACCATGCATGAGAAGCAAGCGCAGAAGATAGAAGAACAAAAACATGACATTAGCAAACTGAAAAACACCCTCTCCTATCTTCAAGAAGAATACAAACAATTAAACAACGAAAACGAAGACGAACTCACCATCCAGGAAGTCAAAGTAAAGATCATCAACAATACGAAAACAAAAGTGGAATTACTCAGTATACACGAAACAGAGGACCGGTTGAGCGAGGATTTGCGGAGCCTTTTGACCAAAGACTTAGAAACGGTGTACGGGAATAAGGAACTCATCAAGAAGATCATTGAAAATAAAACCGTTAAATTGAATGACAAGTCCTTTAATTTGAAAGTGCGGGAGATGTACTTTTATACGACTACACAGATTACGTTGGAGTTGAGGTATGAGGAGTGATGAGCTTAGTTTTGTTGTGAACCTGTCGGATGGATGACAGGTTCTTTTTTGTTGAATTCGTGCACTTTAATAGTGAAACCGGCATCTAGAGCGGTCATTTGCTTGTCGGTATCCCTATTCGATACGCATTTGGTGGTATTTTCTATCTCCCTTTTTACTTGATTGCGTCATTTGAGGCTGTGATTGCGTCAAAATTCAATTTATTGCGTCGTTATTTTAGGAATTGCGTCAAAAGAGGGCTTGATTGCATCATTTTCAGTGTTAATTGCGCCAATTTCCAAGATTAGCCAAATTCACCTCACGTTCCTCTCCCCCCTCTGTATCTTCCAATAAAATGATCAAAACGCTTGGTGCCTATAACAAAGACAGGCTCGATTCATGGGGATCACCTGGCCTTTAGTTGAAAAAATTGAAAGATAGACTTTTACTTTATGACTTTCGCTAGTCCTAAAGCAAGATGCTCCCAAAGGATTTTCTCTACAATCTGAGATTTTGTTTCGTCACACTCCACAATGAGAATGACTTCAGATTGCTTCCCCTTTAATCTATGCTTTCCCCGATTTTTGAAAGAGACAAGGAACAACCGGATCACCAGTCCAACCACAAACCCTCCAATTGCACCTATTAACCCCCAATAGATGGGACCCCACTTCAGTTCAAAACCGATGCTAGCCGTAACGACAGCAGATGCTGTGGCCAGAGGCATCGCAATATCAATAAGGGATAATCCGTCGGACCGGTGCAACGTATCAAATAGTTTCCTGCTTTCTTTCCGATTATCAAGTGGGACTGCATATATATCTTCCTTTTTTATCCCTATTTTCTCTAAGTTTGCGATAGCAATTTCTAAAAAGATATGATTTTCGAAAGTTGAAAACAATTGCATGGTCATATACGTTTTTTTCCTTTCAGAATGTGAAATGTTCTTTTTTGATAATGTTCTTTTAAAAAACGCCTCTGTTCTTTCTGATAAAGTTTATTATTTTCGACTGTGTTCATATAGGCATCGACTATAGCAAACCCATATAGGGAGGGAAACATCAGCAACCACTCAGGATTCAATACCTCAGTAGCTCTTTCGATTTCCCCAATAAAAAGCAAGGATACTCCTTCCAACATGTGAGAGTAGTAAAAGAACACAACACTCCAAACGATTACGACAAGTGCTGTCACGATCCGATGAATGTAAAGCTGCCCCAACCCAGGCATAAATAAAGACCATAATGCTGCTAAGAAGGGGGTTCTTTTATCCAAATAATTCATTTCCAATGCCGCGATACTAAAGGTGTTTATTTTGTGATCCTCACGTTCAGAGAGAATATAAACGTTATTCAAATCCACGGTCGTGCGGTAACTATCCCAGATCGCAAAGATGTAGACTGGAATATAAATCAAGAGCCAGCGGGTATCCAATACTTCTTTTGCCATAGGTACGTTCCCCTGGAAAGAATAAATCATGGCCAGATTGACATGTGCTTTCAGGTTTATCACGACTTCCCAAGTTAACAAAAGGTATCCTCTTATATACTTAGAAAGTAATAAATGGCCAAACCCGGGAAAAGACACTGACCACCATGCAATGATGTACGGATTCCTTAAATGGATTTGGGTTGTTCCAAGTATACTGACATGAGCGGTATATCTCCTTGCAGTGTTATCGTTCGTATAGTTATCCAATAAGAGCCCATCCCCAAAAATTAAATAATACCTTTATTTTTCCATACTTTTGAATATTTATGATAACTGTTTCCTTAAATACTGGATTCGAAAAAAACATACCTTTCAAGACGAGCTCAATCGCAATAAATACATATATACTGATGATAGTGAAATCCCCTTTTTACATTTAAATTAATTCTTATTAGGGCTGCACTCATAGTGAAAAATCCAATCATTCAATAAAAAACATGAGAATAACTCCAACATCCATTCGTTGTACATCATGTAAAGGCCTTTCAACCATATAAGGAGCGAAGTAAATGAAAAGTTCACCGACCAATTTCATCATCAGGTTAAAAAAGAAAAAAGAGGATGCATTGGAGTACATTATCGATGCTTACATGCCACTCGCGAAAACCATTGCCAAAAAGATTTTGCACAACAGAAATCGACTTGATATCGATGAATGTATCAACGATGTGTTCCTGACCGTCTGGCAAAATGCCCATCAGTTTAAAGGAGAACCTGAGGACTTCAAAAAATGGATTGGGATGATCACAAAGTATAAAGCAATCGACCGATACCGGCAGGCAGAGAAGCGCAACGCACGTGAACAAACGGACGAATCCCTACTTCAAAAAGGAAGTTCTCTCGCAACCGATACCTCCGTATTGCAGCGGGAAGAAAAAAATGAATTATTAGCGGCGATCAGCCAGCTTGAGGACCTGGACCGGGATATTTTCATGATGAAATATTATTTAGATTTAACGAACAAGGAAATTGCAGATCAATTAAACCTTTCGAAAGCGGCAGTGGATAACCGTTTATACCGCGGAAAGAAAAAGTTAGCGTCGAATGTGAAATTAAAGGAGCGGCTGGTATGAGCATGAAGGAATGGATGGATTTAGATATAGAGTCACTTGAACTTGAAGAAGTGACAGAGTTGGAAAAAAAGCGCGTGAAACAGCATGTACTGAAGAAGCTCGAAAATAAGCACGCATGGAGGAATATCGCTGTGGCATCCGTTATGCTGATCGGAATCTCCACTGCTGCGGGTTATGCCTACCCTTCCTTGGCATCGCAGGTTCCCTTCATGGATGATGTCATACAGTATTTCAGTAATGACGAGGCAGGCAAAGAATTCGACGAGTTCTCGACGGATATCGGTCTGGCTGAGATGAGCAACGGGGTGACCGTCATGATCGATAATGCCGTGTATGACGGAACGAATATAACGGTCTCCTATGCGATTGAAACGGATAAAGACTTCGGGGAAGGCATGAACAGCGGGGCACATTGGTTCGACATCGCAGGTTCGAATGGAAGCGGCGGGAGTAGTGAAATCACGAAGATCGGCCCTAATCGCTATGTCGGTTTGTCTACCATCACGCCGAGCTTTAAAGGCGGGGACTTTCCGGAAAAGGTGGATATCACATGGGAACCACAGACGCTTTACAGCACGTCGAATGATGTAAAGGTCCATGGAGAATGGTCATTCGCCTTTTCCTTAAAACGACTGGTAGGAGACGTCAGGCTCGTAAACGAAACCGTTAAAACGAACGATATTCACTTTACATTAAAATCAGTTGAGCTTACCGATGTTTCAACAGTGATCGCCTATGAACAGGTGGTCACAGACACACTTCTCCTGGAGTGGCCGGAAGTTTCACCGGTATTCAAAGTGACGGACGACCTGGGCCATGTCTACCTGGATGGAACGGGGGGCGGAGGCTTTTCAGCGGATAATGGCAAAACATTGGAAGGCACAACAACATTCAGTACCATTCAAGAAGGTGCAACTAAACTCATCATCAAACCCGTGGAAATTGCCAGTCTGGGGTCCGGGAAAGATCATACTGAAATGGAACTCGAACCCATTATCATTGATTTAGAATAATAATTTCTTCTTCCCCTATCGAAGTTGAAGGACTTTAATAGGGGATCTATTTATTTTCAAAGGATTACAGCGTCCCGATATCGGATTGAATCAATCTTGATACTATTTCATCCATAAGCGTTACCTGTATCCCTTCATCCCACTCTCAAATGCTTCCGGGTCGTCATTCTCAACTCCATGGAGTGCTTCCTGCAACGCAAATGTACCCCGGTAAAAGTTCATTCTGGCAAAAATCCGGTCCCCATTCTGATACATCTCCAGGCACCTTCTGACGAAAGGTTCGCCGTAACTGGATAATAGTCCTGCAAAGTCATAAGCGGGATCGCCCACTTCCGATTCACCAAAATCGATGATTCCGGATACTTCATTTCTTTCCCTATTCCAGAGAATATTCGATGCACCAAAGTCTCCATGTGTGAGGACCGGTTTGAAATCCAGAAGTTCATTTTTGGATAAGAACGAATCGAAGTGCCGGCTGACTTCCAGCTTAGCTTTCACATTCATATGGGGAAAGAGTTTCTCTCTGAATCTTTCGTATAAATCTTCAATCGAGCTCCGAATATCATCGATGCTGTTCTTTTCAACCTCTAAATCTTCGACAGGCCGGGAGTGCAATTCAGTCAAAAATTTCACCAATTGGGAAGCGATTTTAAGACTATGTTCTTCATACTCTTTAAAAACCCCTGGCCATAAAGGATCACCCTCAATCAACCTGTATCCGGTAAACACTTTCCCCACTTCTGCGGGCTCCATGGATTGGTAAAGGGGGTATGGGACCGGCAATGAGAGGTTTCCCTTTATACTTTCCAATACGCCCGTTTCTTTCTTCAACTTCCTGATCCCTTCCATGTACTTGGGGAATCGGAACACGATGGAATGGTTAACAATGAGAACATCATTATTCTGACCGATTTCATTCACTTCACTGTGAGTAATCTCAAACTCAGGGTAGACTTCTCTTATTCTCTTTTCATGGATGGGCACTATATATCTGCCTCCTCTATTTCCTATTCTTCCAAAACAACTCATACTCCTCTGCAAACCGCTCTGCCTCTTCAAGAAACGGGTAGTGGTTACTCTTCTCAAAGATGATCAATCTGGAATCCGGTATACCTTCAGCCATTTCAATCGAGTACTTTAATGGACATTGGACATCATATCTCCCACACATGACTAACGTGGGGACTGAAATAAACTCCAGTTTTCTTGTGATATCATACACTTGTAGTTCACGAATAAAAAAGTTCATTCTTGCGGCAGACATCCCTTTATGAATATCAAGCGAAAAAAGTTCACTATATTTTTCAGGTTTATATAATGACAATTTCGTCCTTTCCACTGAAAGCTCTTTTCTTTTTTCAAGTGGTAAATTCGGTTGCTTCAGTGTTTCAATCAACTCCTGCATCCTGTCAAAATCAGGGTGTGCTTTGTTGTAGATGCAGTCTTCCGAAAAGGTCATATACTCTCTCGCAGCCGCCCCGACAATCACAGTGAAATCCAGATTTTTTGAGAAGTGAATTCCGTAGAGGACGCCCAACATCCCTCCAGTAGAATGACCGGCAAATCCCCACTGACGAAACCCTAACTCTTCCCGTACCGATTCCAGATCAAATATGGTTTCCAGCATACTCAGCTGATATGATTCAGTTGCTTTGTCAGAGCCCCCTGCTTCCCGCAAGTTGATCAAGAAGACCTGGTTGGTTCCTGTGAACGCCTCTGCAAAATAGTCTCCAGTATGATTGAACTCAGAATAATGGTGTGTGACACATAGGGGATCTCCCTGTCCTTTGATAAAAACTTCAAATACTCCACGAGTTGTATGCAGTAATTTTCTTTCCCATTTTTTCATCTCTACACCCCTCTTTTTATACTTTTAAAAAGGTCTCACCTGATCCGGGACGATCCCTACCAATCTTCTGCCCGTCAATCATATGACACTATTCCCACTCACTTATCTTTTTAATATCACTAGCGCTCACCCTTCCAAGTGAGCCTTCTTCTAACATTTCGTCAACTTCAACAACAATTTTATCTCCCTCAGAAAAACCTTGGGCATTTTCAGTCTCTACATATAAAAAGGTCATAACAAAATTCGCTAATTCTTCCCGTTTTACATTCTTCAACGACTCGTAGTCGGTGGCAGTCAAGTCCTCTCCAATCAATATCTGATTCTCTTCAACTTCCATGACGTAACCATAAATGACATTTTCACTGGTTTGGGTAGGGTTTTCAAATGAATGAATGATGTACTCAGCGATATCTGTAAACTTGTTCGTTTTTTCACTAGATTCACAGGATTTCCAGTTGAACGTGCGGTCTGCTCCATTTATTTTCACATACATGGAATAGGTATCCGTTTGTTTCTCTTTAGTACATGCATCACTCGAGGGCTTTGAATTCAAATAATTCGCCAACACCAGCTGCTTGTACACTTCTTGCTTATCCTTTTCATTTAGTTGTATGGTTTTTTGTTTTTGACCATTTTCACCATAGGATAATTCTGCTTCAAATACGTCCTGCCGTTTTACATTGTAAGAAACCGTAAGGACCTCACTCATATCCCCGTGGGTTCCTTTACAACCCGTCAGATAATACGTCAGGTTGGTTGGATTTTCTTCTTTATTCATTTTTCGGCATTGAAAGGTATCCACACCGCCATTTCCATATTGATCTCTCGTAAAGTCGTTTTTTACCTCTATATAGTGCCCATCGTAAGATAAATCCGTTATAATGGGATCCCCTTCTATCGTATAGTGGATGACTCTTAAATCTCCATTTTCATCCTTTTCTACCTGCTGAAAATAATTCTCCATGTTATCCAGCCCTGTGATTCCACCGTGCATATCTATCACATCAGCATTCAGTTCAGAACCCTCTCCATCAGCAGGCTGTGCAGCCTGATCTGATTCCCCGCATCCGGTCAGAATAAAGAGAATAACGGAAAGTATCCACACCCATTTTTGAGTTACCATCATCATCCCTCCTGTTTATAATCAATGAAGAATCAAATTTTTTATCCAACATGCTATAGCATTTAATAGAGTATAAATTACAAGTTATATCTATGAAATAGTTCGGGGTAATGGAAGGAATATCCTTTAAATTTAAAGAATAGGAAGAGGAGAGAGTTTGATGATACCTGTTCGTTGTATTAATAATGAGGTTTTTAAATAGAAGGAGGAATGTTTTATGCTGTTTATGATGATTGTTAAGGCAGGTGTGCGGGTAGCGGCAAAAGGACTTCATCCAAGTTCAAATGGGATTCGCCTCTCGTACCCGGAACCAGGGGGGAAAACCGGTGCTTACGGCAGGTCCATTCCCTGAAACGGCCGAATTAGTTGCAGGTTTTTTTCTAATTGATGTGAAGTCGAGGAAAGAAGCCATCGAGTGGGCGATGCGGATGCCGGATCCACAAGGACATGGGGAAGGTCAGATTGAATTACGTCAAGTATTTGAGGCGCCGGGGCAAACTAGTAAACATTCGTGACATTGTTTAATCCAACGAAGAAAAAATCATAAAAGAATTCCGGAAAACAATCTTTTAAATTTTACCGATAAAAAAACAAGCTCAGGTCCTTATACTCCGAGCTTGTTTCGTCGCTAGTAACCTCTTATTATCTTTAGATCAGCCGCACGCTGACTGTCAAACAGTGCAAGGAAGAATGCTTCTTCCTTTGTTCTACATGCTCTTTCCATATTTCAACCATTCTATCGTCCCCTTTAGGCTGACTTTCGTTCGATGCCTCGTAGCCACGCTGTTAACAGTACAGCTCCTGCCACCATGATGGCACCGATCCAAGGTGTATGGATCAAACCGATTCCATCCACAATCATTCCTCCGACAAAGGAACCGATGGCAATCCCGACGTTAAATGCGGCAATATTCAGTGCAGATGCCACATTTACCGCTGAAGGAACATATTTTTCAGCCAGGTTCACAACAAGGACCTGCAGCCCTGGCACGTTCATGAAAGCGAATAATCCCATTAGGAAGATTGCAATTAGACCTGCCACTTTAAATTGTGCTGCAAAGGTAAGAGCTACTAGAATGATGGCTTGCAGAACAAACATCCAGAATAACGCTTTTAATGGACTCTTGTCGGATGCTTTCCCTCCAACGACATTTCCGATGGCGACGGCAATTCCGTATACAAGCAGGATAATACTGACCCACTTCGCACTGAACCCCGTTACGTCTTGCAATAGTGGTGTTAAATACGTGAACGCGACAAACGTACCTCCATACCCCAGTGCGGTGATGGCAAAGGCTAATAGTAATCGGCCATTCGCAAGAATTTTTAATTGTTCGCTGAACTTAGCAGGCGGTGCTTCTTTCAAATCTTTCGGTACAAGGATGGAACTGGCAATGATTCCTACAATACCGAGAAGAGCAACTCCCCAGAATGTGGCTCTCCATCCGAATGCCTGTCCGATGAAGGTTCCAAGTGGTACTCCAGTAACTGTTGCAACTGTCAATCCTGTGAACATAAAGGCAATGGCACTTGCCCGCTTATGGGCAGGCACTAAATCGGCCGCAATCGTCGATCCGATTGAGAAGAATATTCCGTGTGAAAATGCTGTGATAAAACGGGCAACTAACAATAGTCCAAAGCTTGTGGACATCGCCGCAACCGAGTTTCCTACAATAAATACGAGCATCAAGGACATAAGCAGAGATTTTCTGCTCATCTTACCGGTCAATGCCGTCAACACCGGTGCTCCGATGGCCACTCCTATGGCATAACCTGAAATCAACAATCCTGCGAGTGTAATCGATATCGATAAATCATCGGCAATCGATGATAATAATCCTACGGGCACAAATTCTGTCGTTCCAATTCCAAAGGCACTTATGGCCAGGGCAAGTAACGCCGGTGTGCCGCCTTTCGTTTTTGATTGATCTATAGTAGCTGAAGTTGAACTCATAACGTAACTTCCTCCTTAATTGGTTGTATGATTTAAAATAAAATAAGAAACGAAGGCGCCTTTCATTTCTCTGTACACATTATGATAATGAGTACAAATAACTTATGGAAGTACGCACTTTAAAGTCATGTAGGTACTTTTTTGTAACCTAGGGACTTCCAAGTGCCTATACGCCTTTCAAACCCCTTCCGCTGAATCCGGCAGGTACTGTTTGAAAAGCTAAACTGAATTATGAGGGATAGCTAACTTTTTGGGAAGAACGCACTTTGAAGTGGCATAGGCACCTGGAAGTACCTATGAACGGTAAGCTCTTTCCTAGTCAAACGGCTGGGAAGTGGGTACACTAAAAAAGGAATGATGTTATAGAGGAGAGTAGATGATGAAAGCACTTGTGTTTGAAAAGTTCGGTGGACCGGAGGTCCTGCATTACCAGGAAATCGATGCGCCCGAAATCGGACCGGATGACGTTTTAGTTGAAATGAAGGCAATCGGCCTGAATTTCGCCGATGTATATAGAAGAAAAGGCAACTATCACTTGGCTGGAAACCCTCCGTACATATGTGGGTATGAAGGAGCAGGGATCGTCAAACAAGTAGGAAGCAACGTCACGGGAATAGAAGCTGGAGACCGAATCGCTTTTGCCGATGTACCGTATGCCAACGCTGAACTTGTGGCAGTCCCAAAAGAAAAAGCCATCCCGCTGCCAAATGATATATCGTATGAAACGGCTGCATCCCTTTTGTTGCAGGGTCTTACTGCTCATTATTTAACGAAAGACAGCTATAAGATAAAAAATGGGGATACTGTTTTGATCCATGCAGCTGCAGGTGGGGTCGGACAGCTCCTTGTACAAATCGTAAAGATCTTAGGCGGAACCGTCATCGGGTTGACTTCTTCAGAAGAAAAGAGAGAAGCGGCCCTGTCTATTGGAGCCGACAACATGTTTTTATATAGCGACGACTGGAAGCAACTGGTGAAGGCTGTGACTGATGGTAAAGGCGTAAACGTTGTCTATGAATCAGTGGGTTCCACATTGATGGACAGTTTCGAGGTCACACAGATCGGAGGGACGGTCGTATTCTTCGGTATGGCGGGAGGCGATCCGGTTTCCGTTGATCCCCGTATGCTGATGGACACCTCGAAAACCCTGACTGGCGGAGATCTGTGGAATGTGTTGACATCTCACGAAGAACGGGTGACCCGCTCACACGAGTTATTCGGTTGGATTCAGGAAGGAAAGTTGAAGGTTTCTGAACCAACGGTCTTTCCTTTAAGCGAGGGTGCAAAAGCTCATGAATATTTAGAGAGTAGAAAAAGTACTGGTAAAATCTTATTCATTCCTTAATCAAATACTAAAGAGACCCGGTCCCTAAAACGGAACCGGGTCTCTTATACCTTATAAATCCTGCGACAACCGAACCATATCCCTGCACTGGATCCCATTCTCAAAAATTGGTTCAGGATAGTGCCTGACAAAAAAGTCCAAATCCACCCCGACAATTCTGAATCCACACTTTTGATAAAGGGCCAACTGGCCAACGCCTGAGTTCCCAGTCCCAACTTCGATGGTCTTGTAGCCTTTCTCCCTGGCAATCTTTACAGCATCCCTTACCAGCTGTTTCCCGATACCTTTTCCATGCAGGTCTTCTAAAACCGCTACATTGACTAGTTCAATCGTTTCGGGTCTTGTGGGAAGTAATACGTATGTGCCGACAACCTTCTGTTCAAGCTCCGCTACAAAGCATTCGCCCCTTGAAACGTATTCCTTCACAATCTCCTCTGAAGGATCTGCCAAGAGGAGCAATTCCATTGGAAATTCTTCATTTGTCTTCCGTTTTCTGATAATCATTTACTGCCTCCACTGAATGTTTCGTGATCAATTCCAACCTAAGCATAACGTATTCTTGGCGGGGAGGTAATGGCGTTTCTACATAGTTAGAGAAAAAATATTCATCTGGGCATATCCTCTTTACTCACCTGAATTCAATTGTATACTAAGTATATATTGTTCATCTTGAAGATAGTGGTTTAAGGCAGGACCCCTGATGTAAATCGAAAAATTCCTTATTTGTAGCGGCTTACCAGTGTGATTGGTAAGCTATTTTTTTGGACTTTTATATGTACATGCTCTTTAATGGTACCCGCAATCCATTCTTCCATGTACAAGAAATGATTATGTAACACAAAGACGTCAAGCACCCTGTTTTAAGATGCTTGACGCCTCGTCTCGTGCTTTCTAACAATTAGTACTCCTCATTCACAACCGAAAATTCATCAATCACATCACCATCGGAGGTCTTAGTGATGAACGTGATCGTATCCTTATCCACCTTCGCACTCATATACACGGCGATGTTTTCCATGTTGACGTACTCGAATTTCTCATCTGCCACTGCATCATAGTGCTTTTTACCAGTGGTGCCGGCGACTACATAAACCGTTCCATTTTCATCTTCTTTGCCTTCTTTCAGTTTTTTCGTTCTGCCGTAGGCATGATCGTGTCCGGAGAAGACGATGTCGATTCCAAGTTCATCTGCGACCGGAGGCAGCTTTTCCTTCATGATTTCATTGCCGCCAAACGGATTCGTATAGTACGGAGGCTTATGAGTCACAAGAATTTTCCAAGGTTTATCCGAGCTCTCCATATCTTGTTTCAGCCATTCCAATTGTTGATCAAGCACCTTACTATCACTTGTAAAGCCTAGCACACTAATGTGCATGTTGTGATAATCAACGGAATACGTGCCGCCTATGTCTGCATCCGGACCATTTTCAGGTGAGCCAAGGATCGCTTTTGCTATACCGGCGTCATTGTCTCCCATGTATTCATGGTTCCCCAGAGCCGCAACAAGATTGGTCGTGCGAATCTTGTCATACTGACTCATTACTCCTAAAACATCATCCCATTGTTTGAATTTAGAAGATTCATCGACAAGGTCACCGACATGAATCATAAATGCAGGGTCCTGTTCATTTATATTTGAAAGGATCTGATCAAACAGGCTCAAGTCAGATGGTGATTGCGTGTCACCCAATACCGCAAATTCGAATTGATTGTCTCGTTTTAACGTAGTGAATTCCTGCATATCACTCCAATTCTCACCATTTCCAACTCGGTATACATACGTCGTGTCCTGCTTGAGCTTCTCCACTGTAACCTGATTGACTCGAGCGATGCCATTCTTGGTTACATCCAACTCTCCAGTGAAAACCTCATTGCTCCATGACCCCTTAGCGGTTAAAAGGCCCTTATCGCCTTTCTTGTCATAATCCTTCTTTCTTGCATATTGAATGATAGGCGTTTCTTCTTTACCTAGTGGACTGGACATCCAGGTAAACGTTTTAGACTTATAAGGATCATCCGTGGTTGAAGAAATGACATTCTTCATTTCGTCCTTTTCCACTAAAGCTGGATACGTTTGTGTGTCAACCTTGAATGAATATCTCCCGTCTTTTACCGAATATAGGGTAATTTTCTTAATGTCATCCGTAATAGAATCGACAACGAGTGAACCGTCACCTTCTGTTTTCCCAAGTGTAATAGGTTCCTCGTTTCCATCTATGGAGGCGAAAACCTCCGCACCACTGACAGGCTGACCCTCTTGATCCATCACCTTAAGCGCTGCAGGCTCCCCAATTAAAATGGGATCTGCTTCGATTTTTAACGCTGCCTCTACTTCCACACTTAAAGGTTTCATAGAATAGGTGGAGATGAATGTCTCTTCTGCAGGAGGAGCATAGGTTACTTCTCCCTTGATCATCTCTACATTCAGTTTGCTGCCTTCATCTGTGGATTCTGGAATCCTTAATTGAATTTTGGCTGCCTCTGCTGTTGTACCCTTTTCACCATTATTCACTAGATGTATAGTAAGGATTCCCGTTTCAATGTCGTAGCTTGATGTACTTCCAGTAAAGCCGGCTGCAAATGTAACGTCTTCAACCGAAAACTTTTATCCACTTGGAGTTTCATAGTAGATTCAGAGATTTCAGCTGGATTTGTTGCGTTAACAGCCAGTTCAAATTGATCCCCTAAATATGCCTTTTCCTGATTTTGAATGATTTCGATCTTGGCAGATCCAGTGTTCACTGTAAAATAGCCTGTTTTCACTGCCTGGTTCCCGAATTTATCAGGCACCATCAAGGTAAATTGATGTGTACCATCTGCCCACTGTAATCCGCTTAGGGAAACAGAACCGTCCATATCATAAGAGAAATGTCCCGCACGCTTGGAATACTCCTCACCATCCACAAACAATTTAATCTTTTCCCAATCAATTCCTGTTTTGTACGGATCCTCTTCATACTCATGAACATCTGCCTTCAAATTCACTGCGCTGTTTGTATATTCTTTTTCGTCTGCATTAATGGATTCAATGACAGGCGGATATAAGTCATCTACTTTTTCGCCGTAAACCGCACGGATATTATCAATATAGAGGGACCCTTTTGTCATAGGGCCTGTGATGCCCGATTTCGTCGACATCATTCTGAAGGTCTGTGTACCGGATACTTTAAATGGGCCAGTAAAGGATGATGGAATGTCGGCTTCGATGTATTTCCAGCCGATCCAGTCGATCCCAGGCTTCTCTCCGGTTAGATTAATCGATTGATTCTTATTGTTCCCATCCACAATCAACATCCGGAGCCAGTACCCTTGTGCCTCAGGTGTTCCATATACCCACATTCCGAGGCTTTGTGGATCCCCTTCAATCTCCGTATTCACTCCCGGTCCGGCGTATACTCCAAGGGTCGTTCCAGTCTGTGCATTGGTGAAATCAAAATCAAGCTTTAAAGACTGATCCCCAAATCGAACCGGATCCGGGTAGTTTGATAGACTTAGAGTCCCCTTTTCTCCCCGATTGGCTGTAGCTGTCTTCCACGTACCTAAATCGTCTTCGAAATCAAATAACACTTTTGGAAGCGTTCCGACAGAAATTTTCAACTGAGCTGTCAGATCCGTATTTTTCAGCTTTGCCTTGATTATGCCGTTGACACTTTGGTCATTTGTATGAAGGACACCTTCGTCATCAATCGTGCCCAGTCCTTCAGGAATTTCAAACTCTACGTCATCGAGCTTCCAATCGACTACCCGCTTTTCAAACGTTGCGATAAGTCCCAATGGAATCTCACTGTTTCTGGCAACAGTCAGTTCCGGTGAAGAGAAGGCAATCTTGTCAGGTGCAGCAATCTCAATGATGCTTTTGCCAACCTCTTCTCCTTGATGGTTCAACAGCACATAAAATTGACCTGTCTTACCATTAGAGCGAAACACTCCGTTTTCATCGATGGTACCAAATGACGAATCGGATAATTCCCATGTCAGTCCAGAGTCTGGAAGAGGTGCTGAAGCCATGGACTTATCTCTGCCTTTTGCACTGAAGTCTATGGTAGACCCCGGTGTGAAGGATTGATCATAAGGGTAGACATACGCAGAGTGAAAGGCATGGTCCGAAGGCTCTTTTGACACAACAAGCCATGAATTGGCCACACTTCTCTCGCCACGATCGGAAGGCATATTATCGACCTCGAGATCATCCCCTCCAAGTGTACGGGTTGTATACGTAGAGGATCCACCACCATCCAGGTTGAGAGCCGTCACTGCCCCTAAGTCGATCATCATTTGTGCTAAATCAGGCATGGAGATCCCACTGGAATAAGGCTCCTGTCTGCCGTCGATCACAGCAAAGAATACATCACCATCCGCTTTGATTCCGACAGCCGTACGAGGCTCTTTATCCGCTCCTGTTTGAGGAGTTTGATAGATTTGACTGTTTTTTACGAGAATCGCATTTCCACCAAGGGCTTCTTGCAATTCATCCTTGACTCCATCATACTCGGCAGTACTTCCGATCACTGCTTCCCCTGACTTTTTCATTCCAAAGAAACCCCACCCTTGACGAAGTTGATCTTTGATCCCGATTCCATCTTTGAACACAATCCCTGTCGGTTCTCCTGTCGCCATATTATAAAAATCGGCGTTCACAGCAGCCACCACTTTATGATTTTCTCCATCTGCGGCACTGGCCTGCTGCCTGACAGGTTGTAGTCCAAACTCCTCCCCGTCATTCGGTGTTCCCGCTTCAATCGACACGCCGGGGTTCTGAACATCCACATCCACTACAAAACTCTCAATCTTCTTTCCATCGGTACCTTCGAAGCTGTAATGCTTCTCCATGACACCTGGGGCAAGATCCGCCCGGTATTCATTAATCGGTGTTTGTACCACTGGAGAATCCAAATCAAAATCACCCAGTGCTTCTGCAAAATTTGGTGAAAACATGGTGCCCGCGACTGCAATTGACAGTACAACAGGTAATACCCTCTTTAAGGATTTCCTCATCTTCAAGCCTCCTATAATCGTATTCCACATTTCGATAAAATCCATCGATAAATGACATGTTTATCATACTGGAAAAATATTAAAGGATTGTATATTTTTCATTAATTTAGAAGAATGAAACAAAAAGAGGCAATAGGACCTATTATCTTCAACTATTTCCCATTCTAAGGCAGTAATTGTTTTTTAAAGATAGCTGTATGACTCCCTAAATTTAAAATAATGAGCATCATTACAGAAAAAAGCTGTAGATCAGCTACCTGATCTACAGCTTCACCCGACATCCCTCTAAGACATCTTTTATTTCGTCGACATTTTCGACTATAAAAGTAGGGTCAGACTGACTGATTTCTTCAAATGAACCATATCCATACGTCACCCCAATAGAGTCAATTCCGGTATAGTGTGCCCCAATGATATCGTGCTTCCGGTCTCCTATCATAATAAAGCTGCCTGCTTCATATTCATGATAAACATCTAGAATGTATTGAATGATTTCAGCTTTTGACGTTCTTGTTCCATCGAGGTTGCTCCCTGCAATCAGATCAAAAAACTGGTCAATAGTAAAATACTTAAGGATTTGTTCAGCAAAAACAGTAGGCTTTGATGTTGCAACCACCAACGTAAACCCTTTTTCTTTTAACGTTTTCAATAGTGATGGAATATTTGGATAGAGTTTGTTTTCAAACATTCCCTTCTCCTTGAACCGCTCTCTGTAAAAATCAATTGCTCTTTGTATTTTCAGCTCATTAAAATCGTAATGTTCAGCAAATGACACTTGTAATGGTGGCCCAATGAAACATTCGAGCTCATGAACATCAGGAACCTCTACGTCCATATTCTCCAATGCATATTGAACCGATTTAGTAATTCCTTCTTTTGGGTCGGAAAGTGTTCCATCTAAATCGAATAGAATGATTTTATATTTGTTCATATAAACTCCTTTCTTATTAAGCAGGATCAGTTATTTCTTACATTCTTCAAATACTCTATCTTCCCAATATCTTTATGATTATTTTGATCTGCCCGATAGCTGTCCTTAGATGACGCCTCGTAAACACGTAAATACTGCTCGGGATTCAGAAGATAATATTTCACCTCTCCCTTTCGATGCATTTCCAGATTCTCCAATCGTACCCCTGCGAAGTCCGGTAAAGTGTCGATAATTCCAAACTCAACGGATAATCCGTCTTTTGAGAACTCATGTTCATGCAAATCGATTAGGGTATAGTCCATTGACTTCATGATCTTCACAATTTCATTCCAGTTATGTATAGATGTTTCAGGCGGCACTTCCCACCCTCCTTCATCACCAGGTACATGTATATCCAGGTCCTCTGCATCCCAACTCTTTCCCGTTACCACTTCTAAACCAACCGAACCCATTAACAATGGAATAATTCCACGATCATTTAGGCTTTGGGCAATTCTTATAAACTCATTAAATTTGCGATGATCCATTTGTTTGTTCCTCCACACTTCCTACTTTTCAAAAAACTCATCCCTCAGAATACTCATCCTCAACCGGTCTACAAATTCACCGTTCCTCAGCCGGTCCTGCCTTAATATGCCTTCTTCCACGTATCCCTTTTTCTATAAGACTTGATCGCTTTTTCATTATCAATCTCTACTCTTAACCAAATCTTGTTCAGCTCTAATTCCTCGAATCCCCATTGGAGCATTTCATGCATCGCACTTAAACCGTACCCTCTCCCCCAGTAGCGTTTATCCCCTATAGCTACACCTAATTCTGCATGTTTGTTTAATCGATCGATGTTTTTTAAATCGATCCAGCCGATGTGTTTGCCTTCTTCCGTCATGATGGCTTTTTGTTCATATCCATTCGTCCTCTTGATGCACATTTCGATCCAGGTTCGAGTTTCTTCCTGACTGAAGGGAGGGTATTTCTCCGGCATGTTCAAGTGCTTCGTTACTTCTCTATCCAGACACCACTGGTATCGGTCTTCTGCATCATCCAGCGTCAATTCTCTTAATATTACGTTTGGCCATTGAGTCGGTTTCATGGTAGTTTTCCTTTTCATAGTTGAGTGCTTTTGTAATGATTTAATACTTCAATTAGAACCGCTTTGTTGTATTTCGTTTTCCCATGGATTCTTTCAGCCCATTCTTCCACCGTTTCAAGCTTCGGATTCTTCATCAGCCCTTCTGTCGTACTTAAAAAGCTCTCCCAGTTATAAAACTCCCAATGAGCAATTTCAGATTTGTACGGGATTCTGCATTCCAATAATGGATGGTTCTTTATCATATGTTGAGAATGCTCAGCAGCCATTATAAAAGTATCCATCTCAATTGGCTCTGTCTGAAAAACTTGCCTCGATACTTTTCCATTAGGTCGATGATAAAGAATTTCTGTACCTGATGGGTGATCTTGAACCTGCACCCTTGCTGCAGGGAAGAAACCACTTACCTTTTCGTTGGAATAATCTATGCTATCCGTATCTATTAATATCGGATTCAACCATTGGTCACCTAAATCACAAAGGAAGCGTTCACCCTTTTCATTCAGTGCGATGACAGCCGCATGAGCATCTTCCGAATTCAGGTTATGACCAACGGGATAAGCCTCGACCCCATCCCGTCTAAACTCATCAAGTAACCAGAGTGCAAGATCGAAACAATTCCCGGACATCCCGAATTGTTCCCGATGATCCTTCATTAGAGAAACATCCCGCTGTTTCTTCTCGCTTCCCCCGTTATAAAACCAAACCTTTGTTAATGTCTCCATGGGAAAATCATTGAATTTCTCCCACGTCTTTAAAATACTTTCTGAAGCGTTCATTCTTGCACCTCGGATTCTTTCTTTAATTGATCTATGTATGGCTTGATATAGCTTTTATATTCGTCCGTTAAACCATCTGGCAGATTATTGAGTTTGAAAAATTTGATATCAACAGATTCTGTTTTATCGACCTCCAATTTTCCTCTTATGTCCTTTGTGGCATAAACGGCTGTGACGGAATACAATTCATCCCCATTCGATACTTTAAAATAATAGTCAGGCCCGGAGAACACATTTACCAGAGTCAGTTCCCCTATCTCAAGACCGGTTTCTTCCATCACTTCTCGCTTTGCTGTCTCCTCTAGACTTTCACCCAATTCCATCAAACCTCCCGGCAGTCCCCAACCACCGTCCGTCCGGTGCTGCAGAAGCAGTTCATGATGGTCGTTTAAGATAATGACGACAGATCCGGGTAGGATTAAGGGGCTGGTGCCAACCAGTTTTCGCAGATCTTGGACATAGTTCATCATTTCCCCTCCCTTATTTGTTCAAGTTTTACACGCTCCCACCACTTTTTCATATCCTATGACAAGAATAGACTACTCTTCACTTGAAATAACATGGTTGATCATAGCCGTATACACTTTTTAATCCATTAGGAGACACTATTTATCCTGATTTGAGATTATTAATCCTATTACAGATTAATTAATCCGAAATTCCAATAATCAATCCTGATTCGAAATAATGTAACATCCTTGTCGAATTTTATTTATAGTTACGGCTATTTGGAGCATGCTTATATGACTTAGCTTTATTACTGACAATTCCAATTATTCCAGTTTACTGACAACAACTCGATATATATATAGTTATAAAAAAAGAAGCCTATTTGTCAGTGAATGCTCTGTAAGAGACTGAACCAGTCCTTCGTCAAACCAGGAAGAATTTTCAAGTAGCGTGTCATCCAAGTCAAATAAAAGAAGGCTATACTTTTTCATTGACGTATCAACCCTTTTAATCGCTTTTTATAGAGTACGAAATCACTTGTATACTAAAGTTGCGTCTTCAACACAACTTCCCCCCACATCATTTCACCCGTCTTCTCAAATCCCAGACTTTTATATAACTTTATAGCACTCACATTCTCCGGTTCCGCACTTGTGAATAATTCTATATTTCCATATGTATGTGTCAGTTCTTTTAAAAGTAGTTGCGTTGCCTTTTTCCCATAGCCTCTCCCTTGATAATTCTGATCGATCATTAACCGGCTCATCTCCATACGGTTTGTGTCAGGGTCGATCCCATACATGATGAACCCTACCATGCTATGTTGATGATAAATAGCCAATGGATATTGTTCTTCCATAAATGTTGATTGCAGCAATGAATAAGCGTTATCTGCGACAAATTCCTTCTGATGTTCCGAAACAGATAAGGTTACACATTCCTCCCAATTGTCAGCATTGATCTCCTTTAATGCCAGATTCATATAAACCACCCTTTCGATATTGTGGATGAAACCGTCCAGCGATTACTTTTATATCTTGTTCTTTCAATCAACGATGTGACGGCCAGGAACCTTGCATTTTCCTCATTTGAATAATTTGACCCGTATGGTATGCCTCATGAAGCATGATGTCTAAGAGCTTTTCTTCCAGAGCATTATGTTCAAGTTCTTCAGTCGTAGTTCTACCAAGTGCTTCTCTTAAAAGACGGTGAGCGGCATCAGCACGTTCAACGACTGCTCTCCAGGCCTTGTCGTCATTTAGTTGTTCCGTAAGGTAGAAGGTTTCATTTCCATCGAGGGTTTGATTCCATTCTCGGCCTTCTAATTGTGCTGTTAGTCTTTCTTTGTAATAAGTAAGATGATTTACATTCTCCCATATGGTTTTGGTCGCCTCTCCATCCGGTCTCCATCTCGCCTGTGCTGCTGTGATTCCTTCTATTGAAGGTTTGAATGGGGCATACCAACTTTCCTGGTCGTATGTAGTATCGAGCATTCTTAAGAGCAAGTCAGTTCGTTTCATAAGTGTTTTCCTCCTTGGAATTGAAGTTTCATATTGATAGTACTTCAGCATAAAGTGAAGAACTCCTTCTTTTAATAGGGTGGGGACAAAGAATCTGGCCAGACCACATCTTTCCTTTCCACACTCTTTTTCACATAATGTAAGCCATCCGGGAAAATAGTAAGGGCATATGCAAAAAGGAGAATTCACAATGAAAAAAGCTATCGTCTTTACCATCATTCTTGCTCTTATTTTTCCATCAACACCCTCCGCATCCCTAGAGAATCAAGTTAAAGCTGCTTTTATAAGGGAGGGGAATTTGTGGACCTTGATAGATAGCCAAGAAACACAAATAACGAATTCCGAAAACGTCCACTCTCAACCCAAATGGTCAACCGACGGAACCTGGCTTGCCTATCAAGTAGAAACCACTTCTGAATTCGATCAAGGGGAAATGCAGTCAGAACTGTGGACTTACAATCTTAAAACGGGGAAAAAGAAGAAAATTTCTTATAACGGTCATTCTCCAGAATGGGCTCCCCATAAAAACCATGTTGCTTATAATAATAGAGGAATTTTAGATATTTCAGACCTCAAGCGTTTCTACAACATTGCAACCGGGGTCAGTGACTTCACGTGGTTTCCGGACGGTAGTGGATTCCTTCTTTCTTCATCAGGAACCCTCAGCCCGGATGGATGGTCAAGCGCCTCTTTATTCATAAAAAAAGTCGGCGATAACTATGAAGACATTGTTCTTTTTGGTGGGGTGGAGCCATTCTTTACACTCCCAAGGGAAATCGGGACAAGTGATCTAAACAAACTGATCGCGGTTTATGCCGAGCAGCTGTCCTACTCACCGAGCGGCAAGTGGATTTCATTTGTGGTGTCTCCAACCGCCGCCTGGTCCATGGATAGCAATATGGTTTGCATCATCGATAAGGAAGGAAATAACTTCGAAGTATTAGACGAGATGATTTTGCAAGTAGGCGAGCCCAAGTGGTCACCCTCCACTGATACGATTGCCTATATCGCTGGCGGTGGAAGAATTGTTCTCGGGTTCAAAAACAAAGATTTAAAGGTAAAAGAAATGCCTGTTTCAGGAACTTACACCCCTGCCCATTTCGCTGATCTGGATTTTGACTGGATGACTGACAAATCACTGGTCGTTTCGAGAATCAAAGAACAGGAGTGGACCAATGACTTCAGTAAGCACCCGCTTCCTGCCCTTTATACTCTGAATATCGATTCGAATCACCAAATGAAAATTACGAGTCCTCCTAAAGGATATGGAGACTATGCTCCTCAGTTCATCGCGTCCATTTCAAAACTCGTTTGGTTAAGAGGGACATCTTTAACAGATACGACAAGGGATCTGTGGATGGGGAACAAGGATGGTACTGATGCTAAGCAATGGTTGCGGAATATTGAGGAAATTGTTTTTTATAAAATGAAGGGGTAAATCTTGTAGCCTTCCAGTCAAAAGGCCAAGATTTTTCGACAAACGGATCATACAATAAGCCGGGCATAACCCCGGCTTCTAAAAAAATGACCTCTACTACTAACAAGTCACTTTTCAATCTCTAACACAACCACATCAAACAACTCCCCACCCGCATAAAGCACGAACGCCCACTCGCCACGTTCAGGAATGGTAACTGACGACGGAGCATGAACATCCGCACCGTTGTTCTCTCCACCTAGGGGAATGCTCCAGGTCTCACCGTTATTCAATACAGGCTGGACGGTTCCCGACTCCCTGTGATAACCAACCACTGTTAGTTCTGAAGCCTCCGTGTCCCACAGATGCCACATCCATTTTTGTCCGGTCAGGCTTGGCATGTCCGCACCAATGATGCCGGATCTGTTTTCATTCCCTATCAAATTCCGCCCAAATTCGGTTGCCTTCCGATCCCAATTGATTTTGTCAAAATCACTTTTTTGAACATAGTCAGGAATACCCTCGGGTAAAATGATGGGACTTCCTTCTTCCTTTTTACCTACACTCACCACGACATCACCGTAAGTCTTGCCGTTAAGGTAGACTTCATACCTCCATAATCCGCTGTCCGGAACCCGAAAACTCGCCGCGAAGCGCTGTAAGCTTGAGTACCCATTTGAGGGCTCCGTTATTATTTGAGGAGACACCACTTCGATTCGTTGCCCCGTTTCCTTATGAACCGCCGAAATGGAAAGTTCTTTCCCTTTGAATGTGTCAAAAGGTTCTTTGAAACTGAAAATATATCCATAAGGCTTACCTTCATGCAGTTCGGGATCAGGAAATATGCTGAAAACGAGCCTATTATCTTCTGTATAATCGTGTTTTACTTGCCATGTGTTCGGACTACCATTCATCGCTCCATTCTGCTTAACCAACAACTCTGTTGAAACGAAGAAACCTATTAAACAAATGGTAACAGTCGTCATGATAAAAATAATGAATGGTTTAGGGCTCTTTGTCCCCACCTGATTATGAACGGCATGACGGATTTTACTTTTTTGACATTCCGTAAAGTGCCGGCCTTTATGAGTCGTAGAATCCATCGCTTTCTTCAACTCATTAAGCTCATTTTCCATCATGGTCCCACCTTTCCATCATTTTTCTCAGCTTAGCCCTGCCTCTGGTCAATCTTATTTTGATCGTATTCCGGTTCAAGCCTAACAACCCTTTAATTTCATCTATCGAACAATCTTCATAATAATACAGTGTAATGACTTCCCGATACTTTACGGGCAGGGCAAGGACACACCTTGAAAGAATCTCTTCCTCATTTCGCTTCAGGACACTCATTTCAGGTAACGGTTCCTTGGAAGTGAAAAGAGAAAACAGGCTTGAATTCATCACCACTCTCTTAAACGATGAACTCTTCAGGACATCTTTCGATCGATTAATAATCAGCCGATAAATCCACGCTTTAAAAGATTTAATCTCATCTATTTTTTCATAATGCTTGAAGCATGTGACAAATACATCCTGAACGATGTCTTCGGCCATACTCCAATCTTTCACATAGTTGTAAGCCAATTTCGTAAGGCGTTCTCCGTACTCATCCATGATTCCTTCCAGCCAGGAATCCCTGTCTTCTGAATGGTCTTCGTTCTTCACCTTTCTCACACTTCCATCACCTCATTCCCCTTTAATGCTAAGACGAATCAGTTAGTTACAGGTTTCATATTTTTGTAAAATTATATGATGAAAAAATAAGGTACTTAGATCAAGCTTTAAGCACCTTATTTCAAAATATGATATTATTTTTCACTTACTCTAGTCTCACTTAACCAGCGCCGCTCTAAGATTGACACCATACTCCATGTATCCCTTCAAGCATGTCAGCATGTATACCCAACCCTCTTTATTGTCTAATAATTGGTTGATAAGATTTTCGTGGTTCTCATCAAATCCTTCTTCTTTGACTACGACAATTGTGCTGCCTTTTTCTTCTTGCTCAAATGTTATGGTTACTTTATGGCTACCTGCCCACTCGAAGACAATCTTTTTATGTTCTTGAATTTCTTTTATGTCTATATCCCCTTGTGCGTCATATTCTTCATATCTTAAAGTAACAACCCTTCCTTCCTCCCACCTTTCAGAACTTGAAGAAAACCAAAAGTTACCTATTTTTTCAGGATCAACAAATGCCTCAAAAATTTCATGTGCCTGCTTTTGAATTCTCATTTGAGAGAGATTATTCATACATCTTCCACTCACTTTCATGTATTTTTGGGTTATTTCATTTATATACTGTCTACTATTTATTGTCCATTTATTGTCCATTTACTTGGCCATTCTGTTTTCAAAAACTTATTTCCTTAAAGCGGTAACCAACGCCTCAAATGGTTTCAATAATTTCAGAGGTTGAACGAATCAAACTAACTGATTTAACTTTGCATCGGACAAATCTAATCCATAATCACAAGTTGATAAAGTTGGTACAACTAGCCATTTATATGAAACGATACTTTAATGCTCATTTAGATGTGCAAAAAGACACTCACAAAAGAGTGCCCTTAAGTATAGTGACAAATTTATCCAACGTTCTTTTTCTTTACTGGAATCCATATTTCACTTCTATACTTCGGATTCCCTGTGTCCTTACTCTCATTCCATACCATTTCAGGACCTTCAACTGCTTCATAGCCTGAAGCCGGAAACCACTCTGAGTATATCCTGCCCCACACATTCTGAAGTGTTTCCGGAAATGGTCCAATCGATTCGAATACGGCCCAGGTACTGGCTTTTATTTTTAATGCATCAAATTCTCCTGTTTCATCACTTGAAGTTGCCACCCCGATGTAATGATCTAACTCTCCCTTTTCTTCCATTCTTCCTTCAGAAAAATTAGTTGAAGCACTAATAATACCTGTTGGTTCTATGTTTGAAAGTGCTTTTAGTTGTTTAATTACCTCAAGTGTTAATCGCCCATACATTTCGGCAACATCTGGATTAACCCCGTTAAAGATTATTGGAACCCTTTTCTTAAAGCCCACTACCTTAAATGGTGCTTTTTCAACAATACGATAATTCATTTCGCATCCTCCTCTTATTGTGAGTTGGAAGGTCATTTTAGGATAAGCTTTTAACGGTGTATGCTCTCTTCTTGCTTCAGAAGGGAGAAAGCCATGCAACGAATGAAAAGCACGGGTGAATGAATCCGCTGAACGATATCCGTATTTGACCGCAATATCGATTATTCTCAAGTCACTATCTTTCAAATCAAGGGCAGCAAGCGTCAGTCTTCTTCTCCGAATATATTCTGATAAGGATATGCCTGATAAAAAAGAAAACATCCGTTTAAAATGATACTCTGAACAGTAAGCCATTTTTGATATTTCGCTATAATCAATTTCCTCCGTCAGGTGCTCTTCAATGTAAGCCAATGCCTCATTCATCCTTCTTAAAGAATCCATCAAATAACCTCCTTTCACCAACAATGTTAGTAAAGAATGCGATAATCCATCCGACAATCTGTGCACAATTTAGTCGACGCCCCTATAGGATGTCATGACTTTTGACGATAAGATTGTATCATTTCAAAGTATTGTGTATCTCCTAAGCCATGGTCTTTGAAATTTTCGATTAGAAGAGACACCAGTTCTTTTATCGGGACGTCTTGGTGCTGTTGAATATACAGCATAAGATCACTATCTTTCTTAAGGTAATTCAAATACAGTTCAATTCCTTTGTATAAAGGGATTGGATGAACTTCCTTAGGCATAGCTTTATGAATCAATACTTGTTTGTAGAGTTGATCATATCCTTTTGCTTTTAGGCTGTAATACCTTATAGGTTGAAAATCATCTCCGACAAGATGGAGATCAATTGAACCTTCATACTCAGTTTGATCTAACCAGGCGAGTATGGTGAGAAGATTCATTTTACAAAACATATCCTCACCAAACCATAGGGCTATATGATCATAATCCTCACAAAAGAGAGGCTGCAATGGCTTTAGGGTGATTTCAGCATATTGAACTGGCGTTACATGATGAACCTTCGCACGTATTTCTGTAAATTGATCGGAAAATAAATCATCGCAGGTGTCCCCATAACACATTGCTTCGTTAAAGGGAATCATCCTTTCGGCTTCAAGAAACTGTGTCTCTTTGAAATTCTTATACATTTCTGTTCCATTTAATATATGTACGGTTCCTGTTGGATCCACATTGACACCTCCTGCTCTGGTGACTTGATTCTGCAGCATTTCTCTATCCCGTATACTTCAAGACATCCTCAAAAAACTCCTCTCTTTTTAAGAATGGACCGTTTATTAAACATAATAAGAATAATGACAACCCATTATTTCTCCCATAGCTCAATCAGTCTACCTTCAGGATCTTTAATCCAAATAAACGTACCAAATTCACTTACCTCTTTTTCCTTTACAAGAGGTACACCGACTTGTTCCAGATGCTCAATCGTTTCGTTTATATTATAAACTTGGAAATTCAACATCACTTGCTGTTCTGTTGGGAAGTAAGGGTCATCTTCAGTAAAGAAAGAAAAAATGGTTTCATTTCCTGATTGGGGTTTAATAATAGTCCCATTCCAATCTTCCATTTCAATCTTCAACACTTCACTGTACCATCTTTTAATAGTATCCAGGTTTTTAGTCCTCCAAAATATTCCCCCGAAACCTTTTATCAACATAATAAACTCGCTCCCTTCTCTAATTTCATTAATTTCTCCACTATATTAGAATTTCAAGAAATAAAAACAATATCCTTCTTCAGCCACCCGATAGGGGAAACGAATCTTCAGAATGACTCCGATTCATTATCACAACGGCTTAAAATATGGTTGGGGTGAAACGACCATTGTCACCGCCTTTGGGTTTGTTTCGTGGATTTGTACGTTTATCTGTTTTGCTTATTGGAAGTTTGTTCTCAAGCCATAAGGTAAAAGAGGCTGGGACAAAACTAAAAAATCACGAAATGAAGACGATTAATAGAAGTGTAGGTTCTTAATACCGCTAATGATTTCCGTGCAAGACTACGCTTTCCGCGGGTAGCCCGTGAGCCTCCTCGGCAAGCCTGCGGGAAGAAAAGCGGAGGGGCTTTGTTCAGAGGCGGGTGGCATAAGGCGAAGCGGCCACGAAGGCGTTCTTTGCCTTTGGCCGCTTCGCCTTATGACATGTGCCTCTAAGCCCCGGAGCTGGACGGGTCTCACATAAGCTACTTTTCCCGCAGGAGTCTTCGTCTTGCACTCCAATCAACCGCTGGAGACTGCTAAAATCAAAAGGACCAAGGTTAAATAATAAACCCGAACCAATCTGCCTCTAAGTAGCGGATTGGTTCGGGTCTTGCTTAGACTAAAACACTTTTGTCCCAGCCTCTTTTGATTTATTCACTTCTATCAATTCAGACCAAGTGAAAAGAGTCTTTCACCATCCCGCTGAATTTTTCTTGTTCTTCTAGATGGGGTGAATGGTTACTATTTTCAAAGATATAAAATGTTGAGTTGGGAACAAGATTGAAAATTTCCTCTGAATACACAAACGGGCATTGAGAGTCGTGTTTCCCACAAAAAACGATTGTCGGGGTTTTTATGTTCGAAATGTCCTCCCTGATATCATACGTTGGCAGTTCGTTATAAGCATAATACTCTAACCGTTTTGGAACCAATTTCCCACTGCTTGGCTTAGAGAAGTATTCATCATATCTGCTTGGGTCATTCAATGACATTTTCGTCCATTCCCTGCGTGCGTGCTTCCGTTCTTCTCTTGTTGCATCATCGGAATTCAGGATGGAAAATACCTCTTTCAATCGGTTGTTAAGAGGATTCCTATCACAATAAATGCTTTCCTGATCGTCCATATACTCATTTGTAGCTGAGGCACCACCTACAATCAACCGCTTTAAAGAAGCTGGATAATCAGCAGCATAAACCAGCCCTAACATCCCACCTGTGGAATGTCCTGCAAAATTCCAGCTATCATACCCTAAAGCAGATCGGATTGCTTCTAAATCCTTGCTGGTTTCACTCATACTTAACTCATCTTCATCTTGAATCTCAGTGGAATTCCCCGATTCTTTCAAGTTGACCAGGTACACTTTAAAATCTTCCAAAAACCGGTCAGCGAAATGGTAGCCTCGCTCGTTAAACTCGCTATATAGATGAGTCACACATAATGGTTCACCATTCCCGGCTTCAAATATTTCGAAATCCCCTCGATCTGTTTTAATTAGCTTTTGTTCCCACATGTTTTATCCCCCATTCACTCTTCACGGCCCGTTAACTGAAAATAAGAAAAGCCGTAGAGGAGCTATTCATTTGAGTGTTCATGATCTAAATTGACTTTTCCCCGGAGAAGAAGGGGATAGGATGTGATCGTTCACCAAATTCTCCTTCAATATGATTCTTGCTCATCCAACTAGTACTTACTATCTATTAGACGTTTTCAATAGAGTGAAAGTTTCGATTTTTTCATTTCAATGAAAAAATAAATAGGGCAATAGCTGGAGATCATTTTGGTGATCTTCAGCTATTGCCCCTTTACTATTATTAAATATTTTCACCATTGAATAGGTGGAACTTCATTTATAGGCTTTTAAAAAAGATTTTTGTATATCCTTTTATTAATCACATTCCCCTAAAATCATCCATACTCTCCCCAAGTATATAATGTGAAAACCACATCAGATTCTGCTTCACAATAGCCCGGTGTACTCCAGGTTTCTCAGAGCTGTATCCCATTCCTTTAAATGTAACTAATTCTGTATCCACTCCCATATCCCGTAGTCCTTTATGGAGCTCATAAGCATTTGAAACTGGAACTCTTGTATCCTTTTCTCCATGTTGGATCAGGGTGGGCGGGGATAGAGACGCTCGATTGAACTCCCATTATTGATCAGATCTCAGATATCGATCCTTAATCAACCTTCGATGGTGAATTTCATGCCCGGCAATGATGTACCCTATCGCACGAGCTGTCACTTCGGAACCGTTTGCGTTTCCACGCCGGCGCAACGCTTCTTCATCCATGCTGCTTAGAAGAAGAATGGTGTGTTGGCGGACAAGAGCTTGATGATGTAAAAGGTCCGATAATGAAAAGCGATTGAAATTTCCTCTTCTCACATACTCATCATCATTATATCCAGGAAGCATTTCCTGTTCTCCCCTGCCGATACTGAGAAGGCGGTAGCACATAATGCGCTCCGTATCGGTTATGTGGCCGATGACTTCCTTGATGGTCCATTTTCCCGGAGCATACTTATATTCTGCCGTTTCCTCACTTAAGTCCTTTAACAGTTTCTTGGTTTCGTTTTGTTGATCATCAAGAATCTGGAGCAGCTCTCCATCTGGTACATTGTTTACATATTCCTTATAATACGGGGGATATTCGTTTGTTTCTGGTTTCCTCATCATAGCTTCTACTCCTTTGTACATGCTAAATGCATATCAATGATCGATTTACTTCTAAGAAACCCAAGATCTACATAAAGTTGAATCGCTGCATTATCCTTAATGACAGATAAGCGGGTAGCCGGGTACGCTGCACTCGAAGAATGGATCGAATGGGTTAACAAATATCGTCCAAGCCCCCTCTGTTGGTGATCAGGGTCCACGACTAAACTCATGATAAGTGGATAGTCTTCAAATTCCATGTGCAGACAGACGCCCACAATATTGTTCGAGTGAGTATCGATCACAACTCTTGAACACTCATCCATGATTTTATTATGTTTATGTTGATTGATAAATTCGTTTTCATGGAGAAGATAATCTGCATTCGTTCCGATTTGCTTATACGCCGGATTGGCTTTATAGGCTATCATGAGTAAACATGCGATATCATTCGCATCTCCACGTGAAACAGCCCTTGATCTATATCCTTCAGGTAGAAAGGCCTTCATTGGCTCCGTCGGACGAATCATCCATACATTCACTTCATGAATCTTACATCCAAGTTGTTTATACGCTGCCACTTGTTCTTCTACCACTTCTCTTACAATGATTTTATTTTCAGTAGTCGATATCTTTTTGACATAGTTTAATAGTTTATGTGCCAACCCTTCGTAGTCCTTATAGGGTGGCACTACAAATATATCCGATATGAAATTAGGTTTTAGAAATACACCGCCAATAATGGTTTCTCCATCCATGATGAAATATCCGCAGTCAAAAATGGATGCGATATCTATTAATGTCTCAGAGGACCTTCTAAAATAGGAATCTGCATTTTTTTGTCCATGATAAATGGAATAGTATCGTATGTATTCTTTGGGCTTTTGGTAAACTAATCTTAATCCGTCTTCTAGATTAATAAGTTGTTTCAAAGATCGACCTTGCTCACTCATGTATTTCGCCCTTTCTCTTCAGCTCTACGTTGACCTTTAACTTAATACCAATTATTTCAAATTCACATGAGTTACTCAAGTAAATGGTCGAAAAAAGATGAAAGTTCCCTATCTAGATAACAAAAAGAACATTGGGGGTTTAAGCTCCTCCCAATGTTCTTTATCTTGAATTAACCTGCCTTATCGTATTTTCTAATTAAAAAGTAAAGGAAAAGTAAATATTACGAAAGCTGCCCAAAGTCCGTAGACCGGTAAATACTTGGTAACGGAATCTTGGATCGTTGAAGGTCCGGATTTGTTTTGTAGAAAACGCATATAGGAGAACATAATCCAAATTAGGTTTGCCCAGATAAGTATGTTTACACCTAAAACAGCAAGTCTGTTTGGCGTAATCCCATAAGAAGAAAGTCTGAACACGATGGCTGACACTGCCACACTGTCAATGATAAGGGCAAGAACAATCAGGGCAAAATTTATATAGTCTGAAATGTTTTTTTTCTCGTCTGAGTCGCTTTCGGTAATGGAAAATATGGTAACGACCAATACACCAAGGAGTATTCCGTTGAAGGCTATCAGGAAATTACGGTCCAAGAATGGATTTTTCCCGAGCCATATAACCGCAATGAGATAGACCAACAATGTGATCAGGACAAGAGGGCTAAAAATTTTAGCTATATAGGGTGTAATATTCTTAGCAAGTTTAAGGTTCATTGATACCAGGTATGCAGCCACAATAGCGAGAGAGGAAGCACCAAATAAAACGATATTACTAAAATAAAATTCCTCTATATCCAAGCCGATAAAGCTGAATAACTGCATGGTTAATGCTGCCAGTATCATTCCACTCACAGCCATGCTGGCGTAGAGAATACCATATTCCAGATTAAATTTGATATAGGCTAATCTAGTACTCCCTTTTGAATACTCATTTCCTGTAAATGCGAGCCCTGACACGATCCATAAGAATATGGGCATGTGTAAATAAGCAAGGATAATACTGTCTTTATCATTTAAAGGCAGCATATTAAGATAAACCCCAGAAATCAGGAACAACCCTACAAGGGAAAAAATAACACTTTTTTTCGGGGTATTTTTGTATACAAAATAGGTAGCAATAAAAGGAATGATACCAAAGGCCAAGTTAATTGGAGCGATCACTTCCTGTTCGACAAAATGGAAAATGATCCTGGTAAATATCCCTGCCATAATGGCTAAAATGCCCATGAATATGAAATCTTTTTGGATCTTGGAAGATTTTTCTGTATTTGCTGCCTCCTTGAAATGCAATCTTTCATACCAAACGCCAAGGACCTGAGAATCAGGATTTTGTTCCCATGCCTGTAAGAAGGAATGTTTAAAAGCTTTTGGATCTTTTCTATAAATTCTCTCCAGTTCATGAGGGTTAGCTATGTTTTCAATAATCGAATTGTTACATTCCATCGTAATACCTCCCCTAATAATTGTTATTTTTTCTCCACAATGTTTAACTATCTTCGTCACTTTTGTATTCTAATATATCCCCAGGCTGACACTCTAAAGCCTTACAAATTGCCTCTAAGGTGGATAATCGAATCGCTTTCGCCTTTCCATTTTTCAATATAGAAAGGTTAGCCATCGTTATCCCAACCCTACCCGAAAGCTCTGTTACGCTCATTTTCCTTTTTGCTAACATCACATCAATATTGATTACAATTGCCATTGTTATTCACCTCAGACCGTTAAATCATTTTCTGATTTTATATCAATTGCTTCTTTTAAAAGTTTCTGGAGAACCGCCGCAAACACTGCGATAACCATCGAAGCAAAAGGAACAACCAATCCGACAAAGATAACTCCTGGGGCGTCGTCTACTTCCGCAAAGATATAGAAGAGCGGCAAAACTAGTACATGCAAAATACTGATTGTGATTGCACAATATTTGATATTCTTTAAAGCTTTTACAGATAGATCAGAGAAAGCTTTATTTTTGTCAATGTAGCGCAGGAGTTTAAAAGCCTGATATAAAGCAAAGTAAAAAGGTATTGCTGATGCATAGAAAACGATGAAAACGAAATATTTTATAATTGCAAACTCTGGAACTAATGTTGCTGAAAGGTCCGCCATCTCAGGCACCAAAAAGATGCACAGAGCAAGAACTGGAACTCCTAAAAAAATAACAGCTATTTTCAGAAACAACGTTGTAATTTTTCCCATAAAAGCACCTCATTTATTTATGTTGATTTTGATTTTAATACAAAGTTTATCGTTTTACAATAAATTTTTATTAATTAATATAACAATTTTATTGTGAGTTGTTTGTATATATAAAAAAGAGGCTGGGACAAAAGTGTTTTAGCCTAAGTCAAACCCAAACAAATCTGCTTCGTAGTGTGCAGATTTGTTCGGGTTTATTATTAATTTTTCGAATCATTTGATTTTAGCTGTTTCCAGCGGTTGATTGGAGTGCAAGACGAAGACTCCTGCGGGAAAAGTAACTTATGTGAGACCCCGCAGGCTTGCCGAGGAGGCTCACGGGCTACCCGCGGAAAGCGTAGTCTTGCACGGAAATCATTAGCGTTATTAAGAACCTACTTCTATTGTTCGTCTTTTTATCGTGGTTTTTAAGTTTGTCCCAGCCTCTTACTTATTGGATTAATAGCTCCCTTATTGAGCATTAACACCTCATTAACACCTTTAAGCGCTTATTTCATTAACCGCCCTTTAAATTAATACCAATTTTTTCAGAATATCACCTGTAACTTAATGATAAATTCCACAAAAAAGAAGCTAATCTTGTTCAAGATAAGCTCTCTCAGTTTAAGTATAATAACTCCAAAAGTTAAAATTATTGTTTTATATTGAAGTCTTTCTTTAACAATGAATACATATATAAATCATCAAATTTTCCGCAGGTAAACTCATAATTTCTCAAAAGTCCTTCTCTAATAAACCCTTGTTTTTCAGCTAATTTTTGTGACTGTTTATTAGGAGGTTCTATTAACGCTTCTATCCGTTGTAAATTCATCTGTTCAAATCCATATCTAATAACAGCTTCAAAAGCCTCACCTGCGATTCCTTTCCCCCAGTGTTCTCCACTTAACTCAACACCAATTTCAGAACGATAATGCTTTGGAACCAAGTTAAGAAATCCACAACTACCAATTACCTCCCCTTGATCCTTCAACGTAATCCCCCATCTTATTCCGGTTCTCTTTTCGAATATTGATTTATACCACGAAATCTCATCCAATGCGTCATCAATGGACTTAAATGGTTCTAAACCAACAAACTTCATTACGTCTTTATCAGACAAATACTTTAGAAGGCTGTTTGCATCATCTTGTGTTACTTGTCTTAAAATCAACCTATTAGTTTCAAGTATAGGAAATTCACCTACTTCTATCACAATAAACCTCTCCCTAAATATTATTCATTTTCAGTAGCACCCCATATGCGACTTAACTATCTATTCCACAAAAAGAGGCGTAACCCTGCTTTAGGTTACGCCATATTAATTCAGTAGCTTTTCCGCTAGAATGCCCGTTAATGCAACATGAATTAAACTGAAGATCAGGTCCGCATACTTCAGTTATCTACCAATGATCGCAGAGTCAGGGCTTTGAATCACTTCTAATAAACCTCCTCTTTTTTTAGAACATAACTTTCCACATGCAAAAATGGGGCCAAACCTTATTCTGAAGAACTAGTCCCAAGGAGTATCCTTAGAACTAGTTCTTTCAATTTCCCTCTTAATTCAGGCTATCCATGATGCTCTCTAATGTTTTCCCATTCTCGGTTGATTTCGGTTCGTTTTCATGAGGGACTGTTGAATTTTCTTTTAGGAAGTTTTGTTTGATGTAGTTCATGTCGACCAAATCAATTGTACCGTCAAAGTTGATATCTCCTTTTCGGTCGTTCGTACCCCAATGTACTTCCAGGTAGATCGCATCAAGAATATCGATTACATGGTCTTTGTTCACATCTCCAGCAATGGCTGCTTTTTTACCAATAAATTTCTTTTCACCTACATGACCATCTAATCCGATATAGAAGGACTTTTGTACTATAAAATGTCCAGGTAAATCAAAAATTAATGTTAATGTTTCTCTAGTGGACGGCAGTGAATCCACTTCAAAAGTAGGCTTATCCATTACTTTCCCCGGATATTGATTTCCATCCTCACCCATAACCTTAACAGTAGCACCCATTGAGGAATAATCAAATAGCTGTACAGGGCCGGATGCTGATAATTCATAGACTGCTTCTCCATTCATGGTACCCACAATGTGAGAATTCGCAGCATTTATTTTGAATGACGGATTAATTCGTTCACTTGTTGTTTTCACATCAGATAAGTTTGTGAAATCCGCTTTTGTTAGTGACATTTCTGCATAGTCATTAATATAGCTATCCTTTTTCACTTCTGCTTTTAATTGAAGCAGAGAGAGTACATCTTCGGCATTCCATGTTGTATTCTTAGCTTGTAATGTCACCTTAATCGTACCATTTTCATTCGTCACTTCTGCATTGAAGCGATCCTTCATTGTATCTATTAGTTCAATTTCTGTAAATGAAAGAACCTTTGGATCGTATTTGAATTCCATCTCTGCTTTTTTAAACTCTCCTTGATTCGCAGCATTTACATCGAATGTGACCGTTTCACCTTGCGTCACTTCTTTCTGGTTTGCGATAGTTGTCACATATGGTGAACCTTTTTTAACAAAATAGTACTGCAAGGAAGAGGATTTATTCCCCACATGATCTGTTGAGTAAAATTCAACAGGCAGTACTTTTAAGTGGCTGGGAAACGTACTTCTTGTAAAATTAAAATTCCCTTCCTCATCAACAGGTAGTCTGGATGGATAATTTGTGTTGTAACGATAAAAGACCGTGTTATTTGCTTGAGTGATTTCGGAACCAGCAGCTTTTAAATCATTTATTGCTTGATCCATCACATTCCCATTGATATCAATCAGCGGATTTGAATCATCTGGATTTACTTCAATTACTCCTCCCGCTAGATTGGTAGTCAATTCAGGATTTGAATTATCAACCGAAATCGGTTTTTCAATAATGATTTGTTTTCCATTTTCTCTCGTAAAGACAAACTTCACCTTATACGTACCCGGCTTTACTTGGATGGGTTCCATCGCTTCAACTTCTTCGGATGTGACTCCAAGAGGATAATAATCTCCATTGAAGAAAGAGTTTAGTTTAATATCTTTCCCTTCAGGCATTTCAGTTCCTGCGAAATAGCCAATATACCCGATATCCTTAGAGTTTGTATCCACTAAGAAAATATCAAGTGAGCGCATATAAGAATTTAATTTTAGACTAGCTGATGCTAAACTGCTGTAATTAAAATCTCCATTATTGATGGTTGTAATTCCGGAGCTAGTTTCCAGATATTCAACCCCATCTTTCACCTTCCGAATACTAAAAGGTATACGATACTCCTCTGACGAATCTTCCTTATTTTTATAACGGATGTACCCTTCATAGTAACCGTCTTCAGCTGTCTTAGGCACGTTCAAGAAAACATTGGTTTTCTTATTCTTCCCGGCCTTTACTTTAATATTGTTATCAAAGGTCAGCTGTATTCCATTTTCTGAAGCGTCAAGAGAATGCTTTGTAAACTTTACACTACCAATAAACGTTTTCGTTTCTTCACCGGAATTATTCATTATGATCGTTCGTTGATCTCTAAGTGAATTATCTTCATGCTGCAAACTAAAGCTCATACTCCCTGTCAGCTCATCAATCAGAATTTCCTCACCATATAGGAAGTTTTTCGTCTCATCCATCACCTGTAAGTTCATATCTGAATGAATCGCTTCATAAGCATCGATACGTCCTGCTCCCACATCAAAGACACTGTACTCTTCTGCCATTTCATCTGCCGTATTCATCAAAGATGTTTTAATATCAGATGGTTTTGCTTTGGGGTTTTTTTCAAGCATTAACGCTGCCACACCCGCTACTTGTGGAGCCGCCATAGAGGTTCCTGATAATCGGGCATATCCGTATTCGTACTGTCCTTCATATTTCTCACCGCGTAAATTGGGAGGAACCGTTGACATAATATCCAGTCCTGGTGCTGTCACCTCTGGCTTAATATCATACGTAAATAGCGCCGGTCCACGAGAGCTGAAATAGGAGAGTGTATCTTCTGGATATATCATATTTTTTTCAGGGTTTTTAAAAGTATATTGTGCCGTTTCGTTCTGTAACAATTCTTTAAATGCTTTTCCTTGCTCACCACTAAGAATATAAGCATACGTATTATCTGTAGAGACGGCAATTTTATCTCCTATGAATCCGTTATAGGTACCATATATAAATACAGCTGCCGCTCCATATTGTTTGGCTAACCTCACTTTTTCATATGTCCGATTCGTCCCGGTTGAAACCAGGGCAATCTTTCCCTTCACGTCGACACTATTGAAATCAGTCTCCAGTCCTTTACCTACATCGACTATATTAAATGTTTTTCCTTCTAATGTTCTGGGATCCTCACCATAGCCATGTGTAGAATAACGTATTTCCGAATCTACTTCCGTACTGCTGCTTTTAAATTTTCCTGTATAATTGAATTCTGCAACTTCTGGATTACTCGAACCAACTGTAATCCCAAGTGCTGAAGCGGCGGGAGTTCCAAGAGTATACTGTCCTCCACCTTCATTACCAGCGGCCAGAACACACGTAACACCTGATAATACTGCATTATTGATTCCAATCGCTAAAGGTGAGTATGGATCATTGGAGTTTGCCCCAAGCGATAAGTTAATAACATCCATTTCATCTTTCACTGATTTCTCAATACCTGCTAAAATATCTCCCGTTGAACCAGTAGCATGTGGACCAAGAACTCTATATACATAAAGGTCCGCATCTGGCGCTACCCCTTTAGTTGCATAGTCTGATTCTGCTTTCCCCTGTCCTGCAAGGATACCGGAAACGTGGGTGCCATGAAAGGTAATATAATCCGAAGCATTCCCCCCTGGCTTCCCGGCTTTGATCCAATCTTCATAAGTCGTTTCCATTGGATCATCATCATCATCTACAAGGTCATAGCCACCTGCGTAAGCATCTTTCAAATCTGGATGGTTATAATCAATTCCAGTATCAATCACACCAACTTTTATGTCTTTCCCTGTTAAACCTTCTTCATGCAGTTTGTCTACACCCATTATTTCTTGAGGGGTCTTCCCACTATAAGGTGACGTATTCGTATTTTCTTGAGTTGGTTCGATTAACTGTACTTGTTTATTTTCGTAAACGCTTTTAACTTCTTCAGATTGAAGTAAGGTTTCTACCTGATCCGCGGGTAATGTCAATGCAACACCATTGAATGCTTCCGTAAAAGTATCACTTACTTTATGTTTTACCTTTAGTTGAGATAAGTCCTTATTAAATTGTTCATGCGATGCTTCTATCTTTTTGTTCGCACCTTCTTTTGTTAAGGTTCTTCCCTTAAGCTTTTCCAGCATAATTGCAGTGTTTGCTGTATGCTGCTTAAACTCGACAATAACAGATATTTTATTAGAACTATCTAAATTCGTTTCAGGTGAGATATTTATTTCGGGTTTGCTTGTTGTATTCAAATCTTGGAGTGCTTTTCTTTGCTCGGTCGTTAATCCTTTTAAAAACTGGTCAATTTTTGCTGTGGTTTCTCCGTGAACAAGATTTCCTGCCTCTGCTGTTTGTAGAGTTTGTTCCCCATTTATATTGGGTTGTACCTCAGATGTTGCTATACCGTCAATTGGATTTAATAACATGGCACTTACAGCTAATACAGACCCTTTTACGATTTTCTTTCTATGTTTCATTATTTTCCCCCATCAGTCTATTTAATTTCATTAGAGCATGCGATTAAGCTTTTAAATGATTTTTTGAACTCCCTTTTTGAAAAACGATTTTCACCACCTTTGAAAATAATCTTAAATACTTTGTAATTAGCAAACTATGACCATATCTACCATTTACAGTTAACATGGAAAAATCCCTTTATAAAATGGACTTTCCCAAATGGAAACAAACGAATTTTCCAACATCAAAATTCGTTATGATTCTGACAATGTTTTCAATTGTCACAAACGTACCAATAAACAAAACCAGGATATTTAACCCACTAAATTCCCACCATATACTCTGCTCGTATTCTCCTGTATAATTTTTTAATTAGTCACTCGGTCAGGAATGGGAAAGAAAGAATGAAAAATAAATAATGGGAAGCACGAAGGAAGCAGGGGGACACTGAAACACATTTGGTATAACTTCTTCCTCTAAACTGGCCCTTTAATTGAATAAAGGTGTGTGTTTGACATTCTTAGCTTTTAGATAACTAGAATGTCATCCGTTTTGTCATTAATGGGGGTTTTCTGGGTAACGTATAAAAACAAAAAACGCCATAATCCCTTCCATAACAAGGATCCTTGGCGTTCTTCATTCATTTAGTTAATTTGGTTTTATGAAAAAGCTTTGAAGTTAAAATAAGCAGCAGAACGAAATCCATTTAAGAAAACGTTGTTTGACAGCCACTTGATTACATTAAAGATGTATATTCAATTGCTTCTTCAACAACGTGACTTTCTAAGCGCACTAGAACAAGAGATTGATAAGTAAGCGACGGAGTTTGAGGAATATGAAATTCTAACATCAATCCAGGAATAGGTACTAAAATAGCAGCGAATTTCATATTCTCATAATATTTTTTGCGAATTTCCCTCCAAGCAAAAAGGATCTGAAAGCTTACTTTCAGATCCTGTCCATATTGACGCTTTGAATTCCTTTATTTTCACATATTTTCACTGGTAACTACTTATTCATTCGTTTGTTAACTTCAATCGTAATGAACTCCGGCAAATAATTGGGAGTACATCCTTTTGATACCATTTCATCTTTGTAAAGACCCGTTTTCTCACCAAGTTTCATACAACGTGCTCGATACTTTTCATCATAAACGCCTATCCAGCCTGCGGTGAAATTCATAGCCCATTGAACTTCCGGTTCTTCCTGCTTAATAGTCGCTTCAATTGCAGATAGTAAGTCTGCGGTGTTATCAGGCGGTGTTTGTCCAGTCCATCTCAATCTCGCTTGAAAATACCAGAAAGCTCGCCTTTGAAGAGCAGATGGACTATTTTCCCATGACTCCATCAATGCAATGTTCTTCTTGTCTTTGGTGAGCTGATTAGCCATTAACCAATCCATTAAGTTATTTCGCTCATCATATGTGTGAGTCTGCATATCCTGATCAAGCTTATTTAGTACATCTTGTGAAAGAAGTTTTTTGTCCATAATTAAGATTGCCAATAGTCTTGGCTGAAACTTCCCAGTTGACCAAAGTTCCATAGCTAGTTCGTGATCTTTTTTAATGTCCTTCGCGATTTTTCGTAAGTCGCCCAGCTTAGTTTTACTAGTGATCTGAGGTAGAATGTTTTCTGCTTTTGATGAGCGTTTTATTTCTGTACTTTTATTAATATTCATTTGCCACAACTCCTTCTTAAAGCACTGTTAGTCCTTGGCAGAATATATCAATAACTGAATTTCGTTATAAGTGTTATTGCATACAATTGTACCATAACAATGTAAAAGGAATGATTCATTTCGCCGTTATATATGATACGGTTCATCTAAATGCGTTGGTAATATATATGAACACAGTTAAAATTCCATTGTATAATAATACTATGGAAAAATAAGTTATCTGGAGATTGTATTATGCCAAAAAATGATTCTACCAATTTCGTTTTGAATGCAAAAAGTAAACAGTTTTACTGGGAAGGGAATGGTCAACTGTCCATTAAAACATTCTTTAATGGTAAAGCCCATTATAAGACTAACAAAGGCTTCTTTGCTGTTGAAGAGAGTAGATACCTACTCCTCAATGAAGGTGCATACACAATTTCAATTGAAGAACCTAAAGTTGTAGAATCCTTTTGTCTTTTCTTTAAAGATGGATTTGCGGAAGAAGTCCTTCATTGCTTAAAAGAAACAAATGAGCGTCTTCTCAGCGATCCGTTTAAGGATACAAGTTCAATTGGTTTTTTTGAAAAAACCTATCATAAGAATAATAATCTATCTTATCAACTGGAATATTTCATGCAGATATTACCCAGTCTTGATATTGATTCCGTTGGTTATGAGGAACAATTCCATAAGATAATGTTTTCTATTATAAATGAACACATAAATACATATACAGAAATCGAATCATTACATGCAATTCGTAATTCTACACGTGAAGAACTATACAGAAGGGTAAGTATAGCACACGATTATATTAGATCTTATTTTAATCAACCGATAAAACTAGAGGAAGTTGCTAAAGTTGCTTGTTTATCACCTAACCATTTATTAAGAACTTACTCTCAAATTTACGGCAGAACGCCCCATCAGCATATTACAGTATTTAGAATACAAAAGGCAAAACAATTACTAGCAGAATTAGACCATAATATGACCGATATAACCTTTGAACTTGGATTTCAAAACCCTGTATCATTTAGTAAAATGTTTAAGCAACATGTTGGTTTATCTCCTAAAGAATATCGAAAAAAAGTGAGATCGGATAAGAAATTATAAGGGAGATTCTTTATTCTTATGAGGAATAAGAAATTTGAAGGGAGAAATGTTTTATGGATACTGCAATGATAAAGAATGTTGGGCAAATTGGAATACCTGTAAAAGATATAAATAGGGCACTGGATTTTTATAAAGATAAACTAGGACTTTCCCTATTATTTAACACGGATAGTATGGCATTTTTTGAATGCGATGGCCTGCGGCTCATGTTGACACTTCCAGAAAAAGAGGAATTTGCTCATTCAAGTTCGGTTATTTATTTTCAAGTAAATAATATTAAAGATACTTATGAGCGCTTAGTAGGTAAAGAAGTTACTTTTATCGATGAACCACATGTGGTAACGAAAATGGGACAAACTGAAATGTGGATGGTATTTTTTAAAGATACAGAAGATAATACTCATGCATTGATGAGTGAAGTACAAGTTTAAGAAAACCAAAAGGAGATCGTCTAAATTACACGAACAGTCTCCTTCAATATAAGTTAGACTTTTTAATACTTCTTTTATCCAGAATTACTTCTTCCCTCTGCTTTACTACTATTTGTGATACGGTTCCCCGTGGTTATTTAAGTGGCCAAAAATAAACGAGCTTGCGTTCAATTCCAAGCTCGTTTAGCCCTAATTTTCAGGGTATAGCGTTTACCTTTATTACTAGTATGGATCCCTAGGACTGACTATGCATGTTAATGGCTGCAACTTCCTGGAATGATGGTCATCTTGGTTACGATCACCGTACTTAGTGTGAAGCAGTCCGACTAAGTACGTTTTCTGGTTTAATAAATTTCTATACGGCAAATTCTAATAAACCCCCTTTTTATATGATGAGGCTTCACCTTTTGCATCTAAACATATCAGATGTCATGAACTCATGAAATCAACATTTATTTATTCTTTATCGCTTCGGCAAGCTCATACAGAGCATTCTGCTTTTTAATTCGATAGTTCCTGCCTTCTTTTTGCAAATAGCCCTTATCACAAAACTGTGTCAGCACATGCAGCAGGTGGCGGTAAGAGACTCCTAAATAATCACAAACAATTACGTGCTTTTCCAGGTAAACTCCTTTATCGGACGTCTGTAAAATAAAGTCTGCAAGCCTGTTTTCCAACGGAAAAGCAAGGCTTTGTGAATACTTGGCTGCCATCAACGTTGCCTTCAGACTCAAGAATTTTGTTAATTCACGTAGGAATTTTGTATCTTCAAGCAGTTTGGTTCGATTCTTGGAAAAAGGCATAGCAAAACAAACTGTTTTTGTGGATGCCTGAATTCCTTTTGTATAGTACACATCGTTTAATAATTCCATCTCACCAATATAATCATGCGCATTGATAAAGTTAATCAGCGAAACTTTTCCATTTTGATGCGTGACGTATATTTTTGCCTTTCCTTCTGTCACATAAAATAAGTAATCAGGTCTCTTCCCTTCTTGTATGATCCATTCATCCCGCTTATATTCCCTTACTTCAAGATATTCTTCAATTTGAAAAGAAAATCGATGAGCGATTGAGTGCTTTTCTAGATATAACCGCTTTTTCTCACCTTTATATATTTCCATCTTCCACCTCGAAAATATGAGATATCTCATATTAATCTTCCTTATTCTCATGATATCATGCGATTGATAAGGAGGATACAAATGAATACACAACGGTGGATGAGCACACATTTTTTTAGTTTTTTTCTGACCTGGGGAATCTTTCTGCCTTATTGGTCAGGGTGGATGATACAAACGAAAGGCATTTCGGTTTCAGAAGCCAGTTTCATTATGAGTATTGGATTAGTTGCGAGGGGACTTTCCACGCTTTTTGCGTTTCCCTATTTATTAGAGAGGGTCAGTAATAAAGCACTCTTAAACATAGCCGGAATTGGTACACTGGTCGCAATTCTCTGCTATATCCCGGCTGACTCGTTTCCTGCCTTACTGATCGTAACCGTCATACTGCACATCTTTTACCCGACCTTAATGCCGGCTTTAGACAGCGTTGCCGGCGTTCTTGTACAAAGTAAGCAATTGAAGCACTATGGGAAAAGCCGACAGTGGGGATCCATCGGATTTGTCTCGGTAGGTATACTGTTAACGGTTTTTACAGGAATGTTTGGTGATGACGTAATTTTTTGGGCACTATTGCTGGGAATCAGCTGCTTTGTCGCTCTCAGCTTAACGAATGCCCCGGAAATTTTATCGAAGAAACCGCAAGTAAATCAATCCATAAAGGTCAATATCTTTGATTTATTCCGGACGAAACATTTCCTGGTTGTCCTTATGATTGTGGTGCTTCTTCAAGCAGCCCACGCTGCTTATTACAACTATGGATACATTTTTTTACAGGAGATTCATGCACCGATCTATCTCATCGGTGTCATTATTAACATTGCCGTCATTGCAGAGATTATCTTTTTTTCGATGGCTGATAAGCGCTTTAATCGATTCTCACCAGGGACCTTATTGGCACTGGCTGCAGCCGGCTCTTCTCTGCGGTGGATATTGGTGTTTACGTTTCCAAACGTTGTGGTGTTTTGCATTGCACAGACGCTTCATGCATTGTCGTTTGCGATGGGGCACTATGCTTTTATGAAATACTTAACAACAAACATTCCGCATACACATATCCCAAAGGCTCAAGGCATGTATTCAGCCTTTGCACTCAGCTGGAGCACAGCGATGTTTACGATATTCGGAGGGTTCTTATATGAAATTGAGCCAAGATATGCCTTCATCGGAATGCTTGCCTGCAGCCTGCCGGCAATGTTCATTGCTCTTGGGTATCGGAAATTGGAAGTGGAAAAGAATGTTTTGGTGTCTGCTGAATCGCGTTAATTTATTTAGTATGTTAAAAGAAAGATGCTGGGACTAGTTCCTAATAGCACTTTCTAACACCACTAATGATTTCCGTGCAAGAATTCGCTTTCCGCGGGTAGCCCGTAAGGCTCCTCGTCACTTCGTTCCTGCGGGTATGAAAAGCGGAGGGGCTTTGCTCAGAGGCGGGTGGCATAAGGCGAATCGGCCACGAAGGCGTTTTTTGCCTTCTTGGACGAGTTGACTTATGACATGTGCCTCTAAGCCCCATAGCTAGACACGTCTTACATAAACCACTCTTCCCGCAGGAGTCTTCGTCTTGCACTCCAATCAACCGCTGGAAAGAGCTAATATCTAACTGACAATAAAAACCCAAATCAATTTGCTAGATAGTTAACAAATTGATTCGGGTTTTCCTTAGGTTAAATTACTTATGTCCCATCTTCATATTTGCTAGAGGGGCTCGCTGCGCTGATGCAGCAACCTCACCTCATTACTTCCCGACGATCTCATCCATCACGCGGTTGGTTCTCGCACCCGATTCTCCGGTACTTGGACACCACCCGCCGCCATCAGTTAACTCTTTAACGATCGTCGTTACTAGCGGCTGGTGGACATGCTCGGGCCGTTCGAAGCTCCATTGCTGCTGTCCTTCACGGGTCGTCAAGATAACGGGGTCATCCCCAAATATAGAAAAGCTGATTTTTCCTTCACTTCCGACAATCTCATTCATATCCACATCTTCAAAAGCCGTGAAACACCACTTTCCAACCCCATGAACGCTGGATTGAAACTGATATGTACCCGTCACAATATCTTCCGCATCATAATAGCCGGCTTGATTCGAAGAAAAGCCTTTTGCTCCTTGAATCGGTCCGAGCAGGAAGTCGAGAATATCGAGGGTATGGCTCGCCAAATCAATGAACAAGCCGCCACCGGCTATTTCAGGCTGAACCCGCCATGGAAGATGGTCCAAATCCTTCACGTCGTCCCCCTCTTTTTGATATTGAGTCGAGGAGACCAAACGAACGTCACCAGTTGCCTTTTGATCCAGCAATTCTTTAATTTTCAAAAAGCGCTCCTGCGCCCGGCGGTAGTAAGCCACAAATAAATGAACCCCAGCTTCTTTGCAGGCAGCCACCATCTCGCTGCATTCCTCTTTGTTACGGGCCATCGGCTTCTCCACATAGACAGGTTTCCCCGCAGCGGCTGCCTTCAGCTATATTTCTTATGTGAGCCCGGCGGAGTTGCGATAATATAAACCGCATCCACCTCAGGATCATCAATCAATGCATCCGCATCATCGTACCACTTCGGGACCTGATGTCTTTCCGCATAATCCCTTACCAGCTCACCCGTTCTCCGCATGACCGCCACAAGTTCCGAGTTTTCAATCTTATGAAAAGCAGGGCCGCTCTTCTTTTCCGTCACTTCCCCGCAGCCGATGATTCCCCAGCGGATTTTATTGTATTTCATGGGTGGATTCCTCCTCATGAATCTTATTTTTCTGCTTGGCTTGTCTATTTATGATACGGTTCCCCACATCCAATGCTAAACTACATCTTCAACAATCTGGCCCGTTAATCCAATAACTCCAATAAAAAAAGCGTTCATCCATACTAGATCAACGCCCCTCAACTTTAACTACATTCCTTTACAAAACCAGTACAAATAGTTGATGATTTCCTAAAATCCATCTAGAGTTATTTCAAATACCTTCACAACACAGGTAATCAACATATTGTTGCATTCAACCTAACTGACGTTTAAATACTTTACTAGCGATGAAATAAGCGATGACCATAATACCCACGCACCAGGCAAGCGAGATCCAGATATCGTTGCCCACAGTCCCTTCAAATAAGAGGGCACGAATGGAATTCACGATTGAAGTCACGGGCTGGTTCTCTGCGAACGCCCGAACTATTTTAGGCATGGTTTCAGTGGGGACAAAGGCTGAACTGATGAACGGAAGAAAAATCAGCGGGTACGAGTATGCTGTGGCTCCTTCCATGGACCGTGCTGTCAATCCAGGTATAACCGCCAGCCATGTCAGCGCTAGCGTAAACAGCACGAGTATCCCAACTACCGCGAGCCAATCCAGGATATCAGCACTGGGACGGAAACCCATCAAGAGTGCGACGAGGATGACCACCACAACAGTAAGCGCATTGGAAACAAGCGATGTCAATACGTGGGCCCACAATACAGACGAGCGCTTGATGGGCATGGTAATGAAGCGCGCCATCAACCCGCTTTTCACATCATTAAAGAGCCGCAAAGAAGTGTAAGCAACGCCGGATGCGATCGTGATCAGCAGGATTCCCGGCAATAGATAATCGACGTAGTTGTCCGTGCCAGTCTCTATAGCTCCTCCAAATACGTAGACAAACAGCAGCATCATCATAATCGGCGTGATCGCCACCGTGATAATCGTATCCGGGCTGCGTAAGATATTGCGCATTAAACGTCCCAGTAATACCCCTGTTTTACTTTTCATTTACATCTCCTCCTTTTTTGCCAATGATTGCGAGGAAAATTTCTTCCAATGTCGGCTGCTTCTCGATGTATTCCACTTTCGCTGGCGGAAACATCTCCTTGAGTTCCGTAAGGGTACCCGTCGTGATGATTTTACCGCCATGCAGGATGGCAATGCGGTCCGCCAGTTGTTCCGCTTCCTCCAGGTACTGGGTCGTCAGCAATATGGTCGTGCCACCGCCGGCAAGCTCCTTGACGGTCTCCCAGACTTCAATCCGCGCTTCGGGGTCAAGCCCCGTGGTCGGTTCATCTAGAAATATCACGGCCGGCTTCCCTATCAGGCTCATGGCAATATCAAGCCGGCGCTTCATCCCCCCTGAATAATGATCTGCACGTCGGTTGGCTGCATCGGTGAGACTGAATCTTGCAAGCAGATCATCGGCGACTTGAGAGGGATTGGAAACCCCACGCAACTTGGCAATCATCATCAGATTTTCCTGCCCGGTTTGCATGCCGTCTAAAGCTGCAAACTGACCAGTCAGACTGATGCTCTGGCGAACATGATCCGGTTGACGCTGAACATCAAAGCTGCAAATACTCACTTCACCGCTATCCGGCTTCATCAGCGTCGAGAGGATATTGACGATCGTTGTCTTTCCCGCTCCATTAGAGCCCAGCAGTGCGAAAATTTCACCACGGACCACCTCTAAGTCCACTCCCTTTAAGACTTCCTTGTCTTTAAAGGATTTTTTCAACCCTTTTATACAAATCGCTGCATCATTCATCTTTTTTCCTCCTTATAAAATGCGCTAGTTTATCTTTCCCTCAGTACTCAGTCAGACTGATATTCTGTAATACTTACTACTGGATTAAAAAAATAACTGAATAGTGAAGGGACTACCACATTCAACCCGCTATTCAGTCGGTATTCTCTTTTTCATTCACTTTTTTTCACGGCCAATCGTATCGTTCAACTTAGCTCGATGCTTGTCACTCCAGGTCTCCGAGTCCTTCACCAGTTCATCACAGAAAGCAGCTACGTCCTCACCCGTGAGGTCAGTTACTTTCTTGCCTTCCGCTGCACCTTCCTCGAACAGATCGAGAATGCCATTAAAGATACGGCTGGTGTCCTTCCAATCGGTGAGGCCACCAGCGGTCCACATATATTTTTGGATCGCTTTGTATGCGTTGAGGTACTCACTAGGAAGTGTCTTCGCACGTGCTTCCATCGCCTTCCATTCCCGCTTGTCAGCCAGATTTCCGATAATCATTTCAATAAACTTCATCTTTTCCTCTCCTTTTAATTTCTTTTGTTTTGAGTTCGTTCATTTTGCTTGAGACGAAATCCCATTTTCCCCAAAAAGTTTCGAGCTTCTCATGACCTGCTGCGTTGAGTGTGTAAAATTTTCTCGGTGGCCCCACAGTAGAGCGCTTTTTTTCAATGTCCACCAGATTGTTTTTCTCAAGGCGCATGGTAATCGTATAAACTGTGCCTTCAACCACATCCGTGAAGCCAAGTTCCCTCAGCTGTTGCGTGATTTCATAACCATACGTTTCACCGCGGCTGATGATTTCAAGCACACAACCCTCAAGCACTCCTTTCAGCATTTCAGTAAAATTCTCCAAATGTTCACCCCCAATTGTATTTCGTATACTCCCTGTAATTTGTCTCTCAGGTATTTTGTGCTACTGATATTCAGTAATACTGACTACTAGTATATAGTATCGCAGAATAGCTCAAATTGTCAATCAAATAATAGCCCATTTTTTTAGTAACGACTAAACTTCAGCTCTAATGGTGATTGTGGAGTATTGTATTAATCGGATTCCGCTTCCCATTCACAAATCATCGTTAAATGATTCTCTTTTAATTCAGCATGAATGCTTCCGTTCATTTTTTCCATTAAGCTTTTCGCGATCGGTAAACCGAGCCCAGTACCTTTCCCGGTTCTTGTTTGATCAGCCTTATAAAAACGGTCGAACATCTGATGTACGTCAAGCTCACTCATTTTCCCGACAGAGTTTGAAATTTTCAGCTGAACGGCTGTATCCATTTCTTTAAGCTGAATGGTCACATTTCCTGTAGAGTATCGAATGGCATTCACTGCAAGATTTTCGATCACTCTTTTCATGAGAGAGGGGTCGGCCATCATCATAATGTCTTGCTCCGGGATATGGATGTCCGGTTCTATGTCCCTTTTACTAAACTCCTCATAAAACCCTAATAGTGACTCAATAATCAAATGGTTAACACTGACCTTCTCCATTTTCAAAGGGTAATCCGCTTGTTCAATAATCGATAGCTCGAAAAAATCTTCAAGTAACACCTTTAACCTTCCTGCACTATTTTTGATTGTTTCAATGTATTTCTTCTTTTCCTCATGGCTCATTTCATCTGATTCCAGAAATTGAATATATCCTAAGATTGATGTCATGGGTGTTCGAATATCATGAGAAATATGGGATATAGCCTGTCTTAGTTCATTTTCAGTGGAGCGCTTGACTGCTTCAGCCTGTTTCGTTAAATCAATCTGGTTATTTATTTCCTGTGCTAACTCCTCGAAATCGCGGTCATAAAAGCTAATCGTCAATTTTTTCGCTGAGTCCTGTTGGTGTAATTGCCGGAGTTGCAAGGTTGCCCTTTTCATTTCCTTTTTCAGCAGATAAAAACGGATGAGGACATATGCGAGGGCTGCCAAAACTGCCATCAATAAATAGAGTATCATTTGACCTCACCCACTTTCGTTTTTCGTTTACTTAATTTCTTTTCTTTGAAAAATCATGCTTCCTAAGGCACCAAATAACAGAAACGTCAGAATGGGAACCACTATCATATTTAAAATATCCCCGCTCTTCAACGTATCCACAATGATGATGTCATAAATCAACTTAAAGATGGAATGATTTAAAATGGTTTCAAACAAAGGCACTTTTGCCGCTAACATCTGCAGTGGCCAATCAGCAAATACAAAAAACAGAAGAAGAAACCCTATCGTTTTCCCACTGTCTGTGAACAGGATAGAAAAGATCGCCATGATGGAAGCGAAGGCTGCCCCGTACAATATAATCAGTCCCAGTGTATGCAGGTAATATGTCCACTCAGGCATCTCTGCAAATCCAAAATAGATGGCGCTGGATCCTGTCATCATAATCGGTAATATTAATGATATGATAATGGCTCCAATTGAAAATACGATCAGCTTTGCAGAGTAGATTCGGAACCTGCTATTGCCTGAAGATACGATACTTTTCATCGTACCCATGGAATATTCGCTTGTGATAAAGAAGCCTGCCAAAATACTTGGAATAAGCTTCACTATATTCGCATGAGGACCGAGAATGCTCTCCCGATAATAATCCTTTACAGTTGGTAATCCTGAAACCCCATTATCGAATTCTATTAGTGGAAACAACACTGCAGCCGCAACTAACATCCAGGTCAGGAATCGAAATGATCGGTCCTTCCTTAATTTATACCACTCCGTTTTGAGTAGATTACCCATGCTGTACACCTCCGATGCGATGACTAAAGTACGTTTCCAAATCTTCTCCCATCGGCATAAATTCTTCTATGACCAACCCTTCACTGGTTAAGATTTTGGAAACTTCACCCGGTACGTCAACATAGGCAAACAACCTTATGGTTCCATCAGGCATCACTTCAAACTCTTGTGTTGAAAAATGATTTTCTATTACCGTTGCAGCCTTGTTTGGATCATCCACTTTAATATGCAGGTACTGCTGACATTTTTCATTCAGTTCTTTCGCGGAAAGTTGTTCTAACAATTCTCCCTCATGAATAATCCCATAGTGAGTGGCCAGTAAATGCAGCTCACTTAATATATGACTGGAGATTAGTATAGTAATTCCATATTCTCGATTAAGCTTTTTAAGTAATTCCCGTACTTCGACAACTCCCATAGGGTCCAGTCCATTGATCGGTTCATCCAGAATCAGAAACTCAGGATCCCCTAATAATGCGATACCAAGGCCTAAACGCTGCTTCATTCCTAATGAAAAATCCTTTGCTTTCTTTTTTCCTGTATTCTGCAAACCGACTAAATTCAAGGTTTTTTCGATACAGTCTTTTCCCGGTATCCCTTTCAACAGACGGTGAGTTTCCAAGTTTTCAGCGGCGGTCATTTGCGGATACAGCGCAGGCCCTTCGATGATGGTTCCAATTCTTTTTCTTGCTTCAATAATATTTCGTTCCTGGCTTTCTCCAAACAATTCAAATGAACCTGTCGTTGGATACGCGAGACCGGTTATTAGGCGAATCAACGTTGATTTCCCGGCACCGTTCTGACCGATAAAGCCATAAATAGACCCTTTTTTGATCATGACACTCACTTTATGAAGCGCCATTTTATTTTGATATGTTTTTGATAATTGACTGGTTTTTAATACATATCCATTCATCAATATTTCCCTCCTTTATTCACTTGTTCAAAGGCCTCCTCTTTGAACACTCTTAAAGTATAAGAAGGAAAACGTAAGAAAGTCTTAAGTCATATCTTAAGAAAACCTTAAGTTTTAAGTTTATAGCCCATTCCCCAAATGGTTTCAATATACTCTTCATTCTGATTCGCTTTCGCAAGCTTACTTCTGATATTACTTACATGAACATTAATGGTATTGTCGTCCCCATGGAATTTCTCATTCCACACACTCTCAAACAAATTAGACTTTGAAAAAACCTTTTTAGGAGAGGACATCATGAGAAGCAATATCTCATATTCCCGTGCCGTTAATTTGAGTTCATTATCATTCACTGTCACTATTTTTGAGTCCGTATCCAATACGATATCTTTATAAATCATTCGATTTGTCAGTGGAGCATCTGATAGATCCCGATACCTTCTAAGACAGGAATCAATTCTGGCCGATACCTCATCAACATCGAAAGGTTTAGTAATATAGTCGTCTGCACCAGCTCTTAACGAATTGATCTTCGTTTGTGTTTCAAGCTTTGCCGAAATGATAATGATCGGAACATTACTTTCATTTGTGACCTTTTTTAATAGATCTTCACCAGATAAACCCGGGAGCATGAGATCAATTAATACCATATCCCATTTTTGACTGTCCAGGTAGATCACTGCTTCAGTACCTGAATATGCGGGCTTGGGGGAATAGCCACTTTTCCTGACAATATTACATAGTAAGCGATTAATATCCTCATCATCTTCAATTATTAGAATATCAACTGAATCCTTCAACTGAATCACCCTCACATTTATTACCATCATCATTGATTGAATTCAAGTCAATGTCAAGTGTGGAATAATCATTGTGTACCCACCTAAAAAAAATCGAGCCTAACATCTTTATGATTGGCTCTTTTCGTAAAGTTTGTTGCTTATTGTAGAGGGAGAAAGTAATAGTTGATTTCCGCTCCAGGATGCTCGCTTTCCGCGGGGCTGGCGGTGAGCCTCCTCGGCTGCGCCTCCGGGGTCTCACCTGTCCAGCTATTCCCGCAGGAGTCGAGCATCCTTCCGCTCCAATCAACTTTCTGAGGATGAATCCTTAATGGGGAACAATTAAAACAAGAATTTTAGCAAACAATCTCATTTAAGGTATGTAGAGATTGATTTACCTTTTAAGAAAGAAGAATTTTTTTTTGCACACCTTGAAGCTCTGTCAAGAAAATTCTTTTAAAGATGGTGAGGGGAACTGCGCAGACTCGGGCGGATTTTGGGCGTGCTGAGACCCCGTTCGGCTAAGCTGAGGAAGCTCGGCCGAACGTCAGCGGAAAGCGGAGAAGTTCCCTCACCATTCAGCATAAACTGGTTGACAGAGCCCTCGCAGATTCTATATTAGAAAACAACAATCTTTGCGAAAAGAGCCTTATGATTTCAAACTCGATTTCTATGGTTAAGCTATTGTTTCCCCTAAATCACTTTATACTACTGGATATAAACATGGAGGCATCCTGATTCATGAAAATACGTTCTCCATGATGGAATGTCTTGATTTCCGTTGACTTAAATCCCGCTTCGGATAGCTTTTCTTTCAGTTCTTCATGGACAAAGCCGTTATGAACCTTCGGGTGGCTGATGTTATCGTTTTTGTCAAAATCAACAATTATGAGCTTGCCACCATCATTCAGAATGTTGAACAACTCTTTTAGAATTTTTTTAGTATCGGGAATATGAAGAAGGACGAGTGACATTAACACGATGTCAGCCTTAAGAGCAGGAGTACCCTGGGTAAAATCTGAATAAAGTGCTTCCGAGTTGGTGATACCTTTTTGAGAAATCTTTGCTTTCGCAACCTCTACCATTTGTTCTGATGAATCAACCAACAAAATGGATTCCACTAAATCCGTTAATTCCAGACTAATCAGACCGGTGCCACTCCCGTAGTCGATTAGAGATTTTGATTTACTATTTTGTAGTTCTTGTTTTACTTCCTTTACAATTACTTTAGCTAATTCTATTCGATCTTCTGTATCGTATCTTTTCGCCATCTCTTCAAAAACGTTATTTTCCATATTTCACTCTCCTATCCTTAGCATTGAAGCTGCGTGGTAAACATTATATCAAATCATGAAGATCCAAGTGGACGCGATGGAACAAGGAGAGCTTTATAACTCTATTTCCATCCTCCTCATTTTTGTCTTTACATTCATTGATTCATAAAACTTTATAGCATTTTCGTTAAACTCCCACACGCCTAATTCTAATGAGTCTGCTTCTATATTCTTTGCGAATTCTAATATTTTCCCAAAGAATATTTTCCCCGCTCCTTTTCCTCTGTACATACGATCAACACCAAAATCGTCCATATAGACCACTTTCCTTGGAATGAGAATGGGTCTTTCCTCTGTATGTTTGATCGTAAGGATTGTATAAGCGATTGGTTGGTCTTCTTCCAGTAAGTAGACCTTTGTATTTTCTCCTTCTATCAAGTTATTAAAATACTCTTTGTCTAACGTAGTATCAGCCATCTTATAATGATCCGGTCTTTCCTTTGTATGAATTTCGTGCACTTGTCTTTGGATTTGATGAACCACATCATAATCATTCCGGGTGGCTTCTCTAATGTGCATATTCAATATACTTTCCCCCTGATGTTTGCTGTGTTGATTTTAATGTAAACTTCCGATACATAACAATATTAAATTAATCCTTCTATACCTTATCCTTCTTCCATTTATAAGGGATTTTCGACCAATTATATAACATCAAGAACAAGAATATAAAAAAGCAGATCATGATATTATCTATCCAATGAACTTGTCGATTATCGATTATTTGCCAAACAGTTGATGCCAAGAAATATATTAAGGGGAGACTGATGCTTTCCTTAAACATTTTTATCCCACTCCCTTCTTTGTGAATTGCTTTCACAAGTAGTTATTCATCGATTAAACTACTTTTTCAATTAATACCAATTATTTCAAAATCTAATATCTTACTCAAGAAGAGTTTTTACAAAAAAAGTTATTTATGGTTAATTTAATGTTTTATTAAGGTTTATTTCACTTTCTGTAGGTATGATTATAATGTTCAGAACTATTTGTTTTAAAGCTGATTTTTTAAATAACAATGAGAGTAGGCTATTTTAATGAATACAGAAATCAATGTGGAATTTTGCATATATGGTGATGAATTAAATCCTGATGAAATTACTAGACTTCTAGAATTGCAGCCCTCCCTAAGTTATAGAAAAGACGATTTCATCAGAGATAATGGACTAATGAAAAGGTTAGAGGGATGTTGGGAGATTAATACAGGTTACGCTCCATCAGTAGATATTAATGATGCTTTGAGTAAAATGAAAGAAATTCTCGATGAAAAGACAGAGAAAATCCTTCAGATTAAAAGAACCAATACGTTTGACTGTAAAATGACAATTGTTATTAAGATCTATAATAATAATGTACCTGGTATGTATTTTTCTCCATCTACATTATCCTTTATTGTCAACGATTTAGAAGCTGAAATGGATATTTGCACTTATGTAATGTAAGTGCACGAAAACTTATATCTGTCACTCTCTCAATAAAATGTTAACGTGCCGAGGGTCAGACACTGAAATCAAAAATAAAACATAAATAAACAGATCATTATATTATCTGTCCACTGAACTTGTCGATTATCGATCAAACTACTTTTTCACTAATACCAATTATTTCAAAATTATCTAGTGTACTTAAAAATAAGTTCTCCATTTGGGTCTCTTTCATTCGTTAACTCAAAACCTATGCTTTCATATAAACGATGAGCTATTTTATTTTCTTCAATGATACTTAAATAAATAACGTTTACCCCATATTCTTTCGAAACTATGTCTATTAGTTTAGTCATTGCAATTTTTCCAAAGCCTTTACCTTGAAAATTTTGATCTATCATTATTCTATCAATCCAAGTATCTTTATTTGAACCAAACGAACCATACATTGCAAAGCCAATAATCTCCTCATCAGAATATATAGCTACCGGGTGCCATTCATGGTGAGCCTTAGCCTCTTCCAGACATTTTTCTACGGTTTCAATAAATTTATCTTGGCCAGGTTTTAATTTTATATTTTTTACTATACATACATTAGTTTTATCAATATCTCTAAAATACAAATTGCTCATGGAATTATCTATACCTCCACAAATTTAGAAAAAACAAATATAATTGAATGCTATCTTACTAATACCATTTTGAGCAAGAGAGTTCTTCCATTAACTTGATCTTTAATAGAACAAGAACAGAAAAGTAGTATCTGTCCCTCACTACAATAAAACGTTATCGTGCTGAGGGTCAGACACCAAAAACCACAAAAACCGGCCAGTACAAAAGTGGCCGGTTTTTATGATGAATGTGGAAATCAATCTTGTAACCCTTTTATTTATAATGTTTTAAGAAGTCGTGAACCCATGTAATATCCGTAGAAAATTCCTTATTTGCACCAACCCAATATTGAAGAAATTTTTCTTTATACTCTTTCCATTCGGGATACGCTTCTTTAAATGTGTCAATGAATAATGAATTCCCTGCAAGGATTGCGTGGTCTTCATGGGATATTTGCAAGCCCCACTCTCCTTGTGGTGAATAGAGGGAATTCTCGACCACAAGAGGCATGGATTGATAGTCTTCGTAGGAAATGGTACTCTCGACTACCCAATGCTGTGGTGCCAACTCCGAGTGAAAGTCCTGTGAAAGATTAAAAGAATCACCTTCCGACTCCGACACGAAAAAGGTCCCCTGTCCAACCTGTTCAATGGATTTCATCAGAGCATGGAACTGATTTTCCTGAAGATAATAACCGTTGGTCGGGAAGATCAGCACCTTTTCGTTCAGGGTTTCTTGAAATGGATTGCCAAATGGATCCGATTTCTTACATACTCTCTGGAATGATTCCTTTAACCGGGAAATGTCGTCTGCCTTTTGTACTCTTTCCATTCAAATACCTCTTTCCCTATAGAAACTTTATTTTTCTAACGCCTTTTATGCCGTTTACGTCAATGGTAGGAGGACCTGATTTAGAAGATTTCCTGTATGTAAAGGTTACTCCGTTTTTGTCTTTTCCGACAAATACTCCAGGTGATACTTCCCTTTGACTGGAGACTTGTGCATTGAAGAAATCCCAGGCATCGGAAGCAGTGCCGTACATTTTTTTGATGTCATTTTGATCCGCTTTTGGAAGTGATTTTAAATCGTCTGCACTCCATTTTTTCTTCAAGCTTTGTTTCAAGGCATTTTTTACGGCTGTTTTTCCAAACTTTTTAATAGCATACTTTATACCTAATCTTAATACAATACCCACTATAATCGGAATAACTGAAGCTTGTAGAGTGGTAGAGTTGATCTCGTACTCTTCACCTGTTTGCGTATCGGTTAAAGTAGCGATCAGTATCTCATCATCTACTTCGTGGAAGACAACATGGTAGGATTCATCATATACATTTCCTGATTCATCCACGATGCTTCCTGTGATCATCGCATCTTGGCTATCAAGGTCCATGGATAGTTCTGTATCAATTTTCAGGTCTTCCTCATCTACTTCCATATCTAAAACAAGTTTCTCATCACTATCTTCTTTAATCTCTACTTTCACCTGTTCTGAAAGATCGACATCATGTTCCTCACTAACCGATCTTTCAGCCTGTTCTAAATCGATTCCTTGTGGTTGAGCATCTTCCTCTGTTGCTGCCATGGTCCCTTGAGGGAGTATGGAGAACAATAATGTGATGACCAAACACTTTAGTACTAGTTTTCTCAATGTGCGCACCTCTTTATTTTATTCTTACAAGTCCATGTCCATAGTCTTGGTCCGGTCCTGTTTCTCCTAAATCTATCGCTTCTCTTTGCAGCATCTTGTAAATGTTCTTGATCCCTTTGTGCTCACGATCTAGTATGCGGGCTGTATATCCAGATATTTGGGCAGCAGCGAAGGAAGTACCGCTGAAGGTTTCCAAGTCCCCATCTTTATTGATTGAAAGAACCTCTGTCCCAGTCGCGGCGAAATCAACCTTTCCCCTTGCCGCTAATGAAGATCGGACCATGTCGGAGTTTACAGATGTGATGGACCATACGCCTTCATAGCGTGCCGGATAGTCAGCCTCTTGCCCCAGTGTATTACCCGCAGCCGCTATGATGATAATCCCTGAAGAAAGCGCCTCATCAATTGCCTTCTTAAGGAGTTGATCATCTACTTGAAAACCGGAACTGATATTGATGATGTCTACCTTCTCTTGGATGCACCAGTTGATTCCTTTGACCAAATCGGCTACCTTCCCGTTGCCTTTCTTATCTAGAACCTTTACATCATATATGGACACATTTTGAGCCAGTCCGCTCATTTCGCCTCCCGAATCCTCGGCAGCTATGATGCCTGCGATCGGAGTCCCGTGACCATAATGATCTTCAATCGGTTGATTCGGCTGAATGACATTAAATGATTTATGTATCTTTCCTTTCAATGCCGGATGGTCTTTATTAATTCCACTATCGAGTACAGCGACCTTGATTGGCTGCTTCTCATTAATCAAGTGCAAAAGAGCTACTCCGAACAACAATGCGATGATGCCTATTACACGATAAGTCTCTTTACGTTTCATTTTGTTTGACGTAACCTTTCTCTTGGTCGACACACTTTTGACAAGATACATTCTGTTGATAAATCGATCGATTCAACCTTTTTTGAAGAATTCTTCTTTCTATATTATAATGGTGGAAATTTACAGGAAGCTTAACGGAAGCTTAAAGGAACCTTAACTTTTCTTTCCTTAATAAAAGCAAAAAAATACGCCCAATCCCAACTGGGAGAAAGCGTATTTTCTAACTTTTTTACACTAATTCTTTACCTCAAATCAAAGCGATCTGCATTCATCATTCAGTAATATGATCAGGAGTCCAAATAGCCAGGTCTTTTCCTGGTAAGGCAATTACAAGTTCACTATCCCCATCAATCCCTGCTTGCCAACATTCAAATTCGTCATGATATCCGTTTATAAATAATGAATAATCGTTTTCAAATCGAATGAGTAAGTGGGGAGCATGCTCGTCAACCAGTTCGATTTTTCCCACCACTTGTCTTCTCATTCGAATGATTTGGAGATAGTTTTCTTCTTCAGAAAGATCTTCTATTTCATCCTCTTTTGAAGGATACTGTTTTACATTTGAAGACAGAAGGCACCACTTAGATTCAATGTTTAAAAAGAGTTGGGCATCCTCGACATCGGTGTTTTTATAATGAAAGAAAGATAGCCTAAAGGGACCTGGGGATACCCCGAATTGAACTCCATCCAGTTGAGATCCTCGGAAAAGGTGGTTAAGCAGGGTCTCTGCTTGAACTTTATCTTTTGTTTCCATTTGGTTTAAACTCCTTATTTCTTGAATTTTTTTATTAGCTTTAAGTTGTGGCGGGTGAGAACTATTAAAAATTATGTAAGTTTAATAATCTATTGTATCTAGACTTCACTTTATTAAATGTCAGTCCTGGTTATGTATTTTTGTTAAACTACAAATAGTCTATTCTAAGAGAAACGAGGTGATTGACTCATGGTAAATATGACAGAGGAAGAAAAACAGCAATCTATTGAAGCATTTCTATCCATCATTCGTAAATCTGAAAATGCCCTTGCTCATATGAAACCTGGTGCTCCTCAGACAAAGTTGCTTGAGAAGCGATTGAAAGCAGCAAGGATTGGCGCAGATGTGCTTCATGCATGTTGGGAAGGCAAAGATTTAGATGTCAGCAAAGAAGATTTGATAGAGGCAAAAGGGGTTCTGGAGGGTTTGCTGTTGACGCTTCCTTCCTTTCTTGAGAAGCTGAAGCCCGGAAGTGGGCAGCGTACCTACATCGAGAGAAGGATAAAGGCATTTCAGATTGCCGTTTCCTATCTGCATGATTCGGTCAACTAAAATAGCTGACTGGGGACGGTTCCACTATACTTTTGGGATAGAGAGAGAACCGCCCCCGCTCTACTATGACCAATTTTCACAATTCTTTATTCCACAATATAAAGAGACTCACGTAAAAAAGGGAAATATACGATTCCCCTCATTTTCAACCGCGTTTTCTTTTACTTTTACAAATTACGACCTATTGGCACTACAGTAAAATTTTACAAAAAAATGAACCAACTAATTTTGATTATCAAATGGTAGATGCAGGTAATTCATCAATATTCATACGAAGTAAACTATAAGGTTTTTGTCGCAGGTCTTTTCCATAATGAAATCTTGCCTGTCGATGTAATTGGTTCACAATGACATATAAGTATTCATCCGGACCAATCGAAAAAGTATCCGGCCATAAAATTCTCGGATCATGTGCGATGGTTTCCATTATGCCATTCGGCAATATCTTTCGAATACTATTGTTCTCATAATCTCCAGCATAAACGACCCCTTTTGCATCTGTAATCATTCCATCAGATGCACCTTTTTCTCCCCAATACTCCACATGATAAGGTAGATCCATGTCCGGTATATTTCTGTCTCTCAGGGCTTCTGTTGGGATCGAGAATAGATGACGACTTGTTAGTGGACAAAAAAACAAAACCTTTCCATCAGGAGAAATCGCAATACCGTCAGACGCCAATCTAAAGGGAGAAGTCCCGCCATCTTTATTTCGATTCATCAACACTTTTCCTTCTACTTTCGGTATAAAATAGGGATCGGGTGAAGTTGAATTTGCCCCATTTAACCGTCTAAATGCGTTTCCATTTTCTAAATCTACGACGATAATAGCTCCTGGTCCTTTGGAAGAAGAATCCGTTATATAGGCATAACCAGCGTTTCCAACACGAAAATCAAATCGGACATCATTCAGGTAAGTTGTTGGCAGGACAACATCCTCTGTAAAGGTATATACTCTTCTAATTGTATTGGTTTTTAAATCAACAGCGACTAATTTCGCCCCACCTTTAATTGGTTCAGAAAAATTGGGTGCCGCTGTATCTAATACCCAAAGCGTTCCCCTTCCATCAGCAACTACACTTTGGACACTGATGAAAGTCATTGTGATATTCTCAGGGTTAACCGAATTGGTTTGTAAATTAGGATAAGGCTGCAATTTATCCTCAACAATTTCCGCTACCGTAAATTTAACATCGTCTCCCCATTTCGGAAAACAAATAAAAACACGACCAGTTTCCGAAACACTAACACCTGTAGGCATAGCCCCATAAAATGAATAAACTAGTTCTAAATTGCCGAAATATTTTTCACTAGGTAACATAGGTGGTTTCATAATATCCTCCTCAAGCATTCAAACGGGATATCACCTATATATGATTTATATTTTTTCTAGTGCATGTTTCTTAATAAGTTTTTTTATACGAAAAGATTATTGAATTGATCGTTTTCTGAATTTTATAAGTCTGTCAGAAAGAAAAAACGCTGAAGATCAGCTGTCTGATCGATCTTCAGCTATAACTTCCGTTAATGGAATAAGCAAGCCTATTATTCACAAAGATTAAATACTCTTTCAAATTCACCATCTATTATTAGTTGTTTAACAACTCTTTTAATATCTTCCCGCCTAATCCTCTTCACTAAAATCATATCGTTTGACCAAAAATATCCCCCATTTAAACCCTCACCTGTTTGTGCATTTTTCTCAGGAGAGCGTAAGGATGCTTATACTATACGCGAATAGTAAGCTACATCGGCAACTCTGCCGTGTAAATGCGATTCAGGCAACACCGCTACCAAAGTAAATCCGAGTTTTTCAATTAACTTTTTTGACTGAATATTATTATTATCTATAGTAGCAAATAGGCGTTTAAGGTGTAATGTGCTTTTACTATGGTCAATGACCGCGGAAACCGCTTCATACGCAAAACCGCATCCCCAATGCTCCCTCATGAAGCGATAACCAATTTCGCCAAGATAACCTTCTGCTATTTCTGGAATCATTACATCACCGATGAATTCATCCGTATCTTTTAATGCGACAGTCCATTTTGTTTCAGTACGATTCCTAACCATTTCTAACATTGAGTCTTCATCACGAGGGGGATTAATTCCAAGAAATTCTCTTACTTCATCATTGTTCAACATTTTAAGCATATTGGGAATGTCTTTTTCTGCTCTCGGACGTAAAATCAATCGTTCTGTTTGAATTTTCGATGCTTCTTTTTTTGCCATGATTTATTCCAGCCTTTTGTACATTATATTAATAATCTATCAATGTGAACGGAATTGAACTTCATCGTTTGTTATCTCCTTATGAAATTTTTAATATAATTCGATACCGATTATTTGGATTCCTTCTTCAAGTAACCTGCCCGTTAATCCACTACCTTCAACAAAAAGACGTTAATCCTTTTTAGATCAACGCCCTCTTAACTTGAAGATTGGGGACATAATACATTATTGTCGTGTATCTACATACAAGTAGCTGGACAGCAACAAAAGGTTCCGATGATGAATACTTTTTAAACGACTAAAAAGAAATGACCAAATTGTACTCATCTAATTTCATAATGTGGTTATTGTTTTCAAACCAATTCCATTCTACAGGTCCGTACTTAATTTATCCAACCACCGAATATCATCTCCCCCTTTAGCGAGTGGAGAATTGCCGCGCTGAAAATCATTGTCTAAATATTGTTCAGTCCTTCTCCACCCTGTAAAGATTGATCAACCAAATCATAGGGCAGTGGATAAGGAACAATAGTAACCGGACGTTCAATCTGCTCCTTAAGTAATTGGGAGATTTCCTTCATTGGTGGATGAATCCTAGACGCACTTTCTAAAATTGGTTCGAAGAATGACAAGGTGTTGATGTAATAATAAGTCATGATTTCTTACGTTTTCGTTCTAAAAATATAGGGGCTATATTTAGTAAGATAGAAACAATTGTCAAGAACCATAGTGCCCTTGCCATACCAGGTACTACATCCGATAAAGCCGCCCAATCTTCCACTCTTACCAACCGAGATACATAACTGTAATCTGCACAAAGTGTTAATGCTGTAAATGATAATCCTAACGCCATAGCGAGCTTATAGTCCTTTCCTGCTGTATACATATAAAGATTTATAAAAGTTGCTACTATTGCAATAACCCCTAATATTACCCACATAACTATTCCCCTCCAATATATTTTTATTTATGCCATGCAATAATGTTCTTCACCTCAATTTCCTATTATTTCCACTAACCTCCCCAACAATGGAAGGTGGCAATTGCCTGGGAACAGTTGGCTGATCTTAGTTATTGCCCCCGTTAAAGGAATAACCTGATAATACATAAATTACATAAAAAGGACTTTAATCTAAAACCAGCCTTACACCAGTATCCCAATTTATAATAATAAAAGAAGCCATTATTAGTATACAAAATAATAGCAAATTCAAAGTAGCTCCATAAAAATTCCTTAATGACAGCACTCTTAGGATAAAGTCGATAAGACTTAGAAGGGCAATAGTCATAAGGAGAGCTACAAAAATCAAAATATATTCACTCATTAGTATCCCTCCACAAAGTGGTTAATGTTAAAATTTATGAAAAAGTCAACGTTATTATTACACTTGTCCAATTGTGTATAGTAACTTCTTGGAGTTCCATTATCCTGACCATTAGCTTGATTCCAAATTTCACGATAAAGGGGCTTATCCTGTTCTGGATAAGCCCCTTTATATTGAATTTATTTGTCTAAACCTAATTTGTAATGCTACGTATTTTACTTAAACACTTTCATCGATCCTGCAATTTCTATCATTTCTTGTTTGTTAACAGTGTTACTATCCATTTCTACAAAAGTTCCTTCTTGATTCCAAGTAAGTATTCCACCAGGAGCATTATCATAGATTTTAAAATATCCTTTGTTTCCATTAATATTAACGGTTTCCGCATCTTGAAATGAAAATTCCGATTGAGTTTTTGATAATTTTCTTTGTCCAATTCCGACTAAGAGAACTTTATCATCTTTATCCATATAGTGTAATCTGATTTGAGTGAAGCCATCATTTGCCCATTCAGGATATGTTTTAATCTCCAATGTACAATCATTAGGTAGTTTATCAGGGATAAGAACATTAAAACCAATCTTACTAACGAGTTCTTCAATCTTAATACTATTGTGATTGTATTTAATCTCTTTAGCTTGAACACGTTTTGATTTGACGATTTCAGCAAAAGTAAACTTTTGGTTCAGAACAGTTGAAGTCAAAGTTATAATTAAAAAAAGCAATAGCACTCGTTTACAAAGCATATTCTAACCCCCATTTTTAATTGTAGTTTCCCACAGCAACAATTATCTATTAATGGAAATTAATTACTAACCGATCGAACCAAAAAAGTAGGTGGGTAGGTTCCAAGGAGTGGCGACTCCAAGTATTTGGACAATTATTTACTGATTCAGTTTCCTCCAGCAAAGTAAAAAAGATGGTGGAAAAAGAGCAGATGATTCAAATACTTCTTAATGCTTGCCAAAATTTAAATAGTATTACCGTTAGTTTCCTGGGAGAGGTAAAAAAAACAGCCATTCCTTTATGAAACGGCTGTCTCCTTATTCTGTTATGTGGAATAACTTTTGAATTCGCTTACTCCGTTATACTGCCCGTTTACTTGAACAGAGGACGGCTGCTTGTTCAACAAACGCCCCCGTTAGTTGAATACCAATACTTGCATTTACTCAAAATGAAACATATTTTCCACTTCTTCGCTTGCTTTGGGTAAATCCATTCCTTTTTTCCAAATTAATATATTATCTTGTGGGGTTCCATAGTACAACGCTTTTATCTCCGAGTCACGATTTACCTCTTGAGCTTCAATGTCAAAAATCTCATAACCTTTTACCATTGAATATGGTGCCTTCGCATGTTCCTTAATTACTGGACGGAAAGGAGTTAAGTAAAAGTTCCCTTCTTCATCCATGTGATATTTAATTGTATTTAATTGATAACCATCAGTGAGTTCTATATGATAAACAATTTTCCCATCTGACAATTCACTTACCTCTTTTATCTTCACCACACCAGTTGGCACATCTGTGATGTCCCAATGAAACAAACTGATATACCCCAAGAAAATAAGAGTAAATACTAATGTACTAATAACTATACCTTTCATAAAGGATTTAACTCTTGAACGGTTCCAAAAGGAAGCGATATTTTTTATAACATTACCATCGTTATTATTTTTTTCAATTTCTCCTTTCGGAATTTTAATATCCTCTTCTATTCTAGCTAATTCACTCTTGCACTCATCACACTCGATAAGATGTTCTTCAACCATTTTCTTGCTTTCTCTACTACATACATTGTCATAATATAAAGGAAGTATATCTTTGACTATTTCACATGATATTTTCTTCATTTTGCCCCCTCCTTTAACTTATTTTGTATCTTTTGTTTAGCTCGGTGAAATGTGACTCTTGCCCAACTCTCCGTTTTCTCAAAGAGCTGACTTATTTGCTTAAAGGATAGTTCTCCAAATACTCTTAGTGTGAACACCTCTTTATAAGGCTCATCTAAGCAATGTAACACCTGATGAATTCGAAAAGTCTCTTCCTTACTAAGTATCATCGCTTCGATACTATCCTTAGTTATTTTTTCTCCTACATTTTCTGTATTATCGTATCGTTTTTGTTTGCTGAGATAAGTAAAGTAAGTATTTTTAGCTATTTGACAAAGCCATACGTTGATTTTGCAATTGCCGTTAAATTTATCGATACTTTTTAAGGCCTTAAAGAATGTTTCCTGTGTTATTTCTTCGGCAACTTTTTCATTACGGCTTAACGATAATAAAAACGAGTAAACATCCCGAAAATATTGATTGTATATATTCTCAAACTCTGCCACATTTCAACCTCCCTTCATATGTAAGACTATGTTAAAGGTATTTCGTTACAAAAATCACAAAAAAATTGGCAGACACATTTTAGGTCTGCCTTTAATTACAATAACAAATTAGAATAACTTTCTACTTTCTGATTTTAAAATTCCTAATAAAAGATTAGATTACTGCCCTATAATTGAACAAAAAGAAAGCTGGAGATCAGATGCCCGATCTTCAGTTATTGCCCCCGTTAATTTAATATGCTTCTATTCCCAATTAATGTATCTTGCGTCTCCTCCAAATAATTCATCAGCTATTAAGTTACCTTCTTTATCAAAAGCTCTAATAGTCCATGTATCCTCTGAATATTCCTCAGTCACAAATAACACATAGTTATCTTCTACTTCTTTCAAATAATATTCGTCAATGTTTTCTCTTACATTATCAAGCGTTAATTGGTATTTATCCGATGGTGTTACACCTTCCATATGGTTTCCTAGTACAATATACTCAATATTAGAGTTTTTTGCAGTTTTAATCGCTACTAAAAAATCATCATCGTCGCCAATTCCAGTGGCTTGAAAAGGTTTACCTTCCTCTACCATATCGCCCCATGAACCACCATCATATCGATACAGAAAACCAAACTTCTTTTCAATTTCCGCAACTCCAAACGTATTGGAAGTTTTATCTTCAAATAATACTGCTTTTGCATAACCGCCAATATCACTGGAGCTAATCAGTTTAACATCTCCTGGTACAGCATTTATCTCTTTAAAGTGCAGTCCTGATAAACTACCGATTAAAAATATACCTATAATTATAAAGATAACAAATAAATTTTTCTTCATTTTCTCCCCCTATAAACGCAAAAGGTCACTAGCGTTCTTCCATCAACCTTTTACTTGAACAAGGGCGGCTGCTTTTCAGCAATCGCCCCCGTTAGCTTAAGTATAATCCTTCACAAACTAATAATAACTTTTATTTGCTGTAGAACCCAAAAAGAAGTGTTCACCTCTCTAAAATAAACACCCCTTGTATATATATCTAGTCGAAAGTTTGACACTGTTTTTGGCTTTCTTCTTGCGTAATGTGTTTCTTTATTTTTACATTTTTTACTTGTATTCCTGTTAGGTTAGAATCCCTCACAAAAAAAGTAAGTTTATCATAATCGCTACCGTGGTGTCCTGAATAGTTTAAAGCACTGGCAAAAATAAGATGTCTTCTGGGATCCCCATCAATGGGTTCAATTATGATTTTTGGACACATAAAAAAATCATCATAGGATGGACCCAAATAATATAAATAACGTGTAAATAATGCTTCCTCAAGCAGCTCTTCTTTAGTTGGACCGTTCAACTCTTTTCTCCACCCTACTAAGATCCAATCATAAAAAGATTGTGACTTTAACCGTGTTTTTTGGCTATTTTGCGAAACTATAAGTTTCCATCTTTAGCCGTACAGGTTTTGCGTTTATTGACAGTTACACACGTATAAGCGGGTTCAATGGTAATCACTTCACCATTTGCCATTTTTAATGTCAATTTGTTGGATGGGTTATCTAAGGATACCTCGCTTGTTCCATTTACACGGCTAGAGTTATTAAGCCAGTGTACCACTTTTCTGAGTACCCGTTCTTGAAAACCATCCTTAATACTGAATACACGCTGCTGCCCAGAATCATTTTCAATCTTAATGTTTTGAATCTCATAATGCTTTAATGAGTGCGTCGTTAATTGTTCCCCAAAAGGAACCCGTTGATTGATATAATTCTTTGCTCCAGCCATTGGGCTGCTAATTAAAAATCCAATAAAGAATAGAAAAACAAAATTATATTTCTTCATAATAGTGATTTACCTACAACTAAAAATTCTAAAAAGACATCTCTTACATTACAAGTCGTATCATTGTAAAAATTGTTTGTTCCCAAAACAACCAAAAGAGTAACCTCCTTGTTTTTAATAAGCTCTAATTTTTAGTTTTGGGAATATCATTTACAATTATTCTTCTTCAATTAACCTGCCCTTTAACTTAATTCCAATTATTTCAAAAAACGGCATCTTACTCAAGAAAAACTTTAAACAAAAAAGAAGCTTATCCTGCCCCGGATAAGCCCCGTTAATTGAATAATTCTCTTCTATTAGATGGCATTTTTATATTGGATTAAATGAAAATCATTTAGCTGATTTCCATATATAACGCAAACGCCCCCAGTTTGTGTAATATCAATCAATGTAAAAGAGCTGCATAAATCGCTACTTCTTTATGGACATATTCGCTGCTTCAAGAGCATGAATATAAGTTGTGTCAAACAGAGGAACATCGGAGTCCTCCTGTTTTATCAATAATCCAATTTCTGTACAACCTAATACAATAGCTTTAGCTCCAGTTTCGATTAAACCTTGGATTACTTTTCTATAATAATCTCTAGATGTTTGTTGAACCTTACCTAAACATAACTCTTCATAAATAACCTTATTTACAATCTCTCTTTCATTGTCATTTGGTATGATAACCTTTATACCCTTAGACTCTAAACGTAATTTGTAAAAATCTTGCTCCATCGTATACCTTGTGCCGAGTAACCCTACTGAACTAATTCCTTGCTCTTTAATTTGATGAGCTGTTGCATCTGCAATATGCAAAATAGGTATATTTATTTTTTCCTGTATATCACCAATAACCTTATGCATGGTATTGGTACATATGACGATAAAATCTGCGCCAGCTTTTTCAAGAGAGTGTGCAACGTCACCCAATGTTTCACCAGCCTTTTTCCAGTCACCCTCTGACTGATAACGCTCAATTACTTCAAAGTCAACGCTGTATAAAAGGCATCTTGCAGAATGTAACCCCCCTAATCTTCTTTTCACTTCTTCGTTAATAATCCGATAATATTCAGCAGAGGATTCCCAACTCATTCCACCAATAAGACCAATAACCTTCATGTTAAAACCCCGTCTCAGCCTTTTTTGTTATTCTAATTCAAATCAACGCTCCTATGGAACAAAAATACATCTTCTTAAAAAATTCAATAAACTGATTGATAATCCCTACGTAGTATTCAATAATATGGTACTAAAATGAAAATGAACACTTATCCTTGTTACAGAATAGCGCCCAATAACGGAATAACCGTACTTATTTTACATAAAATTTTTCTTCTAAAGCATTCTCCGCAAGCTTTAAATTTTTCTTTAAATACTCAGGCAATTCCTGGTTTCTCAGGATTTCAGAAGTAGCCATCCATAAAACATCATCAACTTCTTCTGTACTTTTAGCGTATGGCTCCCCCGATTCTGGTCGACACAGAAACACGACATCAATTACATTGATTCCTGCTTGAGTTACAAAAGAGGAACTGTTCACATACTTAAGATCAATAACTTTGATGCCTACTTCTTCAAAAACTTCTCTAATTAACGTTCTTTCAAGGATATCACTTGAAAATCCTTCAACTTCACACTTACCTCCAACTAGTGAAAGCATACCACCAGCATGGTCCTCTTTTTTACTTCTTCGGATTAGCAACCACTTACCATTACGATGAATAGCACCTTCGACATTTACTACAAACATATAAAATCCCTCCTAAAAATATTGGCTACCAATTAAAATCTAACCAACCTTTATTGTATTCAACAAAAAGAGGCATAACCCTTCTTGGATTATCGCCCCCTTAGCGAAATAAACTATTTCATTTTTATATCTTGTTTTTGTGCATAATCGTTAATTTCTTTTAGTAGGTTTTTTCTATAAATAGATGTACTATATGGAATATCTCTTTGGCTTTCACCATGAAATGTATATTCTGGAAATATAATAAAGTTCTCTTGGTCCATTTTTTTTATAATAAACTCGTTACCTTCAAACTCACCATTTCTTACATGAACGTTTGAGATGAAATATATTATTTCATCATATAAATCTTGATACATTATTTCTGATTGTAAAAACCTTTTTATCACGTTATCCATATAACTCACTCCCTCTTTTTCCCATAGGACAACATTTACATAGTATTCTATTAACCTGTCCGCTAATCCAATAACTTCAACAAAAAAAGCGTAAATCCTTCTTAGATCAACGCCCCCGATAGTTGAATAATCAATGTTTGCTTCATAAACATAAAAATCATAAATGATAGGAATTCTTATTGTCTGTTATCCCTTTTTTTTACTGACACCACATTCAACTATTAAAAGCAATTTATGAAAAGAATGTGCTCTAACGATTACTTAATGAGTCTTTGTTATATAAAACATGCCGTTCTTCTTTATAGACATATTGACAAGAATTAATTTATATCATAAATTATACATATAATAACTATGCATAGGTTTACTATGCATTAGAAAGGTGGACTGTTTATGAAGATAAGCAAAGAATTGCTAAAGGGTAGTACCACTACTCTTATTTTGAGTTTGCTTAATTCTAAACCAATGTACGGCTATGAAATTATTAAAGAACTGGAATCGAAGTCTAATGGAATTTTTAGTTTTAAGGAAGGCACGATCTATCCCATCCTTCATAGCCTTGAGGAAAAAGAATTAATTGTATCTTACTGGGGCGAAGGGACCGGAAAGAGAAAGAGGAAATATTACAAGATTAATAACCAGGGCAAAGAATTTATTCAAGAAAAAAAAGAAGAGTGGTCCGTTTTCAAGAATGCTGTTGACGAAGTTTTAAGTGGGGAGAAAATCGTATGGGATTAGATAATAAGTTTGAAATGTATATTAGAGATTTGTGTAAACGGATTAAAAATAAGGATGTACATGCCCATATAAAACTGGAAATTAACGATCACCTTCATACGCTCAAAGAGGAGGCAATGAGTACGGGACTTTCAGAAGAAGAGGCTATAGATCAAGCATTAGCACGTATGGGAGATTCAGGAGTTTTGGGAAAGCAGCTTAACAAAACACACAAAGCCCCATTGGATGTGAAAACCTTGCTGCCAGTGCTGACAGCTTCTCTATTTGGGCTGCTGGTTATGTATTATTTGCAATTCCATTCGGCTTTTACAGAGCTTCAAGAACTGAAAGTTTTCAATAAAAGTCTTGGCTTCTACGTGTTGGGTGTCGTGCTCATGCTAAGCCTATTTATGCTTGATTACAGAAGATTGATGAAATACTCCAAGCACTTCTATGCGGCAACAATCCTCATACTCTTATTGACCGTTCTCATTGGAGTTAGAGTCGATGATGTACCATTTTTAAATGTAGGTTTGGCCACTATTAATTTCACTGAGATCACTCCATTCCTACTGGTCATTGCTCTTGCAGGAATCTTTCATTCCTGGGATTGGAATGATAATCGAAAGTCTTGGTTTGGAGTAGGTCTTATGTCAACACCTATCGTCTTATTGGCGACTACAGGAGCCTTCACAGCTACTATCATTAGCATCATTGTCTGCGCAGCAATCATGCATACGTCAAGGTCCAGCCTTAAGCAAACTATAGCGTTTACCCTTGCTGCTTCTATATGGCCCATCTGGAATTTGCTGTCTCTTTCTCAGATATACTCCATGGTAAGCTTCTATACAGATCTTAAAATAGGTGAGGCTTATTTTATAGGAAGTGCCCTTCAGGTGACCCCAAGTTTCATTTCTGAGGTCCATACAGATTTTATCTTGGCTTACATCATCTATTCGTTTGGGTGGCTAGCCGCAATCACGGCTGTAACCCTGGTTATATTTTTTATTTATAGAATATCGATCACCGCCAAAAGTGTGAATTCACCTTATGGCAAGTTGCTTATTACAGGATTGGCAGCAGTCTTTTCAGCTCAGTTTATACTAAGCCTACTGACGAATCTCGGTTTATCTCCACTCACTGGTGTTTCCGTGCCATTCATGAGTTATGGAGGTTCACATTTATTGCTGGAGATGATATCCGCAGGACTGATTCTAAGTGTATATAGAAGGCGAAGAACCAAGGAGACAGTTTCCTTGACTCACGGTCCGCAAAGTAATTAGAAGCGATCCATAATGGATTCAATGCTGCAAGAAGCCATTACTAAAAAATCTCAGACTATTTGCCAGTCTGAGATTTTTTAATGGGCTACTTTATTAATGATAAAAAAGTGCCAAATCCTTTATACTCAAACGGTTCTTCCGTTGCGGTCTTTAATTACCTTCTTCCACGAACCTGCTACATCTTTTAATAAATTCATTATGAAAAGCGTTTATCTTTCTTGAATTAACGCCCCCTTTAATTGAAGAGTAGGTTACTTATAATAAATTGCTTACCCTTCATTGTTTCTTTTTTTGAAAATATCTCTGTATGTAGCTAGGAGTATGGTGAAAATAAATAACAGAGGTAAAACCACTTCATAACTATTAGTATAAGAACCTTCTTCCCAAAATACGATAATGCCCATACTTATAATAACCACTCCAGAAAACCAATAAAAAGCATTTTTTGTTATCCGTCTTCTATATAGGTTAATAATTACGTCTCCAATTGCTACCAATAAAGCGACAACCCTTGTTATAAAATTCGGCTCATAAACAAACAGACTGACGAATATTAAAATTGCAGCAATCAAACTTACTATTCCTGATTTAAGCGTTGTAAAATCCAAATAAATCCACCTCCAGTTTCTGTATGTATCCCTCTTTAGCTAATCTGCCCAATATTTGAACAAAAGGCGGCTGCTTGTTTAGCAAACGCCCCCGTTTGTTGAATAAGTAGCTCTTAGATTTTTTCTAAGATTGCTTTAACAAAGGCTGTTTTCTCTTCTGCATATTTATGTTTGTTACTTTTATTTAAGCTTGCTAAATCAAGTTTGAGCTGTTCATATTTAATTCTTACTGCATCATTATTTCTCAGATAATCTCTGAACTTTAGTTGTTCAAGTAAATAATCATTTCCACATTGATACATATGGATTTGATGAGTTCTTGGCTCCCCCTTGCTAAAATAATGTCTGTCAGGCAAAATATTTGTACCTTTATATGAATATCCCAACTCCTCTAAAAATGAAGCTGTATTCTCCCCATCAGTAAAAGTTTTGATTTCTATGGCTATATCAATAATTGGTTTTGCACTTAAATGTTTTACTGAAGTACTTCCTATATGGTGAATATCCTTTATATACCCACCAATTTTATCTTGGATTTTTTCTTTCTCAAGTAAAAATTCCTTATTCCATTCCTCTGTCCAAGGAACGAGGAATACCTCTCCTTTCGGCAAGCCTAACATCTTATTCCCCCTTTTTAATATGGATGCGATATTTAAACATTGGAATATCGTACCATAAATAACCACTCTTATTCCATTAACCTGCCCAATAATTGAAGATTGGCAATAGTCGTGGTCTATTAGTTGATATTTCAGTTGTCATGCCGACTAGTTAGATAATTTAAAATCTCTACTCTATTTTTTGCTTTTATGTTATTTATTAATAATAAGACAGCGTGAATAGATATATAGCCTAAGATGCCACAAATTGTATTTAGAATTAAATCATCAACATCAAAACTTCCAAACTTAAAAACGAATTGAATTAGTTCAAATGTTAGACTTAAACAGAATGTAGCTATTATAACCTTCTTAAACAACCGAAAACGTTTTGACACTAAAGGCAAAATAAAAGCAAAAGGTGCAAAGCCAATTATATTTCCTACTAAGTTTTCAACTCTAATATTGAAATTTATATCTGCTAAGAACAAATAAAATATTATTGTTTTAAATGGAATAAAGTTATGGTTGTTCCAATAGTCGCCGTCATAATTAAAAGTAAAATGACTAATGATGTCAGGCATTGTTAGATATTTAAATAGGATTAGTTTTGAAAGAACTAATAAATAAAGAAACATAACCACTAATGAGATTACTTTTATAATTACCCGCATAATTAAATTACTCCTATCTCACTTTTCGTTAACCTGCCCGTTAATTCTTCTTAGATCAACGACCCCCGTTTATGGAACACGGAATTATTTTATCAATCAACCAATTCAACAGAGAGAGTATTAATTTGAGCTGGATTCGATTCTTTAATGGTGCCATCAAATTCTACTTTTACCTTATCTCCAAATTGGAATGTTTCATCATTATTCACGGAAAGGTCAACAAACACATTACCTTCAGGATTACCCTTAAATACTTTAGCAGAAACAAGAGCAGTGTTACCGTTAATTTCCTTGATTGTTCCTATAAAACTGGAACTTTCCGTTTTGATTTCATTGTTTTTTTCTTTACTTCTGTCTGTTAAATTAGAGCACCCAACAATGGTTAATAAGACAATGGTTGCTAATGCTATAAATATCCTTGTCACTAACATTATTCCTCCCATTTGGGATTATTAAATAGGAAACCTTAAATTATTTAGTCAAGATCGCATTCTTAATTCTTGTCGTATCCACTCCGGCTTTTTGCAATTTCCTTTCAGCTTCACTTTCAATTAAATTCTTTAAAAGTTTTAGATTTTCGTCAAACTCAACATGCTTGCCCATCATAAAACTCATTCTGTGTTCAATTTCTATCCATGTTGATATATCTGCTTCGTTGTGTTGAATTTGGGCTTCTAATTTATCTAAAGCATTTGCAACTTTTGCTTCATATGTCTCTTTATTTTCAAATTCGAACCATAGATTGTAAAGGTCATCCCCTAATGAACCACCTAAAATACTCCTTATCTTTTCTATTGATTTAATCTCATTAGTTGTCTTTTGTTCCTTTGCTACATGATTATCCATGGTATCAAATGCTGGAATATCTCCCGCTTCAGCCTCAACCAAATCATGGATTATAATCATTTTTAATAATTTTGAAGTATCAACCTTTTCCATTAAATAAGGTTCTATTAGAATAGCCAATAGGGCAACTCTCCAAGTATGTTCGGCTACACTTTCTTTTCTACCATTAGATAACCAACTGTGTCTCATTTCAAATTTTAACTTTTCGCCCAGTTTGATTATTTCCAGAATCTTCAATAGGTTTGTTTCCATTTTAAAACCTCCTAATACTATTTGAAGAGTAGTTTATTCCATTATCCTGCCCGTTAGCCGAAGATGCTAACGCTTGCTGGCGTAGTTGAAGGGAGGTGGCTGCTTGTTCAGCAAACGCCCCCGTTCATTCAACAAGGAAAAATTATTGTTTCAAATTTTTGAACCACACCAAGGACAAAAATAAATGCTGATACTTGACGTGCCGCCATCATGAATTATCAAACCGTAGTCATTATCCTTTTCGTCAAAAATGATTATCTTGTCGGGACATGTAAAGGGGTTCTTATGTATATCACACTCGAAGTTAGCATGATAAGCCATATCCTCACAACAATGCTTTTTCATAATTTTATTTCTCCTTATTTAGTACAAACACTGGTTAGTGAAGTAACGGAAATTCATTATAGTTTGTTAAAATCATTTTCTTGTTCTTGCTGTTCTTTTAATTCTTTTCTAAGGTTCTCTATTCTTTTTAACTTTCTTAAAGTCGATAATGAGAAAAGTGTGACAAGAATATATTTCATTGTAATTTCGTATTTGTTTTGCTGAATAATCCTTTGTATCAAATCTCCCTTTTTTATTGGAAATCACATAGTTCTTCGAGTAAACTGCCGTTTAACTTAATACCAATTATTTCAAAATCAAGCAGCTTACTCAAGAAAAACTTTAAACACAAAAGAAACTCAGCCAGCTCAGGATAAGCCCCGGTCTTTTGAATAAGAAAAGTAATTGCACTTTATTCGTGTACTGCTCAGCAAATAAATCTGTTATTTTCTCATCTTGCTTATTCAACAATTGCACTTTGTTTGCTGAATAGTGGAAAATAAGATAGAGCTTTAAACAAACTGACCAATTTAGTAAATAGATCTTTATGTACTGCTATCGTTATTAATACAATTTGGCGTAGTTAGCAAGTGTTTTGTCGCCATTCGCTAGTTACAGAGCATCGTTGGAGAGTTACTATTAAACTGTACTATTAGCAAAGAAGGACACGCTTAAACTACTAATGAAAATAGATAAAGGAGGCCCATATGTATGACGTTCTATACCTCTGATCGTATAAAAATCCCTGCAGGATTTTGGACAGGATTACGACAATTGGGAATAGTCGCCAACGAGGTAGTTCGAAAAGCACAATTGCCAATCTCCATTGTTTCTGATCCATTTGTCACCACAGCCCAATATTTTGCGATCTGGCAGGCTTTTTCCGAACTCATTGATGACACCTCCAAAGGAATCATCAAGCTCGCGACATCCTTTGAAACAGATCATTTCCCCCCGACTGTCTTAGCAACTTACCACGCTCGTGACTACCGTGATGCTTTAAAGCGAATGGCCAAGTACAAACAACTTTGCCCACCTGAAAGCTTACATATCACCGAGGAAGGTGAACACTGTACAATTGAAATAAAAACATTTCATAGTGAACACCCCGGTCTGTCCATATTAATTGGCATTACTTTGGCATTTCTTCTCGAACTGGGGCGCCGGGGCACAGGTCAACCTTTGACAGCAAAGTTAGTAGAATTTTCTACCCATTCAATTGGCGACATGCAGATACTTGAAGATTACTTCGGCTGCCGAATTCAGATCGGTACAAATTGTAACAGGTTGACTATACATCGAGCAGATCTGGATCGTCCCTTTGTCTCGTATAATGCAGAATTGCTAGAGATACTGACTCCGGCACTGGAACAGTCGTTGAATGAGCAGCCACGCAGCCCTTCAATTAGCGAGACGGTCAAGTGGATCATGAAACGTAGCTTAGCAGGAGGTCGCCCTGACATTCAGACTATTGCGAGCGAGTTAGGGATAAGTGATCGAACCTTGCAACGGCGGCTTACTGAAGAAGGCACAAGCTTCAAGCATTTGTTAGTAAAAGTTCGACACGAGGAGGCAAGAGAATACCTGGCAGACCCGTCGTTGGATATTAAAGAGGTTGCCTTTTTAATTGGATATGAAGACCAAAACTCATTCTACCGCGCCTTTCACATATGGGAAGGTGCTACCCCTTTACAATGGCGTACTGAACATCTCGGTGCAAACTTGATAAATTGACTAATTTACTTTTCGACACTGTATTATCAGCAGGATAACTGAATAAGTGCTACAGAAGAAAAGGAATATCTTTCAATCTAAAAGGAGCAATGTATTATGGATATGGACTTAAAAAATAAAACAGCTTTAGTCACTGGTTCAACAAGAGGGATCGGTAAAGCAATTGCCATTGAACTTGCAAAGGAAGGTGTTAATGTACTAATTAATGGACGAAATTACGAAGAGGTAGAACGAACTGTAAATGAAATTAAGCTAGAGTTCCCTGATATCTTCCCTCAAAATGCTACTGCCGATATTGTAGATAATCAACAAAGGGAAGCATTATTTAAAAAACATCCCCAAATTGATATTTTAGTTAACAATATGGGGATATATGAAATTATGAAGTATGAGGACGTTGACGATGAAGTATGGGAAAAGTATATCCGTACTAATGTTCTTGCAGCAAATGGACTATCCAAATTTTACTTACCTAAAATGATAAAAAATAATTTTGGCCGAATTATCTTTATTGCGAGTGAAGAAGCAGTTATGCCATCGGGACAAATGCCTCAATATTGCATGACAAAATCAATGCTATTATCATTGTCAAAAAGCCTATCTAAATTAACAATAGGAAAAGAAGTTACAATCAATACCATCTTGCCAGGACCATCGCTCTCTGAAAATGTGCATCATATAATTGAGGGGATGTATCCAAATGAAGATATGACTTTTTCAGCAAAAGAGAAAGAATTTATGACTAAAAATCTACCTCAATCTGAAATTCAACGATTTATCAAGCCAGCTGAAATAGGTAGATTAACTACCTTTATATGTAGCCCTTATGCTTCCGCTTTTAAAGGTTCTCCGATTCGTATGGATGGAGGCATGGTACCGACTATTTTCTAGCACTTTTCCCTTACTCACCTCTCAAGGTGAGTAAGAATCCTTTCAAAAAACAAATCTTCGTTAAACGATCAACAATCTGGCCTGATTGTTGAAATCTTATTTCCGATAAATAAAATCTCTATTAAGGTGCATTACTTAATAGAAAATTATTTGTTATTACATAGTAAGAGTCTACTCTGTAATAAAGAGTTGTTCTATTAACTGGCCAAATACAGGAAAAGGACGCGTTCTTCAATAAACGCCCCCGTTTGTTGAACACTTTAATACAAGATAAAGTCTCTACTTTCTCATAGTAAACCATCAAATCAAGCCAATTTGATACCAAAAATCAACGACTTTCATACTACCGCTTCCTTTATTAAGTATGATAAAAAGCCAGCACCTAATGTTGGCTTTCAATCTTTCTTATTCAATTAAAGCACTTGCATGAAATAAGCACCTTATACCAATTAGTCTCTAATGGTTAACTCAATATATTTAATTAATTCGCTCGAAAAGCTTCCTGATAATACTCCTTTAATTCAGAGGCATTATCTTTCCATTCCACTGGATGTCCGTTGACTATCTGGCGAAGTACATCCAAGCACCGATGCCATCCTGCAGCGGTATTAACTGCCCATGAATCGTCGTCAAAAGTATGGGTGAAGATCATTAGAGAACCTTTATCCCTTTCCTGCAAAGATATGTTCACTAGATCACCTTCTTCACGGAAACCAAATAAATATGGCTTTTCTAACTCAGTGATGGTAGCCTTATAAGTCGTTCCTTCTCCGTCATCGAAGTCAATTTTGCCCCCAAGTCTGACATCCATCTCTCCAGTGGCAAAAGGGTACCATTGGGAGAAGTACCTCGGAGTTGTAATAACAAGGAAAACATCTTCTGGCTTTTGAGAGAAAAATCGTTCAAATCTTAAAGCATAACGACCATTTGATTCATGTAATGTACCATACTTATTCATCATTTCATCTCCTTTTCTTTATCCTGGAAGTTTCTCCAGCTACTAATTCAAAAAAACAAACTAATGTTTGTTCAGCTCAGGAAAATATCAACCATTTATTCCATGCTTTTAAAGTACCATAATACTTAAACCGCAGATTATAATGTTCCATTCGTTCTTTAGTGTTGATGTTTTTTATTCGAATTCCCTCCCAAGTTCGAATAATATCAAGCCTATAATGGCAGTAAAAAAATAACTAAATGCACCGATTCTTTTCGTTTTAATATCAACCGTTTTCTGCTCGAATTTTTTTATGTAGTCAAAGATTATCCACAAACCTATTAAAGGAACTATCCCTAACAAATAATTATCTACTACATGAAATAACGTAAAAACTGTCACTACTGCAAATGCTACATTGCTCAATATTGTTTTAATAATGGTCACTTCCCAAAATGCTTCTTGTTTAATTAACCTTCCCTATAATGGAGTATCGATAAAGCTGAAGAATCGACCCATTATTAGCTATCGCCACGATTAATTCAAGTGTAATTTTTCACAATCTAACTTCAAACACTGTCAATCAACTTTTTCACAGCACCTACTACCACTTCTGGTTCATCATTTTGTATATAATGAGCACTGTTTTCAGCAATCACCAATTCACCTACATAGGATATTTCAAGTATCTCTTTCTGCATTTCATTCCATAACTCTTGTGATTCCTTTGAATAATGAGTTTTTTTTCCAGCTGAAAGAACAATTAGTGGGACATTTAATTTAAGTCTAGTGTCTTTCAACTGCTTTAAGCTCTCCATAAATTCATAATAATTTCCTTCATAAATGAATTGCTTATTATAAGCTTGTTGAAAATCCTCTGACATTGTTGGGAGAAATCTTTCTCTATAATCTTCAGGTGTAGAATCAATCAAGACAAGTCCACAAACTTCATTTTGATATTCAGTTGCAAACATTCTCAAGTTTACTCCACCAAATGAATGCCCCACTAATATATAGGGGGGATTAATGTTGGCTTCAATAAGAAGTTCCTTCAATTCTTTTACCATCTCACCGCTAGTTCTGGGATTAGAACTTGTCTCACTTTTCCCAAGTCCCGCTCTATCATAAATTAGAACATTAGAGAGCATTGAAAGATCTTCGATTACTGAATCCCAAGCCTTGGAAAAATCACCATATCCAGCATCCATTACAACAGTTGGTTTTTCATGATTTTCTCCCACCAATTTTGCATATAGTTTACAACCATTTATTTGCACTAACATTTCTTTAGTCATTTAATCTATCCCTTCATTTTGGCCAACTATCAATAGCATAAAAGCTGCTTTTTCGCCTAAACTGCAGCGATAATCGAATAAAGAAGCTACCGACATTCAGATCGGAGAAATTATAAAGATCGAAGTCTCTTAACCAAACACCTGTGCAGCAATTCCAAATAATTCACCATTTCTCTGTGGCATCTTAGTGGAATTAAACATCATAATGGGTGGATTACTCACGTTTAAAAACCCGCATTTCTCTACTGCTTCCATAAACATTCCATTACCTGATGGTATATCGATCCTTAATTTGCCTTGATGTCCAATAGCCAGCTTTTCTAGAATCATAGATGCTACCTGAGCATCCGGTGCCACAATGGGACCTATTATTAGATTGATAGGGCCTAATATAGATAATCCAAAACCTATAATGTTCCCTATAGTATCTTTCACCATTACACAATCCTTGGATTGATTAATTCTATGTTTAAGAAAGGTGCTTCTTTTATCTCCATAAGCCTCTTCATCTAGCTCAATTATTTTATTTAAGTCGCTCTCATTAAAATGTTCAATGGTTACTTTTCTATTGGCTAGATTAGAAGTTGAATAGGTATCACATATGTACTTGTGCACATGGTCAACGATTTGAAATCCCATTTTTTCATAGAGAGGCTTTCCATTTTCAGTTGAAATTAGCATAATTGAAAAGTCACTTGAAAGAGAATTCATACATTGTTGTGTCACTTCTTTTCCTAATCCCATTCCTCTATATTCTTTGTTGACTATGACCATACCAATAGAGGCTAGATTCGTTTCATAAGGGATAATGGCTGCGCTTGAAACAATCTTACCCTCATTATTTTTATGGCCAAATACTTTACCAGATGACATAACAGTACCAATCTCGTGTTCATCATAATCCCACCCAACTGATTCAGACAGTTCAATTAAACCCGGGATGTCTTTTTTATCAAACTGGACTAAATCTAACTTTGCCATCTTACTTGTAATCATAAAATTTTCTCCTTAATCGATTCCATATTGAGAGTATTACTTTCTTCCCCAGTTACTCATATACAAGAAAAAATTTTAGTACATTCTCCTTTAACACTCTTCTCATTTCCTGAAAACAAAGGGGGTCCATCAGCTGCTAGATCCAGCTATAAAACTGATTGAAATGACTCTGTGAATTCTCTAAATGACAAGGTGTATAAATGAAGTGATAATAAGTCATAATTTCTTACGTTTTCGTTCCAAAAGTATAGGTGCTATATTTAGTAAGATAGAAACAATTGTCAAAAACCATAATGCCCTTGTCATACCAGGTACTACATCCGATAAAGCCGCCCAATCTTCCATTTTTACCCACCGAGATACATAACTGTAATCTGCACAAAGTGTTAATGCAGTAAAAGATAGTCCCATCGCCATAGCAAGCTTATAATCCTTTCCTGCTGTATACATATAAAGATTTATAAAAGTTGCTACTATTGCAATAACCCCTAATATTACCCACATAACAATTCCTCCATATTTTTTTATTGATAACTAATGTGCTTCATCTCCATTTTTCCCGTTACTTTCTTATTAGACATTAATACGTCAAATCTAATTTATAGTAAATGCTCATCCTTTTGTGATTTCTTATTGGAAAAACCTGCTCTTTAGTTTAAGTACCTTCTTTCACTAATCTGCCTTCTTAGATCAACGCCCCCGTTATGGAATAAAGACTCTCCCACATTAATTTGCTCTTTCTAATAGATTATTAATTTGAGTATCATTTTTTTCTCTATATTCGTTTATTACTTTCTTCTTGAATTCATTCCACTCTTCACCTTTAGATGTTATATCGTCATACAGTTTGTTTTCCAATAGCTTTCCCTTCATCGATTCATAAGCATATTCTTTGCAGTATTCTTCTATTGTCATATCCATTTCATTGAGAAGGTTATTGAATTTTTCATTTTGTGTTTCATTTGCCATCTCTATATTAAATTCTATAACCTCTTGAACTTCTTCATCGAATACAGAAAAGCCTTGGGTTTTAGCCCATAGCTGAAGATACTATGTCTTTCTGTAGACAAGCTGGCTGCTATTTGGCTTTCGTTAGCTTTATTATATAGCCTTTTATTGGTTTACTTACCTATTCTTTCAAGTGTATTTGAATAATTGTCATCAATAATTAACATCGGTTCCTTTATTGACTGTAAAATACTTTTCATATCAATTAATTCATTGTCTTTTTCTTCACTGATGGTTCTAAAAACTGTAATTACGGCTTCCATTTTTTCTTTTTCTTCATTACTTATGACATAAGAATGATTTTCAAGAAACTTATTAGTCATACCAGATATAAACTCATCAACACGAAATAAGCTATATTGCATTAAATCCCAATCGGATGATGCGTCTCCCATATGTATTGTATTGATGGCAAATAAGTAGGAGTGAATGCTTTTACTTTCTCCTTTAACAATTCTCCAATTATTGTACAAATCGCTTTTCACTTCACTATTTCCTTCAGTTAAATTAACAAACTCCTCCAGCCTGTTAGCCAGATTACTACCTTTAACTGTAATAATTGATAAATTATCATAATTTCTATCGATACTCTGATTAACGTAATATCTATATTCAATCTGAACATAAAAACTGTAAATTACAAAGACTCCAATTAACAAAAAAAGAAATCTGTTTAAATATTTTTTCAAATTTGCTTTATACATTTAATCCCCCATTGACTCTTTTACTTCTTCAAGTATCCTGCCCTTTAATGTAATAAAGAATATGCAAAAGGCCAACACCTATCTTGCGAAAAGTAGTACTATTTTCACGTCAAACGATCCTCGTTTTCACTCATTCTCTCCATATTATCGGTTTCCAGTTCCTGATAAGCTCTGTACGCTAAAACTAAGAAAAATGCAGTTACTCCAAAACTAATTACAATTGCTGTTAAAATTAATGCCTGAGGGAGAGGATCTATATATCCTTTAGAAGAATGTTCACCCAGTAGGGGAGGCGCTTCTTCTCCCTTTGGTAATCCTCCCATTGTTATAAGCAAAAGGTGAACCGCGTGACTGAGAAGCCCTGTGCCGATAATAATTCTAAGTAGACTTTTAGAAAGTATTAAATAAACCGCACACATCATAATTATTCCGATTACTATGGACATTAATATTTCCACTCAAAATCCCCCTGTTCTTCCGTTATCCTGTCCTTTACTAGAACAAAGGGCGACTGCTTGTTCAGCAAACGCCCCTGTTACTTGAATATAGGTATTAGTGTGATACTGGATTAGTCGCAAGATAAATAGCCATAAATATGCTAAAACAACCTAACAGAAAGAGAGTTGTAAGGACGACCTTTCTACCTATTTGTCCAGTGAAGTAGATATTCACTAAAAGAAAATAGATAAAAGCGCTTCCAACAATACAGTACAAAAATTGTTTGGTGTCCTCGATTGAAGGGAGTGGAGTTGTTATATTAGTTAATGCTGTCCCAGCAAATATGAAAAGTCCTAATATGTTTAGTAACTTCCCCATACTCACTTCTTTTTTGGTCACCGCTTGATCATATTGAGAAGTTTGAACATTAGTTTCCAAAGTGACACCACCATTTTAAATACTTTACTAACTATACGAATTTATCGAACAAAAGTTTCAATACTTTATGTATTTATTCAACAAACCTGCCCGATTGTGTAGTAAGACATAAAGACGATACTTCAACTAACCTGCTTAGTTAGTTGATAAGAAAATATAAAGCAACGAGGTTACGAACAGAATCATAACAAAAAAGACCAAACATATTTTATATATACTATATGTTTGGTCTTTTTATTTACATACGTTTGAGGGTTATCTCCCTTAGATATACTTCATCAGGGTACATATTGTAAAATCCTGACAGAGTGGCCGCAAAAAAAGCTTGGGATGCTCCAAGCTTTTTTATGGTTTCGTTCCAATCTATGAAACCTCAAAAACAGTATATGTTGGCAAAGTAAAAACCACTCAAATGGTTCAATATACAAGCAGAAAAATGGTCGTGCTATTCTTTGATTTAATCAGTATTAAAATTCGATGCCTCCGGAATGTTTATAATAATTCTTTGCTGTATAGTTCGGCCATTCCCAAAAGTTTGAACCTTGGGACACCACAAACCGATCTAAAAAAATTTCCAAATTCGAATGTAATGGTTCCGGTTTCAAAGATGTCCCGGCAATATACAGGTAGTCAGGATCATCTCGTTCAATAGCTGTTCGACTTATCAATAGATTATTTTCAAGCACATACCCTATCGGAATATAATCATACAAGGATTTAAGGGCATCGTTTATCTCCTTTATTTCCTCTATAGAGTATATCTGCAATCCACCACCAATATTAATCGAGCCTAGTAACATTTCATACATTTTTGCCCCATTGTGTTGAGATAGAAATTGTTGAAAATCTTCAGGAAACATCCATTTTCTTTCTTCTTGAAATGCCTTCAGGTCTCCGCTTTCAATAGGGGGATTAAATGAACAATGAACCGTGTGAATATTCCCTTGCTCAGCCACAATCTCCATATTTCCTTTTTCATCGAGTCGTTTCTTTAGAGCATGTAACGTCTTGTTAAGTATCATTTAAATTCCCCCTATTTTCATTTTAGTAGCTTGCCCACCATGGAGATACCGTTTGCTGGAGGATGGTTCGCGGTAACGGGTACAGATTTGAAAAACTGTTTCCTCCCCCGTACTCTCTTGGGATGACGTGGTGGATATCTACTCCAGACCAATCCCAATTCGGATCACCATACATCAATATACGAAGCAATATATTGTCCTCTAAGTGTATTGTTCCACGGTGAGCGATCTTCTAATGGTACGACGGCCATGTCGGCTCTTGTCGGAGTCGGCATGTACTGACCGCTATGATTGTTTTGAATCACCGGGTAGAAAGTAGCTTTTTTGTTTGCCAATACTGGCCCTGCTTGCCCGCTATCAGTTTCAGGATATGACCCCAACCAGCCCACTGTTGTGACCCTTTGCGTCATCCAGAAATTGGTTGATGTTACGTTGTATGTTTTTGAATACGTTCTTCCAATATAAATTTGTGCTCCTGTCCATTCTACATCAAATCCAGTTACTTTGCTGTACGTACCTTCAAGTGTTTTACTGCTCAGCAAGTCGTATCCGGCAATGACTATGACAGGGGGATCACCAATAATTTTTGTAATGGTCACTTTTAATGTGACAGTTTTGTTCACATTGTCAAAGATGGTGTTATTCGTCACTTCGACATAATTCACTTCAGAGGCAACAGCCTTCTCCATTTCTGTATCGGATGACTTTGACGGTTTATTAGGATCTAACGCTGCAAGGTCCATCTTTTTAGTATTATATAGACTCTTACGTTCTTTCTGCTGGTGCTGTTCTTTCGCTAACTTTTCGATCTCTTTGGCTTCACTCTTGTTGATTTTTCTGGATGTCCCATCCTCATCGAATGTTAAATAGGTCTTCTCCGTTAAGGTTTTAACATCAGGATTGGATACCTGATAATCGTTCGTACCAGCATTCGCTGAAGCTGAGCTTAAAAACGAAAAGGCTGCACCAAAGGCTAATAGCAACACCAACAAAATCTTTGACACTTGTTTCATCATGTTATTGCATTTCTCCTTTCAATTTAAGATCAATAACAGAATTCAACAATTTTTTCCAAATACCTTCGTAATGTTTAATAAAAGTAAAAAATACCCAATTTTATTAACAAATATTAGGATTTATTTCACTAAATTTCCATTTTTTGTAGTAAAAATAACATAAAAAAATCCACTCTTATGATAAGAGTGAACTCTATCGTCACGGAAAAAGGTGACGATACGAATGCGACGCAACTGAACCTATACCAAAGTTTTTCCTCTTTGTCGGGATGAATACAATCACGCTCGACTTGGGTGAGGTCATAAGATTGCTCAAAGAACTCAAAAGTATGGAAGCCGTTGTGATAGAATCCATTACTAAGATTGATTGCTGGCATAAACGTGTTTCCTATCTTGAGCACAGAGTGAAATCATATGATGTGTTAGGTACCGTTCGCATTTCATGTAGATAGTATGTTGGAGAATTGCAGTACAACGTACCGCACCGGAAAGGGCGATGCAAAATTTTACAACTATGAGCAATGGTCTTGTTCCATTAAATGGCCCTTTAATTGAGTAAAATGCTTTTTCCAAGTTAATATTAAAAAGCCTAATCTCAATAATATAGCGATTAGGCTTACTAATTAACTGGGAGTTTCCTAAATATCAGTTTTTCCCTTACATCCACTCATCGTACATCAGTTTACGTGCATGACTATATAACCGAGCGTATAATTGAGTTTGGTGGGGACTGTTATGTCCTAAAAGCACTTGAATACATTCCAGTGGCATTCCTTTTTGTGCTAAATGGGCAGCAAAGGTATGACGTAACGTATGAGGAGTGCATCGAACCCCCAGCCTTTTTTCATATCTCTCAAACCTCGATTGAATTGTACGTTTCACTGCTGGCCTAGTTGCCGTTGCGTCAACAAAAACATTCGGAATAGTATCCCGGCGCTGATCTAAATAGGCCCTTAAATGCTCTCCACATGATCGGGTAAATAATACAATACGTCCTTTCTTTCTCTTTCCGCTTTGAATATTAATTAAGCGCTCAATCCAGCAAATATCTTCAATTTGCAAGTTAATTAATTCACTCACTCGTATGCCTGTCGCATATAAAACCTCCACAATAGCACGATCTTCAATATTCCCTTCCACTAAAAGTCTCAATTCTATCAATTGATGCATTTCCAAGTAGTGCGGCAGAGAATCTTCTAGTTCAGGGAATGGTACTGGTGCTGCTGGACTATGTGAGACAAACTCTTCTTCTAAACAATATTTAAAAAATAGCTTTATGCCTGCTAGTTTTGTCTTAATGGTTACTTTTTTATAACCACCTAACTCTAATGTTATTAACCAACTTCTTATATCTTTTGCAGTAACTTCAACGACCGACTTAGTAGTATAAATCAATAACTGTCTGACAGCTTTTTGATAGAGATCAACCGTCTTTTCATCTAAACGAAAACTGTATTCTTCAATGAATTTATGGATACACTCCTCGGATTCTATCATTTCTGGATCTCCCCTAACCCATATACTTTCGATAGAGCGCAATGATTTCTCTTTTCGGGAGGCGAGCATAGATCAGGGTAGTTCCTAAGTCCGAATGACCAAGTTCATCTCCTATAAAAGATAATTCTGCTCCTTTAGCTAATAGCTCTGTCGCAAAAGTGTGCCGCAATCGATGAGGATGAAGCCCTAAACTAAGTTCAGTATTATCCCCTATATCCTTTAGTATCTGCTGAATGGTTCGAATGCTTAAACGTTTTCCCGTGGTATTTGACACCAAAAGTGCAGGAGATACTTTCTTTCGGCTGGTTTTAAGGTACATTTCTAGGAGTACAGCACATTTGTCTGTAAAGTGAACGTGCCTAATTTTTGTTCCTTTGCCTACTACCTTGGCAGTCCGTTTTTCAAAATTTAAGTCCTCTCTATTTAGGCGATGTACCTCACTGACCCGGCAACCTGAAACAAGCATGAATTCAACCAACAGTTGGTTTCTGAGGATTGTTAATTCACACTGTTGTCGGATTTTTGCAACCTCTTCTTTATCCAGGTATTTAGGCACCGGTTGAGGAAGTCTAGGAAACCAACGGCTTTTTATGGGAGACCGTTCTACAAGCGCTTCTTTAAGGCAAAAAGAATAGAAAGAGGATAAAATACTAAGACGTAGTTGGAGAGTGGCTTCTTTAATATGACTTTGATGAGTTCTAAACCACTCTAAAATCGTATCTGATGAGAGCGAGGAGAACGGATCTACCATATCATTAAAAAAGTGTTCTAAAAAACGCCTGTACTGAATGACCGTTCCCTCACTTCGGTTTGCAAGTTTCAAACTTAACAAAAAATCACTTACTACCTCCTGATTGTTTTCCAAGGGTAAAGCCTTAGTTAATTGCCAATACTTTTCCATATAGACACTCCTTTCATTTAAGTTTGATATCTGTCATACTGCTTTTTTCGTGCTGTTTCCATTAGACGAGTATAAATACGTGTACTATTAATATCCACATGACCCAGTAGATCCTGAATGTAACTTTGTGGCATATTTTTTTCTGCTAAATGTGCGGCAAATGTATGGCGTAAAGTATGGGGGCTCACCTTAAAACCAAGTGATTCGGAGAAATTACGAAAGTTTTTTTGTATATATTCCCGGTGAAGTGGACCTCCTCTACGATTAGCAAATAAGAACAAGCTGTTTGTTTCACGTTTTTCTAGGTATAGTTTTAAGCGTTCCGCACAGTCATGCGAAAAAAGGACAAATCTTTCTTTGGTTCCCTTTCCTTTCCGTATCCATATTTGTCGGGTATCCCATTTAATATCTTCTAATTTTATTTGTAACAGCTCACTGATCCTTACTCCTGTGGAATATAATGTTTCAATGATAGGGCGAAATTGGTAATCATTCCGTGTTAATTCTTGTAACTCGGCCAACTGGCGCTTACTTAAGTAGTATGGAAGGACATCATCTTTTTTAGGGGTTTTTACCATTGACAATGGATTTTTCTTTAGAAGATTTTCTTCCATACAATATTGATAAAACGACTTCAATCCTGATAGTTTAATATGTATCGAACGTTTTTTTAGACCTTTTTCCTCTAGTGAAGCAAGCCATGCTCTTATATCAGCAGCCTTTACTTCACTATATCCTTTTTTACAAAAGAAGAAGAATTGTTGAAGCGAAAGTCTATAACTTCTGATTGTTTCTTTACTAAACCTTGATTGATGATCGTCAAAAAATGACACTAGTACCTCTTCGTTCATGGTTATCTACCCCATTATATTTTGATAAGATGTAATCATGTCTTCAGTTAGAATACGTGCATATATACGAGTTGTGTTTAGATTGGAATGTCCCAATTCATCTGCTATGAATTCAATGGTTGCCCCTCTTGCTAGCATGTTTGTTGCAAATGTATGGCGACAACAATGAGGATGCAACGATTGATTTAACCCAGCTTTTTTTCCAATTTTCCTCGTTATGTAATAAATGGATTTTGGACCTAAGCGTTGATCGGAATTACATAAGAATAATGGGTCTGTTCCTTTACAGATTCTTGTCTGTATATAGTCCTTCAATACAAGGGCACACTCTTCCGAAAAATGCACCTTTCTAATTTTCTTTCCTTTTCCCGTTACTTCAGCTGTTCTTTTTTCTAAATTGACATCTTTAATAGAAAGATTAGAAACTTCCGAACTCCTGCATCCTGACGAGAATAATAGTAGCATCAGTGCACGATCACGAAGAGCCAAATTTTCTGTTACAATCTTTACTCTAGCAAACTCATTCTCGTTTAAATACTTGGGTAAGGACTTTGGAATTTTGGGTCTCCATCTTTTTTTAATAATGACATTTTCTGTATACTCTTCCGCAAGGCAAAATTGCAAAAATGATGATAATGCTGTTAGATAAGCATCTACCGTCTTCTCTTTTTTTCCATTTGTGAAATGTAAAAAGTACTTTCTCACTTCATTCGTTGTTAATTGATTTAAAGGAACAGTACACATGCTGAAGAACCGTTCTAAAAACCACCGATAGTTTTTTATTGTTCTTTCAGCTTTGTTTTCAAGTTTTAAACTTAGCAAATATTCATTCATTATTGTTCTTAATGATTCATCCTGTAAGCTACTTTTCCAATAATCATTTGATTCTTCCATAACCTAACCTCTCTTCTATCAATGGTGGTTATATATATTATTCTTAGACATTTTTATTTATCTTTATACTTATATAATTGTGATTACTATAAGAGCTTTTATAGAGAGAATTTCTTAAACTCCAAAGTTACCGACATTCTAAGCCTTATAACCTTCTTATGAAAATGCTGGCCCTTTTGCGTTTGGGTTAACTCTTTCCTAAATTAATAAGCTTTTTTCTTGTGCTAAAGATGTAGGTATTTCAAATAAGAGCTATTGGACCTAACTAGTATTCTAAAAGGTTCACTAAAGATTTTAAGATTATAATTTCTTATTTTTGTATCTTCAGATAGGTAATAATTATGGTAAAATAAGTAACGTTTATTTCTGAATTAAAACATAAGTTTTTTTAGGGTGGTTTGTAATTTATGGGGGAAAGGTTAGTTAGGGTTGATGAATGATACTATATTTCAGAATGATACCATTTTCACCCTAGAAGAAGCTTTTAAGAGAATTCGTGAAGGGAATTTTGAAATTGGTGATGAATTTGGGTTACCTGACGTCTATGGTAAAGACTGGACTATACAAAGAGGTCCTGCAGGAGTATTTGGTAAAAAATTCTTTAATTTGATCAATGCATATCCTGATTTAGGAATTAAATTTAAGGATATGGGGAAATACGGACGCAGAGCTGTTTATAAAATCGGGAAAAAGACGACTAACTACATTCAAAAAAAAGAGACAGAAGGTAAGCACATGAGTAATAAACAAATTAGAAGAGCGATTAAAAATTACATTAAGCACTTTGGAATGCAAGATACACGCATTGTAATCGATAAGTTTTCAAAAGCGTTTTATACAACAAAACAACGTATTTCAGGAAATATTAGTTACATGAAATGCATCGACCGTTCCATTAACATCATTAGTAACAAACCACATAGTAAAATGTACTAATCATTCCACCCTGTCCGGCAGATCCTCTGCCTGTCTTTTTTTATACCAAAGCACTACCCATTATTTCATTAATATGCTCCAGTTTAGGTGATACATTTTGCTATCTCTATGACCCTTTACTAAAACCATATTTAACTTTCAGATATTTTTAAAAATGGATTTTGCACATCGTTTTTTACGCGCTCACAAGAAATCATTTAACGGGAAATGAACTTTTCTTCTACTTTAATTATCATCTCATTCAAATCCTTGTCTCCTTGTCTATAATTTAAAGTAAAATATAATACTTCTTAAGTAAAATTTTGCTTTTGTATAATAGAATATTTTATTTTGTCCAAAAAGTGAATTGAAAGTTTTCTAGGACATTTTGGGCTAGACATAAGTAAAAACAATATGGCTTATAAGAAAATTCATTCTTTTTCCCCAAGAATTTTATTCAATAATCTTGCCCGATTGTTGAATTAGAAAGGCGGTTTAATCCACCTCCTCAACTGAACCTACTGTTATTGAGCCATTTCAACAAAAAAAGCGTTAATTCTTAAAAAAAGCGTTAATCCTTCTTAGATCAACGCCCCCATGGGTCCTCATGATCTCTGATGGCTCAAGAGCAATGACATTATATCCCCTCACCGAATCATGGGATTATTACAGTACTTACTTAGCTCACTTGGTTCCATACTTAACTTGTCCATCTTATTTTGGTCTATCAACTACTTGATCCTGCTTAAAAACGGATTCCAATGACTCTGTAATTTCTCTAAATGACAAAGTGTTGATGTGATAATAAGTCATACTTTCTTACGTTTTCGTTCTAAAAATACAGGGGCTATATTTAGTAGGATAGAAACAAATGTCAAAAACCATAGTGCCCTTTCCATACCAGGTACTACATCCGATAAAGCCGCCCAATCTTCTACTTTTACCCACCGGGATACATAACTGTATTCTGCACAAAGTGTTAATGCTGTAAATGATAATCCCATTGCCATAGCAAGCTTATAATCCTTTCCTGCTGTATACATATAAAGATTTATAAAAGTTACTATTATTGCAATAACCCCTAATATTACCCACATAACTATTCCTCCATATATTTTTATTTATAATAAGAAGGCAATAGTCCGAGATCATAGGCTGGTCTTCGATTTTTGCCCTCTTCGGTTGGAATAAGAGGTACATAAATTTTAATTGAAAATTAGCTTTAAATAGTCTGCGTGGCCTCTTACTAGTTCAATTTCTTCGTCAGATGATACCCAAAAGAATTGAAAAGTAAGTCCTTTTTCTTCTCCTCCACCTGTCGGATTGTGCTCCCATTCATCAGCAATTTCATTACAGTCTATCTTATAAAAATACCTATTATGTATAGAACCATCATCATTTTCCCAATAGTCTTCTGATATCAAACGATCCACTTCAAAACTTTGAATTCCAGTTTCTTCTTTAATTTCTCTAATTACTGCGTTATATGTACCTTCTTCCTCTTTTACTGTACCTTTAGGTATTTGGATACCTGCCTCAGGGATATCCTTGTGCTGAAATACCAATACTTGTATCTTTCCATCTATTACTCTTGTGACGTATCCATAAGCTTTTTTTATTGGTGTCATAAATAACACTCTCCAATAGATTTAAGGGCATTTAAATTCCACTCAATATTCACCTGATTTCCTCCGCCAACTCTAAAATAATACCCTCCGGACCACGAACGTAGCACAACCTATATTTGTCTTCATATTGCTGGATCTCACTAAAGATTTCCGAGCCCTTCATTTTCAAATTTGAAACAATTGTTTCAAGATCTTCAACAGCAAAGCAGATATGTCGGATACCCAGCGTGTTGGGGAACGTTTGCTGAATACCTTCTTCATCTGACGGTGAATAAAATTTGACTAATTCTATCCATGCCTGACCGTCTGGCATCCCCATTCCTACACATGCCGTTTTAACATCTTTAAGCCCAACGATTCTGTCCAACTGCTCTCCTTCCATTTCCCATTCCGCTTGCACTTGAAGTCCTAAATCAAGAAAAAACGCTTTAGCCCCTGAAAGATCTTGTACGTTTATACTCACATGATCAATTCTATTGATTTTCATATCTCATACCTCCTATGTTCCTGATACTTTCAATACCTGTATTCGTGTAAAGATGGTTTGAACTTATCATTTGCTTAGTGCAGAAAATATCCTTCTTTTTAGCATAATACCAATTATTTCAAATATTTCGATTCTGAGCAATCCCTTAATTCTACTAGCCCGTTTAATGGTTAAAGCCTCTTTTTCCATTTACTTTATGAATTCACAAAATAAAACCGAGTCTACTTATTATGTAAGACTCGGTTTCTTATATTTTTACGTGTTCACCCACTTCATACTACTCGCGATAAACATTGAAGCATCCTGATTCATAAAGATTTTTTGCCCATGATGAAACGTCTTAATCTCAGTAGAAGTAAACCCCACTTCAGAGAGTTTTTCTTTCAGATTTTCATGATCAAATCCGTTATGAACCTTTGGGTGACTGATTTGTTCGTTTTTGTCAAAATCTACGATGATGAGCTTGCCGCCATCATTTAGAATGGTGAACAATTCTTGTAGAATTTTCTTAGTTTCTGGAATATGAAGAAGGACGAGGGACATTAATACGATATCAGCCTTAAGATCGGGGGTTCCTTGGGTGAAATCTGAATAAAGTACTTCTGAGTTGGTGATTCCCTTTTGAGAAATCTTAGCTTTCGCAACTTCCAGCATCTGTTCTGATGAATCAACTAACAAGATAGAATCTACTAGGTCTGATAATGCTAAACTAATGAGGCCAGTACCACTTCCGTAGTCTAATAATGATTTTGATTTACTATTTTGCAATTTTGATCTTACTTCCTTAACTATTACAGTAGCTAGCTCTTTTCTTTCTTCAGTATCGTATCTTTTTGCCATATCTTCAAAGACGTTATGTTCCACAATCCACTCCCCTATTCATAAAGAAATCCTGCTTTATGGTGGTCATTATATCAGAACTCGAACCCCTAAAGCACAATTCTCGCTCATAAAGCGAACTTTAGATATCCATTCCATAAAAAGTCGAAATAGTAGGATTGTGACCCAAACAAAAAGCCAATTTACCGTTTAATGCAGTAAATTGGCTTTTTGTTTGGTCTTTATTTATTCAAAATAAGGATGCCATCGGACACTGGACGTTCACCAGTGGTGTCTGACGGCTTGTTTACAAGTTGTTCGTTCACGACCATTGCGGATGAGCCTCCACCATCAAGGTTCATTCCTATAACCGCTCCAAGGGATTGAAGGATTTGAGCACTTTCAAAGAAGTTGACTCCAATGCTCTGTTCAGGATTACGACCTTCTACGGTGATCAATAAGATATTTCCGTTTTCTTTAATACCCGCAAAGGATCTTGGATGACGGTATTGTGCAAAGTGATAATAGAAGTCATTGCTCCAAGCAAACCCCTCTTCTCTTGCCTGAATGTCTATCTTTCCATCGTTAAGAAGTTGAGGTGCTCCCCCTATGATATCTAAACCAGGTTGAGTCTCTACTTGCTTTCCGTCAGCTGTTACGGTTCTTGTGATTGATAACTTCTCTTCAGCTGCAACATGATTTTGTAGCCAATCTGCCCTATCTCCTGTCGCTGAAAGTACACTGCCTTTCGCAGGAATACTGTTCCCTCTCTCTGAGTATGTGTCAACAATGGTCCCTTCTTCATCTAGTACAACCTCAAAGCCATCTCCTTTAGGAGTAGTATCACCGAAATAGGAGTTATATTCAATGATTTCTTCTTGGTCTGTACATGTTACATCGTGTTTGGGTTGATTGGTTTCTGCGTCCTCTACCCCACCGCAACTCCTAATCAATCCAGGTTTGCGGTTGATCCCGTCAATCACTGCTCTTTCTCCACTTTCAGTTTCAACTTGCAGTGAAGTGGAGGTATCTGTTATCTCTGCTCTGTTTTCAGAAAGAAGCAGGCTTGTACGTTCGCCAACCGCTTCGCTTACCAATTGTCCATTGACTACCGAGATTCCCGCCGGATCGCCAGGAACTCCGTCAGCTGAACCTACGACAAAGTAGCCTCCATTTAATCCAGCCAGTGTCCGGTCAGCCATGGAAGAAACGGTTTCTCGTCCTGTGATCTTATCTTTTGCAAGGGCATTCGTCAACTCCCCCTGAAATTTATCAGGATCAATCTCAAGAACATCTATTTTCCACGGTCCCGTTGACATCGTTGTTCCATCATATTCCGAAAAAGTGGCTCTTGCTTTCTCAAATCCGTCTGTTTTCAATTGATCAGCAAGATCGTTCGCTACTTTTTCTTCTTTGAATTCCCCTTTACGCACCACATACCCAATATGTTTCTCTTTTACATCAGTAGATTCAGGGTGTTTATTCTCAACTTTATGAAGTTTTGCTTTGTATCCTTTTTTCTTTAGTTCTTGAATAAGGGTATCCGCTTTTTCCTTTGTACCCAAAAAAGCTACATCCACCGTATAATACCTGTTATCTGAAACATAGCCTCTCTCAATGTCTGTGTACGTAACTCCCCTGGCTAATTGTTGTGTATTTCGTGATTCAGGTAAATTTTTCTTTCCGATTGAGAGGGTCTCTTGCGTATTCGCAGCCTCTGCATCTTGATCATGCAATCCAATTGTCAGAACAGTAGATAGTGATAACACAGATACAAGGGCCGTTTTTATTAATGAGCGGTGCATATTATAAAACCTCCAAACAAATTTTTAATGCACCACCCTACTAAAGGGAAATTAATAATATAACGTTACTATAGTATAAATCTTTGATGAACTTTGTTTATATTTCGTTAACTTTCTATCATAGGAATGAAAACTTCCCGAACATTTTCCCAAAATAAAAAGCCGGCATCCGCCGGCTCCAACAAGCTTAACTATGATTCCTGCATACTTCTCTTAAATCCTTCATCACTTCTTCTTTTTCTTCCCATGAATAAATCGAAGTCCCAACCGCCAATGGATGTCCTCCGCCGTTGTATTTTTTGGCGATTGTGTTGATGACTGGCCCTTTGGAACGGAGGCGGACCCTGATTTGATCACTTTCTTCAATGAAGAAGACCTACGCTTTGATGCCTTTTACGTTCCCCAATGTACTGACCAGTAAAGAAGCTTCTGAAGGAATGACCTGATGCTCTTCAAGAATTTCCTTCGTCATAATCATGCTTGCACAGCCGTCCCCATCCATTTCGAAGTTTTGAAGGACATATCCGTGCAGTTTGATGACATTGGCATCGATCTCGTACATTTTATTGAATAGTTCATTACGGTCAAAATCAAAGCGAATCAACTCGCCTGCGATATCAAACGTATTCTGCGTGGTGCTCGGGTAAAGGAATCTTCCTGTATCTCCCACGATCCCGGCAAATAAAAGTCTTGCGCCCTCATCAGATAGCGTTAATCCTTTATCCTTACCGAACAAGTAGAATTCATAAATCATTTCACTTACTGAGCTTGCTGAAGTATCGATCCACAAGTAATCTCCGTATGCATCTTCATTGGGGTGATGATCGATTTTCACGAGTTTATCCCCCAACTTATAACGACTGTCACAGATTCGTTCTTCATTCGCCGTATCGCACACAATGATTAGCGCTCCCTCGAAAACGTGGACTTCTATGACATCCAGACGTTTTAAATAATGAAGGCTTTCATCTTCTTGCCCGACGGCATAAATCTTTTATCCAGGAAGGACGCATTCAGCATTTCCTCAAGTCCCCTTAGGATCCATAGTCATCGGAATCTGGGCGGACATGTCTATGTACAGTGATCGTTTCATATTGTTTGATTGTTTGACGAGGTCATGATTTAACTTCAAAGCTAAAAGGGACGAGAAAAATATTCAATCTTCTATTAAACTGATGGGGCTTTTGCTGAACAAGCAGCTAGCTCTAGTGTTTAAGCTTATTGGTTCGCAATTTAAACAAGCCTGCCCTTTGAACTAAAGAATTAGTTACAACAGATTGGGCATATTAAAATTCATAAGTAATCCTGCATCCATTTTACACCAATTATTGCAAAATGGTGTATCTGATTCAAAGAAAATTTTTCCAAAATCCAAGAGGTTCCTATATAGTATTGCTCTACCACATAATTATTGCCCCTATTACTCACTTCCCTTAAATATCATTATTAGGATTTACTGCATAATTAAAAGGACCATTACTAATTACTAAAATACAATAGAAAAACTATATCTTGTTCATTTGACCAAATGACATTCCAGGAAAAAGAGAGGAATAAAATTGCTAACTGAAATAAAAGACATGAATCATTTTAAAGAACTGTCAGGAAGATCTTATGATTTTAAAACGACAACTATTTCTCTCTCCAATCAAGACATTACCATTTCCTATTTCAATACTCTGATTGATGAAAAAGTTCTTCAGCAACAAGTCCTTCGCGCAATACAAAACCGCGCTTTGGATTCCGAACTAAAAAAAATTGAGGACTTGTTAACCTGGATTCCGGTTGACGATATAGAGATTACAGATAAGTTCCAGGAAATACAATCAAAAGTATTGAAAGGATATGCAGCCATCCACTTCAATCATAATCAGAGAGAAAAATATGCTTTAGTTAACTTGTCTACCAAAAAAGGGATGCGTGAAAATAATGATACGGAAAATGAGTTTAGTGTTGTTGGTCCAAAGGTAGGGTTCGTAGAAGACATTAGCACTAACATACGTTTGCTTAGGGCTCAAATAAACATTCCGAATTTGGTTGTAAAGGACTTTACTATTGGCACAGTGTCCAAAACAAAAGTCGCCATTGTTTATATAGAAGGAGTAACAAATAAGCAATACATCGAGACTGTTGAACAGCGGCTATGCGATATGGATTTTGATGTTGTGTTTGATTCATCTCAGCTGGAGCAGATTATTTCTGACAACTCTAAGTCTCCATTCCCAATTTTCCTCTCAACGGAACGGAGAGATCGTGTAGTATATTCACTTATCAGTGGACAGGTAGCCATAACATGTGAGGGTTCCCCCTATTTTGTTACTGGTCCTTCAAGCATTTTTGATTCTTTCATCTCACCGGAGGACTATTATTTACCATGGGTTTTAGGATCTTTCTTTCGAATCATTCGAATTCTCGGAGTACTTTTCTCTTTATTTGCGTCGTCAATGTATTTAATTTTAACTACTTATCATTACGAAGTCATTCCAATGGATTTGCTTGGTCCCCTTATCTTTTCAAGGCAGGACGTTCCTTTTCCCCCTGTTGTTGAAGTTTTATTTTTAGAGGTCACAATCGAGTTCCTTCGAGAAGCAGGTGCAAGATTACCTACTAAAATCAGTCAAACATTGGGTATTGTAGGGGGGGTAATACTTGGTCAAGCAGCGGTTGAAGCAGGGTTAACAAGTAACATCCTAATTATTATTACTGCTCTATCTGCGTTAGCTTCATTTACGACTCCCTTATTTAAGATGTCTAACACCATTCGTTATCTACGCTTTCCAATTATTATCCTTTCCTCGCTATGGGGAGGAATTGGGATGTTTATTGGCATAACCTTCATTCTCATCCATTTAACTCAATTAAAATCATTGGGTGCCCCCTACACCGTTCCTTTATTTCCACTAAGAGTGAATGATTTTGGGGATAGTATTATACGTTCTTCTTATAAAAATCTAAATAAAAGACCCGGGTATTTAAGACCTACCTCTATATTACGTTACGTTATTCGTACAGATAAATTTAAAAAAGACTTTACTAATGAATAGAAGGAGTAAGCCACTATGGCTAAGACTACATTTATTATCCTGATGATCGTTTTGAGCACATGTTTACCAGGTTGTATTCCCAAGCAGAAAGTGGTTGATGATATTGAACTCCCCCAAATCCTTAGTATTGATATGGATGGAAAAAGCTATAAAGGGGCGGTCCTTATTCCTCGCTATAAGGCAATGGGGGATACAGAATTCAAACTGATAGATACTGTTTCCAGTTCTAATTATGATCTTATTCCAAGAATAAACCGCAGGTCAAAACATCAAGTTGAAATAGGTCAATTGGGAATGGTGTTATTAGGAAATGACTATTCAGAAAAGGGAATTGGAGATCAATTACAAAGTTTGACCCGGGATCCAAAAATCCCTTCAATGCTTCAACTCGGAGTAGCAGAGGGTAATGCCGCAGAATTATTGGATATAATACAAAAATCAGGAGAGCCCTTTTTTTTATCCTACATGGTCGAACAAAATATTAAAAGCGGTAATCTACCTATGATGAATCTACATGAAACATTATTCAATTATTATGGAGAGGGACGGGATATGTTCCTTCCATTTTTCAAGCAGGAACAAGGAGAAGTGAAGATTGATGGATTAGCTTTATTCAAAAAAGATAAGAAGATCATTAATATTAACAATGAAGAAGCTTTCTTACTAAATTTACTTCTTAAAAACGCTAAAATTGGGAGTTATATGGTTCCAGGTACAGAAGAATCATTAAATGAAGGCCCTGAGAAGCAAATATTAATTCATATTAACAAATCAAAAGTATCTATGAATGTAAAGATAGAAGAATTCCCCCCCTCCATTTCCATCCATTTAGAAATAAATGTAAAAGTGGAGGAGATCCCAAATATAGCCGTATTAAAGTCAAAGGATAAGGTAACAAAACTCGAAGAAAAAATGGGAGATCATTTTGAAAAAGAGATTCAAAAATTAATATCTTTTTTCCAGGAAAATAATGTGGATCCTGTCGGTTTTGGGGACTTAGTTAGACATAAATCTAAGAATTTGAACTCTAAAGAACTAAGTGAAATGTATCCAGAAATAAATACACATGTAAGTGTGAACGTCACGATAAATCAATCAGGAACTACAGAATAAATCAATTGATACTAAAAGGGAGATCTATTATTTATGAAGAATCCGATTGATGAAAAATATCAAATATCCCCCTTCTTCATTGTATTTTTGATATATGTCAGCATGGTCGGTGTAGGAATATTGAACTTCCAGCACAGCCTTGTCAAAAGAATGGGAAATGACTCATGGATGACGATCCTATTTTTGGGAATAAGTATTCACTTGATTATCTGGATGATCTACAAGATTCTACTTCTAAAACAAGAAGGGATTGATATTACCCATATTAATACTTTATGTTTTGGTAAAATACTTGGCAGTACAATAAATGTAGCCATCATTCTTTATTTTTATATAGGGGCTTTTATTGAATTTCGTGCCTATATTGACGTTGTTCAAGTCTGGGTCTTTCCAGAAATGAATACGTTACTAATGGGAATAGTATTATTGTTTCTTATATATTATACGGTATCTGGAGGGTTTCGAAGCGTTACCGGGCTTAGTTTCTGGGGAATGGTGATTTCATATTTAATCGTCATTCCGTTCATACTTTTGCTACTCCCCCATCTCCATCCTCAGAACCTCATGTCACTCAATGACCATTCAATGCCCGAAGTCCTCTCTTCGTTTAAGAGCACACTTTATATATTCATGGGGTTCGAAGCGATCCTTGTCTATTACCCTTTTATAAAAACTCCAGAAAAATCGCAAAAATGGGCCCATTTCACTATACTATTTGTAACTTCTTTCTATTTGTTAACAACGCTCATAACGTTGATGTTTTTCAATGTAGACTATATTCGTCATCTTCTATGGCCGACGCTCACTATGCTTAAGATCATTCAAGTACCTATTCTGCAAAGATTAGAGTATTTAGCGATATCGGTTTGGTTGATCAAAATTTTGGCAAACATTTCTCTCGGCCTTTGGGTAGCGAGCCGAGGAATGATGAACGCCTTCAAAACTAAGCGGCGTACAAGCCTCCTGGTTTTTCTCATTGGAATGCTGTTAGCAGGTCTATTCGTAAAAGATTACAAGAGTATTCGCCTGTTAACAGATTATCATTCAACGATGGGCATTTACTTTCTTTATATCTATATTCCAACCATGTTTTTCCTTACAAGACTAAAGAAATTTTAGACCTTAACCTAATGATTCGCTCTTGCTAATTTTCTTACCTACGAACATATAAACCATGTCCCGATTGAAAGATGCGCTTATTCCCGCTTTATTAAGTAGATGAACACCTTGACTGTGAGGAGATCACTCGAGCAAGATGATGTCAGGTTAATTTATAGATGGGTTGACTCGGCAAACTATACTTTTGCCGAGTCAACCCTCTATTCTTTAACAGCTCTGCTTCAATAACTGGTTTATGTTCATTTGAAGCAACTAGGAAGTATAAAAGACATGCTATCCGTCTGACCTTGTTCAATATTGTTAACGAATAGTAGTTTAACAAATCCTGCTTGCGAAGGCGGGGATCTTACTAAAGAAGGATGAAATTCTGTTTGGATAGGTGTATCCCCTTTAATTATCATTACCAGCTGTATTTCCCATTGCAATTGAAATTCTGTTCCAACTATTGATCTGATTGATTATCAGTACTAGGTCGACATATTGTTTCTCATCAAAATGTTCCCGGACACGTCTGTATAGGTTGTCAGGTACCCTTTTGCTTGGAATTAGAGTGATATGTTCGGTCAGTTCCAAGGCTACTTTTTCTTCAGGCGAATAAAATTCGCATTCTTCCCAAGCGCTCAGGCAATAAATTCGCTGTTCAGTTTCTCCCATTTTCCTGGCATCAGATGTATGCATGTTGATGCAGAATGCACACCCATTCATTTGAGAAGCACGGATCTTTATAAGTTCTCGAAGTTTGCGGTCAATCTTCGTTTTTTTCGTATATTTCTCCATATCCATCATTATTTTCATAGCATCGGCAGCAACTTCATAATAAGCAACTCTTTGAGTCATAAGGCATCTCCCTTTAGAATGATTTATCTTAATTCTCCCCAAATGGGAGTAATAAAGTATGAATGTAATTTTTTTTAACTAACATAGAATTAAATTAAACAATCGTTCAGTTCTAGATGTTTCTTAATTTTTACAATTTTGCTCTATGACTAGTAGCATTTCTTACCGGCAGAATGAATTATTAACTATTGTGGTTTTTTGATTTTTCATAGGTTATGTTGATACCACCTGATGTGAGTAATGACGAGTAAAAATTTTAGAATATTTAAAAACATAGATAGCGATAAACGTAACGAAGATGTTAAAAATAAGGAGAGAAAAATGCAAATCAAGAAATAGTGTTAGCAATCCGACACCCACTACAGGGAAAATAAATCCTGAATAAGCAAACAAATAAAAGACCGAAATTGCTCTTGGACGCTCTACCGGATTAGGTAACTGCCCTGCAAATGTTAAAGCTATTTGAAAAGTCCACCCACCACCAATGGCCTGAAGGATAATACCTGTCCATAGCAATGGTAAATTTGAGACAATACCAGAAGCAACAATGATCCAAGCCCCAGTTAACAGAAGCAGCATTCCAATTCGTATTCGTTTGACTGAATGACTTAACCAGGGAATAAACTGAGCCAAAACTCCCCCAATGAGGAGAACAAAGATAATCATCCCTGAAACTGCGAGGTTGGTTGTTTGAATGACACTTTTGACAAAAGTAGGGATTAACGAAAAGACAATCCCTTGTATGGTGAAAACTATAAATATCGGCAATCCTGCCATCAAAACAAAAGGAGAACGAATTTCCTTTGGTAACCCTAAAGAAACCTTTGCATTACTTTTCCTCTGCTCACCAGTAATGGAATCCTCAGGGAGAGTTTCCAATAAGAGCAGCGAAATGATTAGAAGTGCGAGTAAGATTCCATAAGGAAATTTGAGTGGTTGCAGATTACTATATTCAATAATTAACCCTGCAATCCCAGGACCAAATCCAAATCCTGATAGTATAGCTACTCCTGATAGTTTAATCGCTTTTTGGACCCTATCAGGGGAAGTCTGGAGTATTAAAAAAGCAGCAGCTGTTCCTGTGAATGCCCCATATGCAATGCCTTCCAGTAATCTTGCTAAATAAAGCATCCAGTCATTAGCGCTTACGAGAAAAATAAGTGCGGACAAAATGGATAGCCATATACTGATACGTACAATCCTTTTCAAACCCCATCTAGTCGAATTCACACCAATAACAAGCAAACTAGGTAATAAGAATGTTGCATAAATAGAAAATAGTAGTGTGATTTCCAAACTGTTCATGTCATACGTCTCACTGTACAAAGGAAATAATGGAGCGACAAAGGTAGCCCCTACCGACATTAAAAATGAAACTAACAGCATACGTTTCACTATAGAAACACCTTCTTTGTATTTTCATTAGAAAATGTACTTCCCTGAATCTTATTCCCTGTTTTATGCCTCAGTAAATTTGTGACAATCACCCTATTCTGAATACTCCATTTGGAACGTGTTTAACCGACTCAGTTCAGACAAAAAAAGACTTATCGGTCTCTTTTTTGTCAAAAAAATATGAAAATGGATCTTTACTGGAAAAGAGTGGACCTTATCTGTTTAATAACCGAATCTAAATAGGATTTATCTTGAAACAATCGGCTTAATGCTAAAGAACCTTCCAAAGAAGAGAGAATAAATATAGCTAATTGTTTATCATCTAATCGATTGTCAATTTCTTCGTGTTTTTTTCCATATTCTATAATGCTCTGAATTAACTTTAATAATCCGGCGAACCCTTCTTTTATGGAATCCTCAAAATCCACTTTCGAATCATCTGCTTCGATGGCAGCATTCATTAGTGGACATCCTCCAACTACTATATTGTCCTCGTATAATGAACAAAAGATGGAAATAAAAGCGTCAAGCTGTTCGTAGGCAGTGCCTTTTGCTCCGACTGCTTCATAATATTTTTCTTTTAATACGTTTTTTGAATGCGAAAATGATTCTTTTGCCAATGTATCTTTGTTATCAAAATGATTATATATCCCTCCCTTTTTAAGACCAGTTGCTTCCATGATATCTGAAATGGAGGTCATTTTATAACCAGTTTTGTTAAACAATACAGATGACTTTTCTATGATGTGTGTTCTGGTTTTTTTTCCTTTATTCAACATTTCACCCCCCAAAAAAAGAACAATCGGTCTTTTTTAATGATATTACTTCGACCTACTCATGTCAAGTATCAGAGGTGTGCACTATCGAAGAATAGAAAAATGTTACAGCTGGCTTTGTTCTTTTACTTCAATACGGTGATTATTAATGTATTTCTCAGCACAGCACCTACAACTTTTAGTAGACGATACTTTATGGAATAGGGAAAGGGATCTTTATGCCAATCAATGTCAAGGTGGGGACTGTTGTTTGTTAGAAGATACTGATAAGAATAAGGAACTCATTTCATTTTACTTATGGGAACTTCGAATAACCATAACAATCCTATTGTTATAAAAACAGCCAAGAAATAGGTCAGTAATGGTTTTTTATAATGAAGTCTTAAGATGGGTAAGGAATACAGATAAAAAAATATAGACCACTTTATATTCCAGCCATTATGAAAGGTTATGAGGCCCACTTTGTTGTTAATAAACTCTATAAGAGATAAAAATGCCGCCCAAAAAATAATCCAAGCACCTTGCTTGACCTTACCAGATGGATATCGTCCTAGATATAAAAGTACAATGCAAGGATAAAATATAAACATGACTATCATATTATTCAAAGTATGGTTTGGTATAAGAGCTGTAGGCTCGTATTGCCACAACGTGTGATTATATGTTAGAAAATTATATAATAAATCGAGCAGGATAAAGAACAATATGGTAGATTGATACTTCTTCCAATTCCGCCAATCTCCCCATCGCCATGCAGCAAATATCCACAAGATTACTCTTATAATCATGAACATATAATCCCCTCCTAATAAGAAAAAACACCTCTATTATTATTTCCATACCTCCGATTCACAATACATTAAATGAAATGAAGACTTTTACTCTCATTAAGGGCTATTCCCCTTCACTTTCTATCTTAACAATTATTTCTCGAAAATTTGAAAAGGTAGCCATAGCACTTCCTCTCAAGTATAAAAACAACCTTTAGACCTTAAAGCTACTTGTCTGCGGCTCACCACCATTCGCATTAGCCAGAAACAAGTAGCATAAACATTAGCCATTATAATTTGAAGGATACCACAGTACTGATCACCTCGACCTCAATCGTTTCCCTCATGCTATTATCTAGTTAGAAAAAAATACCCATCGTCAAAACGAGGGTTGAAAACCCCGGCCGTTTCTGGATTTTACAGTCCCGAAAAGAATAAAAATTTAAAAAGATGAGCACCCACTATGAGTACTCCTCTTTTTCTAGTTAGATGTTTTCCTGTTTTAATCCTTCAATGATGTTCTCTTTTCTGATTTTCGAGATGGAATAGAGCATGGCAGAGCTGACGATTATAAATATTGCAATGATTCCAAAAAGGATATCCATCCATGGTAACGAAAATGCGCTGACTAATATGAAACCAGAGGCGCCACAGACGAAGTTGCTTGAGAAGCGATTGAAAGCAGCTCGGATTGGGGCAGATATACTTCTTGCACAATGGACAGGCAAGGAATTGGATGTCAGCAAAGCAGATTTGATGGAAGTGAAAAAGGTGTTGGAGGGTTTGCTTATAACACTTCCTTCATTTCTTGAGAAATCAAAAGCGGGTAGTGGACAGAGGACCTATATTAAGAGAAGGATAAAGGCTTATAAAGTAGCAGTCTTCTATATAGAAGATTTTATCGAATCGGACGAATAAACGTAAGTATCTCTCTTCAAGATCGTTGCACGTTTTGGATCTATAAACGGCAAACGATTATACTTCCACATAAACTAACCCTTTTGCCCGATAAAAAGCCGGCATCCGCCGGCTCCAACAAGTCTTATCTATGATTCCTGCACACGTCTCTTAAATCCTTCATCACTTCTTCTTTTTCTTCCCATGAATAAATCGAAGCCCCTGCAGCCAATGGGTGTCCGCCGCCGTTGTATTTTTTGGCGATGGTGTTGATGACTGGCCCTTTGGAACGAAGGCGGACCCTGATTTGATCACTTTCTTCAATGAAGAAGACCCACGCTTTGATGCCTTTTACGTTCCCCAATGTGCTGACCAGTAAAGAAGCTTCTGAAGGGACGACCTGATGCTCTTCCAGTATTTCTTTCGTCATAATCATGCTTGCACAGCCGTCCCCATCCATTTCGAAGTTTTGAAGGACATATCCGTGCAGCTTGATGACATTGGCATCGATCTCGTACATTTTGTTGAATAGTTCATTACGATCAAAATCAAAGCGAATCAATTCGCCTGCGATATCAAACGTATTCTGTGTGGTGCTCGGGTAAAGGAATCTTCCTGTATCTCCGACAATCCCGGCAAATAAAAGTCTAGCGCCTTCATCAGACAGCGTTAACCCTTTATCCTTACCGAACAAGTAGAATTCATAGATCATTTCGCTTACTGAGCTTGCGGATGTATCGATCCATAAATAGTCCCCATATGCATCTTCATTGGGGTGATGATCGATTTTAACGAGCTTATCCCCTAAAGTATAGCGCTTATCACAGATTCGTTCTTCATTTGCCGTATCGCAAACGATGATTAACGCTCCCTCGAAAACGTGGTCTTCTATGATATCCAAGCGTTTTAAATAATGAAGGCTTTCATCTTCTTGCCCGACGGCATAGATCTTTTTATCCGGGAAGGACGTTTTCAACATTTCCACGAGTCCTCCCTGGGAACCATAGGCGTCAGGATCCGGGCGGACATGTCTATGTACAATGATCGTTTCATATTGTTTGATGAGGTCAAGTATTTGTTCTTTCATGGGAATCTCCTTTGTAGTGGATTTTTTATTTGGCATTCTGTCCTGATATCTGTAAAATAGTAGCGAGAGAAGTCAACGATGGAGGACAAAATTATGTATTTTCTAGCACTACTGATTGTCGTAACATTCACGTTTTATGTCTTTTATAAAATCAGACAGGTCCGGACGAATCGACCAATGGAAAAGAAATGGTTATCGGCGAAGGCAAGCATCGCACTTGGGCTATTTGTTGCCCTGTTTGGGATCAATCAGCTGTTTTTATTCCCTGGGACGCTGACGTATTTCATCGGCGCTCTTTTCATCCTGATTGGACTTGGAAGCTGCTGGGCAGGCTATAAGCTGTACAAGCATGTGCTTCCTTATGCTCAAAGAGAAGCGAAGGAATTGGATAAGCAATAAGGTACGAAAGACTAGATGTTTGATCTAGTCTTTTTTTGTTTGTAGGTACTTTTTAATAAGCGAGTAGTGGTTGATTTCCGCTCCAGATGCTCGCTTTCCGCGGGGCGTGAGTTGAGCCTCCTCGGGCTTTGCCCTGCGGGGTCTCAACTTTCCCGCTATTCCCGCAGGAGTCGAGCATCTTCCGCTCCAATCAACATAAGTATTATCTGTTTAACTAATACTTCCAAATACATACTAATCACTACATTTATAGCCTTGGGTTGCTAATAAAGTGAACTAATGACGATCAATTAACTGGCAAATCATCAGGGATTTCCCTACCATTACACCTTCACAATATACTTCAACATCCACTTTACCAAATTTCCTTCCGACGTCGAGCACTTTGGGGTGAATTTCGAGCATGCTCTCCATTTGGACGGGCTTGATGAAATAGATGGTCATGTTTTCAATGACAATGTCGCCTTTTTTGTAGGGTTTCAATGCACGGTTGGCCGCTTCGGTCATCAATGTCGTGAATACCCCGTAAGAGATCGTCCCGATACCGGTCGTCATCTGCGGCGTCACGGCGAATTGGTAGACTTCTTTATCGCCCTTCTTTTCAGCTGCTGCCTCCACTGCGTTACTGATCAGATCATCGATCGTTTCCCCGACCTGCGGCTGCCTTTGGATCATTTGAAGTGCCTTCAATACGTCCTGACGGCTGATGATTCCCTGTAGCCTGTTTTGTTCATTGACGACGGGAAGTAATTCGATCCCTTCCCAGATCATGATATGAGCGGCAGAGGCAACGCTTGTATTCGGGCTGACGGTGATCGGCTGCTTCGTCATGATCTTATCGATGCCCGTATATTTCTCCTGCCCCATGACGTCTTTCGAGGTGACCATCCCATGTACCTTCAGGTTGTTATCCACTACTGGGAAACGGCTGTGGAAGGTATACTGATTCTTTTCGTACCATTCCTCCAACGTATCATTGATATGCAGGTAAGCCGTGTCATCCGCTTTTGTCAAAATATCTTCTACTAAGATGATTTCCTTTTTGATGAGCTGATCATAGATCGCCCTGTTGATCATGGTGGCCACTGTAAAGGTGTCGTAGGAAGTGGAGATGATCGGAAGCTCCAGTTCGTCTGCGAGCTTCTTGACATGATCTTCTGTATCGAATCCCCCGGTGATGAGTACGGCAGCCCCGGCTCTCAGTGCATGTTCATGGGCCTGGGTACGGTTCCCGATGATCAACAGGTTTCCCGCTTCCGTGTATCTCATCATGGCTTCAAGCTTCATCGCTCCAATGACGAACTTATTGAGCATTTTATGTAATCCCGTTCTTCCACCCAATACTTGTCCATCAATGATATTGACCACTTCTGCATAGGTGAGCTTTTCGATGTTATCTTTCTTCTTTTGTTCGATCCGGATCGTCCCAACACGCTCGATGGTGCTGACGTATCCTTTGGTTTCGGCATCCTTGATCGCTCTGTATGCCGTTCCTTCGCTTACGGTCAATGCTTTTGCAATTTGGCGGACGGAGATTTTTTCACCGACTGGCAAGGTATCTATGTAGTCTAGTATTTGTTCGTGTTTAGTAGCCAATGCTTTTCACCCTTCTTTATAACGTCCTGGTTTATATGTTTATTATAATGTGAAAAGCTTGGTGTTTCAATTTAATCGGGGCTTACATTGGTGTAAGCCCCGATAATTTAATGAACTTGTCTCTTCTAAAGTAGAAAGTGCTGGTTGATTTCCGCTCCAGGTGCTCGCTTTCCGCGGGGCGTGAGTTGAGCCTCCTCGGGCTAAAGCCCTGTGGGGTCTCAACCTTCACGCTATTCCCGCAGGAGTCGAGCACCTTCCGCTCCAATCAACATCAGCGGTTCGGTTCTTTCAAGTTCACAAAAAACAATACCCTATTAAATAAAAAGCTCATCCAAATGATCTCGATCTCACTTTCCGTACCGGCTTCGATTTTAACTTCTTACCCTTACTTGTTCCTTTAGGTGTGTATAGAAGGGCTGCAAGATTTCCTGCTACGACAAAGGTGGCGAGGACGAGCCAGCTGATGGCGAAGGTGCCTTGAAGGCCTTCAGCGAAAATGGACATGCGGGGAGCTCCGTAGTAGATGAGTGCTCCTGTTACGAGTAAGCATAGTATATATCGTTGTTTCATGCGTTCTTCCTCCTCTCTGGGCTTGTATCATGTATATGCGAGTGAGTGGAGGATATTGTGTAAACATGAGAAAAAGGGTGATGCGAATGCACCACCCTTATTTTATTAGTATTCGATTACGTCTCCGGCCTTCATGATCTGCCCTTCAGAATCCTCGAGCAGCTCGATGAATTTGTTTGGATCCTGCTTGATTGGCGGGAATGTATCATAATGGATCGGCACAACTTTCTTCGCTTTTAAGAAGCTTGCTGCCGTGGCCGCATCTTCAGGTCCCATTGTGAAATTATCCCCGATTGGAAGGAAAGCAAGGTCAATCGGATGTCGTTCCCCGATTAGTTTCATGTCGGAGAATAATCCTGTATCCCCTGCATGGAAGATGGTTTTTCCTTCAATCATTAAGAGAACGCCTGCTGGCATACCCATGTAGATGATTTCGTTGCCGTCTGTGATGAGACCTGATCCGTGGAAGGCTTGAGTCAGCTTCACTTTACCGAAGTCAAATTCATAGGCTCCACCGACGTGCATCGGATGGGTCTTCACTAATTGCCAGCTTAAGTACGTAGCCAGTTCATGATTTGCAATCACCAATGAGTCGTTTTTCTTCGCAAGCTCGACGGTGTCACCTACGTGATCGTTGTGACCGTGTGTAAGGATGATGACATCCGGCTTTTCGTTATCCACTTTAAGGTCCGTCAGTTCGTTTCCGTTGATGAATGGATCGATCAGGATCGTTTTACCATTGGTTTCGATTTTGACTACTGAATGTCCATGATATGAAATCTTCATTTTACATCTCCTCCAAATAAACTTATCTATTTTTCTTTCTCTCGTTTGCTATTTTATGTTATACCCCAATTTTATAAAAATAAGCGAGTAGTAGCAATTAAGTTGTTGTCTCTACTCATATAAAACAGTAAAAAAAAACCAAGGTTAACCCTTGGTTAGAAAGACTATCTATTTTACCGCTGATTGATCATCCGTTTCCTTTTCCAGTACATTCTCGACATAATCTTTGCCCCATTCATACATACCCTCTAAGATTGGCAACAGTCTTTCCCCATGCTTGGTGAGTGAGTATTCGACTTTAGGCGGGACGACAGGATACACTTCCCGGTGCACGATTAAATGATCTTCAAGTTCTCTTAATTGGTTGACAAGCATTCTTTGAGTGATACCCGGCATAAGAGATTTTAATTCTCCAAATCGTTTTGTTCCTTCCTTGCCTAGATGCCATAAAATCAACATTTTCCATTTACCACCGATTACGGCGAGGGTTAATTCTTTTTCACAGTTGAAATTTTTCTCTCCTAAATTTGGCATTTTCCTCAACTCTCCTTTATTCATCCATTAGTATACTTTTTATCACTATATGCGGTAAATGTGCGTACTTTAAATTCAATTACATACTGAGTATACTAAACAGCATGCTAGTGAGTAAATAACTTTTAATATAGAAACATTTACAACTAACCACTTAGCACAACCAATAAAATTCTCTAGAAGGAGCGAATATAAATGAAGTTACAATTAGCATTAGATCTTGTGGATATTCCAGGAGCCATTGCATTAGTAAAAGAGGTAGAAGAGTATATTGATGTTGTAGAAATTGGTACACCCGTGGTGATCAATGAAGGCCTAAAAGCAGTGAAAGAAGTAAAAGCAGCATTCCCTGACTTAACCGTATTAGCGGACTTAAAAATTATGGATGCAGCTGGATATGAAGTAAGTCAAGCCTCTGCTGCGGGTGCGGACATCATTACGATTCTTGGAACGGCAGAAGACGAGTCAATCAAAGGCGCAGTAGAAGAAGCCCGAAAACAAGGGAAACAAATCCTTGTTGATATGATTGCGGTGAAAGACGTTGCAGCCCGTGCGAAAGAATTGGACGAACTTGGTGCCGATTATATCTGTGTACACACAGGTTATGATCTGCAAGCTGTAGGAAAAAATTCATTTGAAGATCTACACACGATCAAAAGCGTTGTGAAAAATGCCAAAACGGCAATTGCCGGTGGGATCAAATTAGAAACACTACCGGAAGTTATTAAAGAACAGCCTGACCTCATCATTGTAGGTGGCGGGATTACAAGCAAAGAAGATAAACGAGCGACTGCACGTGAAATGCAGGAATTAATTCACCAAGGGTAATGAAACGATGAATTCTACTCAATATTTAGCCAAAGTCGTAGAAGAATTAAGACAAACAGTGCACTTAATCTCTGATGAAGAGGCAGAGAAATTAGTAAACCTGATTCTAGAATCCAAGAAAATCTTTGTGGCTGGTGCTGGCAGATCTGGATTGATGGGGAAATCTTTTGTGATGCGAATGATGCACATGGGGATTGATGCCTATGTCGTTGGAGAAACAGTAACAGCTAACTTAGAAAAGGATGATCTATTAATCATTGGATCAGGCTCAGGAGAAACCAAAACGCTAGTGGCCATTGCTGAAAAAGCTAAAAGCTTGGGAGGTACCGTCGCAGCGATAACAATTTCTCCTGAATCAACCATCGGGGAATTAGCTGATCTGACCATTACATTACCTGGAGTAACGAAAGACCAATCCGAAGGTGATTACAAAACAATCCAACCAATGGGCTCACTATTTGAGCAAACGATGTTGTTATTTTATGATGCCATCATCCTGCGCTTCATGGAGAAAAAGAGATTGGATTCTACTAAAATGTATGGTAAACATGCCAATCTCGAATAGAGTAATAAATACAGAAAAAGCCACATTTCAGAATGTGGCTTTTTCTGTATACTTCTATTTTTAATGTAAAGTTTTGCACTCCAATCACCATAAGTACATAACACGGAGGGCTTCATAATCTCTACTATATTTACATAAAAAAGCCGACTGAACATTCCCATGCAGTCGGCTTCGTGATGTTATTGTTGCTCTAATTGTGTTCTTGTGTCTGAGTAGTCTACAGCGTGTGCTTCGGCTACTGCTTGGTATGTTACATATCCGTTCAACGTGTTGATACCTTTTAATAGCGCTTCGTTTTCCAGGCATGCTTTTTTATAGCCTTTGTTTGCGATTTGAACCGCGTAAGGTACTGTTACGTTTGTAAGTGCGATCGTAGACGTACGTGGTACGGCACCAGGCATGTTGGCAACGGCATAGTGCACAACTCCGTGCTTCACGTAAGTTGGATCGTCATGCGTTGTGATGCGGTCCGTTGTTTCGAAGATTCCACCTTGGTCGATGGCGATATCGACTACAACTGATCCCGGCGTCATCGCTTTGATCATATCTTCTGTTACTAATTTAGGTGCTTTCGCTCCTGGAATCAGTACAGCTCCGATGACTAGGTCCGCTTCTCTTACAGCTTGTTCGATATTCAGCGGGTTGGACATAAGTGTTGTTACGTCGCTTCCGAAGATATCATCCAGCTGACGAAGGCGATCCGGGTTAAGGTCAAGGATTGTTACGTTGGCACCAAGTCCGACAGCCATTTTCGCTGCGTTCGTACCGGCAACCCCTCCACCGATGATCGTTACTTTACTGCGGCGAACCCCTGGTACACCTGAAAGTAATACACCTTTACCACCGTGGATCTTCTCTAAGAACTGTGCACCGATTTGAGTCGCCATACGTCCAGCCACTTCACTCATCGGAGTCAATAATGGAAGGGCACGATTCAGTTCAACCGTTTCGTACGCGATTCCGATCACTTTATTATCGATTAACGCTTTTGTTAATTCAGGTTCTGGAGCAAGATGTAAATATGTAAATAAGATAAGTCCCTCACGGAAATAAGAGTACTCACTTGGAAGTGGCTCTTTCACTTTCATGACCATGTCCATGGACCATGCTTCCGCTGCAGAATCAACGATGTGTCCACCTGCTGCTACGTAATCTTCGTCTGTAAATCCTGAGCCTAATCCAGCTCCTGATTCGATGTAAACCTCATGTCCAAAAAGAACCAGATTCACAACACCTGCGGGAGTCATAGCCACCCGATTTTCATTATTTTTAATTTCCGTTGGTACACCAATACGCATACTAAGCCAACCTCCTAAATGCACTATTGCTCCTTGGAGCATTTACTTCCTAAATATAACACTATTCATCTATAATAGCGAAGGGCAATTACTCACCCTGTAAGCACTTACATTCTAACAAATAAATAAGGAAATATCTCTATTTTTCTTTAAAAAATTTAATGATTATTTCTTCGCTTTTTTCCAAAAATTCTTTAAAATAGAAACAGTGCATCTTAGTATACCCAAAGGAGACTTTTTCATGAAACAACCCATGATCGAACGACTCGGACTAGAAAAGGTCCCACCACAATTAAAATCAACCACATGGATCGAATACTTCATCATACAACTCGCCTTCTCCGTGAACGCAGGAAACTTCCTCATCCCGGCTCTGGCCGTCCTTGAAGGCGGACTATCCTTTCAGGCAGCGTTCACAGCCACCGTACTCGGAGCAAGCGTCGCCTTCCTATTCGTATCATTCCTGTCTCTACCGGGCTCCCGCTACGGCCTGCCCGCTCAATACGTCCTGCGATCCATCATCGGAACCCGGCTGTCGATGCTCATCGCATCCCCCATCCGGTCCCTGACGTCCCTCTACTGGTTCAGCGTCCAAACCATCGGAGGAACCTTCGTCATCATCTCCATGGTGGAAAAAGTAACACCGTACACCATACCATTCATACCGGTCGCCATCGGACTCGCCATCATCATGACCCTTCTAGCCCTCATCGGCTTCGAAGCCGTCAAGAAAGCGACCAAACTATTCATCCCGATCCTCGTGATCGGCCAGGGAATCATCCTGTACCTGTTCCTAACAAAAGGAGCCGATTCCCTCCCAACACTCACACAAGGCCAGGAACCATTCTCCATCGGAACGTTCCTATTCTACTCAAGCCTCGTCTTCGTCCAATACATCTCAGGCGTCAGCGCATCCTCCGACATCACCCGCTACAGCAAAAGCGACCGCCACGGATTCTGGGGACTGTATGGAGGAAACGTCGTCGGATTCATGATGACGGCACTCCTTGGAGGATTGAGTGCAAGCTTGTTCAAGGATCTGAATCCATTCGTGGCAGCTGGGCAGTTGACCGACTCCAGCCTGCTTTTAATGGTGATTACGGCTTGTGCTATGGTGTCGATGATTTCGATTAATCTTAGTAATGCGTATACGGGGGGATATAGTCTGCTTAATGCCCTGCCGTCCCTATCGCGGATTCAGAGTGCACTGTTGTTCAGTGTCGCCGGAATTATTTTGAGTTCGTTTCCTCAGCTGGTTTATAATGCGCAGGAGTATATTTCATATCTGGGGATCTTGATTATTCCGATATCGGCGATTGTAGTGGCTGATTATTTGGTGATTAGGAGAGGTAGGATTTCTGAGAGTGCACTTATTAGGCTGGCGAGTGGGGAGTCCAATTTTAATCGGGAGGCGTTGCATGTTTTAATGATTGGAATGGTGGTTTATTTGGTGATTCCGGATTCGTTTTCGCCGGGGTTTAGTTGTTTTTTGATGACCTCTATTATCTATGTGTTTAGTAAAAAAAGAAGTAGGGTGGGAAATCAGGGCCATATACAAAAACTTGGATAAGGAAAAAGAGCGAACCTATATGTTAGGTTCACTCTTTCTTGTTCAATAAAATCCAAGAAGTGGAGAATGTAAATTACCTTGTCCGTCTACTAAAAATATTGCATCATTATCTTGAATTAACTACACATAATTATAATTATGTGCATATTAAAACTCCATACTAACAAATTTAACTCCCGTTACAGACTTAGCTTTTATAAATAAAAACGAAATGTATTATTTAAAACTTTATACCGCATTATTCATCTTTAAAATAATCATAGTCAATACTCTTAACAACAAAAGTTTGGCTAACATCTACACCGACATTGTGATCAATCATAAGTTTAGCTAATTCTTTTCCATCAATAAGTATAATTTTTTTCGCTTCTCCCAGTTGTTTAGCATATTGTCTAGCATTTTCAGTAAAATAAGAAGTAGTGATGAATACACCTTTCCGTGCTCTTTTACCATCAAGAGCCCCTGAAAAGCTTTGAACAACATCACGTCCAATGGAGTTTGTAGCATTATATCGTTTAGCCTGAACATAAATGTTATCCAGTCCAAGCTTATCCTCTTTAATGATACCGTCAAGACCTTCATCATTACTACGTTGCGTAACTTCCCCATCACCATAACCCATAACGGTAAGAAGTTCTATAACTATATCCTCAAATTTAATCCAGTGTACATTTCTCAGTTGTTTTAAGAGTGTTTCTGCCAGCTCCTGCTTTAATTCATCAATTTTCTCTTTTACTACCGTTAAAGGATCGACTACCTTTTCTAGTTCCTCAATTTCTTCTTCAATTTCATTTTTGTTTTCATTCAATAATTCCAATCCATCAAGTGTAATTTGATACGTTAACTTATTTACTTCCTCTATGTAATTTTCTTTCTTTAAGCTATAGCGTACACTCCTTACTCTTGAGAGAAAAATTATGTCTGATGTGTTTTCGTACTTCATTACCTGTTGCTCATCAGACAATTGAAAATAAGCAACCAACTTTTTTGTGATTTCGTTTGCTGGATAAGGCTTGCCATCTTTAATCAAACTTAAATAAGGCATCATCATTTCTTTTATTGAGGGGATTGTATCTTTAATTTGCCTGTGTTCTTTTTTACTTAATTTGTTGAACAGAGCCACTTCATCTAATTCATTTTTAGGTAAACCTTCATTTTGTAGAAGTAGTTTAATTTCTGGAATGAATAATCCTTCCTCATTCAATCTTTTTAACAGTTTCATAATCCTTAATGACTCTGTATTATACATAATCCTATTTCCAGATGTTTCTTCAGGAATAAATTCTTTAAAATTTTTTACCCATCTACGACCATTTGACTCTGACCAACCTACTATTTCTGACATTTTCTTCTTGGATATCAAATTACTCTTGCCCACCATTTTACCTCCTTCCATGAGAAAATCCGCTATTATTAGTTATGTTATTATAAGAGCATATTACTCTTATTATATAGTTATTATAACATCAATTTTAGCATATTTATCCAGTAAAAAAGCACTTTCACAATTGTAAGTAATCTCATTTAGATATAGGTTAATATAAACAGTGTCTCTTCAAGACTTATCAATTTAGAAATATTTAAATAGCTATTTAACCCTTGCCTACTTACTTAAGGTTCTTTTAAGAATTATTCTTTAATCACGAAAATAGGGTTAGACCCCCAGTACAGTAAAAGTGAATTTGCTTCACAGAGGTCACTCAAATTGGCCGTAGCTTATAGATATGTTCATTCGAACTACCAAAAAAATTTTGACGATAATAATGATGCTACAAGTTTTCAAGAGGAATAGTTATAACTTATTTATTTAATTGTTATAACAATAGTGAGAAACTAATGAATTACTCGAAGAATGTAACATTGAGTATGATGGAAAAGAAATTTCCTACAGAATGATGAATTATAATGTTTTTGAAGATAACTAAAGTTAAACTAAGGATTAATTTGGGATGCTTTTTCTATTTCTGGGTCAGATCCTCAGCACATTAATGCTTACGTGTGACGCGAGTCTGACACCATTATAGGAGTGGTTCCTTTTTCCTGTCTGAATCTAAAGATTCTTTCTGTTAGTTAGATACATACATATACATATAATAATAATTCACGGAATAAAGTTCAGATTAAATTTCAAAAATTAATCTCTTATGGAGTTCTTGTAATTTTTCATTCGCAAACATGTTTATATCCAAGCCTTTCCACTCACATTTTTCAAAATAAAGTTTCTCTTCTTTATTATTGATTTTTAAAATTGCTACAAAAGTTTCCCCTTCTCCATCTAAATAAGAATGCCATTCATTATCAATTATTCCAATTATGTTTTTATTGGTACTTACTGTTTCATTAATTAACCTTATATAAGTGTTTATTGCTCCAACTATTTGATTTTTATAAATTTTTTCGACTGAAATACTCATTATTATCCACCTCCTTTTCTAATCATTTCCAATTTTCAATTAATAAAACATTAAGATTTATTTATTTCACTTATAAAAATTCTCTAAAAAAAATATGAAATCTACCAATTAAATATTAGTAGATTTCATATTTTTTTATTTCACATATAATTGTTGTTTAACATTTAACTTTTCAACACTTAGACCATATTTTAAAAACTTATACCTAATGTACAATGAAATATTATCTTCGTGAGTTGAAAGGATAATCTGACGATCAGTAAATTCATTTCTTAAAAGTTCTACAAATGAGGCCATGTTCATTTCGTCCATAGTTTGTATTGGGTCATCAATTAGTAAAGTCATTAGACCATTATTTCCATATACCTTATTCAAGGCTAAAGTAAAAGCAATTACAGTTGAAGAGAGTTGACCAGAACTAAAGGAATGTACAATATCATGGTCTGTTTTTTGAGGAGGAACGAAATTAATAGATTTCAATTGAGTTTCTCCCTCTTGACTAGTTATATGGTCCTCTTTAATAAATACACCAATACCCCTCTGGTGGTTCTGTATAATTTTCCCGCAATATATATAAAAAGGAATTTCGATATCACTTATCATTTTTCTTCGGTGTTTATTTATGCTTTCATTATAGGTGTCTACAATTCTTCCAATTGACTCCAATGATTTTTCTAACTTAACAAGCTCTAATCTAAGCTTCTGAGTCTTTTGAAACAATATACTTGATTGTAAGAAATACTGGTTTTCAACATAATTCTTTTTTTCAAGGATTGAGGAAGTATTTATCTTGGAAAGCAATTCTTCATTCTGCTTTAAACGGTTACGATATATTCCCTTAAAGGAATTCATATGTTCTCTACAAAAATCACTCACATACTGTTTTTTATTTTCGACTTCAGTTTTTAATGTTTGAACTTTTTCATTTAAATCTTCTACAAATTGCATACTTTTATTAACATATGATTCTATTTCAATGTCTAATTTCTGAAACCATGTTATAGCCTTTTCCATATCAGAAACCTGACCAGTATTATACTTTAACTGCTCGAAAAATTCTTTATTAATAGATATATTATTTAACTTTTGTTCAATTTGAGAAATAACATTATTAAAATATTCTTTATAGAGAGTGTCTAGTTCATCATTGACTTTTTTTGTAGATACATCAAAGTTTTCTTTTAATTCTTGTGTTCTAAAATTTATTTGCTTCAGTAATTCTTCAAAACTCTCCTTACTATCTCCACATAATGGGCAATCATTTTTATTATTAGGATCAAACTCAATATATTCTTCATAATCTTTCCAAAGTTTTTCTCGCGTCTGATTCATTTGATTGACCACAGCAGAGATTGCATTTGAGTTTTGATTATAAGATTTTATTAATTGGATTTTTTGAATTACAACCTCCTTGTCTAAAGGGAGTCCCAATGTTTCTAGTAAGAAATCCCAATCAATTTCTTTGTTTATAATTTGTTTGTTCTTTAAAATATAATGAATTTTCTCCAATTTTAATTGGATATTATATCGTTTTTCAATATCAGAAAAATCATTATTGAAGTGTCCAAGAATAATTATTGCCTTTAATTTCTTTTCATTGTGTATTACATTATCTAATTCTTCGTTTTTTAATTGGTTTTTAAATTCTTTAAAATTTGAAAGCAAATAATTGATTTCATCTAATTCTTTATAGTACTCCTCTTTCAATTTACTATCTAATGGCTTTATGACTTCCTTATCCCACGGTACATCCAATACATTATCAGGATCAATAAGTGGTTTATAGGCATGCACTTCGATATTTGATTTGGTATCATCATTTAATTCATTTTCATGTTTAGAAATTTTTCCTATAAGTTTGGTTTTTGAACTTATTAATTTGTTTTTTACTTTTTCTAAGTATTGTTTATGATTCATCTCTGTTTCAATATTAAAAAGCTTAGAAATTGCTCCCATTCTATCCTTTTCATTTTGTTTAAAAAGAAAGCAATTCTCCTCTTGTTCAATATAATGATAAAGGTTATACGTATCACCCATATCTTTTATACCAAAAAGATTATTCAGCTGATCTTCAGTTATACTTTCTTCTAAACTCATCTGTTCGAAATTCTTTAATTTGTAAAGTTTAAATTGTGTAAAATCTCCTGGTCTCCTTTGAACATTTGTTAATTCACTCGGTGTTAGTGATCTAGCTAGTACAAATTGATCATCTGGTAGATTTCTATTTTCGAATTCAATCTTTATTATAGTTGGTTCGCTTTGGTTTTTACTTAACAGATAATCATTAAATCCTCTATTCGTTGTGACGATTTTATTTGATACAATTCTTCTTATCTTCCCTGTAAGAATTAATTGAATGGCATCATATATAGTGGTTTTTCCAAATCCATTGGGGCCATCTAATACATTTAAATTAGCCCCCCCTAATTCAAGTGTTGTTTCATCAATTGATTTAAAATTTTTTATGTATAATCTCTTAATTACATATTTATTCAAAAGTCTCAACTCCTATACATTCTAAAATTTCTTCAATGTCAGGGTTATTTCCGGAGTTTTCATTTAGTTGCATCAAAGATTCCCATAAATCTTTATCCCTATCATCTATCCTCTCTACAATTTTTTCATATAAATTTGTTATCGCTTGTTGATTATTATCTAAATTTAAAAATGGTATCTTAATAAATAATTTCGACACCAAATCATAAATTAGTACTTCTTCAGAGTCTTCATGATTCTTAAATTTCGAAAAAGTTGTTGGATTGTTTAAGATGTCGTTAAGGCAGGAGATTACATTTCCTTCAGACGTACCTATATAAGATTTAAGAAGCTCAACTTGGTGCTTTGTATAAGTCAATACAAATTTTTTAAAATCGTAAGGATCTTCCTCTATATCATATATTAATGGGGCTATCTCTCTCGAATTTTCTAATGAATCTACTTCAATAAGGAGCAAAAGTGATAAGTTTTTTTCTACTCCAACAAATATTTGTTGATTTTTGACTATCTTTAATAGATACTCTTCAATTTTCTCTTTGATTTTCTCGGTTTTGATATCCTTATTTTCAATTAACATTACAGTAAGAAAATCAAACTTATTATTTTCTGTCCGTCTACTTAGAAGACTGCCCTCGTCTTTTAGAATATTTTCATCAACAATAAAACCTTTTCCTTCAAGAATTTTCTTAATTAGGCTTTTCATTTAAATACCCCCTTGGCTGTATCTACTGTAATAAATTCTAATTTTTTAGGAACTGTAATTGTCTCTCTTATCTCTAATTCTTCAGGGAACTCTTGGTAAGCTTGTCCTACATCCACTATAGTCCCATCAAATTGGCCCTCAAGCTCATTAGTAATTAATTTGTGAATATCAAATAGAAGAGTGGTAAGTTCATTGTCATTCTTTAATGAATCAAATACTTTTTTCCCTTGAATATTAACCGTATTTTTCCCTGATACTTCAGCAATTGTTGTAATTAAATGATGCATACCTTCTTTATTTAGAACGAATAACTCACTCAGCCCTTCAATCTCTAACGCAAAGCCTCCTGCTTCTAAAACCATTGGTATTAGTGATTTGTGAACCCCAGGTTTTACAATGAGCTCCTTGTAATCATATTGAGTAATCTCCTTTGTTTTTATATTTAAATTGGGAGACAGTTTTTTGCAAAGTAATAAAAATTCTTCATCACTTAAAGAACAAATAGTTTTCCAATTTTCATTCCAGTTCTCACACTCTTTCAAATTTAGATCTTCATTCTCGCAGTATTCTTTAAAGTATTCCTCAAGTGTAAATTTCAATATACTTGTAGCTGTTTTTTGCGAAAATTTGAAAACAAATTCATTTTTTAAAATTTCAAGAAAAACATCAAAAGAAATTTCTGGTTTATTAATCTTTTTTTTATGTCTTGCTGACACAAATTGATTAATCTCATGAACAAAGTTATGAAAGATAAAGTTTATGTTTTCTTCCGAATCAGAAAACTTTATTTGAAGAGATGCGTGATTTTTTTTATAAAATTTTCTTATTTCTGATTTTATTTCATTATCTATATCAAGTATATCGATTACTCTTTTACTTGGTGGCTTAGAATGATTATTTAGAAATAATTTTTTATATACTTCATCATAATTTTCTTTTTCAAAAAGCAGCTCTTTATATTCTTTAAATTGTTCTACTTTTTTTGCTGGTGTTAATTGTGATAGTGTTGTTTTTAGTTCCTCTTTATTTGGTGCTAAAATAAAGCAACAAGTGTGGAGGTGTATTGAGGTAATAGAATCATATTTTGCACATTTCCCCATCATTTCTAAAATTGCTTCTTTGTATGGAGAAATGGTAGCCTTATCTTGATAAGATTTCACTTGGTGAATAGAGAAAGGGCTGGAATTTAATTTTATGGTAAAATCTTCAAGATGTTCTATTTCTAATGAGTAATCACTGATTTCAGTAGCTGATATATCCATTTGATTAATTAAATGCATTACCCAATATATTGCGACCTTTCCTTGATAATCGTAACCACTCCAAGAAGAGATTGCATTGTGAGTATCTCTTTTTTCTACTTTCACAATTCTTTCTTCATTTTTCATACATAACACTCCCTACAGTTTCGCATTAAAAATGAATTTTTTTCCAAATGCTCAATCTTAATATTAACAGAAATAAGATATTGCTAGAAGGAGAAATTTAGTAATATGACTATTTGAAATTATAAATATTGTTGTAGTCAGTTGTTCTCACCAGAGAATGGGGTCTGTCCCCCAGTTCATCAACGCTTCACCGTACCGAGGGTCTGACCCTAATATCACCAAAAACCACAAAAAGGGACAAGGCGGCCGCCTTGTCCCTTTTCAACACTATTCGCAGTGAACCAAACACACTCTCTAACCTTATATGTGCTAGTTCACCCGTTGTTCTTATCTAAGCGCGCAATAATGCTCCATTTGGCTCTTTTAACTCCTGCTCTACTATTTGATTCATCTTAGAGAAGTGGTCCAGAAATTGTTGTGCCAGCTCTTGTTCCTCCGTGTCACTTTTCAATGAAACGATGTCGCGCAAAATCTGAGCCATCCAGGAATTATCAAAATATCGGTACTTGCCTGTATTCCATGTCGTTTGCTGAGGGGACTTTTCATTGACATAGTACTTCCAGAAAGGCATCTGTTTCGATTCCTCGTCTGTCAGTTGGAGTCTGTAATGGGAATGGGCAGGAATATTTCCATCTTCACAAAATTTACCGATGAAATGATCCTTCACCATATATACACCTAAGATCCGTCTGTCTTTTTCAGGCATGCCGGGATCGACTGCTGTCAGCAGGACCGCACTGTTTTGGTGTAAGCGACTGGGCTTGTTTGGCTTACCCTTATTCGTACCACTTTTTATTTCACCAGAGGAAACCGTCCAATCTGAAAAGGAGCTACTCTGTTCTTCTGTATCGCACCTGTAAACCATCTGCGATTCGGGATGAAGTTTATGATTTTTCATACTTTTTTCATGACCCACTCGAAGCTCCTGGTTTCTTCTTTGCCGTACCTTTTCCTCTTCTTTCTGCATTTCTTCCTCTTTGAGTTCCATTTCCTGCTCGTGTAAAATTTTTTCAAGTGAATTGGCAGCACTTTTATCATGCAGTTTCAAGTGCTGTCCAAATGCATCCGGGTAAACAAATTTTTTATTTTCCGAGGCGAAATGGATTTCAACTACCGTATCATTATGATTCACGATGCTTCCCATACCAAACCGCTCATGTGTAACTTTCTTATTGATTAAATTCAATATATTAGTCCTCCTTGTATAAACACTCGGGTACTATTGCCTAAAAAGCTCACAAAAACTGTTTGAATTCCCTTCGGAATAAATAAGATAGATAACAAAACGTTCAATGTAGAAAATCACCAGATAATAACCTTACCATTTTTTTGATATAAATACAACTTTAGCATTGACAAACTATTTTATTGAGAGGTAAAATGTAGTTTTGTTCAAATCTTGATGATTGGTACACCCGTGCTTTTTTGGTTTTTCTCCGGTTAAATGGGGACGGATCCCATTCGACTTTTCTTCATTAATCTGGAAAATCCCACTTTCAACCTAATGACCTTATCAGTCAATCATGATATAGATTTGAATTCTCTACACTCTTCCAAGTGCTCGAACCAGAGCCCTCCGTTTGAACTACTCAAATATCATGATCCATCCTGCCAATGAAATATCCAATCAGCGCCTCCCCCTATCTACATCCTAAGTGTCTCTAATGGCAGTGGTGTTGATGTTGTTGTTCTCTAAAATCTATTCGTTCTCTAAGTTCTTAAGTCTGTTTGCAGGTTCTCTCCGCACCCGATTCACATGCTTTTCGCCGCACGAAGACATTCTGGAATCAGCTTTATTACCAAGCTGGTCAATTCCAGAATCATTACATCTCTTTTTTACAAACATTCTGATCCCACAAGCTAAATCATTCATCGGCTTAAACGTATAGACTCCCCCATACTCATACCTCTCCGACTCCAACCTCTTACAAAAAGGCCATATTCTCACTTTAAAAAACAGATTCTCTCGAGTCCTCCCAATGGACCGAATATAATGCCCTTCACCGTGCACCACACACCCTAACTGAACTCCGCCCTCATACATGGCATTCAACACAATCCACAGATACAGGCGATAAAATGTATGCAAATCGAACATCCATTGATTTAAATTTCTCCATCTACTCATTTGATTCAATCTGTATTCAACTTTTATATAGGGAGAAGGCCTGGGAAAGGATACCCTTAGGTGAATATTCTTTATTAAATATGCTGTTATTAAAGGTGATTATTTCTTTTGGCTTAATCATCTGAAAAACAGGGACCCCCCAACTCATTTGGAGCAAACGCAAGCAAGAAAAGCTAAATTCTTTTCTCCACTACTTTTAACAACAAAGAAAAAAACCTCATTCGTACACATGCACGAATGAGGTTTACCACCACAATTTATTCTGAAGAGTCTTCTATATTCTCCTCCGTCACCAACTTCAACGGCACCGGAATTTTCTTCTCAACCTTCTTACCCTGCAACACATCTGCCCCAGCCTGAACGGCCAACGAACCAATCTTTTCAGGCTGCTGAGCGACAGTTGCAGACAGGTTACCATTCCGAATGCTAGTCATCGCATCTTCATTCCCATCAAATCCAACGACTAGAACGTCACGACCAGAACTCTGGATCGCCTGCAGTGCTCCCAACGCCATTTCATCGTTATGTGCGAACACGGCTTTGATATCTGGATTCCCTTGGATCAGGTTCTCCATTGTATTCAATCCTTCGGTACGATCAAAGTTTGCAGTCTGCTTGGCCACGACATCCAGCTTTTCATCCGCGATGTTGTGAAACCCGGCTCCCCGCTCACGAGTGGCGGATGCTCCAGGGACACCTTCAAGTTCTGCAACCTTTGCTCCTTCACCAAGCTGTTCGACCAGATATTCTCCGGCCATTTCGCCGCCTTTTTCGTTATCCGAGCTGACGAGTGTGGCGACGTCTCCTTTTTCAGCTGAGCGGTCGAGTGTGACAACCGGAATACCAAGGCTGTTGGCGGACTGGACGGCAGTAGAGATGGCCGCTGAGTCCGTCGGGTTGATGAGTAAGACGTTGACGCCCTGCTGGATGAGGTCTTCTACGTCATTGATTTGCTTGGCGGCGTCATTCTGTGCATCAACGACGACGACTTCCATGCCTTGTTTCTTAGCTTCGTCTTCTACCCCGTTTTTCATGGAGACGAAGAATGGGTTATTAAGTGTCGAAACGGATAGTCCGATTTTAATGTCTTCCGGGTTTGAGCTTTTATTTGGCTTGGCCCATTCCGGCGGCTGCAGGGAGCAGGCGCCGAGGAATAGGAGTGACAAACTGATTAGTAGTAACCATGCTTTTTTCATAGTATCCCTCCTACGCTGCTTTCTTTCGGTCGATGAGAACCGCGATGATGATGACGACACCCTTTACGACCATTTGGAAGAAGGATGAGACGCCGAGCAGGTTCAGACCGTTGTTTAACGTTCCGATGATGAGTGCACCGATCAATGTTCCGACGATCAGTCCTCGTCCGCCTGACAGGCTTGTCCCACCTAGGACGACGGCGGCGATGGCATCGAGTTCATAGGATGTACCCGCTGTCGGCTGGGCTGAATTCAGGCGTGACGTGAGGATTGCTCCTGCGAGTGCGGCCAATAAGCCGGCCAGGGAGTAGATCATCACTTTGATGCGTGGTACTTTGATCCCTGAGATGAGGGCTGCTTTTTCATTTCCACCGATGGCATATGTTTTGCGGCCGAACGGGGTTTTGTGCAGGATCACCCACAGGATCGCGAACGTCAGGATCATCGTGACGGCCGGTACTGGGATTCCAAGGAAGTATCCTCTTCCGAACAGTTGGAAGGCATAGCTGTCGCCAAGTCCTGTGATTGGATTTCCGTCAGTATACACAAGCGTCAACCCACGGAACATCGTCATCGTTGCAAGTGTCGCGATGAATGGTGCCATTTTACCTTTTGTAATTAATAATCCGTTGACCATTCCCATCAGAGCTCCGAGGATACAGCCGATCAGGATCGCAAGGATCGGGTCGATTCCGGATACCATCATCCCTGCCATCAGGGCACTGGATAAGGCGAGGATCGATCCGACGGATAAGTCAATTCCTCCGGTCAAAATGACGAAGGTCATCCCGTAGGCAATCAGGGCGTTGATCGCGACCTGACGTAATAGATTCAATAAGTTCAAGGGTTCTAGAAAACTAGGGTTGATGATGGATACGGTCGCAATCAGCACAAACAGTCCGAGTAGTGGACCGAGCTTTTGCATCAGATTGCCGACGTGATTCGTTTTGAGTGCGTTATTCATGTGCGTGACCTCCTGTCGCCAATGTCATGATTTTTTCCTGTGTTGCGTCTTCCTTAGAAAGCTCCCCTGCGATGGTCCCTTCATGGACGACGAGGATGCGGTCGCTCATCCCGAGTACTTCTGGCAGCTCGGATGAGACCATCACAATTGCGACGCCGCGGTCGGTGAGCTCGTTCATCAGTTGATAGATTTCCCGTTTCGCCCCGACATCGACTCCCCTTGTTGGTTCGTCGAGGATGAGCACTTTCGGACCGATCCCGATCCATTTGGCGATGACCACCTTCTGCTGGTTCCCACCCGAAAGGTTCTTTGCATGGGTCCGGGCTGATTCGGTCTTGATCGTCAGCCGTTTGATGAGCATCTCTACAAAGTCCTGTTCGCTTTTATCATTGATCAAGCCTTTCTTTGTGAAGCTATAGAGGCTTGGAAGGGCGATGTTATCCTTCAGGGAAAAGTCGAGGATGAGTCCTTCATCCTTCCGATCCTCGGTGATGAAGCCAAGACCGAGTTTCACCGCCTGATCTGGTGTTTTAATGGTGACCGGTTTCCCATTTACGATTATTTCGCCTTCATAACGGCCGTCGAGTCCGAAGATGGTGCGCATGATTTCCGTTCGGCCTGCTCCCATCAATCCTGACACGCCGACGATTTCTCCTGAACGTGCTTCGAAGCTTATTTTTTCAAACAACCCTTTCTTCGTCAGGTTCCTGACTTCAAGCATCGTTTCGCCTGGCTTTGGCTGGCGTTTTGGAAAGCGGTCGGTCAATTCCCGTCCGACCATTTTCTTCACGACCTCATCGAAGTTCGTCTCGGGAATCGGCATCGTATCCACCGTGCGTCCGTCCCGCATGACCGTGATGGTGTCACAAATCGTGAAGATCTCTTCCATCCGGTGGGAGATGTACACAATCGACACACCGGCTTTCTTTAGTGAACGGATGACGGTGAAGAGCGTGTCGATTTCCCGGTCCGTCAAGGCCGCCGTCGGCTCGTCCATGATGATGACTTTCGCATCCGTCATAAGGGCTTTGGCGATTTCGATCATCTGCTGCTGTCCGACCGAGCACTGTCCGGCTTCTTTTGTGAGAGGGATGGAAATGTTCAGTTTTTTAAACTGCTCATTCGCAACCGCTTTCATTTTTCTCGTATTAATGAGACCGAATTGTGTAACCGGTTCCTTATTGATGAAGAGATTCTCGAGGACGGTCATCTCCGGCCAGACGTTCAGCTCCTGATGGATGAAAGTAACGCCGAATTCCTCGGCCTGCTTCGGATTATCGAACGTCTTGTCCTTCCCGTCGATGGTGATCGTTCCCTGATCCTTCTTATGAAGGCCCGTCAGGATATTCATCAGGGTCGACTTTCCGGCACCGTTTTCTCCCATCAGGGCATGGACTTCACCATCCCCGATCTCGATGTCCACGCCTTCAAGGACCTTGTTCGTCCCAAATGCTTTATGGATATTCTTCATGCTGATCTGCATGCTACTACCCCCTTTGTTTTAAAAAATGACTCCCGCGTGAAGGATACAATTCGCATACGGTGTGACTTCCCCCGTGCGGATGACGGCCTTCGCCTTATGGGTTTCTTTCTTGAAGTCTTCATGGGATACATACTGGATCCCATCGAACCATGAGGTCATTTGCTCGTGTACCCCTTTATTTGTTTCTACTTCTTCTGCAAGCGTGACGTTTTCGATGACCATTTCTTCCTTTAACAGTTCGACCACGTCAAGGAAGGAAGGCTCCCCCTGTTTCAATGCCAGGTCGATTTTCACGACGTCTGACGGAATCGGGAGACCGGCATCGGCCACGACGATTGTATCCGTGTGGCCGAAATCGGCAAGTATTTTTGCTATGTGACTGTTCAAGATGCCATGTCGTTTCATTCTGCCAGCTTCCTTTCCACTTCGTTTCTTGTCGGCATTCCGCCCTGTGCCCCGAAACCGGTCACGGAAAGGGATGCGGCGCGGTTTGCGAATCGGAGACTTTCTTCCATTGATTGTCCTTCAGCTACGGCTGTTCCGAATGCGGCATTGAAGGTATCGCCTGCCCCTGTCGTATCCACCACTTCGACTTTGAAGGAAGGAACCATGATTTCCTTTGTTCCATCATGGTAGCGGACTCCGGCTGCTCCTTCGGTGATGATGACTTTGTCAGGATATTGTTTCAGCGCTTCTGACGGATTCATTCCGTTAAAGAGTACATCTGCTTCATGCTCATTTGGTGTCAGGTAGCTCGCGCCAACGATGACATTCTGTGAAATCTTCCGTGCCGGTGCCGGGTTCAGTAGCAGTGGTACTTCAATCTTGTTGCACAGGTCTGCCACGTACTCAACCGTTTCCTCTGGAATTTCCTGCTGAATCATGATTAGATCACATGTTTTGAGGAAATCGGCTGTCTTTTCTACGTACTCTGGTGTCACAAGATCATTGGCCCCTTTTACGACGACAATGCTGTTGTCGCCTTCAGCGAGGATGATATGGGCGGTTCCGGATTTTTCACCTGTAACCGGTTCCACATGGTCGGTATGAACACCGTTATTCTTAAAGTTTTCTAAAATCTCTTGGCCGTATGGATCATCCCCCACGCATCCGATCATGTAAACATCAGCCCCAAGCCTTGCTGCTGCAACGGCCTGGTTGGCGCCTTTCCCACCTGGTACCGTGTCGAAGCTGTCGCCGAGTACCGTTTCCCCTGCACCTGGGCGTTTCGCTGATGTCACCACCAAATCCATGGATGAGCTGCCGATCACGGCAATTTTCGCTTTTTTCATCTTCCTTCATCCCTTTCTTGTTGTGCTTCGCTGTATAAGTTCAACGGGAAGCTGAACCGTTGTATCGATGTCTCTTTCTTTTTTTATCAGTTTAATCAGAAGTGCCGCCGCTTGCCTACCCATTTCGTATGCCGGCTGCCTGATCGTGGAGAGCGCCGGATAGGAAAGGCTGCTCTGGGGGATGTCATCGTAGCCGATGATCTGCAAGTCTTCAGGTATCTTCTTCCCCAGCCTCAGGGCCTCATGGAGAATCGCGATCCCGACGATATCATTGCTCGCGATGACCCCGTCCGTATCTGGATAGGTGGCGAACAGTTCCTCAGCCCATCCCTTTGCATCTTCAAAGGAGAACGAGATCGTCGACATCACGGTGAAATCGACGTCGGTCCCACTTAGGTACTCGACGGCACCACGGAATCGGTCCTGTGCCGGCTTGACGTGGACCGGTCCCTTCATGACGGTGATCCGCTTCGCCCCTTTTTCAACCAGGGTCTTTGCCGCCAGGCGTCCCCCTTTGCGTCCGTCCGCATAAACAGCCGGATAATTGTCCGTGGTCCGGTCAAGGAGGACGAGTGGGAGATTCAATTCACTATACAGCTGATCATGCTCCACATGATTGGTCGCAGAAATCATGCCGACGACATTGTTTTGAACAAAGGTCTGGATATAATCCAGCTCCTTCTGAATGTTCTCGTCGCTGTTTCCAAGGAGGAGCCTGAACCCAGCCTCACTCACTTCATCCTCGACCCCTCTCGCCAGCTGCGGGAAGTACGGGTTTGTGATATCCGGAAGCAGCAGCCCGATCAGCCTTGACTCCCGTTTGTAGAGAGAGCGTGCGACTTCATTCGGGCTGTAATTCAGCTTCTTGATCGCCGTCATTACCTTCTTCCTCGTCTCGGCTCCTACATAGCCGTTATCATTGAGCACCCGGGAGACCGTCGCCACCGACACCCCCGCTTCACTCGCCACATCCTTGATTGTTGCCACGCTTGTCACTTCCTGTTCGTTTGGTTGGTTACTGTGTAACCGGTTACACATAAAATAACATAGGTTTGTAATCGTTTGCAATAGTTTAATCCTAAAACTTATTGACCAGTTCAAAGGATAAATTTTGAATTCATGAACTAAGAGCTAGTGTCCTTGGTATTTCAGCAGGCGATCCAAAGTTTTGGAATCTATAAAGAGCAATAGCTATATATCAGTCTATAATGATATACTATTTGAATTCATAAATGGTAGCCAGTAGAAAAAAAAGACTCTTCAAGTGACGAGTCTTTTTCTTTGTCATAGGATTAGTAAACATGTGAGTGAACTATTATCCTTTGAAGTCCTCTATACTGAATATGGACTAAGATACATAAAGATGGTCGGCGAAATGACTGTTCCGTTCTGATTTTAAAGATCCAGTTCTAAAGTTACCTTTCTTTTTTGTAGGGAGTAACTTGTATTTTCTCTACCTCCCATTTAAGACCTTGTTTCTTTAAATAAAAATCAGCACGACCTTCATAAATTGCTTCTATACCCTTTTTTTTATCGTTTTGAATGATTTCGATCGTTACTGTAACAATATTGGGTCTACTAGGAAAATCACTTACAATTAAATTTGGATTCTCTAAATTTCGCTCTTGGGAATACTCAAAAAAGTATTGAAGTTTTTTTTGATTCTCATTTGAGATTTCTTCGACTTCCTTGTTTTCCTGGACATCCTCCATGATATTGGTTACTACTTTTTTTGGTGATTGATTTACTATATTAAAAACAAAAATCAGAATGGTAACCCCCACAAGAATGAAAGCTATTAGAGAAACGACTTTTTGTTTAGAGTCAATTGTAACGATCCTTTCGTGTAAAATATAGTACGTTTCTAACGCTGTTACTTATAGAGAGGTCAATCAGGATTGCATTTAGTAATTATAACCTGGTGTTAAATTCCAAATACTCTTGTAATACTCATCTTCAATTTTATCATAACCCACACCCTCACCTCTTCTATATCTTTCATAAGCAATTTCTAGTAATGTTTCTTCATCTTCAAACCAAGTGTTTTGAATCCAATGGATTGGATGGTATACAGAAGGGAAATATTGTTGATAATCAGTGTAAACATTTCCTGAATTAGTGTCCGTGGCCCTTTGGTCGTGAGCCCAATAAACCTCTTTTTGATTAGATATAAAATAAGTCTTCCATCCGGACTTAGTACAAACCTGAGCGTTTTTGGATACTACCCGGTCATATGAAGTTGCGTCTGTATTCCCTTCAGCCCCCGATTTTACTGTTTCTAAAACTGAACCTGTTAGCAAATTGTAAACGGGATTAGAAACAAATTCTCCTGTGACAATTTCAAAACCTTTTATGAATCTCTCGTTTTCTAAGTCGTTTTGGTATCCTGTAGCCGTATCAAATCTTCCTTCAAAGTTTAGGCCTGAGAACTCAATATCAATTCTGAGTAGTTGTTCGTCAATTTCACATTGAGGGGGATCATCAATACCTGGTGGTATCATTACTGGGCCGTCTGATTTAGCTAAAGAAGCATCTTTTCGTAAGTTATTCTTAATTAAATCTGCATGTTTGGAGGATTGAAAAGCAATTTCATAATATTTAACGACATGCTTGTTTCCATTTTCAGTCGAGAACTTTTCGGTCTTTTTTAATTTCATTGTCTTAATAATTTCATCTCTAAATTCATTCACATCCATTTGAATTGGCTTAGGTAAATTATTTTTTTGTCGATAATCCTCAATCTCTTCCTTAGTAGGATGTACTTAGTAGATTCCTTCACCAATCTTAATTTTTCTTTCTTCTAATGAAATTGAATTTTTTGCAGAGATAGGTAACGCGATAGACATGAACAATGTGAAAACAGAAATCCCACAAATTATTTTTCTCATTTCTATACCTCCTATATTTTCTTACCTCTTTAAAAATACCCATTAATTGTATAAATAAACAAAAAATGTATTTAAAACAAACTAGTAAAGTAGAAAACGATGTAGAAATTCAAATATAGTTTATTTTGAAGTTTAACAGGAATGGACAACATAATAAGATTAAAAACTACTTTTGTTCTTTTTTGGATGTTGTTTATGTCAGCTTAGAGTTTATTGTTACTTCAAGGGATGACTAGTGCTTAATATTATTTTGCAATTCTTAATTTATAAATAAAAGAGTTTTACGTAAAATAGAGGAGTCATTTTTCTGTGTTGAATTAACTTACTTTACCTCTAAACTTTAAATAACTATATATGAGCAGAAGATATAAGCGAAGTTAAAATAGTAGATTTCAACTTTTTCTTTTTTCGATTAACAAGCTGAAAAAGTGAAGATGAGTTTTATAGTTCTTTATAGGATAATGCTTTCAAATACATTCAAATTAAAGCAATCGAAAGTATTTCAGGATAATTATGCAATTGAATAGCACTTTAATAAGACGAAGGTTTCACCCCTCTTTCCAAGGAGAAGCCATCCCTTCACTTGAAGAGGTCTTGGATGTGGTGACAGCCCATCATGTCTCGATGATCATCAAATTGTATTTCTTGAATCAATAGGCTGAATATGTCCCCTTATTTCAGCCTTTTTTAATCGTCAAGACGAATTAAGAGGAATGCTTCCGTCTACTGATTTGTTGACGAATATGACGCCGCTTCCGATTATTGGGGTTGGGTTGATTCGTTCATCAAATTCCACATCAAAAAGCCCAACTTCTCTACAAATAGAAATAGAGAAATTGGGCTTTTCAGTACCTTCATTTATTTATTGAATTCATTAGCTCGAAGAAGTATTGGGGTTGATGAGTCTTATTTAGGTTATACCATGAATGCAATGTATCGGGCTTAAACACATCTATTTTTTTCAGTACCTCCATTGCAAATTCCAGAGGAGCTATTCCTGATGCCGTAATTAAATTACCATCAGCTATCGCAGGTCCCGACTCATAGAACGTTTCTCCTTTATAGTTAGAACATACCATTTTCGTATATTCTAAGTTATTACTTGTATGTTTTCTAGTATCTAAGTATCCCATATTCGCCAGGCCCTCCGTTGCACCACAAATGGCAGCAACTACCGTGCCAAGCTCTAAAGCTTGGCCAACCCTTTCCAAAATCGGTTGATGAATGTCTTCACTCCAAGTCGTCCCCCCTGGTAAGATTAAAAGATCTTCCCTTTCAAGAGTACATTCATCAAGGGAGATATCTGGTTTTATGCTCAGTCCCCCCATCGTCGTAATCATTTCTTTAGTAGCCCCTACTGTCATGACTTTTATAGGTGCTGCCTCTTTTTTGAAATATCTTCCTGAGTTTAGTTCAGCTATTAAATACCCGTATTCCCAGTCCGACATTGTATCTAATACATATAGAAAAGCCTTTGTTGTTTGCATCCCATAACACTCCCATCACCATTTATAGAGTCATTATAATAAAACTTCCCTGACAAGTAGCGTCAGGGAAGTCATTAAACTTGATGAAATTCCATTAATTCCGACAGAACTTCAACAAGTCTTTTTTTAAGACTTATTGGCTCAATCACTTTAATCGATGTATTGTACGGTAAAAGTAAATAAGGTACATATGTATGTATGATCTCTTTTTCCAGAAGAAAAACTGCTTGATTGCAGGTGCGTTCTTTTACATAATGTCCTAAAAACCAATGTTGACAAATATCATCCAATGCACTTTTTCCCCCATGAAGAACCAAAGACATAATCCCTTCCTTATCTTCAATCGTTGGAAGAAGGTTTTTCACGAAAAAGTCACGTGCTGAAAAATTCTCCGGTCGGATAAACGTATTTTCGGTTAGCACCAGACTTTCCATTCGATCCACTCTAAAACTGCGGATATCATTCCGAAGATGACAAAATCCAATCACATACCACTTGTTATTCCAATAGATCAATCTGTACGGATCGACCAATCTTTCACTTAATGGTCTTTCGACACTTTTATGATAAAGAATGTTGACTGAGTACCCGTCAGCTACGGCCTGTTCCAACTCCTTCAGTAAAAGTTCCATAGAGGGTGGACGTAATCGACTTATGACTTCAAGACTGGTTACATGTTGGTTGATCTTTGCTTCCTGCTCTTGATTGGAGTGGTGGCTTAGTTTAGAAATGGCCCTATCGAGTGCTTCCCCTCCATAATACCCGGCTTCTTCTGCAAAAACAGCCGCATGAAAGAGTGAAGTTTGCTCCTCAAAATCAAAAAACAGAGGAGCCTCAACAAAATGGTTCAATAAAGAGTATCCACCGTTATGTCCTGGTTCTGAAACGATCGGTACGCCACTTGTTGAAATGGTATCAATATAACGATACACCGTCCTTATATTCATCTCTAGCTTTTCTGAAATTTGTTGTGCTGTCATTTTTTCACCTGAACGAAGCATCCATAGAATGGCTAACATATTGTCAATTTTAGGCATATGATTCCTCCTCTATATCCCTTTATATATAATGAATAACCATCTTACAATACCAATTATTTTAAATATTATGATTTTGAGCAATCCTCTTATGCCCTTAAATGACCCTTGAATGAACAGAGAAAAAACGCTTAAGATAACTCGGCTACCCGAACTATCTTAAGCTACAGCCCCCTTTCGTATTATAAGGTCAGCAAGATATTTCTGGTTGACCATTTTTTATATCGATATATGATTACGGTAGCCGGGGTAGAACGGAAGCCCCCGTGGGACTTGATCCCGTCCATTAAACTGTTC